>JBARBG010000197.1:0-10389 GCA_049792815.1 Steroidobacteraceae bacterium | reverse complement strand
GCTTCGGACCGCCCCTGGAACGCGCGGCCCGCGGCGCGGGCCGCCGCAGCCACGGCCGCCCCGCGCTTCGCCAAGGTTGTCGACGACGATATGGATTGGAAGGAATTCTGATGAACAGCTTGCCCTACTACACCGACGTGCCCAGGCACAGGAGCCGATCATGGCCCGCATTCTGACAGTGGATGATTCGCCCGTGATGCGCCAGATGGTCAAGGCCACTTTGGTCGACGCCGGTCACGTGGTCACTCAGGCCGCCAATGGCGAGGAGGCGCTGCGCATCGCGGCCACCCAGGTCTTCGACATGGTGATCACGGACGTGAATATGCCGGTCATGGATGGCCTGACGCTGACCCGCAATCTGCGCCAGCTGCCGGCGTACCGCACCATACCGATGATTGCGCTGACGACGGAAGCGACCGCGGAGGTCAAACGCTCCGGCCGCGAAGCCGGTGCCACCGCCTGGGTGGTCAAGCCATTCAATCCGCAGCGGCTGATCGAAGCCGTCGCCCAGCTGCTGAACTGACACGGAAGTACCGCGATGTTGCGTCGTCTGATCCTCCTGGTGCCCGCGCTGCTGGCCGCAACGCTGCTGTACTCGGCGAGCGCCCATGCCGATTGCCTGCTGCCGGCCCCGCCCAACCACATTCCGGATGGCGATTCGGCCAATCAGCAGGAAATGCTCGCCGCCATGCGTACCTTCAAGCAATACAACGAGGATGTGGACGAGTACACCAAGTGCCTGGATTTCGAGCAGCGGCAGAATCACATCACCAACGATGCGCAGATGGTTCGGCGCACCATGGCCCTGAATCAGCTTGAAATCATGGTTGCCAAATTCAATGAGCAGGTCCGCCGTTTCAAGGCCCGGCATACCTGAGGAAATGACATGGCGAGCCCGGATGTGCGAGTAACCAGCGCCGCGCCGCTTGCGGCGGATGGGAATGACAGGCAGCGTGCCTCCGACAGCAGCGCGCGGCTGCGCGAATTCGCCTTTGATGACCAGGACTTCGAGGCCATCAGGGTCCAGGTGAAGGCGCTGACCGGCATCAATCTGACGCGGCAGAAACGCGAGCTGGTGTATGGCCGGCTGGCGGTGCGGCTGCGGGCGCTTGGCATCCGCACCTTTCGCGAATACCGGCGCATCGTGGCGGGAGATTCGCTCGAACAGGTCCGCATGTGCAATGCCATCACGACCAACCTGACGGCCTTTTTCCGCGAACCGCATCATTTCGAACATCTGCGCGACCAGGTGCTGCCCGCCTTTCGCGACCGCGCCGGCGAGCGCCGCCTGCGAATCTGGTCCGCCGGCTGCTCCAGCGGCGAGGAAGCGTATTCGATCGCCATGACCGTGCTCGAAGCGCTGCCCGAGGCCCAGAACTGGAACGTGCGGATTCTGGCGACCGACCTGGACTCGGACATGATGGCCACCGCCGCGACCGGGCACTACCTGCCCGATCGGGTCAAGGGACTGTCGGACGGGCGCCTGCGGCGCTTTTTCACCGAGCACAAGCAGCGGGACCAAACCGTCTACGTCGTGCGCCCCGAAGTTCGCAGCCTCGTGACCTTCAAGCAACTGAACCTCATGCAGACCCTGCCGATGTCCGGTCCCCTGGACGTTGTGTTCTGTCGCAACACGGTGATCTATTTCGACAAGGACACGCAGCGGGACCTGTTTGCCAGGATCGCGCCCCTGCAGCGTCCGGGCGACCTGCTTTACCTCGGACACTCCGAGAGTCTGCTCAGCGTCAGCGATGACTATGAGTCCATTGGCCGAACCACCTACCTGCGCCGCTGACCATGATGAACGTGACTGATCAAAACACCTCGCCGCCCCCGGGTTCCGCAAGTTTCGAAGGGCTGCCCGGCTTCGCCGATGCCCCGCGCTTCTGGGAGCGCGACACCGGGCGCTGGACCGTGAAGCTGCTGCCCGGCGAGTGCTATGTCACGCGCCATGACGAAGCCATCATCACCGTTCTGGGGTCCTGCATTTCCGCCTGCATCCGTGATCCGGAAACCGGCCTGGGTGGCATGAACCACTTCATGCTGCCGGAACGGGGCCAGGGCGGCGGCGCCCACCCCGACTCCCCCATCAGTCAGATGAATCGCTACGGCTGCTTTGCGATGGAGTCCCTGATCAACCACCTCGCCCGCCACGGCGCCCAGCGTCCACGCCTTGAATTGAAGGTATTCGGTGGCGGTCGCATTCTCAAACCGATGATCGACATCGGCGCGCGCAATATTGCCTTCATCCACTCCTGGGTGCGAACCGAAGGCATGCGCCTGGCGGCACAGGACCTGGGCGGCATTCAGCCGCGCAAGCTGGTGTATTTTCCGGCCACCGGTCGCGCGCGGGTGATGAAACTGCCGCCCATCGAGAACCGCAGTATTGCCGATCGCGAGCTCTACTACCTGGAGCAGCTGAGCGAGGATCCGAACGAAAGCCCGGTGGAGATCTTCAAGTGACGGACCTGCGTACGTCCCCGGCGAAAGTGCGGGTGCTGATCATCGATGATTCGGCCTATGCGCGCCAGATCATCACCGAAATCCTCAGCGCCGATCCGGGCATCGAAGTCGTGGGCTGCGCCAGCGATGCGCATGTGGCGCGCGAGATGATCCGGCGGCTCAATCCCGACGTACTGACGCTGGACGTGGAGATGCCGCGCATGGATGGCCTGACCTTCCTGCGCAATCTCATGCGCCTGCGGCCCATGCCCGTGGTGATGGTGTCATCCCTGACCGAGCGTGGTGCCGAAGTGACGCTCGAGGCGCTCGCCGTGGGCGCAGTCGACTTCCTGCCCAAGCCGCATGTTGATCTCGGCGCCACCTTGCGCGACTACGCCGGCGACCTGATCGCCAAGGTCAAGGCGGCCGCGCGCATCGGCGTACGTGCGACGCGCGCGGCCGCGACCGTCACGGCACCCAAGTCAGCGCGCCCGCCCGCTCAGGTGAGTACCACCGATGTCATCCTCGCGGTCGGCGCCTCCACGGGCGGCACGGAAGCCATCCGCGAGATGCTGGCCGGGCTGCCCGCAGATGCGCCCGGCACACTCATCACCCAGCATATTCCGAAGGCTTTCAGCGCCGCCTTTGCCCGGCGCCTCAACGACACCAGCGCGCTGCGGGTCCAGGAGGCCGCTGACGGCCAGCAGATACTGGCGGGGCATGCCTATGTGGCCCCCGGCGACTGCCATCTGCGGGTCGAGCGCTCCGGTGCCCGCTATGTGTGCCGCCTGGATCACAGCGCCGCCGTGAACCGCCACCGGCCCTCGGTGGACGTGCTGTTCCAGTCCGTGGCCGAGGCGGCCGGCCCGCGCTCCATCGGCGTGCTGCTGACCGGTATGGGCCGGGACGGTGCCCAGGGACTGCTGCAGATGCGCACCGCCGGCAGCCTGACCATTGCCCAGGATGAGGCCAGCAGCGTCGTCTGGGGCATGCCGGGCGAAGCGGTGTCGCTGGGAGCGGCACAACTGGTGCTGCCGGTATCGGCCGTGGCCGCCAAACTGATGAGTCTCGTAGCTGCGATGGACATCACGCGCACGAGCCGCCTGGCCTGATATGGTCAGCTCAAACATGCGCAAGGACCACCTATGACAGGCACGACAGCTCAATCCGGATCGGGCAACTCAAACAAGGCTGCCTTTGAATTCGTGCAGTACCTGGCTCAGGAACTGTCCTCGGGCAAGGTCGAGTTACCCTGCTTTCCGGACATCGCCGTCAAGGTCCGCAAGGTGCTGTCCGACGATGACGTGAACCTCGACATGGTGGTACGTGTGGTCGGCTCAGAGCCGACGCTCGCCGCCCGGTTGCTGCAGGTCGCGAACTCGGTGGCGATGAACCGCAGCGGCCGTCCGGTCAAGGACCTGCGCAACGCGGTCCAGCACATGGGACTGAACACGGTGCGCAGCGCGGCCATCGCCTTTGCCATGGCGCAGATGAAGAAGGCCGACGAGCTCAAGGGGCTCGAGGCGCCTCTGCAGGCACTGTGGCATCGTTGTTCGGGCACCGCCGCCATGGCCAACGTAGTGGCGCGGCGGGTGACCAAACTCAACCCCGATTCCGCACTGCTGGCAGGCCTGTTGCACGGGGTCGGAGAGCTCTACATTCTGACGCGCGCCCACAAGCACCCGGCGCTGTTTGCCGACCGGCCGGTCTACGAGACCATCGTCCGTGACTGGCACGTGAGCGTCGCGAAGGCGCTGCTGGAGAACTGGGAGATTGCCGAGGACATCGTCCTGGCCGTGAGTGAATACGAGGACCTGGAACGCCGCCACAGCGGCCCGCCCGACATGTCGGATGTGCTCACGGTGGCGCACCTGATGTTCAGCTACCAGGAGTTCCCGGAATCCATTGAACTGAACATGCAGGGCGTGGCGGCCGCCGACCGCATGGCGGTGGATGTCACCACCTACGGCAAAATCATTCTCGAATCGAAGGATGAGATCAAGGAACTGCAGGGAGCGCTTGGTGCCTAGCATCACTCAATCGATGGGTGGGGGTCATGTCTGAGTTTGAAATAGACATTGCCGCTGATACCAGCAAGGACGCCTTTCAATTCGTCCAGGCACTGGCCGCCGAGCTATCCCTCGGCGCCGTGGATATTCCGGGATTTCCCGCAATCGTGCAGAAGGTCCGCGCCGTCCTCGCCGATGAAAACTCCTCGGCCGAGAAGGTCGCACGCGTCGTCGGGGCCGACCCGGTGCTCGCCGCCCGGCTCCTGAACCTCGCCAACTCCGTGGCCATCCTGGGCACCGCGCGCCCGGCCACCGACCTGCGCACCGCGGTGAGCCGCGTCGGCCTGAATGCCGTTCGTTCCACCACCTACGCCCACGCGGTGCGCATCCTCGGCCACTCCGAGGCGCTGCGCGGACTGGAAAAACCCCTCGAGGTCCTGCATCGGCAGACCGCCCAGGTCGCGAGCCTCAGTCACGTGATCGCGGGCAAGTACACCAAGGTGCAGCCGGATGCCGCGATGCTCGCGGGCCTGCTGCACAGCAGCGGGCGGCTGTACCTGCTGGCACGCGCCGGCAAGCATCGCGGTCTGTTTGCCGACGCAGCGGCATTCCGCACGGTCGAGCGCGACTGGCACTTGAGCGTCGCGGTCGCCTTGCTCGAGAACTGGGGTGTCCCGGAAGAGATCGTGCACGCGATCTCTGAAAGTGAAGACCTGACGCGCGAGCCGCGTGGCCCCCCGGCACTGACCGACGTGGTGATGCTTGCGGTGGCCATCGGGCGCAATGCCGGCCAGCCGGAGGTTCTGGAGTCCACGCTGCGCGACGCCAAGTGCCTGGCGCGGTTCGGTCTGGATTCGACGGCTGTGGCGCAGATGCTGGAAGCATCGAAGCTTGAAGTCGCGCAGCTGGCGGCGGCTCTGAGCTAAAGGGCCGAGCGGCGGATTATTCGGCGCGATCCTGATCCGCCGGCAACAGCCGCTCAAAGTGCAGCAGCTGGTTGGCGATGCGGTCGGGGGAGATTTCGTAGGTTCCTGCCGCCAGCGCCTCGCTGATCACGGCAACCCGTCCCTGGTTGATGACCGGGACTTCGCTCAGCGCCTGTTCGGCGGTCACCAGGTGGCTGGCCGTATCCGTGATCTGCACGCTGTCGGCGCTGCTGGTCGCACCGGGCGCCTGGCTCTGGGTCGCAGCAGCACCCTTTCCGGCACTGCTGGGTGCGGAAGCGGGCGGACTGTTACTGACACCGTTGATCTTGCCGGACACGACATGGCTCCTCTGTTACAGGCGATATCGGCGGCAACCGGAGCAACTTTAGGGGGTTTTTCTGGGCCTGAATGAATTATGTCACTCAGGCTTCCCTGAGCAGCCCCGATCTGGCCGCCGCCACCGAACAGGTGCCGCGCGGACCGTAGGTCACGGTCTCGCGGCGGCCGTCGATGAGCACGCCCAGCCGGGCCTGGACATTCTGCAGCCGGGCGCCCGCCAGGGCGCCATTGCGATCATTCTGGCTGCGGCATTTGATGGCGGCAGCCGTGCAGTCCGCCCAGGCGCCCGCCAGGGTGCCCTTGGGATCGCACCACACGAGCAGCGCTTCGAGCCCCTTCAGATCATGGGGACGATTCAAGGTGCGGCACAACGCGCGCCGCTCATCATCAACCTTCAGGATGCGCGCCACGCATTTATGGCGCTCGCGCATGGCCTCGCCCAGCGCATCCACCTCGTTCGCACTCATATAGGAGTACTCACGATCGAGCAGGATGGCGAGCTCGCCCAGGGCAGTGGTTTCCTCCTGGATGAGGCGGCTCATCTGCTCGCGGCAGGCCTGCTGATCCATCACTTTGCGGTCACCCTGGCATCGAATCTCTGGGCCGCGAGCACCCCATCGGCCACGCGGCCGGCATCGACCTGGTAGGTGCCATTGTTCAGCGCCTGACGGATGGCGTCCACGCGCCCCTGATCGACCACGGGAGTCGCGGCGAGCTGCTGTTCCACATTCGCCAGCAATAGTGCAGTGGGGGTGATTTGCACTTCAGGCGCCGGTGAGTCTGACCCCGGCTGGGCCTGGGGCTGCAGCGAAGCGCCTGGTCCCGGCGCGGACTGTGTCTTGTCCGTAGCCCCGGATCCGAGGCCGGTCGGCTTCACCTCCAGGCCATGGTGGATGATCGTCACGCTGCACGCTCCTTGGCTTGTGCCCCGCAGTATCGGGCAACCCAAGCAAAACTGCTGTATTGAGTTCGCATTTTACAGGGCCACCCGCACCACGTCGGCGGATTCCACGACTCCCTCGACGACGGTCATCGAGCTTAAATTCTGGACCTCGATGCGCGCCCCGGCCGCGGCGTCCATGAGGGCGCGCCCCGAGGCCCGAATTTCCAGATCCGGGCCGCCGGCCACCAAAGTGACCTGCTGGCCGCGGCGGATCACCAGATCAGCGGCGAACATCTCGACACTCAGGGCGGTACCGATGGCCAGCGGGCGTCGTACCGTGCGACCTTCAAGTTCCGACGCGGATGACAGGTATGCGGTGGCCATGCCGGCCGTGCGCCGCGTTTCAACCGCTACGTCGGCCGCTGTCAGGCGCGCGTCCCGCGCCACCGCATGGCGCAATACCAGCACCGATATCCGGCTCTCCAGCACCACCGGCACATATATCGTCCAGTGCGTGGGACCGGCACAGGTGACACTCACCGTGGCACGCGCGCTGAGGTTGTATCCGGCCGGCAGCTGCGCGGCCAGCGCCGAGCCACACTGGGCCAGGCGCAGGCGCCGGTCGACGGGCAGCACGGTGATCTGGGTCTGCGCCGAACCCGGAGGCAGGAGCGAGGCCACATAGGCATGCGCAGCCGCTTCGATCCGGTCCACGGGTTCGATCGCAACCGCGCCGACGCTCGGCGTTGGCAGCACGGCCAGGAGCGCCAGCACCGCAAGGCCACGTCGGATGTCTGTCACTTTCTCTTTCATGCACTGGTCAGTGCAAACGCCGCGCCAACTCACGCCGGACGCGTGATTGCCGGCAGCGCGCGGCAAGCATTTGCCGCTCGTGTGACACGGCTCACGCTTATACGGCCGAACTACGGCCAGATCCGGGCTTTCGACGCCCTGGCATGCGTATTGCTTTGAATCCCGCAGGACACTTTTTTGACGGACTGGATTACGAGTCATGCCTGTTGGACTGGATTCATACCTGGGCGTTCACGCTGAGGCACTCAAGGTGCAGACCCAGCGCATGGACGTTCTGGCGAACAATCTCGCCAATGTCGACACGCCCGGCTACAAGGCCCGCGACATCGACTTCCGTACGGCGCTGGCGGCGGCCGGCTCGCAGGAGGCGGGCGTGACCCTGACCACCACGGACGCGAAGGACATCGCGGTGAATGCCACCAGCGAAGGCGGCGCGGCCCTCAAGTACCGCGTGCCGCTGGCGCCGTCACTGGATGGCAACACCGTGGACTCGCAGCAGGAGCAGGCCGCCTTCGCCGACAACACCGTGCATTACCAGGCCACTTTGACCTTTCTGTCCATGCGTCTGCGCAATCTCATGACCGCGATCACGGGCCAGTAACCGCAAAGACTCAAGGAATTCACCCATGTCCTCCTTCAAGATCTTTGATATCGCAGGCTCAGGGCTCAGCGCGCAGTCGGTGCGCCTGAACACCGTGGCCAGCAACCTCGCCAACGCCGACAGCGTCAGTGGCGACCCGGCGACGGTCTACAAGGCGCGTCACCCCATTTTCCAGGCGGTCCAGCAGCAGCTCCTGGGCGCCTCGAGCCTCGACACCCAGAGCGAGGCTGCGGTTCGCGTCAGCGGCATCATGGAGAGTCAGGCCGCGCCGCAGATGCGCTACGACCCCGGCAATCCCCTGGCAAATGCCCAGGGCAACGTCTACGCACCCAACGTCAATGTCATCGAAGAGATGACCGACATGATCTCCGCATCGCGCGCCTACCAGGACAACGTGGAGGTCATGAATACCTCCAAGAACCTCATGCTCGCGACCCTGAAGCTCGGCCAGTAATGATAGCCACCGCCACCCGGCAACCATTCATTTAAGAGGCGCCTGATGTCCACCAGTCCCAATGCGATCTCCAGCCTGCTGTCCCCGTCGGCGCATGCGGCCTCGGGCGCCGCTGCGGCCAGCACCGCGGTACCGGCGAACATGCAGATCAACGAGACCGACTTCCTGCAGCTGATCTCAACGCAGCTGCAGAATCAGAATCCCCTGCAGCCGACCGATCCGAGCCAGTTCCTCGGGCAGTTGGAAGGATTGAGCGAGGTCTCGAGCCTGCAGAGCATGCAGTCCGCGATGTCCGCCCAACAGGCCACCAGCGCCTCAAGCCTGCTCGGCCAGTCAGTGCTGGCGCCCGGATCCACGGCCACGCTGGCGACCGGCGGCGCCATCGCCGGAGCGGTGAATGCACCGCCCGGAACGACCAAACTCACGGTGTCGATCGCGGATTCCAGCGGCACACCGGTCACTTCTTTCCAGGTCACGCCGGCCGGTTCGGGCATGACCACGTTCGCCTGGAACGGCACCACCAGCGCCGGCACCACCGCCGCTGCCGGGCAATACACGGTCAGCGTCAATGCGACCGTCAATGGCGCCTCGCAGTCGGTCGCCCCGATGGTCGTGACCCAGGTGCAAAGCGTCACCATCGACCCGACCACCCAGCAGCTGGATCTGAACACGAACGGCGGCACCGTGCCGCTCAGCTCCGTCGTCACCATTCTGTAACGCGCAACCCACGCAAGCATCAGGAACAAACCCATGTCATTCAATGTCGCCCTCACAGGCCTCAATGCCGCCAACCAGGACCTCTCGGTGACGGCCAACAATCTGGCCAACGTCAGCACCGTCGGATTCAAGGGCTCACGTGCCGAATTTGCCAACCTGTTTTCGTCCACCCAGTCCGGTGTCAGCTCCACCGCGGTCGGTAACGGCGTGGCGGTCCAGGAAGTCGCCCAGCAGTACTCGCAGGGGGACATCGAGACCACGGGCAACAACCTGGATCTGGCCATCAGCGGCAACGGCTTCTTCACCCTGAGCAACAACGGGGCGATTGAATACACCCGCGACGGCGAGTTCCAGGTCAACAGCGCCGGCGATGTGGTCACCGCCAGCGGCGCCAATCTGCAGGTCTACCCGCCCCTGCCCAACGGCGGCTACAACACCGGTGGGCTCGCCAACCTGTCACTCAGTTCGGGCGAAAGCGCGCCGAATGCGACCACCACCGCGTCCATTACCGCGAACCTGCCGGCCGATGCGACCGTGCCAGCCGATGTCGCGGTGTTCGCGCCGACCGATCCGAACAGCTACAACAACACCACCTCGCTCACGGTGTACGACTCCTTGGGCGCGGCGCACACCGCCTCGCTGTACTTCGCCAAGACCGCCACCAACACCTGGAATGCAAACCTGTACGTGGACGGCAATCCGGTGGGCACGCAGCAACTGGATTACAGCTCCAGCGGTGCGCTGACGGCACCGCCGGGCGGCACGGTCACTTTTCCGGCGTACACCGCGGCCGGTGGCTTGTCCACGGGCGCCAACGATATGACCATGACCTTCAACTTCAACAGCGTCACGCAGTACGGCAACAACTTCGGCGTCACCGCAGTTCAGCAGAATGGCTACACCACTGGATTGCTGACCGGCATCAGCATCGACAATACCGGCGTCGTACAGGCGCAGTACACCAACGGCAACTCCGTCAACCTGGGCCAGGTTGCGATGGCGAACTTTGCCAACCCGCAGGGCCTGGAACAGATCGGCAACAACAACTGGGCGGCCACCAATTCCTCCGGACAGGCGGTGCAGGGCGTGGCGGGCGGCTCGGGTTTCGGCAATCTATCCTCAGGATCGCTGGAACAGTCCAACGTGGATACCACCACGTCCCTGGTCGACATGATCACCGCGCAGCGCGCCTTCCAGGCCAACGC
>JBARBG010000196.1:0-10239 GCA_049792815.1 Steroidobacteraceae bacterium | reverse complement strand
GCCTGGTCCACCGCCACCGGGGCGCTGGCCGGGGGCGTGGGCGGCGGTGCGGGCGTTGCGGGACGGCGAGCGGCGTCCAGCGTGGCCTGTGAGACCACGGTGGCGTCGATCGCCAGCGCGTTCAATCGCGGGGGCGGCCGCCGGAATTGCAACCATCCGTACACCAGCACTCCTATCAGGGCCGCGTGCAGCAGCACGGACAGGCCAATCGACAGCCAGCGTCCACCGGCAGGTTGTGCGGACTTTGCGGCCGGCGCTGTCAGTTCCGGCCCCTAGTATCTGGCAGCGGATCGCTGACAAACCCGACTTTGCGTGCTCCGGCGTGCTGCAGTACCACCATGGCCGCCATCACCCGTCCATACTCAATACGATAGTCAGCCTTCAACAGGACGGGCAGATCCGCCTGTTTGTGCAACGCAGCGGCGGCCCGCGCCTGCACCGTGGCCTCATCCAGCGATTGATGCGGGTCCCCGCCCATGTTCAGGTAAAACCGGCCCTCCCGGTCAATGGACAGTACCAGGGGGTTGTTGTTCCGCAGCAGATCCGCGGTCAGCGGCTCTGAATTGGCCTTGGGCAAATCAACCTTCACGCCCTGCATCAGCAGCGGTGCGGTCACCATGAAGATGATGAGCAGCACCAGCATGACGTCGATATACGGGACGACATTGATCTCGCCCATGAGCCGCCGCCCGCGGGACAACTGGTGCGCCATGCTTGCTAAGCCTCTCCGGCGTGTTTGCGCGCGGCATGCCGCTGCAGGATGGAGGAAAACTCTTCCATGAAGGCGTCGTAGCGCACTTCCAGCCGGCCCACCTGGTCCGCGTAACGATTGAAGGCGATGACCGCGGGGATGGCGGCGAACAGGCCGATGGCCGTGGTGATCAGCGCCTCGGAGATGCCCGGCGCCACCATGGCGAGCGTCGCCTGCTGCGCGTTCCCCAGCGAGGCGAAGGCACTCATGATGCCCCAGACGGTGCCAAACAGGCCTACGTACGGACTGGTTGATCCCACCGTTGCAAGGGTCGACAGACTGTGTTCCAGGCGGTCGATCTCCTTCAGTTGCGCCACGCGCATCGAGCGGCGCGCCCCTTCAAGCAATTGCTCCACCGGCACCGCGCCTTGCTGGCGCAGGCGTGCGAACTCGCGAAACCCCAGCTCGAAGATATTGGCCATGCCGGTCGTGAGGCCGCGCGACTCGACCGAACGGTACAGCTGCGCCAGATCACCGCCCGACCAGAAGCTGGTCTCAAACTGGTCGGCCTCACGGCGCGCGCGCCGGATCACCGCGCGCTTGTTGAAAATGATGGCCCACGACATCACCGAGGTGAAGGCCAGCAGTGCCAGCACCAGCTGCACCGGAATGCTGGCCTCGAGGACCAGGCGGATAATCGACAGATCAGCTGGCATCCTACAGTTTCTCCTGCGCCGCGAAGGCGCTCAACAGGAACTCCGGCATCCGCAGCGGCCTGAAGGTGCGCGCGTCCAGGCAGGCGATGCGCACCTCGGCCTCGGTGAGCACCCCGGGGGCCGCGTCAAACGCGCCAGGAGGTTCGTGCTCCGCGCCAGGCGCCGAAAGCCGAGTCACGTTCTGGCCAAAAGTCACTGACGCTGCACCCACGGTGCGCGGATCGCAAGTGACAGACAGTTCATCATCCAGCCGCGCCGGGCGCCGGTAGTCAATGCGCACTCGGGTCACGGCAAACAGCACGCCATGATTGGTTGCCAGATCCCGCTGACAGTAACCCAGGGTGCGCAGCCATTCCGTTCGCGCGCGCTCCATGTAGCGCAGGTAGTTGGCGTAGTAGACGACGCCGCCGGCATCGGTGTCCTCCCAGTACACGCGGGTGCGCCAGGCGAAGGGTTTCACGGATCCTCCTCGAAGATCGGCAGCGTGCCGCCGGCCCGGGCGGGGGCCGCCAGTCCCAGATGCAGGTACGCGGTGCGCGTGGCCATGCGGCCGCGCGCGGTGCGGGTCAGGAAGCCCTGCTGAATCAGGAACGGCTCGATGACATCCTCGAGCGTGCCGCGTTCCTCGCCGATGGCGGCCGCGATGCTGTCGATGCCCACCGGGCCACCGTCGAACTTCTCGATGATGGTGTGCAGAACCTTGCGGTCCAGCGGATCAAATCCCTGATGATCAATGTCCAGCATGACCAGCGCGGCAATGGCGATGCCTTCATCGATTCGGCCCTGACCGCGGACCTGGGCAAAATCGCGCACCCGGCGCAACAGCCGGTTGGCGATTCGCGGTGTGCCGCGCGAACGCTGCGCAATGGCGGCAGCGCCAGCGCTGACAATGGGTACGTCCAGGATCCCCGCCGAGCGCACGACGATGTGCTGCAGATCCTCGACCCCGTAGAACTCCAGACGCTGCACAATGCCGAAGCGATCGCGCAGCGGCGAGGTCAAAAGCCCCGCGCGGGTCGTGGCCCCGACCAGCGTGAACGGCGCCAGTTTGAGTTTAATGGAGCGCGCCGCCGGACCCTCCCCGATCATGATGTCAAGCTGACAGTCCTCCAGCGCCGGATACAGCACCTCCTCGACGATGGGACTCAGGCGATGGATTTCATCGATGAACAGCACGTCGCGTGGCTGCAGGTTGGTCAGCTGCGCGGCCAGGTCCGCGGGCCGCTCCAGCACCGGACCTGAGGTCTGGCGCAGGTTCACGCCCAGTTCCACCGCGATGATATGGGCGAGTGTGGTCTTGCCCAGACCGGGTGGCCCGAAGATCAGCGTGTGATCCATGGCCTCGGCACGCTGCCGGGCCGCCATGATGAAGATTTCGAGCTGCCGCTTCACCGGCGCCTGCCCAACATAGTCGGACAGGCGCTGCGGGCGGATGGCGCGGTCCTGCTGCTCCTCGCCGGGCTGCGCCTGGGTGCCGGTCATTCGGGATGATTCCAAAGCGTCTCCCCGTCACTCACGGATCGCGCCCTGCAGCGCCAGCCGGATGAGTTCCTCGGTTGAATGGGTACCGGCCGCGATGCCCTTGAGCAAGCGGGTCGCTTCGGCCGGCTTGTACTGCAGGGCCACCAGGGCGTCGAACGCCTCGCTGTGAGGATCACCGGCCGCGCTCGCGGGCCGCACACCGGAGCCCGTCGACGAGGTGTGCACGCGGTCGCGCATTTCGATGATCAGACGCTCGGCGGTCTTGCGCCCAATCCCGGGAATGCGGGTCAGCGTCGTCACATCCTCACCCACTACGCAGCGGGTGAAGCCCTCGACACTCATGCCCGAGAGCACACCCAGTGCGATCTTAGGTCCTACCCCGGATACCTTGAGCAGGTTGCGGAACAGCCGCCGCTCCTCCTCGGTGGCAAAGCCATAGAGGATATGGGCATCCTCGCGCACCACCAGGTGGGTGATCAGACGGACGGTCTCGCCCACGGCAGGCAGGTTGAGGAACGTTGACATGGGTGCTTCGAGCTCATAGCCCACGCCGCCAACGTCCAGCGTGACCGTTGGAGCGATCTTGCCGGCGATACGCCCGTGCAGGAAGCCGATCAACTGGCCACCAGCAGCCGCAGTCGACGACTATGCGCGTGGCACAGCGCCACCGCCAGGGCGTCGCCCGCGTCGGAACCTGGAACATCCGCAAGCTGCAGCAGCACCTTCATCATGTGCGCCACCTGAGCTTTCTCGGCCGCTCCTGAACCCACCACGGCCAGCTTGATGGCACGCGGCGCGTACTCAAACACCGCAGTCCCCGCAGGTACCGCGCACAACGCGGCGCCGCGCGCCTGGCCGAGCTTCATCGCACTGTCGACATTGCGACTGACGAACACGCGTTCAACGGCAATCTCATCCGGGCGGTAGGTCGCGATCAGGCTCTCGATGCCTTCGAATATCGCCCGCAGGCGGGTGGCGATGGTCTCACCCTGCGCGGCAATGCAGCCGTTCGCAATATGGGTATGCTCATTGCCCTCGCAGTCGATGACACCAAAGCCGGTACGCCGTGATCCCGGATCAAGTCCCAGCACCCGCACCCGCGCCGCGGTACTCAGCGGCGCCGCGGCGCGCAGTGCGTCGGGGTCGAATTGCCGCCAGGAACTCATCTAGGCGAATCGTGCATTGGTGTAGACGCCCTGCACCGCATCGACACTGCCCAGCCCCGCCACGAAAGTGCGCATGGCGTGGGCGTCATCGCCGCTCAATTGGATGGTGGTCGCGGGGCGGTGCGTGATCTGCGCCGCCAAGGGGACAAATCCGGCTACCGCGAGGGCCGCCCGTACGCTCGCAAAATCTTCTGGATCGGTGAGAATCTCGATGCCTCCGCTGCCTGCCTGCACGTCCTCGGCCCCTGCCGCCAGCGCCAGTTCCGCCAGTTCCGATCCCGTCGCGTAGGTGAGAACACCGGTGCGGGTGAACAGGTAGGACACCGAGCCGGTGGCGCCCAGATGGCCCCCGTGTGCGGCGAAAACCCGGCGCAGATGCGCGGCGAGATCCTGGCGCCCCTGCGCGGAGCACTCGATCAAAACGGCAGTGCCGCCCGGTCCGTAGCCTTCGTATTGCACTGGGATGAATGCTGCAGGCACAGCCTGCGACTGAGGCAGGTATGATAGCTGCATTCCGCGCGCAGCGACACGTCGCGCGTACCCAGGTTCATCAGGAGATCGGGCCATTGGAAGCCGCCCAACTTTGTCCGCCGGAGCTGCGCAATGCCATTGCGACCATGCGCGCGGCCGTCACTCCCGCAAGCGACGCGCCCGAGGCGGCCATGGCACTGGCCACGGAGGCCGCAGAAGTCATCGGCGCCCTGACGGGCGATGCGCAGCTGGCGGCCGCCGTGCTGGCGCAACCGCTGCTGGGTCGCGCGGGCGTCACGCCGGAGAGCCTCGAGCGGCTGCTGGGCGCCGGTGCGGCGCGTGTCGCCATCGATCTGCAGCGACTGGGTGAAATCGGCCTCGCGCGTGACTGGGAGCCGCAGCGCGGCCTCGATGCGCATCAGGCCGAAACCGTCCGCAAGATGCTGCTGGCCGTCGTGGGCGATCAGCGACTGGTGCTGGCACGGCTGGCCGAGGCCCTGGTGCGGCTGCGCCATGCCCGGGACCTTGACGTACCCGAGCGCGGGCGCCTGGCCACCGAAGTGCGCGCGATATTCGCACCGCTCGCAAACCGACTGGGCATCTGGCAGCTCAAATGGGAGCTTGAGGACCTGGCGTTCCGCTACCTGGAACCGGACGAATACCGGCACCTGGCCGCCGCCCTCAACGAGCGGCGCACCGACCGCGAGCGCTACATCGAGGAGTTCTGCGCCGGCCTGCGCCGGGGCCTGACCGCCGCGGGAGTTACCGCGGAGGTCTACGGCCGCCCCAAGCACATCTTCAGCATCTACCGCAAGATGCTGCGCAAGCATCTGCCGTTTGACCAGATTTTCGACGTGCGCGCGGTGCGCATCGTCGTGGGCACGGTCGCAGACTGCTACGCGGCGCTCAGCGTCGTGCACGGGGATTGGCAGTACATACCGGCCGAGTTCGATGACTACATCGCGACGCCGAAGGATAACCACTACCGCTCGATTCACACCGCGGTGGCGGGACCGGAGGGGCGCAGTGTCGAAATACAGATCCGCACCCGTGAAATGCACGAGCACGCCGAACTGGGTATCGCGGCCCACTGGCAGTACAAGGAGGGCGGCGCGCACGACGCCGAATATCAACGCAAGATCGAGGCGGTGCGGCGCCTGCTGCACCCGGGTGAACAACCCGAAGAAGAGCCGGACGTGCTGGAGAGTCTGCGCGGCCAGATCTTCGCCGATCATATCTACGCGCTGACGCCCAAAGGCGAAGTCGTGGAGCTGCCCCGTGGCGGGACGCCGCTGGATTTCGCCTACCAGGTCCACAGCAACCTGGGTCATCGCTGTCGTGGTGCCAAGGTCAACGGCCGGATCGTGCCGCTCACCTACCAGCTGGGCAATGGTGAAGTCGTGGACATCATCGCCGGCAAGCACCCCGCGCCCAGCCGCGACTGGCTGGCCCCGGAGCTGGGCTACCTTGCCTCCACGCGCAGCCGCACCAAGGTGCGCGCCTGGTTCCGCCGCCAGGATGCCGGTGACAACCGTGCCGCCGGCCGCTCCATCGCCGAGCGCGAAATGGCACGCGTCGGAGCCGCCGAGGCCTTGCTGCCGGAGCTTATGGCCCAGCTGCGCGCCCATGACATGGACGAGTTCTACCAGCTGCTGGGCGAAGGCGAGATCACGGCGACCCAACTCTCGCAGGCGCTGCTGCGGCTGGCGCGCCCCGCGACTGCTGAGCTGCCGGTGCGCAAACCGCGCCCAGCCAGTCCCGCGCGGCGCAATCCGGTGGACATCGAAGGGGTGGGTGATCTGCCGATCACGCTGGCCAGCTGCTGCGCGCCGCTGCGCCCACAGCCCATCGTCGGCTACATCACCGTGGGGCGCGGAGTCACCATCCACCGTGCGGAGTGCCGCAACTTCGGGCGTATGCGGGCCGAGAAGCCTGAGCGCATGCTGCAGGTGGAGTGGTCAGGCGCGGAACATGATTTGATGGAAGTGGAACTGGTGGTGTTCGCCTATGACCGGCGCGGCCTGGTGCGCGACATCACCGATGTGGTGGCGCAGGAGCACCTGAGCATCGAGGGCATGAACACTCTGACCGACGAGGACCGCATCGCCAGGGTCGCCTTTCGCCTGGGCGTTGCGAATCTTGAGCAGCTTGAAAAACTGACCAAGCGCCTGCAGGGCGTGCCCAATGTTTCCGAAGTGCGTCGAACCCGCTGATGTTGCGGTGCGGTATCCTTAGCCGGTGAAGACGCTCCTGGTGGACGCCGACCAGGCCATGCTGCGGCACTGTGTCGCCCGAGTCGGCGGTCGGCAGCCGCTCGCCATTGCGACCAGCAAGGCGCAGGTGCTGTCGCTGCTGCGCCATGGACCGGGCGCTGATGTGGTCGTCGTCTGCGAACGCCTCGTGGACGGCTCGGGACTGGCCCTGCTCGATGAGATCCACAGCAAATGGCCGCACCTGGTCAGAGTGTTCTGCACCGAACGGCAGCGCCTCGCCATGGTGCGCAATCGTCTGGGCGCCCTGCGCCTGCGCCACACGCTGACCTATCCCCTCAAGCCCGCCAAACTGGAGCTGCTGCTAGTGCATCTGGCGCGTGCGCGCGCCCGTTAATCCTGCTTCCAGGGGAGTTTTTGCAGATCGACATTGCCGCCGGTCAGCACCACACCCACTCGCTGCCCCGACACCTTGAGCGAGCCGTTCAGCAGCGCGGCGACCGGCACCGCGGAGGAGGCCTCGATGATGATTTTCAGCTCCTCCCAGACCCGGCGCATCGCCGCCACCAATTGCGCCTCGCTCGCGGTTCCCACCGCATGCACCTGGGTGCGGATGACCTCGAAGGTGCTCGGCGCAATCGTGGCCAGCAGGCCATCAGCCAGTGAAGTCGGTTGCGCCACGGGGGTGATCACGCCTGCGCTCTGGGAGCGCAAGGCATCATCAGCGCCCTCGGGTTCGGCGCCCAGCACTCTGATCCTGGGGTTCAGCCCATGCGCCGCGACGGCCGCGCCGCTGATCAGACCGCCGCCGCCGATTGGGCAGACGATCACATCCAGGTCCGGCACCTGCTCCAGCAGTTCCAGTGCGACGGTGCCCTGTCCGGCCATCACCTCGGCGTTGTCGAAAGGATGAATCAAGGTAGCGCCGGTGTTCGCGACAATCTGCTCCGCCGCGGCCTGGCGCGCGGCCAGCGTCGGCTCACACAGCGTAAGTTTCGCGCCGTAACGCAGCATGTTCTGCTGCTTGCTGGCCGGCGTCGTGCGCGGCGCGACCACGTAGGCGGCCATGCCGCGCGAGCGCGCCGCCAGGGCCAGCGCCGCGCCATGATTGCCCGATGAATGGGTCACGACACCGCGGCCGGCCAGTGCCGGCGAGAGGTTCAGCACGGCATTGAAGGCCCCGCGCGCCTTGAAGGCCCCACTGACCTGCAGGTTCTCGCATTTGAAGTACAGCTTTGCGCCCAGCTCCTCATCCAGGAAGTCGCTGGTGAGCACCGGCGTGCGCCGGATACTGCCGGCGATCCGCGCACGGGCGGATTTGATGGCTTCGAATCCGGGGGCCGCGATCATGGTATCGGGGCCCTAGCGATTGAGATTATCAATGGCGCGCTTGTCGGCAGCGAGGGCCGCCTCGTGCAGCGCCTCGGACAGGGTCGGATGGGCGTGTATGGTCCGCTGCAGATCCTCGGCGCTGGCCGAATACTCCATCGCCAGCACCGCCTCGGCGATCAGTTCCCCTGCCATCGGCCCGATAATGTGCACGCCCAGGATCTCATCGCTCGCCTCGTCGGCGATGAGTTTGGCAAAGCCCTGGGTGGCTTCCATGGCTCGCGCCCGACCGCTTGCCATGAAGGGGAACAGGCCGACCTTGTAGGCGCGTCCGCTGGCCTTGACCTGCTCCTCGGTCTCACCGACCCAGGCGATCTCCGGCGCCGTGTAGATCACCGACGGCACCACGCGGTAGTTGACCTCCCCGTAACGTCCGGCGATGAGATCGGCGACCATCACGCCTTCTTCCTTGCCCTTGTGGGCGAGCATCGGTCCACGAACACAATCGCCGATGGCCCAGACGCCTGCGGCGGCCGTGCGGCACTTGTCATCGACGCTGATGAAGCCGCGCGCATCCAGCTGCACGCCGGTGCCCTCGGCCAGCAGGCCGGTCGTGAATGGGCGGCGGCCCACGGCGACGACCAGGATGTCCACTTCCACGGACTGTTCGCCCTTGGCATCGGTATAGGCGACCTGGACGGCCTGACCCTTGACTATCGCGCCAGTCACCTTGGCGCCGGTGCGGATATCCACGCCTAGGCGCTTGAAGTGGCGGGCGGCCTCCTTGGCCAGCTGCTGATCGGCAATCGCCAGGAAACTGTCCAGCGCCTCAAGCACCACGACCTCGCTGCCGAGGCGCCGCCAGACACTGCCCAATTCAAGGCCGATCACCCCGGCGCCGATGACACCCAGTCGCTTGGGCACGGCGGGAAGTTCCAACGCGCCCCAGGAGTCAATGATCCGCTTGCCATCGAAGGGCGCGGATTTCAGTTCAATGGGCACCGAGCCCGAGGCCAGCACCACTTGCTTCGCGCTTAAGCTGCGCACCTCACCCTGGTGCGACTTGAATTCAACCTGCTTGCCCGGCAGCAGCCGGCCGTGGCCCTGCAGCGGGGTCACGCCGGCACCCTTGAGCAGCGCCACAATGCCGTCGGTCATCTTCTTCACAATGCCCGACTTGCGTTTCTGCATGGTGGCCACATCCATGCTCACCCCCGGCACCTGGATGCCGTGCAGCGCGAATTCCTCGCGCGCGCGGTGGTAGAGCTCGGTGGATTCCAGCAGCGCCTTGGAAGGGATGCAGCCGGCATTCAGGCAGGTGCCGCCGAAGGCGAGGCTGCCATCGTGGTTCTTCCATTCGTCGATGCAGGCCACGGACAGGCCATTCTGTCCGGCACGAATCGCGGCCGGGTAGCCGGCCGGGCCGCCCCCGATCACGATGACGTCAAATGAGTCAGCCATGAGATCTCCCGCCTAAAGCCCAAGCAACATGCGGCCCGGATCCTCAAGACTGTCCTTGATGCTCACCAGAAACTGCACCGCGTCACGACCGTCGATGATGCGGTGATCATAGGTGACCGCCAGATACATCATGGGACGGATCTCGATCTTGCCGTTCACGACCATGGGACGCTCCTGGATCTTGTGCATCCCCAGGATCGCGCTCTGTGGCGCATTCACAATCGGTGTCGACAGCAACGAGCCGAACACGCCGCCATTGGTGATCGTGAACGTGCCGCCGGTGATGTCCTCGATGGCAATCTGCCCCGCCCTGGCGCGCGTGGCATAGGCGGTGATTTCCTTCTCGATGTCCGCAAAACTCTTCTGGTCCGCATCGCGCACGATCGGCACCATCAGGCCGCGGTCGGTCGAGACGGCCACACCGATGTCGTAGAACTCGTGATAGATGATGTCGCTGCCGTCCACCGACGCATTGAGCAGCGGAAACTTCTTCAGCGCCTCGATCGTCGCCTTGACGAAGAAGGACATGAAGCCGAGCTTCACGCCCTGCTGTTTTTCGAACTTGTCCTTGTAGCGGGTGCGCAGGTCCTGCACCACACCCAGATCCACCTCATTGAATGAGGTGAGCAGGGCCTGCGTCGATTGTGCCTCGACCAGGCGCTGCGCCACGCGCTGCCGCAGGCGGCTCATGGCCACGCGCTGTTCGCCACGAC
>JBARBG010000195.1:0-20519 GCA_049792815.1 Steroidobacteraceae bacterium | reverse complement strand
GGGCACGCCGGTCCCCACGGCCGCGCGCCACGGCGAGTGGCTGCTGCGGTCGGGCCTCGGGTCCTGGTTGCTGCTGGCGCTGACCCGACATCTGACCCGCGACGTCGCGGCGATTCCATTGCTGTGGATCCTGCCGCTGGCGGTGTACCTGCTCACTTTTATTGTGGCTTTCAGCAATTTGCGCTGGCTGTCAGCGCGCGCGCTCACGCTTTGTGGCGTCGCGGCGCTGCTGCTATATGCAGCCGCCACCGCCTGGGCATCCTGGCCGGGGGCGATAGACCAGGGGCTGCCGATCGTTGCACAGATCGGCGTGTTCTGCGGCGTGCTCGCCGGGACTTGTCTGCTGTGCAACGGGGGTCTTGCGCTCTCGCGGCCACCGCCTCAGCACCTCACGCGCTTCTACCTGACCCTTTCACTGGGTGGCGCCGCAGGCGCCGTGCTCATCGGACTCATCGCACCGGCGGTGATGAATGTCGACTTCGATCTTGAAATCGGCATGGTGGCCTGCGCCTTGCTGGTGCTGTGGCGGATCAGGCGCCAGCACCGCGCCCTCGCGGTCCTGTCGGCCGCGACCGCGGTGCTGGTGCTGGCGGCGGCCGGACTGGTTGTGCAGCAGTTCTACGAGGGCACCGTGCTGACGCGCCGCAACTTTTACGGCACCCTGCGCGTGTTCGACTGGGATGAGGATGGGGCAGGGCGCGCCCGCTCGCTGGCCAACGGCGTCATTGTTCACGGCACCCAGTACTTCGCCCCGGCCCTGGCGCGCCGTCCGACGGAGTATTACGGTGATGCCTCCGGCATCGGGCATGCCATGGCCGCGCTGGACAGGGATCGCGCACCCCACCGTATCGGTGTCATCGGCCTGGGCGCAGGAACCATGGCCGCCTATGGCCGCGCGGGTGATGTGCTGCGCTTCTACGAGATCAATCCGCAGGTCCTGGACATCGCGCGGCACCAGTTCACCTTTCTGCAAGGCAGTGCAGCGCGCGTGGAAGTCGCCTTGGGTGATGCCCGCCTGAGCCTTGCCGCCGAAACGCCGCAGCACTTCGACGTGCTGGTGATCGACGCATTCACCGGCGATGCGATTCCCGTGCACCTGCTGACCGTGCAGGCCCTGGACCTGTACCTGCATCATCTGCAGCCCCATGGCATCATCGCCTTCCATGTCAGCAATCTGTATCTGAACCTGGTACCGGTGGTGCAGCGCCTCGCCCAGGCACGGCAACTCGCCACGCGGCTGGTCGAGGCGGCCCGGGAGGATGATTTCAATACCGCCAGCTCCTGGGTGCTGGTGAGTCCTGACCCAAAGACTCTGGCGCTACCCGAGATTGCCGCGGTCTCGCAGTCTTTACCGGCCAATACGACCCGGCTCTGGACGGATGATTTCAATGATTTGTTGCCGTTTCTTCAATGATCCGCATGATATTGTGAGAGTCAGGACGTACAACCGACAAACAGGGCGTAATTGAAGCTCGCTGTCCCCAAGGAAACCTTTCCGGGCGAAACGCGCGTTGCCGCGACACCGGAATCGGTGAAAAAGCTCAAAGGCCTGGGCCTCGATGTGGTGATCGAGGCTGGAGCGGGCGCATATGCGTGTATTTCCGATGCCGAATATGTTGCGGCGGGTGCATCGATAGCCGCTGATGTGCGGGCGACACTGGACGACGCCGATGTCGTGCTTAAGGTGCGCGGTCCGAAGGGCGCCGAGACCGCTCTTCTTAAAAAGGGTGCGGTGCTGGCCGCGTTGCTGGCCCCCTATGGCGCGAAGGACGCTATCCAGGCCCTGGCGCAGCAGGGCGTCGCCGCCTTCGCCATGGAATTACTGCCCCGCATCTCGCGTGCCCAGGCGATGGATGTGCTGTCGTCCCAGGCCAATCTTGCCGGCTACAAGGCGGTCATCGATGCCGCCGCCCAATTGGGCCGCGCCATGCCCATGATGATGACGGCAGCCGGCACCATCGCACCGGCGCGTGTCCTGGTGATGGGAGTGGGAGTTGCGGGCCTGCAGGCCATTGCGACCGCCAGGCGGCTGGGTGCGATCGTCAGTGCCACTGATGTGCGCCCGGCCACCAAGGAACAGGTCGAATCCCTGGGCGCCACCTTCGTGGCCGTGATGGACGCGGAGTTCCAGAACGCTCAGACGGCCGGCGGCTATGCCAAGGAGATGTCCAGTGACTATCAGGCCAGGCAGGCGGCGCTGGTTGCCGAGACCTTGAGGAAGCAGGACATTGTCATTACCACGGCGTTGATTCCGGGGCGCAGGGCGCCGGTGCTGCTGAGTGAGGCTATGATCAGGACCATGAAACCCGGATCCGTGATTGTCGACCTGGCGGCGGAGGCGGGCGGCAACACGGCGCTCACCAGGGCCGACGAATTGGTTGCAGTGCACGGCGTCACCATCATGGGCTACACCAATGTGGCGGGCCGCCTGGCCACGGATGCCTCCGCGCTCTACGCGCGCAACCTGTTCAATTTCATGTCGTTGATCGTGGACAAGAAGACCGGCGGCATGGCGATCGACTGGAATGATGAAATCATCAAGGGTGCGCTGGTGACCCGGGACGGCGCAGCGGTTCATCCCACGGTGCAAGGCTGAGCCATGGAAATGATTGATCCATTTGTGTTCCGCCTTTCGATCTTCGTGCTGTCGATTTTCATCGGTTATTTTGTGGTCTGGGGAGTCACCCCGGCGCTGCATACGCCACTGATGAGTGTGACCAACGCCATCTCCTCGGTGATCATCGTCGGTGCCTTGGTGGCGGTGGCGGTTCCGGCCGTCCACGGAGCGTCCTGGGCCGCAAAAATCCTGGGTTTTGTCGCCCTGATCCTGGCAAGCGTCAACATCTTCGGCGGCTTCCTGGTCACCGCGCGCATGCTCGCCATGTACAGGAAGAAAGACCGGAAGTGACGGGCCATGCGGATATAGCGGCCCTTCTGTACCTGGTTGCCGGGCTGTTTTTCATTCTTGCCCTGAAAGGCCTGGCGTCGCCGGCCACCTCGCGCGCGGGTAACCGCAACGGCATGATCGGCATGACAGTCGCCGTGCTGACTACCTTATGGGTGGCGCGGGTCACGGATCCTGTGACCTGGGGCCTGGTCGTCGGTGGCCTTATGGTTGGCGGCGGCATTGGTGCGGTGATGGCCAGGCGCATTGCCATGACCAACATGCCGCAGCTGGTGGCTGCCTTTCATTCACTGGTCGGGCTGGCCGCGGTATTGATCGCGGGCGCCGCGCTTTATTCGCCCGACGCGTTCGGCATCGGCACAGAAGGGGCCATTCGTACCCAGAGTCTGCTGGAAATGAGCCTGGGCGCGGCCATTGGTGCCATTACCTTCTGCGGTTCGATCATCGCCTTCGCCAAATTGAACGGCAACATGTCCGGTGCGCCGATCATTCTTCCGGCGCGGCATTTTCTCAATCTCCTGATCCTGCTGTCGATCCTCGGACTGATTGTCTACTTCGTCATGGATCAGCCGCACTGGGCCTTCTGGACCATCACTGGCCTCGCCTTCGTATTTGGCATCACGCTGATCATTCCCATCGGCGGCGCAGACATGCCGGTGGTGGTATCGATGCTCAATTCCTACTCCGGCTGGGCGGCCGCGGGCATTGGCTTTACGCTCGAGAACACCGCGCTGATCATCACCGGCGCACTGGTAGGTTCATCCGGCGCGATTCTCTCCTACATCATGTGCAAGGGGATGAACCGCAGCTTCATTTCAGTGATTGCGGGTGGCTTCGGTGGCGAAACGGCGGCGGCCGCAGTCAAGGAGACCCGGCCGGTGAAGCAAGGTTCGGCGGAAGACGCGGCCTTCATCATGAAAAACGCTGCCAGTGTGATCATCGTGCCCGGATACGGGATGGCGGTGGCGCAGGCCCAGCATGCAGTGCGTGAGATGGCCGACCGGCTGAAGGCCGAGGGCGTGAAAGTCTCGTACGCCATACACCCGGTGGCAGGCCGCATGCCGGGCCACATGAACGTGCTGTTGGCCGAAGCCAATGTTCCGTATGACGAAGTCTTCGAACTTGAAGACATCAATACGCAATTTCCCCAGACCGATGTCGCCTACGTGATCGGCGCCAATGACGTGACCAATCCCTCCGCCAAGACCGATCCGCAATCGCCCATTTTCGGCATGCCGATCCTGGATGTGGAAAAGGCCAAGACCGTACTTTTCGTCAAACGCGGTATGGGTTCGGGCTATGCGGGCGTCGACAACGAACTTTTTTTCCGCAACAACACCATGATGCTGTTTGCTGACGCCAAGAAGATGACCGAAGAGATCGTCAAGGCGCTCGGCTAGCTCGCGCCCGCCGTGAGGAATAAAGGCAATGGATTACCGTAAACTGGCGGTCACCGTCATGACGGCGACGCTCTTGTGCGGACGCTCAATGGTGGTCATGGCTGAGGAACCGACGGTACAGATCGCGACGGCGCTCGGAAATATCGTCGTGGCCGTGGATATCACGCATGCGCCGGTTTCAGCGGCGAATTTCCTGCGCTACGTCGCTGCCAGGTCGTATGACGGCGGGATGTTCCATCGCACGGTGACCATGGACAATCAGCCGAACAACGCAGTGAAAATCGAGGTCATCCAGGCCGGGGCCGCCGCGGCCCATGGGGAATTCGCGCCAATTGCCTTGGAGCGTACGACGGTGACCGGACTCAAACATCTCGCCGGCGTGATCTCGATGGCGCGCGATGGGCCCAATACCGCAACCAGTGATTTCTTCATCTGCGTCACGGATCAACCGAGTCTGGATTTTGGCGGCGCCCGCAATTCTGATGGCCAGGGATTTGCGGCGTTCGGGCGCGTGGTGAGCGGAATGCAGGTCGTCCGGCGCATTCAGCAGTCAAAGGCGCACGGACAGATCCTTACTCCGCCGGTGCAAATTTCATCGATCCGGTGGGTGCCTCACCCGTAACGCACTTGTTAACGGATCTGCCATTGACTCGTTCCTTGATCGCCATGCCGGCTTCCTCGCCCGTACGGCGGCGCGGTGCTTCGGGCGATTCCAGCGGGCGGTACAAGCCGGCCGTCTGGTCGGCAAGGCGCAGCAACTCCACTGCGAAATCCTCCAGGCGGACGCGTCGCGCGCGCGCCTGACGGCGCAGACGTTCGAATGCCTCCTGTTGATCCAGCTTCAGATTGGCCATTATCAGACCCGTCGCGATCCCGATCTGCTTGCCCGACTGTACCGCCGCAGTCAGACGCTCCGTCTGTGACTGCAGTGCTCGAAGTTCCTGGGAGCGGCGCAGCGCAGCCCGCACCACCGGCACCAGCTGGTGGGGCGCAATGGGTTTCACGAGGTACGCCATCGCTCCGGCCGCCACCACGGCGCTGACAGCCGCCTCGTCCGCTGAGAGGTAGACGAAGGGGACGCGAAAGCGCTCGGTCAGTTGTTGTGCCACTTGAACGCCGTCCGAAACCGACCTGCTGCCATCGATGACCGCAAGCGACGGGCGCAGCGTCAAACAAGTCTCCAGGGCGCTGATGCCGTTTGCCGCCTGTACGACTTCGAATCCCGTAGCGCGCAAGGCCCCGCCGACAGCCGCGGCAGTAAGCTCATCGTCAGTCACGAGCAGAATGGAGTTGGCAGGCACTGCTTCGTGAACTACGTCTGCCGAAAACGCTACCTTTTGCATAAATCTGATTGCTATCCGTGCTGTTGTGAGCCGAGGTGGGTCAGCCGATCTTTCGAATCATCGCCGTCTTGCTCCAGGCGAGAACCTGCTCCGCGGGCATTGGGCGGCCCAGGAAATACCCCTGTGCCATATCGCAGCGCAGCGACTGCAAAACGGCCAATTGCTGCAAGGTCTCGACGCCTTCGGCGATTACGCGCACGCCGATGTTTCGTGCAAGCTGCAACACCGCATGTGTGACCGCCATCAATGCCCTGCCGCGCTCAGATGCCAGATCGGCCGCGATGAAGGATCGATCCAGCTTGAAGACGTCGATCGGGAAGTCATACAGACTCGCCAGCGATGAATATCCGGTCCCGAAGTCATCGACCGACAGAGCGACTCCGAGGCGCTTGATTTCCCGCAGAGTGTCCCTTGCGGCATTCAGGTCGGTCACGAGCTCACTTTCGGTGATCTCGAGGTGCAGGCACTGTGGAGCAATCCCGGAGGTGACCAGTGCCGAGGAGATCTTGGCGGGTAATCCCGGATCGGTCAGTTGCCTTCGGGAGATGTTCACGGCAATGAAGTCGGGGGCATTCTCGCCCATCTGCTGCTGTAGTTTCCTGAATCCGGCACAGGCATTGTCGAGGACCCAGTCACCAATCGGACCGATGAGGCCGCTGTCCACCGCCACCGGAATGAATTCGGCGGGGGCGACCGAGCCCAGTTCAGGATGCTGCCACCGTAACAGGGATTCGAGTCCGACAAGTCTCCCGGACTCCAGACTGATGATGGGCTGGTAGGCGAGACTGAGCTGCTGCGATTCGACCGCGACCCGCAATTCCCGTTCGGTATGGGCCCGCTTTTCGATGCGTTTGCGCAATAAGGAATCAAAGACTGTGCAGCGGCCGCCGCCGGCGGCCTTCGCCTCGTACATGGCAGCGTCGGCATCCCGCAGCAGTTCCGCGGTGCTGGAATAATTCGGCGACCCGCGGGTAATCCCAACGCTTAGGGAAATCGTGATCGGCATCCCGTTGATACGGTACTCACGACTCAGAGCTGCAACGAGGTGATTCGCAACCACTTCGGCGTCCTCTGGGCAGGACAAATCCTCCAGCAGCACGACGAATTCATCGCCTCCGAGACGCGCAACCGCCGGCTCACCATTGTAAACTTGAATTGAGTGACCTGAGTCTGCAATTGCGCATAAGCGCAAGCCCACCTGTCGGAGCAGCTCGTCTCCAATGTCATGGCCGTATGCGTCGTTCAGGCGCTTGAAGTTGTCAAAGTCCAGAAAGAGCAAGGCGAAGTGCCGATGCGGTGTCGTCTGAAGGCTTGCAATGGCCGCATCGATCCGGGATGACAGGCCGTCACGATTCAACAAACCGGTGAGCCGATCGTGTGTCGCCTGGTACTCAAGCCCGGACAGCAGCGCCTGTGTCTGTAGAACCGCGGACACCCGCCCACGCAGTTCGGCGGCTCCAAATGGCTTGCGCAGGAAGTCAATGGCCCCCGGTTCGAAATCCAGCGAATGGGCGTGGTTGTCCGGACCGGTTAGGACAATTACCGAAGGTGATCGTGCGTTCGAAGTGGAAAAGCGGCTCTGCAGCAACTCCAGGCCGTCGAAATCCAACAGGTGGTGATCAACGAGAACGAGATCGGGTGAGCAGGCGTTCAGCCGCAGCAAGTCGTCGCCGCAGGAATATCCGTGATACACATCTGTGTTCGGATCGCCTAGCTCGGAGTCGGCAAGAGCATGCACTTCCGGGGAGCTGTCGATCACCATAACCACGCGGCGCGCGGAGGATCGGGAGCCAGTTTGCGAATTTGCTGGCGCTGCTACGGTAGGTTTGCTCTCAACGCTCTCCTGCGTGAGAACTGCCGATGCGTCCTCAGAGAGATCCTGATTCTTGCTCGGCAATGTCATGGCAGTGGCCTTGGCGCTTGGGGTGCCGGCGGAGCGTCCGCGGCCATACCGGCCAGCCAGCCCTGCGAGGGCAGCGTGACTAGGTGGCAATTTGTGAGGGGTTCCATGGCTCTTGGGGCGCAGATCCGTCATTTCCGCACCAGCGCGCCAATCAACAGCGCCTCGGTGCCTATCTCTCTGGCGAACTGAGGAAGGCTTTCCGCGGTCAGTTGAAACTCATGCAATGGCAGGGCGGAAGCCGCTACCGGCTCGCCTTCTGGCAGTCGGTCTGGGTGAAACTGGGCGCAGCGATCGGCAACTGCCAGCAGCTCATGGCCCGTCGTTGAGGCAGCGTCGATCTGCAGGTGGTGGTTGAGTACAGCGTTGACGAATTCCGCGGGTAAACCCCAGTGAGTGAAAAGTGCTGCGCCCAACAAGGCGTGCCCTGCTTCCGGCGGCGGTGGCTCAACCAAGCCGTCCAGTGCAGTGGGCGCGCCAACCGTGGTGACCTGGCTGTCGCTCTTGAGCTGCAGCTGAATCAACCACCCCAGGTCGTGCACCAGGCCGAGCACAAAGGCAGCATCCGGCGACCAGGTTTCAGTCGGACGCCGCAGTGTCAGCCGACGGGCGGCCACGGCGGTGATCAGACTGTGCTCACGTAACTGATTAAAGAATCCCATGTGGCCGGCACCGAGCTGGCTCACGGTGCCGTCAAGGCTCGCCGCCATTGCAATCCCGGTCACCGCCGCGGTGCCAAGAACCTCCAGCGCGCGCCTGATCGAGTCAATCGCGCGGGAGCCGCCGAAGAACGCCGAGTTGGCCACTTTCAGCACGCGAGCGGCCAGCGCCGGATCCGCATGCAGGAGGGCGCCCAGCTGCTCATACTGGGAGCCCGCATCCGGTTCGCCAATGATCTTGAGCAGCCGGCTGTCCATGACCGGAAGCGATGACAGGTGGGCTATTTCCTGGCGCGCGCAGGCCAGGGCGTCTGCTGCCGGTTCAGTTGCGGTGGACACGTTGCGAGCGCTCATGGCAGCGGGTGCCCGGCCCAAACGACTGGCAGATCAATGCGAACCATGGTCCCGAGGCCGGCATGCGATTCAATGTCGAGCAAACCGCCATGAGCCTTGACAATGCCGCAGGCTATCTGCAGTCCTGTATCTTCCCACCGCAACGGTGGCCCGCCATCGCAACTGCTCTGCAACACCGCCAGAATCCTGTCTGAATCCATGCCAACTCCGTTGTCAGCGATCGTTAGACGGACCATTCTTCGCGGCGCTTGCGAACTGGAATAATCCGCCGAAGGATCGATGTCCGAGAAGTCGATCACCATGACCCCGACATCAATTACGCCCTGAGTGACGGAAATGGTGGCAGCCAAACTGCGCACGATGTGTATCAGCGCGCGCTTCAGTGCCACCGGATTCCCGTGAAGCAATGGGGAGTGACTGTCCTCGGTGAGGGTGACCCTTGCTTGCCCTTTGACACATGCGCGAAGCATCGGGAGGACGCCGCGTGCCATGGCGTCAACCGAGAATGCACGCTGCGTATCCTGCGGCTGCCCGCGTCCAGAAAAGACCTGGGTAAGCACCGCGTTGGCGAAGCCGAGCGACTCGCAGAGTTCTGTGAGACGCACGAATTCAGGCCGATGGGCCGGTGTTTCCGCGACCAGTCCACGAGCGAGTTCCCCGGCAGGGCCGAGTACGGCGCGCATCTCATCCGCAACGGCAAGGGCCGAAGCGCATGCAATGACGGGGGACGACGATGATGTTGTAGGAGGCATGGTTCGCGGCTAAAACGTTCAGGGCCAAAGAGCTCTCGCAGCGCAGCGCAAAGTCTGGCTGTGAGTGGCTGTACGTTAGGGCGCGACGACCCGAACCGATATCGGGAAAGGTCCCGAGCGGCGGCGGGGTCAGTGGGTAGGAGACACGTGGGACAGCGGCATGCACGACATAATGCACTGCACGAACGGCTACTCGGTCACGAGTTTGTTCCGAATTGCATAACGCACGAGGTCCGCAAAGGACGCGAAATCCATTTTGTGCATGATATTGCCGCGGTGCGTCTCAACAGTTTTGACACTGAGGTCCAGCAGGCGCGCAATATCCTTATTATTGTTACCTTCGGCAAGCAGCTGGACGATCTCGCGCTCTCGGGGTGACAGCGCGGATTTGCTGGCTGCGACAGCGGGAGCGCCGGCGCCGAGGTAGCCCTGTAGTACGCGCTGCGCGACGACAGATGAAAAGAACGGGCGCTCGTCAAGTAGGGCCTCCACGGCACTCACCAGCGTGGAGCCTGCATCGGACTTCAGCACATAGCCCATTGCGCCCGCGTCCAATACTTCCCGCACAAGCTGTTCCGACTCATGGGCGGTGACGATCAGAATGCGTGTCTTTGGGACCGTGCTATGCAGCTGCCGCGTGGCCTCCAGTCCGTTAAGTTCGGGCATCGTGAGATCGAGAATGGCAATATCGGGCAGCAGCTGCGCCGCCTGTTCGCACGCCTCACGACCGTTGGAGACCTCAGCAATCACCGACCAGCCCGGCTTTTCCGACAAAGTCGACGCAAGGCCGCGGCGCACCAGAGGGTGATCGTCGGCGATCAGGATGCGGACAGTTCTCATGGCAGGTATGGGATCACGCAAGTAAGGGCGTCGCCGGGGCCGTTGCCGCTGTCCTTGGAATCGGGACCGTGGCCCGAACGCAAGTTCCTTTCGGGCCCGAGAGGATTGTAAGCTGTCCGCCAAGTTGCCGCAGGCGTTCCCGCATCCCGCCCAGTCCAACCCCGCGCATGATCGGATCTGGCACATTTCCTGACTCGAATGCTTCGGGTATTCCAAGACCGGCGTCCTGCACCTCCAGTGTGACTGCCGCGGCATCAAGCGTCAGGCGTATTGTGATCGACGGACTCTGCGCGTGGCGATGGACGTTGCTTATTGCCTCCTGAACCACTCGGAACAGCGCCAACTCCAGTTCGCGCGGCAATCGGGGCAATGATTCAGGCAACTGCAGCACTACATTGATGTCGCTGCGGCGTGTGAGGCCGTCGGCCAGCCAGCGCAGGGCGCTCAGCAGCCCGATTTCATCCAGCAACGGAGGATGCAGCAGATAGGAGGCCGTGCGGATATCGGAGGAGCAGCGCTGGGCCAGCGCTACGCAATCGACTATCAAGCCCCTTATTGAGGAATTCTCGGTTTCCGCGAACCGCTGCAGACGCGCGAGCTGCATTCCCAATGCGGTGAGGATCTGCCCGGTCGAATCATGCAGATCACGGCCAATGCGGCGGCGCTCGTCGTCCTGAAGTTGCACCAGCGTGCCAGCGAGCTGCTGCAGCTCCTGCAGCATCGCCTCGCGCTCCTGGTCCAGCCGCTTGCGCTGGGTGATGTCGTGAAACACGGCCAGGGTCAATGTCCGTTGGTCCGCCTCGAGCCCCGTCAGGTCAACTTCCGCGATCAGCGGTTCACCGGTGTCGAGCCGCTTGAAGGTCCACTCGAAGTAGGCCGTACCTTTTTCGAGCGCTTCGCGAAGTCTGTTCCGCATGCTCACCTCGGAAGGCTGGCCGTGCGGCTGCAGTGGCGGCGCCACATCCCGTGGCTGAAGGCCCTTCAATGCTCCCTGGTCCCGCGCGCCAAACATCATCGCGCTGCGCGCGTTGCAGTCTACGAAGTGCTCTCCCTCAAGGAGCAGAACGCCGAAGGCGGCATTATTGAAAAGCGCGCGATAGTGCCGCTCCCGGCGCCGCAGTGCGTGCAGGAAGTAGATGACGACACCCCCAGCGGCCGCGATGACCAAGGTCAGGGCGCTGGCGAGCGCGAGAGTTTCACGGCGCCGGTCGCTCCAGCTCGCGAATATGGCGGCCTGAAATTGCCAGGCGGCGGAAATCATGGGAAAGCCCGCGACCCGCTTGACGGCGACCACGTTGGGTTCCTGGGAGGTTAGGCTGGGCACCACGATGATGCCCCCGCTGGCGGGCAGCGTCAGTGCGCGACGTAGTCCTTCGGCCGAAGCGAAGTTCTGGCCACGCAGCGCCCCAAACCTGGATTCCGGAAACGCTTCAAGCACCGTAGAGCTGGTGCTGAACAGCCCGGTGCCACTGTCTTCGCCGGTCGGCGTGTAAATTGGTGCGAGGGTGTCAAACGCAAAGAGGGCGCCGGCCCACAGCTGGCCGACCCGCTGCGCCACTGGCACGAGGTGCCCGCCCGGGCGATCGGGGTCCGCGATCGGTGGCCCCACCCAACTCGCCACCGCGCCGGCAGACAACGCCGGCCTGAACCAGGGCGGTGGTTCGGTAAGGGATGCGTGGCGGCCGCCGCGCGCCATGAGTTCGAAGCGAGCCGCGTCGCCGAGAAACAAGGCACGCACGTAGGGCCCGCCGGTCAGCATATGGTCGATGGTTTGCTGTATTTGGACCTGCGATGCGGCCGCGAATCCGCGCTGACCGCCAATCTCGTTGGCCGCGGCAACAGCGGCGCCTACGCCATCCCCCATCATGGCTTCAACCTGCGCGTTGAAGGCCGCGCCCCGGGCGCGCATGCGCTCGCGGGTCGTGGCTTCGGTCAGGCGAAAATCACTCTGGACTACATGTACGGCGTAGCTCCATACGCCTATGAGCAAGACGGCCGAGTAGCTGAGCACAATGACCCGAAGCGCCGTTATCGAGCTCGTCAGGCCACGGAATGACCCCGCTCTAATGCCTGTGTACAACTGTGACAGTGCGCGCACGGTGATAAGCAGTATGTCGCGCTCAGAACTTCCCGCGCCAGAGGAATTTGCGCAAACCGCATTTCGTTATTCCTGGGGCGCGGTGGGCCGCCGCAGACGAATACGGAAAACCCTGAACGCATTGCAGCAAATCCAGGGGAGTGCGCCGCTACCCCTGCAAATGAATCTCATCGCGTCGGGCCTAAAATTGCTCCCATTCGCTGTCGGCGCCGTTGGCTGCACCAACATTCGGCGGTGTCCGACCCACCGGCACCCCGGGTGTGAAGGATTTGGCCGGACGGGCACTCAATTCGGCCTTCGCCCAGGGGCGGCCCGCGCCGCGTCGTTCTTGAGGATTCGGCTGTACGGCGCTGCCACGCGAAATCACCACCGCAGCGGGGCGTGCAGGCACCACCTCGTCCGAGACATTGTATTTGTCCATCATTTCGGCCAGGCCCCGCGCCTGATCGGCCATTGACTCGCTGGCTGCTGAAGCCTCTTCGACCAGCGCGGAGTTCTGCTGAGTCGTTGCATCGAGTTGCATCACGGCCTTGTTCACCTGGTCAATGCCGGAAGACTGCTCCTGGCTCGCCGCAGCGATTTCCGCAATGATGTCACTGACCTGCTTCACTGCCGAGACGAGCTGCTCGAGCGTATCACCGGAGTCGGTGACCAGCGACGACCCTTCGTCGACCTTTTTGCGGCTGTCCTGGATTAGCTCCTTTATTTCCCTCGCCGCCGTGGCACTGCGACCGGCCAGACTGCGCACTTCGCTCGCAACCACCGCGAAGCCACGACCCAGTTCGCCGGCGCGAGCCGCTTCGACCGCGGCGTTCAAGGCAAGCAGATTGGTCTGAAAGGCGATTTCGTCGATGACGCCAATGATGTCGGCGATCTTCTTCGAGACATCATCGATTTCCGCCATGGCCTTGACCGCCTTCGCGACGACCACACCACCGTTTTCGGCCTGATCCCGCGCAGCGACGGCCAGTTGCTTGGCGCGGCCTGCGTTATCCGCGTTCTGGCGCACCGTGGAGGTCATCTGCTCCATTGACGAAGCCGTCTCCTGGAGGCTCGACGCCTGCACTTCGGTCCGCTGGCTCAGATCAGTATTACCCTGTGATATCTCGTCTGCGCTGCGGGCGACCTCGGCGGCCGCCACCTTCACGCGACCGACAATCTCACTCATATTGTCGGCCAGCTGATTGATGCCCATGGCCAGCGATTCGTGAAAGCCACTCTTGCCTTGCAGCGGAATGCGCTTCTTGAGGTCCCCGTCATTGAAGGCGGAAACAATAGCCTGAATTTCCCGTTCGACCGCCAGTTCGAATGTGCGCTTCAGCTGCGCCTCGCGGCACTGTGCCGTGACGTCGGTGGCGTACTGCACGATCTTGAAAGGCTTGCCCTTCTTATCCAGGATGGGGTTGTAGGAGCCCTGCAGCCACACTTCGCCTCCGCCTTTGGCAATGCGCCGGTACTGACCTGCGTCGTATTCACCGCGAGCGAGCTTCTCCAGGAAGTGGCGATATTCGACGGCGGCGTGTTCCACGGGATCGACAAACAGGCTGTGACTCTTGCCCTTAATATCCTTCAGCAAATAGCCCATGGCCTGCAGGAAGTTGTCGTTGGCCGCGAGGACGGTACCGTCGACCGTGAGCTCGACGACCATTTGTGACCGACTGAGTGCCGCGGTCTCGCCGCTTCGCCCCGCCAGCGCTCCTCTGGCAGTGCCCGTCTTGCGGCTTGCGGGTTTGCGCTTCCTCGTTGCCATGACTTGTCTCACTTGAATAATGTTGCTAGGTGTTTTGCGATATGGAATGAGCTGCCGGGGCCACTTTTCAGGCGGCCGTGGCTACTGCGGGCGTATCCGACTGCTTCAGGTCGCGGCGGATCAATTCGTCGATGTTGAGCAGAATCAACATGCGATCCGCGACGGCCGCGAGACCCTTGATCAACTCAACGCTCGCCTTACTTCCAAAGCTTGGAGTTTCCTTAAGCTCGGCGGCGTCGATGTCCACCACATCGGACACGCTGTCCACGACCAGACCGAACTCGCGACGACCAGATGCTGTCGGCACCGACAGCACTACAATTACCGTAAGCGGCGTGAACGGCGCCTGCTCAAGGCCGAATCGCACCCGCAGGTCAATAACGGGCACGATCGCTCCGCGCAGGTTCAACATGCCGAGCATGTATGACGGTGATTGGGGTATGCGCGTTACTGGGGTCCAACCGCGAATCTCCTGAACAAGAAGAATGTCCACGGCGTAAGTCTCGGACCCGAGGCAAAATGTAAGAACCTGGTGCGAAGCACTTGTCGAGTCGTTCGTCGCCATGGTCTGTCTAGTGAAATTCACGGTCGGCATTTCCCTTGTGAACGTCTGAATGAATTCATGCGGCACTTCGCTCCGCGGCGTACCGCACCAGGCTGGGGATATCCAGAATCAGCGCCACGCTGCCGTCGCCAAGGATTGTTGCGCCGGAAACGCCGTCGACGCGGTGATAGTTCGTCTCCATTGACTTGACCACGACCTGTTGCTGGCCGAGCAGTTCGTCAACAAAGAGGCCGACCCTGCGGCCGTCGCATTCGACCACCATGACCGAACCGAGGTCCAGATCATGAAATCGTGGCTCGAGATTGAAGGCGTCATGCAACCGGATGATCGGAATGTATTCGCCGCGAAAGAGGAACACTTCTCCGACGCCGGCCAGCTGGCGCGCCGCGCCACGCTTGAACTGCAATGATGCAATGATGGCCAACAGCGGAACTATGTAGACTTCCCCGCCGACACCAACCGACAGCCCGTCGACGATCGCCAGGGTGAGGGGCAGGCTGATGACTACGCTGGAACCCTTGCCGGTTTCCGTGCGCAACTCGACAGCGCCGCCAAGTTGCTGGATGTTGCGTCGAACGACGTCCATGCCCACGCCCCGACCCGAGAGGTCCGTGGTCACTTCCGCCGTGGAGAAGCCCGGATGGAATATCAAGTTCGCGATGGCTTCGTCGGAGAGGGAGTCGCTCTGGCCCACCAGGCCCTTGGCGCGCGCCTTGGCTAGAATTCTTTCGAGATTCAGGCCCGCGCCGTCATCGCCAACCTCAATGACAATGGAGCCACCGCGATGATAGGCATTCAGGAACAATGTGCCCACCGCGGACTTGCCTGCGGCCATGCGCGTCTCGGGCAGTTCGATGCCGTGATCAATGGAATTGCGCACCAGATGCACCAGGGGATCCCCGATCTTTTCAAGTACCGTCTTGTCCAGTTCGGTCTGCTCACCTGTCATCTTCACCTCGATCTGCTTGTTCAGGCGAGCGGATAGGTCGTGGACGAGACGCGGGAACCGGCTGAACGCGATGCGGATCGGCAGCATGCGCACGCGCATGACGCTTTCCTGAAGCTCCCGTACGTTGCGCTCGAGCTGAATCAGGCCGGTGCGTATCCGTTCTACGCGCGGCGGTTTGGTGCCGTCGACGAGCTGCATCAACATCGATTGTGCAATCACGATTTCGCCAACTGTATTCATCAGCTGGTCGAGTTTTTCGGTCGCCACCCGAATGGAGTTGGAATCCGCAGGGGCCGCCTTGGTCGAATTGGCGACTGGTTCGCCAGTCGGTGGCTGGTTTGTGGGGGGCAGCGGGAGTGCGGTTATGGCAGCCGGGGTGGCCTCTTGTGACGGGCTTGCGGCGACGATGGGCGCTGGCGCGATCTGCGGGCGTGCCGGTGCTGGCTCCTCCGCGCGCAGTTGGCAGTCCGCTTCGGCCCAATCCAGAATGTTTTGGATGGCCTCCGAGGTCAGCTCAGTGGTCAGGGTGATGGTCCACGTAAGGTAGCAGGCCTCCGGATCAAGCGCGGCAAAGGCCGGCAACTTGTCGGCATGCGGTACCACTTGCATCGTTCCCAGTTCCGCAAGCTCGGCGAATACGCGTGACGGATCCGCACCCGGTGCAGTCAGGCGTGCGGTAGGGCGGAACTCAATCGTCCAGGTCATTTCCCTTGGGCGCAGGGATTCCGGCAGCGCCGCGGACCCATTGATCGTGGAGTCCGCAGACGATTGTGCTGCTGTCGCCGGTGAAGCGGCGGCCGGCGCACGATTGGCGAGCATCATCTCGAGGTCGAATTGAACGTCGGCAACAGTCTGCTGATCGATGGGGACCTTGCGTTGCGTTGCCTGCAGCATGCCGCGCAGGACATCGGTGGACTTCAACAGGAGGTCGATGATGGGACGCGTGGCGGACATGCGCCCGGCACGCAGTTCATCCAGCACAGTCTCGAGCGTGTGGGTAAAGGATGCGACCTCGGTGAAGGAAAACATACCGCTGCCGCCCTTGATGGAGTGCGCGACTCGGAATATGGAATTGATGGCTTCAGGATTGGGCGTGCCGGGATCCAGTTGAAGCAGCGAGTTCTCCATTGAATCGAGTGACTCGAAGGCCTCCTCGAAAAACCCCGCGTGAAACTGCTCCATTTCAAGAGACATGTTGGCACGCGCTGACGTTGGCGGGGATGGCAGAATCGCCCACCTCGAGGCCCAATGCGGTGGCTGCATTCCGGAAAGTCGAGCTGTCTCCCTGCCAGGTCGTATTCAGGCCTTTGACGATGCGTTCGCGGCTGAAGGCAAACAGCAATTGCAACCCAGCCGTGTCGATGAGTTCGACATCGGTTACATCGATCAGCACCGCTTCAGCGGACTCCACAAGCGCAAGCAGCTGCTGCTTCAGCGCCGCGCACTCACGAACGCTGGTACTCACCGGTAACCGGATAGCCTGTGGGCTGGTCATGATCACAGACCGAGGTCCGACAACAGCGCGTCAACATCGTGCTGGTTCCCGAGAGCCGCCCCATGGTCAACGCCCGGCACGACGGGACCATAGCCATTGATGGCAACCGGCGCCGAATTAGTCTGGCCTTCGGCCGCTTCGCCGGCAATTCGCATCAGGCTCGCGAGAGTGGCCTCCACCTCATCGACGAGCTTGATGACGCCTCTTACGATCTGTCCGGTAAGGTCCTGGTACCCCTGCGCGAGATGTACATCGGAGAGATGTGATCGCAGCTGCGTTGCAGCGGCGACTACCATGGGAGCCTTGGGATTCGCAGCCGTGGAGACCAAGGTGGTCACCAGCGGCGTCGCGCGCTCAATCAGGTCCATGGTCCGATGCGCCGCATCGTCGGTGAGCTTCATGACATGCACCAGGCGTTGGCGGGCGTCCGGCACGTCCTTCTCGGCGAGCTCCGAAAAACGCGCATTGAGCTGAAAGGACTCCAGCGCCTGTCGGACCCGGGCGGTCAGGCGGCGCAGCTCCGCAAACAGGTCCTTGCGCCGTCCGTGTACCAGATCGTCCAGAACTCGCTCGAACTCCGGCGCATCACCGGCGGTTACAGCAGCGGTGAGGCGGTCGAGTAGGGGGCGGAGCCTTTCCAGGTTTCGCTGTGTGTCTGCCATGGAATGATCAGCCCGTCGCGGTGGCGCGCGCTTGCAGAATCTTGTCCAATTTCTGCTTGAGAGTCTCCGCCGTGAAGGGCTTGACGACATACCCACTCACTCCGGCCTGCACCGCTTCGACAATCTGCTCCCGCTTGGCTTCGGCTGTCACCATCAATACCGGAAGGCCCTTCAGCTTCTCATCGGCTCGTATGGCCTTTAAGAGTTCCAGGCCGGGCATCAGAGGCATGTTCCAGTCGGTAATCACAAAATCAAAAGCACCTGTTTGCAGCATCGGCCACGCGGTCTTGCCGTCATCTGCTTCCTGCACGTTTTGATAGCCGAGTTCCTGCAGTAGGTTCTTGACGATTCGGCGCATCGTGGAGAAGTCGTCGACCACGAGATACTTGATAGGTGTGCTCACTTTGACTCCGTCGCATGAATAGGGGAGGGCCGGGCGGCTTTGGCTCTGTGACCATCAGGTAGGTCGTCCAGGCCGGATACCAGTGAACGCTGAATGCGTTCGGTGACTTTGACCGCACATTGACCGCGCGAAAGTCCATATTGGCCACGCAGGACCGGCAGGCCCTCGGCCATGAGAGTGACCGCTCCGGTGAAGTCAGTAGCGATGACATCGCCGGCCTGAAACGCCCGCAGAGCAGAAAGCGATACGGTGGTGGTGCCCAGCACCGCCCGGACTTCCAGTTCCGCATCTTCCAACTCATGGCGAAGCGCAAGCGACCAACGGTCGTCCTGCTCGACGCGATCACTTTGCACGCCGGAATCCAGCACTTCGCGAAGTGGCTCGATCATGGAGTACGGCATGGTCACGTGCAGGTCGCCGCCGGCCCCGTCGATATCGACGCTGAACCGCGAAACAACCACGATCTCCGTGGGGCTGACAATGTTGGCGAAGTGAGGGTTCATTTCAGAGCCCACCTTCTCTATGACTAGCGGCGCGATATGGGACCACGCTTCCTGAAGGTTGCGGAAGGTCTCCTTCAGGACATTCGCGATAATCTCATTCTCGATCGCGGTGAATTCCCGGCCTTCGATTTTCGCGTGACGGCCCTTGCCACCGAAGTAGATGTCGATCAGCGCGAACACCAGCGTCGGATCCAGAATAATGAGTCCGGTGCCACGCAGCGGGTTGAATTTCACCAGATTGAGGCTGGTCGGCAGGTGCAATGTGCGAACGTAGTCAGCGAACTTCACTATTTGAACGGATCCGACCGCGATCACCGCTGTGCGGCGCAGCTCATTGTAGAGACTGCCGCGCAGCAGCCGGCCAAACCGGTCGTTTATCATTTCGAGCGTGGGCATTCTGCCGCGCACGATGCGCCCGTATCGGGCGAAATCATGTGGGCGCGCTTCGCCGGGCGCAGGCTTGGCTTCGGTCAGCACCTCGCCGCTGTCGATGCCGCTCATGAGCGCATCGATCTCGTCCTGGCCAAGAATTGCCTGATCTGACATGGATATCAGCTCCGGGTGGCCTGCGGGATGAGCAAGGCAATATCGGGTCGGCGTGGCTTTGCGTTACACATAGCCGGTCGCATTGGCCGCCAGGGAAATGGTTCCGGCCTCGGCGAGTTTTCGCGCGAGATTCAATATTTCCTTCTGAGCGGCTTCCGCCTCGGAGATCTTTATCGGTCCGCGGCTCTCCAGGTCGTCACGCAGCATTTCCCCGGCGCGCTGCGATATGTTCTTGAAGAATTTGGCCCGCACCTTTTCGTCAGCGGCCTTGAGCGCCGGTACCAGCAGTTCGCTGGACACCTCGCGGAGCAGGATCTGGAAGTCGCGGTCTTCGATCTCGGGCAGGTCGTCAAAGGTGAAGATATAGTCCTCGATCACGGTGGCAAGTGCAGAGTCGGATTTGCGTAGATGTCCGAGCAGCAGATTTTCCTGTCCCGGCTCCATGTTATTCAGGATGGACGCGGCGGCCTTCGGACCCCCAATGCTGGTGGTCCTGGTGGAGTCCTTGCCGGAGAACTGGCGCTCGATGAGTTCGTCCAACCGGTTGAGGGCGCTCGGCTGTACCCCGTCCAGGGTGGCGATTCGTGCCAGCACTTCGGCGCGTATGGATTCGCTCATCCGGCCCAGAATTCCCGCGGATTGCTCGGAATCCAAATAAGCCAGTACCACGGCAATGGTCTGCGGATGTTCGTTGCGAAGATGGTCGGCCACTTCGCGCGCCTCCATCCACTTGAGCATTTCAAGGCCTTTACTGGACCGGCCGAAGAGGATGCGATCGATGAGTCCGGCCGCCTTATCCTCTCCGAGCGCCCTGGTGAGGGTGTTGCGGATGTAATCGTCTGACCCGGCACCGACGGAGGCCTGGTTCTCCACTTGATTGAAGAAGGTCGAGAGCGTGTCGGAGACCTGAGTGACAGTGAGCTGGCCCACGGCGGACATGGCGGCACCAATACGCTGAATATCCTTGGGGCCAAGATGTTTCAGAACGTCGGCGGCGGCCTGTTCGCCCAGCGACAGCAGCAGGACTGCCGCATCGCGTACATTGGGTTGGGAAGAAGAGGCCTCACTCATGATCGGACATCCACGAGCGCAGCAGCGTTGCGGCCTGTGCCGGGTCGCGGCGGGCGTCGCGGCGTGCCCGGGCTATCCGGAGGGCGAATTCCGGCGACGGATCAGCACCGCAGGTCGTGGTTGGCGCGGAACTCCCGGTCGGCGCTGCCGAGGTCCCCGGCTTCTCGGCAGGGCGGCGGGATTCGCGATGGTAAAGGGCAGGGCGCATGGCAAGCATCTCCAGGCAGAGCCAGTGAGTGATACCAGGCGGGGGAAAGGCCCAGGAAAAGTGCCTGCCGCAGGGGGATGGCGGCGGGTGCGAGTGCGAACACTCGACACTGACCC
>JBARBG010000194.1:0-20754 GCA_049792815.1 Steroidobacteraceae bacterium | reverse complement strand
TTTGAGGAAGTGCACATGACAAGCTCGGATAAGCGCCCGGACCAGTCGTCACTTGCCTCCAACCAAGCCGCTTTGGCTCCCCTCCTCGCCCGGCTGCGAGATTCTGGCATCGGCCACTTGATCGACGGCCTCCGCTGCAATTCCGTTTCAGGCGCGCGCTTCTCGACCGCATCGCCGATCGACGGCTCCGTGATTGCCGAGGTTGCGCTTGCCGACGCTGACGACATTGCGCGCGCCGCGCAGTCGGCGTCAGGGGCCTTTCCAGCATGGCGTGCAATGCCTGCGGCAGATCGTCGCGGGGTGCTACATCGCATAGCGGACTGTATCGAGCACCATGCACAGAAGATTGCCTTGCTCGAAGCCTGGGACACTGGGCAGGCGCTGCGCTTTATGTCGAAGGCAGCGCTGCGCGGCGCAGAAAACTTCCGCTTCTATGCCGACCGTGTGCCCGAGGCGCGCAATGGCCGTGCGATGCCAGACGAAGCACACTTCAACTACTCCGTGCGCCAGCCTATTGGACCCGTCGGCGTGATTACGCCCTGGAACACGCCATTCATGTTGTCGACGTGGAAGATCGCACCCGCCCTTGCCGCCGGCTGCACGGTTGTGCACAAGCCCGCCGAATGGTCCCCTGTGACCGCAAGCCTGCTCGGCGACATTTGCCTGGAGGCGGGCCTGCCGCCAGGCGTTCTAAACGTCGTGCATGGAATGGGCGAAGTGGCCGGTAAGGCGCTCACGCAGCATCCGGGGATCCGCGCGATCGCGTTTGTGGGGGAATCCTCCACCGGTTCGGCCATCATGTCGCAGGGCGCGCCGACGCTAAAGCGCGTGCATTTCGAGCTTGGCGGCAAAAACCCGGTCATCGTGTTCAATGATGCTGACTTGAACCGAGCGCTCGATGCCGTCGTCTTCATGATCTACAGTCTGAACGGGGAGCGCTGCACATCTTCCAGCCGGCTGCTGATTGAGGAGTCCATCGCACCGGAATTCCTGGGCCGCCTCACAGAGCGGATCCATAAGCTGAAGGTCGGCCATCCGCTTGACCCGGCGACTGAGGTCGGTCCACTGATCCATGCCCGGCATCGGGCGAAGGTGCTCTCCTATTTCGATGCTGGGCGTGCCGAAGGGGCAGTAATTGCGGCGGGCGGCGCTGCGGTGGATGGGCCAGGGGGCGGGCAATATGTAGCGCCGACCTTGTTTACTGGTGCCCGCCGGTCCATGCGCGTGGCCCGCGAGGAAATATTTGGCCCGGTCCTCACCGCACTGACGTTCCGCGATGAGGCTGAGGCGATATCCATTGCCAACGAGGTTGCGTACGGTCTTGCAGCCTACATCTGGACCAATGACTTGAGCCGGGCGCTGCGAGTCTCCGACGCGCTGGAGGCGGGTATGATCTGGGTGAATTCCGAAAACGTCCGTCATTTGCAAACGCCGTTCGGCGGAATGAAAGCCAGCGGCATTGGACGCGATGGTGGCGATTACTCGTTTGAGTTTTACATGGAAACGAAGAATGTCGCCCTTGCTCATGGCACTCACACGATTCCCAAGCTCGGACGCTGACGCGGCTGCGGAGGGTGGCGTCATGATATGGCCAGTGGCAGGCCGCCATACGATATACGGGGTCGCTCTCAATTATCGCTCGACGCTTGAGGCACTGGGGAAGGCGCTCTACGAAAAACCTTACGGCGCCCCGCCGAAAGCACCCGTGCTCTACATCAAGCCACCCAATACCTGGGTGGGTGAAGGTGATCCCATTATCGTGCCAGCCGGCATCCCCGGCGTGCAAGCAGGTGTCACGCTGGCGGCGGTACTGAAGCGCGATGTATATCGGGCGACTCCTGAGGCGATACTCGACGCCTTGGCTGGTTTCACCATCGTCAACGACGTGACGATTCCTCATTCCGATTTTTTCCGACCGATGATCCAGAATCGCTGCCGCGACGGCTTCTGCGCGATCGGGACAACGCTCTCCAGGGTGGGTGCTTTTACTTCGCTCGAGAGCATCGAGATGCGTGTATGGGTCAATGACGAGCTGCGCTGCACCGAGAGCACGGAGGGACTCCTACGCCCGGTCGCGCGACTCCTGGCTGACATCAGCGCACTGTTTACGCTGGCCACAGGCGACGTCGTTTTGGTTGGCGCCGCACCCAGCTCTCCTATCGTCAAGCCTGGCGACGAGGTCAGGATGGAGATCGAGGGCATTGGGAGCCTGCGTAACCCGGTGGTATCGGCCCCCACGGGGATCATATGAGACGTGCACGCGTCGTCGTCGCCGGAAGCACGTGGGAGGCGGTGCCGCATCCGGACGGTATCGAGCTCGCAGACGGCCGGGTGCTCAGTGAGGCAGACGTGTCCTGGCTGCCACCGGTCGTGCCGCGCACTATCCTTGCCGTCGGCCTCAACTATGCCGACCATGCCAAGGAACTTGCGTTTAAACCAAATGGCGAGCCGCTGGTGTTCTTGAAGGGGGCGCGCAGCGTGGCCGGACACTGGGCCGCAACCGAGCGGCCACGCGATGCCGCGTACATGCATTACGAATGTGAACTCGCCGTGGTGATGGGGCGCACCGCACGTGCCGTACCCGCTTCTCGTGCTCTAGACCATGTTGCCGGATACACTGTCGCCAATGACTATGCGGTCCGCGATTACCTTGAGAATTACTACCGCCCGAACCTGCGGCCGAAGAATCGGGACGGTGCGACGCTACTCGGACCGTGGCTTGTCCCCGCCTCCGAGGTGCCTGATCCACAGGCTCTCGAACTCCGTACGACAGTGAACGGAAAGGTTACCCAGGCGGGCCATACGCGGGATATGATTCATAGTGTCGCGCGGCTGATCGAGTATCTGAGCGCGTTCATGACGCTCTCGCCCGACGATGTCATCCTGACCGGCACCCCGGACGGCATTTGCGATGTGGTCGCGGGCGACGAAGTCGTGACCGAGATCGTCGGAATCGGCCGGCTCAGGAATTTTCTTGTCGACGGTCCGTCACATCCTGCGTTCGGCGCCACTGTTCATCGGGAGGTAACCTAAGTGGGCACGCTCGCATTGGCCGCGAAGATCACACATGTACCGTCCATGTATCTGAGCGAAATCGACGGTCCAGACAAAGGACGGCGCCAGAGAGCCATTGATGGTCACATCGAGATCGGGCGACGCTGTCGGGCGCTCCGCGTCGACACCATTGTTGTCTTTGACACTCATTGGCTTGTCAACTCCGGATATCACATCAACTGCGCGCCGCGCTTCAAGGGCACCTACACAAGCAACGAGCTACCACACTTTATCAGCAACATGGGTTTTGATCTCGACGGGAATCCGGAGCTCGGAGCTCTCATGGCGGAAGTCGCGATGGAGCACGGCATTACGACGCTCGCGCATGCGGCCACCACGCTTGCTCCGGAGTACGGCACCCTCGTACCGATGCGTTACATGAACACGGACCGCCATTTCAAAGTCATCTCGGTATCAGCGCTTTGCGCGGTCCATTATCTGTCGGAAAGTGCCCGCCTTGGGTGGGCTTTCCGGCGAGCCATCGAGGACCGCTATCAAGGGACGGTTGCCTTTTTTGCCAGCGGTTCACTCAGTCACCGCTTCGCGCAGAACGGTATGGCCGATGCATATCGCGACAAGACGTGGAGTCCGTTCCTTGAACGCCTGGACCACGACGTGGTAGGCATGTGGCAGCGCGGCGAATGGACAGACTTCTGCGACATGCTGCCCGAATACGCTGCCAAAGGCCACGGCGAGGGCTTCATGCACGACACGGCAATGCTGCTTGGCGCCCTCGGCTGGAATCACTATGACCGCGGCGTTGAGATCATCACGCCTTATTTTGGGAGCTCGGGCACCGGGCAATTGAACGCTGAATTCCCCGTTTCACCAATGCCGAAGACCCTCCGCGACATCGGCAAGCCGACCGCCCCCGCACTCGCCGGCGGGCGCCTGTAGGAGAAGGTCGTGCCACACGTTGTTGTACTTTACACCGCCAACCTCGAAGTGGAGGCTCGCATGCGCGGCTTCTGCCGCACTGCAGCCGACGCATTGCTCAGCGTACGAGACGAAAACGGCAAGGCCGTATTCCCCACGGGCGGTGTGCGCGTTTTCGCCTATCCTGCTACGCACTGCGCCGTCGCCGATGGCAGTGGCGACTATGGATTCATATACGTGCAGCTGCGCATGGGACGCGGGCGCAGCGCACTGGTGCACCAGGCGGCGGGCGCCGCACTCGGCGGTGCTGCGCGCGCCCACTTTGCACCGCTGATGGCAGCCCGGCCGCTCGGCCTCACAGTGCAAGTGGATGAGGGTCTCGAGGTGTTCGACGCCAAAATCGGCAATCTGCATGAGTTCTTCAACAAGAAGGTGAGTTGACTTGCTGCCTCCCGATGTCATTGAATCCCTCGCACACGAGCTGCAGTTGGCACGCAAGCAGCGCCGGCAGCTACAGCATTTCTCGAAGCGCTACCCCACCATGACGATCGAGGATGGCTACGCCATTCAACGTGTGTGGGTAAGGCTCGAGCAGGAAGCCGGACGGTGCATTCGCGGCCGCAAGATTGGCCTCACGTCGCGCGCCATGCAGCTCTCGAGCCAGATCGTCGAGCCCGATTATGCGCCGCTGATGGATGACATGTTCTTCGATGCTGGCGGTGACATTCCGATCGACCGGTTTATTGCCCCTCGCGTAGAAGTGGAGCTGGCATTCGTGCTTGGGAAGCCGCTCGTGGGACCCGGGGTGACACTATTCGATGTTCTTGCCGCGACTGAGTTCGTGACGCCCGCACTTGAGATCATTGACGCCCGCATCGAGCAGTTCGATCGTGACACTAAGGCACCGCGTAAGGTTTTTGACACGATTAGCGACTTCGCGGCGAATGCGGGAATCGTGCTCGGTGGCCGCCCAGTCCGGCCGGACTCAATTGATCTGCGTTGGGTGGGCGCGATGCTTTTCAAGAATGGCGTAATCGAGGAGACGGGGCTCGCCGCTGGCGTGCTCAATCACCCTGGAATTGGTGTGGCATGGCTCGCCAACAAGATCGCGCCGTACAGCGAACGGCTCAACGCGGGCGACGTTATCCTGGCCGGGTCATTCACGCGCCCTACCACCGCAGTGGCCGGAGATACGTTACAGGCGGACTATGGACCACTCGGGGTGGTGGCCTTTCGCTTTGTGTGACATCCAAGGATCATATTCGTGGAATCCAGCGCTGGCGCGGGAATGAGCTGATGAAGCTACAGCAGAACCACTTTCGTGACGCACTTCGCGCCGGGAAGCCGCAGATTGGTCTGTGGATCGCCTTGGCGGACGCCAATGTCGCCGAGGCCATCGCCGGCGCTGGCTTCGACTGGCTGCTGTTCGACGCCGAACACGGGCCGAACGATCCGCGGACTGTTCTCGAACAGCTTCGGGCGGCAGCCGCGTACCCAGTACACTGCGTTGTGCGCCCGGTTCAAGCAGATCCTGCTCTCGTCAAGCAATATCTCGACATCGGCGCACAAACGGTTTTGATCCCGATGATCGACACGCGCGAGCAGGCGGAACTTATGGTCCAGGCAATGCGTTACCCTCCTGAAGGAATCCGCGGAATGGGCCCTGCCCTTGCTCGCGCCTCGCGCTGGAACCAGATCGAGGACTACGTGAATCTCGCGAACGCGCAAACGTGTCTGCTCGTGCAGGCCGAGACACCGCAGGCGATGCGCCGGTTGAACGAGATCGCCAACGTTGCGGGTGTCGACGGAGTGTTCTTTGGCCCCGTAGACCTATCGGCATCAATGGGACTTCGTGGCCAGCCCAATCATGCGGAAGTCCAGCGTGCCATCATCGACGGCATCGCGATAGTTCGGGCGGCCGGCAAGGCTGCAGGAGTCCTGTCGACGGACCGGGAATGTGCCAAGAGGTACCTTCATGCCGGCGCTCAGTTCGTTGCCGTGGGGAGCGACGCCACGCTGCTCGTGCAAGCGGCGCGCGAGCTAGTCCGCACCTTCAAACCGGAGGATGGACCGACGGCACCCCAGACCACGAGCGCGTACTGAACGGGTCGTCCGGTCGCAATCGCGCCCCGCGAAGCCCTACTCATGTCGGATTCGCAATCTTGAGGATGAGCTTTCCCGGCTGCTTGCCGGTAAATACCGTCGGCAGCAGTTCGGGCGCTCTTTCAAACCCCTCCACGATTTCTTCGGCCACGTGGAGCCTTCCTTCCGCCACCCAGCAACCCAGCTGCAGTGCACCCTGTTGCAGCAGATCCCGGTAAAAGAACAGCAGGAAGCCCTGCACCGTGAGCATTTTCGCGCAAATTTGCATGTAATTGCTGGGGCCCGGAATCTGCTCGCTGACATACCCCGAAGATATCGCCCCACAGATTAGGATGCGTCCACGCGGCGCCATATGCAGCAGCATGGTGTTCAAGATGTCCCCGCCGACGTTGTCAAAGTAAGCGTCGACGCCCTGAGGACACAATTCGGTCAGACGCGCCCCGATATCCCCGTCTTTGTAGTCGATGGCGAAGTCATAGCCGGCCTGTTCGACAACCCAGCGGCACTTCTGCGCGCCTCCGGCGATGCCAACGACGCGCTTGGCCCCCAGAGCCTTGCAGATACCACCAGCGAGTGAACCGGTAGCTCCCGTCGCAGCCGATATGACCACCGTATCTCCCGGCTTGATCTTCAGACCGTCGGTGACGCCAAAGTACGCCGTGAGCCCACCCACGCCAAAGACTCCAAGATTCCAACTGACCGGAAAGTCCGCCTTGGGCAGAATGCGCAGTGGCATTGGTCCGTCGCTGCGTGCCACCACGTAGTCCTGCCAGCTCATGAATCCCTCCACGATCTGCCCGACGGCATAACCGGGATTCCGGGATGCAACCACCTGCCCGATGCCCATGCAGCGCATAGGTTCGCCGATCTGTATCGGCCGCATGTACCCGCCACCCTCAGTCAACCAAATGCGCTGGCTCGCGTCGTAACCGACGTAGAGCACTCGAACCAGGATCTCACCATCGGCGGGCGACGGCACGGGTACCTGCCGCAAGCCAAAATCGGACGGTTTCACCGCAGCGATCGGCCGTTGGACCAGCACCCACTGGCGGTTGATTTGCGGTGCACTCATGACTTTCCCCACACTCTGTTGGCAGCCGCCGGCGTGCGGCCCCGGCCTGTGCTTTCTTGACTACCCGGCGAAGCTACGGCGTTGGATTGGCAGCGACCCCCCCAAAAAGGAGTGGGAGTCCGGTCTCACTCGTGATGGCTCCCTTGGCTCGACTGGTATCGATTGAAGTTGGCGCCGCCCCTCCGAGCAAGGCGTTGGCTAGGGCACTTAGTTTCCAGGCGGCCAGAAGGCGAGGTGCAGCCGAACGATCTGACCTTCGCGCAACCAATAAGCGGCAAAGAACCGCATCCTGATTGTTTCGCCGGCCTTGAGCGGTCCGAACATGAAATCCGCGCGGTCCGTGACGGCGGTGAATACCGCCTCGACCTCGGCCATCATCTTGTCTCCCTCGCGGACCGTCAGCAGGGGTCGCAGTTCCTCCCGCACCCCGGTATGCATGACTTGCAGCAGGTCGAGCCACGCATCGCGCCCGCGGCGCACCCGATCCGGACCCTCGACCTCGAAGTCCGGGGCGAAGTACTTCTGAACCATGGTGGCATCGCGGTTATTGTTGAAATCCTCGAAGTAGCGGGCAATGTCAAAGTCCATTCAAATTCCCCCATGTTCAGAACAGTTGATGCGCAATGCGCAGGGATCGTCAAGGGCCGCACGCCCTCCGAAAGGCAGGCAACGGAGCATCGCAGCGGCACCTACCTGGACTTGAGTATCGTTTGGGTAGCGCCATTTTCGTCAGAGTGATTGCGGTTGTTTTCCGCGCACACGTAGTCGTGGATCTCCATTCCCGGCTTGCGGCGTAGCTTGCGGGTGATGACCCATGGCTCGGCGAGGGCGTCCGGATCCACGATGGTCACCCGAATATCCAGAATATCCGGCTTGACCAGGTGGAATCGTTCCGAGACCGACAGCTTATCGCTGTGGGGCGCCCCACCCAGGGTGGTTGCGGGGGAGATGTTGACGGTGTCGACCACCAGGGTGTCGCCCTCCCAATGACCGACGGAATGACCCTGGTAGAGCGGATCCACGTCGTCCAGGCTTGGGTGCTTGCGACCGTCCAGGTAGATGCGACGGGTCTGTTCCCAGCTTTCCTGGAAGAAGTTGATCTGCGTGGCGTTCTGCAGGATCTCGAAGGCGTAGGGTCCCATCCAGAAGCCTGGCATTCCCGGCGGAATGCAGTCGGCCGCAGGGTCCCCGAGTGTTTTGCCCTGGGCCTCGGCCTCCTTCTCCGCGATTTGCCGCTCAACGGCACGCTTGGCATACTCGCCCTTGAGCTTGGGTACGCCCATCGAAAACAGCTTGTTCTCGCGCTCACTCGCCTCGGCCCGCCCGGGTGCGGCAAGAAACACCCCATCCTGCCTATCCATGAAACTGTCGGCAAATACCCAGATCCCGTTCAGGTCCGGGGTCTTCCCCGCCTGGGCCACCGCGGCGACCACCAAAGAGCCCGTGAGCAGCGCCAGACGGGTGATTTTGACTGCCATCGAATGATTCACGTTGCACCTACTTCTTCGGCGGAGCTGTGAGCGGCTCACCGAGGGCCCTGCCGTCCGCTGTAACGACTCCCATCAAGCTACCGCCGGGCTCGCCGCTCTTCAGCGGATGTATGACCACGCTGATCTTATCGCCGCGTTGGATGGTCGTGCGCTTCCACCCTTGGCGTGACAGACCCAAAACGCTGCCACCCTCGATGCTCCAGTGCTTTGTCGTCCCACTGGCATCAGGCACGTCCATCTCTATCCAGGTATGGGGATTGGTCCACTGAAACTCGGTCACCTCACCGGTGATGACCAACTCCTTGCCATCGTCAAACATAGCAAAAGAGTGGTGCGCGAAGACGGAGCTCGCGCCGATCGCAAGAAGCGCCGAAATGATGCTGAGAAACGACAGTCTGGCTTTCATTCGTCGGACTCTCCCGTATGCTTTGGCATCGAAATTGCGTGCATCACTCTTGCGTCGCGGCCCACCGCGCTCCCCGAAATTCACGCCGCTGCCCTACCCCAAAGCCTCCGCGTTGCAAGGCGTGCCCCTTCAACCAGTGACTCCAGCTTTGCCCACTGTACCTGTGCGTGCACGCGCGGACTGTTCCAGCCCTGACTGAAGCCGCAGTCGGTACTGGCAACGACGTTTTCGCGACCAACTAGACCGGCGAAGTTGCAGATGCGCATCGCAATGAGTTCGGGATGTTCGACGATGTTCGTGGCATGGCTGACCACCCCCGGCATGAGCACTTTGCCGGCGGGCAGTTTGACGTCGCTCCAAATACGCCACTCGTGCTCGTGCCGTGGATTGGAAGCCTCAATTAGATAGCCCTGCGCCCTGGTCTTCAGCAACAGACCGGCGATGTCGCGCAGGCCCGGATCAGTGGTGTGCGGAACATTCTGGCTCCCGAAGCACACATGCACGCGGACGCGTTCCTCCGGTATGCCCCGAAGGGCTCTGTTTAAGGCCTCGACGCGCATTTCCGCCCACGCAAGGTATTCGGCCAGAGGACGGTTCAGAAAACGAACGTAGTAGTTCCCTGCCATGGCTGCGTCGTCGACTTGCAGGATAAACCCGGCATCGACAATTGCTCGATATTCCTTATTCAGTTCGGCGGCGAGTGCAAACAGGTAATCTTCTTGCGTTGCGTAGTGCTCATTGCGGACAACTTCAATGCTCCCCGGAGCAACTACCGGCATGAACGCCTGCGTGGCACCCGTGGCCTGCATGGCAGCACGCAGGTTGGCGATATCGCGTTGCACGGGCGCCGGGTTGTAGACAAGCGGCCCGCGGCACACGACGTTCATATAGTCGGTCAAATGGTTTGCAGTGTACTTTGGTAGCGACGGCGTATCCGGCAGCCATTGCACCGTTTCGACCCGCTGGTAGGCCTTATAGAATTCCCCGTAGCGCGCCTGCTCCGGCCAGATCGCGGCGCCCTGTTCATCGCTGAGGCGCAAGTCGGTGATGACGAGCCCCTGCAGGCGCTGGCCCAGGTAGGTAATCCAGTTCAGTTTTCCGTATTCGCCATCGTCGACAATATCGATGCCGATGCGCCGTTGCTGCGCGACAACCTCATTGACCCCGGTGCGCAGCGCCGCTTCGTAAACCAAGGGATCAACCCACTCGCCGAACGAGCGCTGGATCTCAAGTTCCACGAGCGAACCGGTGCGGACCAGACTGCCGACATGTGTGGTCAGGACTCTTTCGCTGCTTCGCTGCATAACTATCCCGAACCTCCTTATCCGAATGGCCGGCGCTATTTCTTAGCGACCGGCCACCAGAACAGGCTAGAAGTTCGTGCGCAAAGTCACGCCATACTGCCGGGGTCGGCCCGGAATGAGCTCGTCGTTCCCTACGGTGTAGCCATGTCCGAAGCCCGTGCCACCTATTAGATAATACTTATTCAACAGATTCTGAACGTAGGCGGAGATACTGAAGTGGCCACCGGGGGTAACGTATTGCAATCGTCCATTGACCAGGGAGTAGCCCGGCATGCGGATGGCATCGGACTCGGTCACTGCACTGCTTTGCCAGGCGGTCCATGCAGCATCGAGGCTGCCAATGATTTTCGACCCATTGGCCAGGGGTTGGGTGTACTGAGCGCCGAGTGCGATTTTGTACTTCGGCGTCTGCTGCAGCGGATCATTGAGCGTAAGGTTGGGGATGGTCACTACGGAACCCGGAACTCCTCCGAGCACGGCTCCGAAGCCGAGTGGATAGGTATTAAGCGTCAGAGGTGAGATACGGGTGTAATGACCGTCCAACAGCGATAACGCGCCGGTGAACATCAGCCGTTCGGTCGCCAGCCACTCCGACTCGATCTCCAACCCTTTGATGCGCGAGTCGCCCGCATTGTTGGTGACCGCGGCAACCTCCTGCTCGGCTGGATTGGGAATGAGATAGTTGAACTGCATGTTCTTCCAATCGGTCCAGAACACGGTCGGGTTCAGCCTCAGTTGGCGATCCAGGAACTCCATTCTCATGCCGGCTTCATATGTCCAAGCCGTATCGGGCTGAAACGTCAGGACGCCGTTGTAGGAGGCGGGCAGCATACTGTTGACACTGAACCCTCCATCGCGGAAGCCGCGAGCGGCGCTGACGTAAGCCATGATGTCTTCCGCCAGCTGGTAATTTAGTCCCAGGCGGGGCGACGTATCATGGAAGGTAACGCTGGGGGCAAGATCCGCCGTCACGTCGGTGTAGGCAAGCCTGTCCACTGTGTAGCGCAGGCCGGTCACCGCCGCAAGCTGGTCGGTAAAATTGAATGTCGACTGGGCATAGACTGACACTGAGCGCACGCGCTCAGAGGTTGCGTCGCTGGGGATGACGATCGGCCCAAGGACAATATCGGCGCCATTCGTGGTGGTCTTCTGGTTGGCATAATAAGCACCGGCAGTCCAGCTCCATCGTTTCGTCTTGCCGGTCAAACGGAGTTCTTCGCTCCACACATTGTCATCGATCTGGCCAGTGTCGACGGCCAATATGGGAAGCGGCGTCATGTCATAGTCGGACAAATCACGATTGCGATTGTCGACGTAGGCGTTTATCCACTTCAGAGTAACCTGGTCGCTCAGCTGGTAAGTCACTACACTTTCATAGGTGGCCTGAACCGACTTGAAGTAGTCAGGCGAGTTGTACCCCGCCACCTCATAGGGTCGTGACAGATAGGAGTTGTTGAGAAACTGACTCTGTCCGGAAAAGAAGGCGAACTGCGCATTCGGGTTAACAAAGCCGATCTCGGCCGGGCGGCCGTTGTTATCCATAGAGCCGTAGTCCGCCTTCAGGTCCACAGTCAGCTGGCCTGTCGGGGTCCAGCGCAGCTGGGCGCGCATCAGCCTGTTCTGCTGCTGGCCGAGCTCAATGTCGTTAAAGTCGTCATGAACATAGCCGCCGAGGTCCTTGAAAGCCCCTGATAGCCGGATCGCCACCTCAGTGCCGATTGGCAGGTTCACCGCGCCCTGCACCTCATAGCGGTTCTCGTTGCCCACCGTACCCTCGAGATACCCCTCCAAAGTCTGTGAGGGCTTAACGGTGTTGTACAGGACTGCACCGGCGATGGAATTGCGACCAAATAGGGTGCCTTGCGGTCCACGCAGCACCTCGATCCCCTGCACATCCAACAGACCCATCGCGGTGCCGTAGTTGGAAGGATCATAGACGTCGTCGACATATATGCCGACGGTCGCATTGGAGTCAGTCGTGTTCACGCCCATGCCCCGAATGGCGAGGCCCGCCAAGGCTGTCCCTTGGCCCGGCCGAGCATTGATTTCCAGCGACGGCGTGAAGGTCTGCAGGTCCATCAGGTTTTCAGTGCCTTGTCGCTCAAGCGTCCCGGCCGTGATTGCCGTAACCGCGAGCGGAGTCTGCTGAAGCGAGGTCTCGACCCTCTGGGCAGTAACCACGACTTCTTCAAGCTCCTGCGACGACGCCGGTGGCGCTTGTGCATAGGCTGCGGTGCCGCATACGAGACAGACCAGCGCGACTGCGTAGCTCAAGTGAGCATTCGCGTTCTTAGCGGATAACATAGTTCCCCCTATTTCACCGTTATGCGTCATCGCCTCGCAGCCGTTTGTTTTGCAGATGCGCCCTCGGAGCGCCTGGTACGGGCTGCCGACCTATATCTGTTGAGTCTTCCGCTACAGACACGCCTGCACTGCGTTCATGACGCGTCTCGGCATCCTCAAACGGCTCGATCAGTCACCCGGCCCACTCCACCGCTTCACGGGTCTTCTCCAACCACTCCGCACGCGCCTTCGCGTCGGACGATGCTGGCGTGATGCCTGGCCCAGATCTCAAAACACTCCCTGGCTAACGTCCCTCGTCAGGGATATGGCAACGTTCGGCTTGATTGGATGGGCAACAAGTGGCATATGTGCTCCGTCCGAGAATCGTTAGCGACTCAAAAATAGCAATCGATCGCACCTTTTAAGAAATCGATATATTCGAGGTTACGGATCCGAAAATCGGATATCGCAGCACGCGTACTGAGGGCGCTCAAAACAAGCTAGGGCCGCAGTGGGTTGCGAAGACAACGCCTGCGACGGCCTGAATTGCCGGCTATCTGCTCCACACCCCCCTCTTGATAGGGGGGCGCATCACTTTCTGGTTGCGTGCCGCTCCGGCGGTTAGGAGCGCCAATCGAACGGTCATTTACGATTGCAGCGCACCATCGAGCACTGCATTCAACGTATCGCGGACGGACGTCGAGCGATCACTGGCGAGGTCGTTGTAATCGTCATTTGCTTTCTTGGCGGAGATTCTAAAGGCGGCAATCAGGTAGATTCGCGGCCTGTCTTGCCGGCAGCGCAATACGCTACTCCCACCGCGGCCTTCAACGTATACGCTTCGGTCAGCGCCAAATGCGGTACGGAACCGGCCATCCTGTCCACCCCGCTGCAGGGTGGGATTGCACGTCAGAATTCAGATCCCTGTCACCAGCGCCTTTTCCAGGTGTGCTGTTTCATTGAAACTGTGCAATTTCAACGTCGCGATTTTTACCGACACTGTGGTAAGGGATCCGTTGCGGATAGACATCATGACGTCAAACGCATGCGACCTATCAGCCGCCAGTGCTTGACAAACGATCGAAGCAATCAGTCCAGCGGAGGTTACCACCAGAATTTTCTTTCGATCTTCATGCGAGGTTCGCATCTCCGCCAGCCACGCCCTGGTTCGTACGTCGAACGCCTCGGCCGACTCACCCCCGGGTTCTCCCACCGGCTCGCCTCGCCACCAGCGACGAATCTCCTCCGAATAGAATTTCGCTTGCAACCTGGGTTCGGTAGGCCACGGATCTCCGCTCTCCTTTCTTCGGCGCACGGCACTGCGAAATAGCGCGTCGCCGTTCGCAAATTCATCCACCGACGGCTCGATCCGGACAGCGTTGCATGTCAGGCCAGACATCGTCATTTCCCGAAACGTCCCCGCGTGCCGCACGCGCGGACCCAGGAGCGCCAGGTCGAATTCACCGATACGGTCTGCAAGGTAACGGCCCGCACGCCGAGACTGCTCAATGCCCACTCCTGACAGGCGGTCGTACTCGGCCCCGCCGAACATCGCTTGGCCGTGGCGGACGAAAATGATTAGAGCCAACGGCGATGTCCGGGGTGCGCGAACGGCCTGAGCACGCGCGCCGTCAGGACGCCGTCCGATGAGCACCACCGCCCTTGCATTGCTATTGCAGATCTCACGCGCAAGACAATACCGCGCACCGCCATCCGGCCCCACCCCACCGGAGGGGGGGCTGCATGCCCGGCCAATGATACTTTAGGCGAGCGAAATAGCTTGGATTTTCCCCTCGTTCGAACCGATGAATAGCGTCGCCGCAGATACCAGTTTCAGGCGCGAGTAACCAAGATTCGCACCAGCGCAAGATATCGTTGTTCTGCCGCAAGGACGGGTGCGGCGCGGTGAATCTGGGCGGATCTGGAGGTCGCGATGGTTGATCGCCATCCGTTAGACACTCGTGTACTCGCCTCCTATTTGGGGCGTTACCTATCATTGCCAGCCCAAGCACTTGATGTCGCCCGAGTCGGTCAGGGCTATTCCAATCCTACCTTTGCGCTTCGCTCGAAGGACGAAGATCTCCCCTACATTCTACGCACGCAGCCTCAAGGTCCCTTGCCCAAATCGGCACATGCTATTGACCGCGAATTTCGTGTGATGGGGGCGCTCGCCTCCACCGATGTTCCAGTGCCTAGAATGATTCACTATTGCGAAGACGCCTCAATTATCGGGACACCGTTCTACATCATGGAGCGGGTTTCAGGTCGGGTGTTCGCCGACAATGCACTCCCAGGTGTGTCCCCCGAAGATCGCACTGCAATGTACAAGGCAATGGCCGATACCTTAGCTACGTTGCATTCAGTGGACATTGATGCCACAGGCTTGCGCGATTTCGGCAAAGCGGGAGACTTCTTCGCGCGGCAGCTCCTTACTTGGTCAAGACAACACGATGCCCTGCGACTACCCGGCTCCGAGAACACCGATCGCCTGTTCAGCTGGCTTCAGGAAAGACGTCCCGCCGCACGCGATGAAACGACCATCATTCACGGTGACTTCAAGCTCAGCAATCTGATGTTCCATTCGACGCAACCACGGGTTGTCGCCGTGCTGGACTGGGAGCTGTCGACCCTCGGAGATCCAATGGCCGATTTAGGATACAACCTATTGACCTGGCTGCAGCAACCCGATGAACTCAATGGACTGGCCGGTCTTGATTTGCATGCGATCGGGATCCCTGGAATGCGGGAATACGCGGCGTTCTATCTGAAGAAGCGCGGCTTGCCGCTTGACGTCGACCCGTTTTTCATCGCTTTTGCCTGCTTTAAGGTTGCCGTTATTTTTGAGGGGGTGGTCAGACGCGAAGCGCAAGGCGTTGGCACAGGGACCACCGCCAACCACTCCTCCGCGTACTACGCGCGCGCATTCGCGCGTCACGGGCTCGATGCCGCAGGACTGCAATCATGAACTTTGCATATTCAAACCGAACGGAACAATTACGCAGCCGCTTGCGTAGCTTCATGGACGCTCACATTGTCCCGCGACAACGCGACTTTGTGGCACAGGTTGCACAGGGACGATATCCGATCAGCTTTATGGCAGAACTCAAGGCACGCGCTCGCGCCGAAGGGCTTTGGAATCTTTTTCTGCCGGGGCTCCATGCATCCGAACCCGGGACGCGGCTGAGCAATTTGGAATATGCTCCATTGGCGGAAATAATGGGTGCGGTCCAATGGGCACCTGAGGTCTTCAACTGCTCGGCGCCCGATACGGGCAACATGGAGTTGCTGCACATGTTCGGAACGCCCGATCAAAAGGCGACTTGGCTCACTCCTCTTCTCGAAGGTGAAATCCGCTCCTGCTTCGCCATGACCGAGCCGGATGTGGCCTCATCAGATGCTTCCAATGTCACGACGGCTATCCGACGCGATGGCGATCACTACGTCATCGACGGCCGCAAGTGGTTTATCACCGGCGCCGCCAATCCCGGGTGCAAGGTGGCGATCGTGATGGGAAAAACTGACTTTGGCGCGGCTCAGCATCAACAGCAAAGCATGTGCATCGTGCCCCTCGATACGCCCGGCGTGCGCGTAGTACGAGACCTCAGCGTCATGAACCACCACAGCTACGAGACACATGCGGAAGTCGTGTTTGAGAGTGTCCGTGTGCCTGATGCGAATCTTCTGGGAAGTGAGGGCGAAGGCTTTGTAATGGCTCAGGCACGCCTGGGCCCAGGCCGGATCCACCATTGCATGCGATGTATCGGCCAAAGCGAGCTGGCGCTGCAATTGATGACCGATCGCGTCCAAACGCGGGTCGCGTTTGGCCGCCCGCTATCCGAATACGACAGCATTCAGCAAGCAATCGCACGGTCGCGTTGTGACATTGAACAGGCACGCCTGCTGGTGCTTCGCGCGGCGTGGACTATCGACAATTTCGGTGTCAAAGCGGCTCGCGACGACATCGCGCTCATCAAGGTGGTTGTGCCAGAGGTGCAGTTGCGCGTGGTAGACAGGGCCATTCAAGCGTTTGGTGCAATGGGTCTGTCTCCCGATACGCCCCTCCCGGACCTGTGGACGACGGCGCGTATTCTGCGTATAGCCGACGGCCCTGACGAGGTTCATCTGCGGTCCATTGCGCGGCGGGAATTCAAGTTGAATCAATCACGTGTTGGGGACTCCCATCGCTACTACCTCACACCCGATCGCCGCAGTGAATCGGATCTGCGGAAAGGAAGTGAGCAATGACGCCAGTGCATGGGAATTCTTAGGCGTTACGCTGCGACGCATCCGGCCGTTGACCGCGCGGCGAATCTGTAGAAATGAGGGGAAGTTGCTTTTTATGATTCGAGAGCTTTTCGACTTGACGGGCAAGACCGCGCTAATAACGGGCGGCTCCCGAGGTCTGGGTTTCGACATCGCGCGAGGCGCCGCCGAACTCGGTGCGCGCGTGATTCTTCTGGCGCGGTCCAAGGATCAGCTCTCCAAGTCCCTGGCTTCCATTGACGCACCGTCAGACCGCAAGGCTGCCATATCAGCTGACCTCGCGGACCTCAATGCGATTCCGGATCTTGTGGAACGCGCGGTGCGGGAGGTCGGACCGATCGACATTCTCGTTAACAATGCGGGTATAAATTGGGTAGCACCCGCAGAGAGCTTTCCGAAGGACCAGTGGCTGCGTGTGATCGACGTAAATCTCAATGCACCCTTTCTGTTGGCGAAGGAGATCGCGCGCGCCTGCATGATTCCGCGTAAGTGCGGTTGTATTCTGAATATCGCGTCCATCGGCGGCCTCATTGGCAATCCCCCTCAACTGCACATGTCAATCGCGCCATACAATGCGTCAAAGGGTGGCCTAATCAGCTTGACGCGGGCGCTGGCCAGCGAATGGGGTCACTATGGCATCAATGTGAACGCCCTTTGCCCAGGCTTCTTTATCACCGACATGTCCAGGGAGTTTCTGGAGGGCGTTGGCAACACTGTTCTACCAACAGTGCCACTCGGACGGTTCGGGGGCCAAAGGGATCTAGTTGGGCCCGCGCTCCTGCTGATCAGTGCTGCGGGCCGCCATATAACCGGCGAGACAATCGTTGTCGATGGTGGAATGACTTCGGCATCCTAGCCTCAAAGACAGTTAAGAGGTGCCCGCGGGGTGAATGGCCGGATGATGTCCGATTGTCGTCGATGTGCTTCGGGCCACACCCGTGGGGCTTGGAAGCGTCTGGTTTGGCGATTGCAGTTACGCCTAATGCCCACTTCGCGGCGAGCATGTCACGTCGGAGCGTATTCCCTTCGCCACTGAGTGCTGCGCGGCTTCCTGCCGATATTGCCTTGGAGAAACGCCGAACTGCGCACGGAATACCTCTGAAAAGTGCGCCGCGTTGACAAATCCGACCTCAAATGCAATTTCCATGACAGTCTTGTGGTCTGCCTTAGGGTCGCAAAGCTTTGCAGCGCCCAGCGACAATCTTTGTTTCAGAACATAAGTGGAAAAGGTTTCCCCGTCGGCTTTCAAAACCGTGCGGAGGTAACGCTCCGAGACTCGGAAGTGGCTCGCGACGACGGCCGGCCTGAGTCCACAATCCATCACGTGCTCATCTATGTAACTGCGGTAACGACGTGCGCGTGATTGTGGACCCCGACCGACGCTCGACTTGGTAGTGGGTTGATAGGAAGCGGCGATGATTTCAAGGAGGCTATGGCCAAACTTATCCGGAAAGTCGCCTGCAGCGGCGTCCGTAATCTCCCGGTAGAGAGAGTGCATTACGTCGACCAGAATCCGTGCTACAACTGAATCACGCGCCAGAAGATGATCCACACACCGCTGGGCACCGCTTACGTGTCCCTCAAAAATCCGTCTCGGCACGTGTACGTTCAAGAAACGAAGTTCGGCCACATTAGTGCTGTCGTAGCAATGCGCCATATCCATCAGGAATACATCACCGGTGCGTACGGTGATTTCCTTGCCGAATTCTGTTTTCAGCATGAACTCCCGCTCGATCGGCGCCACCAGTGCATATCCTGGCTCGGACCCATGGGCAATATGCTGCTTAGTACGCCGGAAACGGGACGCCGAACAATTGATGGTGGCTATGCCTAGCGGCCCGGCTTGAACCTTCCGGAGCGAACCATCAAATCGAGGCGGATCGAGTGCACGAACTTCCGATTGCGAAAAGAGATCGCACGCCATCTCGTTCCAAAATGGCAGCTTACGAGAGTCCGGCAACCCAGCCGTCGAAAATACTTCCATACCCCCCCCAGAATCCTACGCTTACGGCTGACGAGCAGGCTAATCGCCCGAAGCCTCACCCGCACCCCCAAATGCAGGGGGTATGGCGATGAGAAAACAACAGTTCGCATTCCGCCGTGACACCTCCTACGGCGAATCTGACTTCGAGCCCGTGATCATTTGCCCATGGCTATCATATAAGATGCCCCACCAAGCTATGATGCGCCTGCGCAACAAGTGCCAGTCGAGAAATTCCGGTGTTGACCAGACAACGACAAGGTGCTGCACTGCAGCATCGCGGACCGGGTTGTAGATCAATCTCCGGTCGCTGGCCGCACCAGTAGCTGTCGTAACTTCACCAATGCAAAATGCCCCTACGCTTCAGGCCCGAGAAACCTTCAGGCAACACTCGCTCATCGTGCGAGGCAGACTATTGAGCGGCCGAAGAGACCTGCGCTGATGAGCATTATCGATTCCCGGAAGGATCCCGCCCTCCTACTGAAATCGAACCCGCCCCGTCGCGATCCCCGGTTCCTTGATCGTGAGCGGCTCAAACTCAGCCACCTCGAACGCACGGGCGCGCAAGTCCTACCCCTGCTTGCCCCGACTGGATTTGGCAAGACCTCTCAGCTTACAAGTTGGCGCCGAGAGGTACTGGCGCGCGGTGCGAGCCCGTTCTGGTACAGCGCTGATGACCGCGATAATCCGGCCCGCCTAGTGCGGGGACTGACCTACTCGGCCCGCGAAGTGTGTGGTAAGCGTGCCTTTAGCGATTCCGTGGTGCGGTGGCTGTTCACAAGATCAGATCCGAGGGAGGCCATTACCGGATGGTTGGCCGAGGTTGCTGGCTTAGCCACTGAGGTATGGCTCATGCTTGATGACGTCGACCTGATGCCGACGCGTTCGCGTACCCAGATCCTGGAATACATGCTCGGCAACCTTCCCGCAAATTTGCACATTGCACTGGCGGCTCGCCCGACAAGTGCATTAATGGCCAGCGGCACGTTCAGTACTTCTCCCGTTGCACCAGCTATCACAACTGACCTGCGCTTCACCGTAAGCGATACGCTGGCAGTATTGTCGAAGGCGACCGGAACGCAGTGCAGCCCCGAAATCGGCGTTCGCGTGCATGAGTTGGCGGATGGGTGGCCACTTGGGGTGCGGCTGGCCGCGGTGGCGCTCAGTCGACATGGCGACACGGGAGCATTGCTGTCGACTGCTTCGGTGGACATCCGCCGTTATTTCCTTTCCGCGGTGATCGACTGTCAGCCGAAGCGAACTATCGAAATGCTCATCGCACTTTCAGGTTTTGAGGTCGTACATCCAGATCTATGCGTGGCAATTACCGGGGACAAGGAGCTGGAGAAGGAACTGCTGCGACTTCACGAAGAGACACCGCTGATATCGCGCGCTGAGGGCGGCGAATGGATGAAACTGCACCCCCTAGCGCGGGAGGGGTTGCGCGCACGATGGAACGAACTGCCGCTCGCCACACGCCAGGACAACGCCCGTAAGGCCTCTGCATGGTACGCCGTCCATGACATGTACGATGCCGCGGCCGAACAATCGTTCCTCTCAGGAGACATCGAGGCAGCGATCACGCTAGCGGAGCAGCACTCCTCGGACATGACGATCCAGGGTCGCAACGCAGCTGTGCTTGCTTGGTATGACCGGCTCTCGCCCGAAGAGTTGCGACAACACCCCGGATTTTGGTCTGCCGCTGCCTGGGCCCTCGCAATGAGCGATCGGAACGGCGAGGAGAAGCCGCTCCTTGGCCTTATCCTGGCAACATCAAATCTGTCCGTCGCGCGCCGCTTCGAAACTGCGATTATCATGTCGACGGCCGCCGGATTCGCAGATCGCCTACGTGATTTGGCCGCGCTTCCGTCAGATTGGCCGGAACCGCCGCAAGAGACCCTGCGGAGCGATGTGGTCGTGTA
>JBARBG010000193.1:0-7427 GCA_049792815.1 Steroidobacteraceae bacterium | reverse complement strand
CCATGATCGATGAGGTACAGCTCCAGATCGTCGTGATCGATGCCGGTGGGGTCGAGACGGAACACGCCCATTTTCCTGAACTGGAAACTGACGCTGCCGCTGGTGGCCAGATTGCCGCCGTTCTTGGTGACCACATTGCGCACCGTGGCGACGGTGCGTACCGGGTTGTCGGTGGCGGTTTCGATCAGCAGTGCAATGCCGTGCGGCGCGTACGCCTCATACAGCACCTGCTGGTAGTTGGCCGCATCGCGCCCCGAGGCGCGCTTGATGGCCGATTCGATCTTGTCCTTGGGCATGTTCACCGCACGGGCGTTCTGCACGGCGCGGCGCAGGCTGGGATTGCCGGCCGGATCGGGACCGCCGGACTTCACCGCCATGGTGATGTCCTTGGCAATGCGCGCGAACTGCTTGGCCATGCGGTTCCAGCGCGCGAACATCGTGGCTTTTCTGACTTCGAATATGCGACCCATGTGAAACTCTTAAGCCGGATGTAAAAACCCCCGCTTGCGGCGGGGGTGTTCGGACGATGCGTTTGAGGTCCTGGCCTTCGCTTCAGGCCAGCTCAGCGTGCAGCACGCGCAGGCGGCGCCGCTGCACCTTCAGGCGCTCCTCGATCTCGCGCAGGCGGGTCTGGAAGCTCGCCTGTTCCCAATGTTCGATGACCGCGCGCTTCTTTTCTTCCAGCCACTGTTCCTTGACGCGGGTCCAGTCGGCGACCGCGGTGGCCAGGGCCTCATATTCCTGCGCAATCTTGTGGCGCAGCTGTTCGATGTGGGTCGGCGGACGATGCGCCTGCGGCAACCGCGCCAGCTTCTGCTGCGCCCGGCTCAGCTGCATGGCCAGCAGCGCCCGTTGGATCTGGAACGCCGGCGTGATTTTCAAGCGCCGCGTGAGCCCCACCCAGGAGCATGAGGCAATCAGCCACTTGGTCGGATCCCACTGCCACCAGCGCGCGCCGTTGCGATAATCGTGCGCAAAGATGTGGTGGAAGTTGTGGTAGCCCTCACCGAAGGTCACCAGCGCCAGCACCGCATTGTCGCGGGCGGTGTTCGCCTCGGAGTAGGGACGCGAGCCCCACATGTGTGCCAGGGAGTTGATGAAGAACGTGAAATGGTGGCTCAGGACCAGACGGGCGACGCCGGTCAGCAGCAGTGCTCCCCAGATGTCACCCAGCGCCCAGCCAACCAGTGCCGGCAGGCCGAAGTTGGCGCCCACGGCCAGCAGCGCGTAGTACTTGTGCTGGAACGCCAGCATCTTGTCGCGCTTCAGGTCCGGGATGTTCGACAGGTCGACTTCACCGCTCTTGTAGTCGCGCACCATCCAGCCGATGTGCGAGAACCAGAAGCCGCGACCCGAGGAGTACGGATCCTTCTCGTTGTCATCGACGTGGAGGTGGTGGCGGCGATGGCCGCTGCACCATACGAAGGCACTGTTCTGCAACGCCATGGTGCCAAAGACGAGGAAGAGCACGCGCAAGGCGGGATGCGCCTCATAGGCCTTGTGCGCCCACAGTCGGTGGTAACCGGCGGTAATGGACATCTCGTTGGCAACCAGGAAGAACCCGGCGAAAGCCCAGATGCCGGCCGAGTAGCCATGCACGATGCCGTACCAGGGCACCGCAATCACAGTCACGAGCGCTGTCAACGTAAAAATGATCACGTTGAGAATGATCAGCGGCGGTTTTTCGGTCTGGACAGCGTCGGTTGACATGCTCTTTTATGGCCTTCACAGCGGCAGGATTAAGCGCCGGCACCTTACCATGATCGGCCGCGACATGCCGATTCGCCATTGTTGATCTGTGGACCAGGTTTCGCCTGCTGCAGCGCGGCTTTCTGCCTGCCCACCCCCAACCTTGGGCGTTGAAGGTGGTGTCCCCGCTGAACCATAATGGGTCCTCACCCGAGGTATTCAAATCGGGCTCCCCGGGTGGATATCCGCCTTTGTATGGTATTTAACATAAGGCGGATCCCTCCCCATGCGTGACCGACGCGGCGGCAAGATGAATCTGGCCCATGTCGTATTGCTGGCCCTGGTGGCCGGCGCCTTCACCGTCTCCTGTTCACGCACCGCAATACAGGTGCTCGCCCATGGGCGCTTCAAGTCCGTCACCGTGTATCACCCTGCCGGAAATGTTCAGCAGGTGGTTCTGTTCTTGTCCGGAGATGGGGGCTGGCAGGCAGATACCGACCGGATGGCGAAAGTACTGCAGGCCCATGGCGCCCTGGTTCTGGGACTGGACGAACCGGCGCTGCTGGCCAGCTTCACCCAGGAACACAGCGCCTGTTTCTTTGCCGACGGCGACCTGGAGAACTTGAGTCACTACGTCCAGGCCTACTACCGCCTGCCCACCTATATCACACCGGTGCTGGCCGGCTACTCCGCGGGCGCCACCCTGGCCTATGCGACGGCGGCGCAGGCGCCACCGGGACTGTTCGCCGGCGTTCTCACCCTGGGATTCACTCCCGACTACGAAACCACCAAGCCTTTCTGCAAGGGTGAAGGGGTGCATTTTCAACGCCGGCCTGACAGCAAGGGGCTGACATTGCTGCCGGACCCCAAGCTGGCCCTGCGCTGGGTCGACGTGCATGGAGTCATCGACAGCGTCTGTCCGGCTGCGGCTGCCGCGGCCTTCATCCATGGCATCCACAATGCCCGGATTTCGCTCATCCCCGGCGTCGAGCATGACTTCGCCGATCCTCGCCAGTGGTCGACGCAACTGGGCGCGGCGCTGGATGGTGTAACGGACGGCTCGCGGACCGCACAGGTGACCGCGCCGCCGAGCCTGAAGGACCTGCCGCTGACAGAAGTGCCGGCCACTGCGACGGGCAACGATGATCTGTTCGCGGTGCTGCTCTCCGGTGACGGTGGCTGGGCCGGGCTCGACCGGGAAGTCGCGCGGGCACTGTCCGGACGCGGCATACCGGTGGTGGGCTGGGACACCCTGCGGTACTTCTGGACGGCACGTACCCCGGACGGACTGGCGCACGATCTGGACCGCACGCTCGACTACTACGCGACGGCGTGGCACCGGCAGCGCGCACTGTTGATCGGCTATTCACAGGGCGCCGATGTGCTGCCGTTTGCCGTGAATCGCCTGCCTGACACAGCGCGCAGCAGGATTGCGACGACCACGCTGCTGGGACTGGGGCGCAATGCGGCCTTCGAATTTCATTTGTCGAACTGGGTGGGGCCGGCCGCCGGACTGCCGATCCTGCCGGAGTACCAGAAGCTGTCCAGCGCCACGACGCTGTGCGTGTATGGCGCCGGGGACAAGGATTCACTGTGTACGGATCTCCCCTCGGGCACCCCCGGGACCGCCGAGCTATCCGGCGGCCATCACTTCGATGGCGACTATGATGGACTGGCGCGCCTGGTGCTGAAGTTCGCCGGGCGCAATCCTTGAAAAATTCACACAGAGGAACCCCATGATCAGCGTCAATGTGCTCTACAAGAACTCCGCGACCATCAAGTTCAACATGAACTACTACCTCGATACGCATATCCCACTGGTGAGCCGGCTCCTGGGCGCAACGCTCAAGGGCGTGCTGGTCCAGCAGGGCAGCGGCGGCGCTGCTCCGGGTACGCCGCCTGAATACGCGGTCATCACGGTGCTGCGTTTTGACTCAATGGAGTCCTTTCAGAAGGCCTTCTTGCCGAACGCGCCGGCGATCACGGCGGATATCGCGAACTTCACCAACGTGGAACCCACCATCCAGTTCAGCGACGTACGCCTGGGTTGAGCCGCCGCCGCCATGAATGCGCTGGATGCCTTTCACCCGGCGGTCGCGGCCTGGTTTCGCAGCCGCTTTGCGGCGCCGACGCCGGCGCAGCAGCAGTCGTGGCCGGCCATTCAGGCCGGGCGCAATGTGCTGGTCGCCGCGCCCACCGGATCGGGCAAGACCCTGAGCGCCTTTCTGGCGGCGCTGGACGAGCTGGTCCGTGAAGGTCAGGCGGGCACCCTCGCGGATGAGACGCGCGTCGTCTATGTCTCGCCCCTGAAGGCTCTGTCCAACGACATCCAGAGCAACCTGGCGGCGCCCCTGGCGGGCATCCGCGCGCAGTTGGCCCGCCTGGAGCTTCCCGATGTCGAGATCCGCACCGTGGTGCGCACCGGCGATACGCCCCAGTCCGAGCGCGCGCGGATGCGGCGGCAGGCGCCGCATATTGTCGTGACGACACCGGAGTCGCTGTACATCCTGCTGGGCTCGAAGTCCGGCCGCGAAATGCTGGCCACCACCCGGACCGTGATCGTGGATGAAATCCATGCGCTGGCGGGCAACAAGCGCGGTGCGCATCTGGCGTTGTCGCTGGAGCGATTGGCGGCCCTGTCCGGAAGGCTCAACCGCATTGGACTCTCGGCCACTCAGTCGCCCATCGCGGCCGTTGCACGCTTTCTCACCGGCGATGAATCCAACTGCGTCGTGATCGACGCCGGTCATGCCCGTGCGCGCGATCTGCAGCTGGAACTGACCGGTGTGCCCCTGGAGGCGGTGATGTCCGGGGATGCCTGGACACTGGTCTATGAACGGCTCGCAGCCCTCGCCGCGGCCCATCGCACGACGCTCATCTTTGTGAACACGCGCAAGATGACCGAACGGCTGGCGCGGCAGCTGTCGATGCGACTGGGCGAAGAGCAGGTCATGGCGCACCACGGCAGCATGGCGCGCGAGAAACGCCATCTGGCCGAACAGCGCCTGCGCCAGGGCGAGCTCAAGGTGCTGGTGGCGACCGCTTCGCTGGAACTGGGCATCGACATCGGCGAGGTGGACCTGGTGTGTCAGATCGCCTCGCCACGTTCCATCAATGCCTTCCTGCAGCGCGTGGGTCGTTCGGGCCACGCGGTCGGCGGGGTGTCCAAGGGACGGCTGTTCCCGCTGTCGCGGGATGATCTGGTGGAATGCACGGCGCTGCTGCTGGCGGTGCGGGCCGCGGCGCTGGATGTGCTGCAGATACCCGCGGGCACCCTGGATGTGCTGGCGCAGCAGATCGCGGCCGAGGTGGCCTGCCGTGAATGCGACGAGACCGAACTGTATGACCTGGTGCGGCGGGCACTGCCATTCGCGCAACTGTCGCGTGAGGACTATTCCGCCACCGTGCGCATGCTTGCGGCAGGCTTCAGTACCCGCCGCGGCCGGCGCGGCGCGCTGATTCACTACGATTCGGTCAACCACAAGCTGCGTGCCCGGCGCGGCACGCGCCTGACCGCCCTCACCAGCGGTGGCGCCATCCCCGACACCGCCGACTACAAGGTGATGCTGGAGCCCGAAGCCGTGCTGGTAGGCAGTGTGAACGAGGACTTCGCCATCGAGAGCAATGCCGGGGACATCTTCCAGCTCGGCAATGCGTCCTACCGCATCCTGCGCGTGGAGCGCGGCGCCGTGCGCGTGGAAGACGCAAAGGGTCAGCCGCCCAGCATTCCGTTCTGGCTGGGCGAGGCGCCGGGCCGTACCTGGGAGCTGTCCGGCGCAGTGTCACAGCTGCGGGCGGGCATTGCCGCACGCCTGGGCGTCGGTGCGCAGGCCTGGGTGATGCAGGTGGCCGGCATCGAAGCCGCAGCGGCCGCACAGCTGGTTGAATACCTGGCCGCGGCGCATGCGGCGCTGGGCTGCCTGCCCACGATGGACACCATCGTGCTGGAGCGATTCTTCGATGAGGCGGGCGGCATGCAGCTGCTGCTGCATGCTCCCTTTGGCGCCCGGATCAACCGCGCCTGGGGGTTGGCGCTGCGCAAACGCTTCTGCCGGCAGTTCAACTTCGAGCTGCAGGCCGCGGCGACCGAGGATGCCCTGATCCTGTCGCTCACCACCGCGCACAGTTTCGAGCTGGCGGACGTTGCGCACTACCTGCATTCGAACACGGCCCTGCACATCCTGACCCAGGCGCTGTGTGCGGCGCCGATGTTCATCACGCGCTGGCGCTGGGCTGCCGCGATCGCGCTGGCGCTGCCGCGCTTTCGCGGTGGCCGCAGGGTGCCGCCACCGATTGCGCGCATGAATGCCGAGGACCTGCTGGCCTCGGTATTTCCGGATCAGGTCGCCTGCGCCGAGAACCTGCCGGGTGAGATCGAGATTCCCGATCATCCGCTGGTCAACCAGACCATTGCGGATTGCCTGCGTGAGGCCATGGACGCGGATCGCTGGCTCGACATCCTGCGGCGCATCGAGGCCGGTGCGCTCAAGGTGCTGGCGCGCGATCTCACCGAACCTTCGCCGCTGGCGCTGGAAGTACTGTCGGCGCGGCCCTACGCCTTTCTTGATGATGCGCCACTGGAGGAGCGGCGCACCCAGGCGGTCATGAGCCGGCGCTGGCTGGATCCCACCGCGGCGGCGGACCTCGGGCGCCTGGATCCGCAGGCCATTGCCGGGGTGCGCGCGGAGGCCTGGCCCGATGCGCAAAGCGCCGATGAGCTGCACGATGCGCTCAGCTGGATGGGATACCTCACCGCGCAGGAGGTGGACGCCAATCCGACATGGCAAGCGCTCATCGGGGGACTGGTCGAACAATCACGGGCGGTCTGCTTGAACGATTGCGGCTCACTGTGGGTGGCGACCGAGCGCCGCGCGCAGTTTGATGCGTTGTGGTCCGACACGCCGGCGCGGACGCAGGGCTTGGCAGCCATCGTGCACAGCCGTCTGGATGGCCTCGGACCGGTGACGGCGACTGCGCTGGCGGGGACACTGCCGCAGGTGGCGCGCAGTGATCTCGAGGCGGCGCTGCTGCAGCTGCAGACCCAGGGCGTGCTGATGCGCGGCCGCTTCTCCGGCGGCGACGAGGAGGAATGGTGCGAGCGGCGGCTGCTCGCGCGCATCCACCGTTACACGGTGCGCAGCCTGCGTGCCGAGATCGAACCGGTGGCCCTGCGCGAGTTCGTGCGCTTTCTTTTCGACTGGCAGCGCGTGACACCGGCGACGCGCATGCAGGGTCCGGATGCCATGCTGGTGGTGCTCGATCAGCTCGAGGGCGTCGAGGTCGCGGCCGGCGCCTGGGAAAGTGATGTCCTGCCGGCACGAATCAACGGCTACGAACCGGCGTGGCTGGATGAGCACTGCCTGGCCGGGCGCTATGTGTGGGCGCGCATCGGTGAGTCCTCTCGGGAGGCCGCCACGGTGCGCGCCGTGGCCCCGGTGCGGACGACGCCGATTGCGTTGCTGGCGCGGCGCAACCTCAAATACTGGGCGGCGCTGGGCGCCGCGGGACCGCAGCCCACGCTCAGTTCCGGCGCCGCGGCAGTCGCCGCCGAGCTGACCGGACGTGGCGCGAGTTTCTTTGACGAACTGGCCGATGCCACGCGGCTGCTGCCGGTGCAGGTGGAGGAGGCGCTGGCGGAACTGGTGGCGCTGGGACTCGCCAATTCCGACAGCTTCGCCGGGCTGCGCGCCTTGCTGCTGCCCGGCGCTCGGCGGGCGACCAGCGCGGGTGGCCGGCGC
>JBARBG010000192.1:0-2187 GCA_049792815.1 Steroidobacteraceae bacterium | reverse complement strand
GTTGGGGAGCGGCCATTCCGTTCAATGAGGCGACGGACAGCCCGATCAATCCGGCGGCTATCAATGCCGGCTCGACCGTGGCGCAGCTGACCGCCATCTACAATGCGTTCGCCGCGAATCCGACGGCCAACGCGTATACAAACCCCGCTTTCATCGCCAACGGAGCCGCGGGCGCCCAGCACCCGGTGCCCTGGCAGATGGCCATGATGCTGGACACACGCAGCTTCTTTGGTCCTCCGGGACCCTCTACCGGTGGACCGGTGAGCTGTAACAACACCATCGCGGCGAGCGAGTGCCCGACGGCGGCGAGCAGCTGGCAGTTGTGGTGGACGCCGAAAACAGGCCTGCCACCGCGCAACACGGTGGACACCACCAATGTGTGGCAAATTGAGACGGGCTTGCGATTCCCGCTGATGGTCAGCGACTGGACGGGCGACGTTTATTACTCCCGCGGTCAGTCGACGGACATCACCCACGCCTACGGCAACGAGAGCCTGCAGCGTCTGGAGACCGTGCTGGCTTCCCCGGATTACGGCGCGGGCCAGACTTTCCAGGGCAACCAGAACAACGGCGCCGCCGGTTTCGGTAACGGCGTGCCGCCCACCTGCACCAGTGGTTTCTACAACTCGATCTTCGGCGGTGATGTGGCCCCGTCCGCCGACTGCCAGAATGCCGTCTTCGCGACTACGACATCGCAGACCGCTATTCAGCAGGACAACATGCAGGCGAACTTCCAGGGCACGCTGTTCAAGCTGCCGGCTGGCGACATGAGCGGTGCGTTCGGGTACGAGTACCGGCGCGATGCCGGACAATTCATACCCGATACCCTGAATTCCACCGCGTCCTTCCTGGACCAGACCCTGGGTCTGTACCCGCTGGGCAGCATGAATAACACCATATCCTCTCGCGATGGATATCTGGAGTTGTACGTGCCGGTGGTTCAGGACCTGCCGATGCTGAAGAAGCTCAACCTGGATCTGGGTGGCCGCTATTCTTCGTTCGACACCGGCGACAATTCGACCACCTTCAAGGTCAATGTTGACGCCACGCTGACCAATTCGCTGCGCATTCGCGGCGGCTTCAACCGCGCCAACCGCGCACCGAACATCGGCGAACTGTATCTGCCCACGCAGCAGCAGTTCGGCGGCGGCGCCCTGTTCAATGATCCGTGTTCGCTGCGCTCCAACTCGCCCTTCGGCGCGACGGGTGCGGCTCCCGACGTGAGTCCGTCCAAGGGTCAAGCGGCGTCTCCGCTGGTCAACGCCCAAGGAGCGGCCGGCGCGCTGAGCACGTATCTGATCTGCCAGGCGCAGATGTCAGCGGCGTCGGCGACGGATTTCTACGTCACAACGGCGCAGAGCCCGGCCGCAGGCTTCAGTGCCTTCCCCGACCAGGTTGGCAATCCGAATCTGAAGTCCGAGACAGCCGATACCTGGACGGGCGGGTTGGTGTTTGCCGCACTGAGCGATCGTCCGTGGCTCGCCGGGTTGACCGGATCAATTGACTGGTGGCAGGTGCACATCAGCAACGCCATCGAGCTGGACTCGGGTGACTACGCCAACTTCCTGTGCTACGGGGGAACCCCGGTCACGACCGCCGCGCAGGCGGCCGCGGTGGCGGCCACCCAGAATTGCTTGAACGTGGCTCGTAACTCCTCCACCGGTGCACCGGCCTCGTCCCTGCAGGTGTACACGAACCAGGCCACCATCGGCACTGCCGGCGTTGACTTTGCGTTCAACTGGATCGCGCAGCTCTCGGACCTGGGCTTCAAGTCCTTGCCGGGTGCCATTACCCTCAACTCCCAGGACACCCTCCTGGATTACTACCGCACGAAGACTTCCGGGGCCTACTTCGACCCGAACATCAACTGGAAGGATTCGATGGGACCGACTCTGGCCGGTACCAACGGGGGTGCGTATGGGTACCGCCTCAACCTGAGCATCGGCTACATACTGCCGTCGTTCGGGGCTCAGCTGAACTGGCGGTTCCTGCCATCGGTCAATTCGGCGACAGTGCCGCAGAACCAGGCGATCGAAGCGTACAACGCGAAGGTGAGCAGCGGCTACCTGTCCTACTCGCCGAACACCACCATCGCCACTCCGGCCTGGTATGCGTTTGACCTGACGTTCAACTGGAACATCAACAAGACGTTCTCACTGCGCGCCGGTATCGACAACCTGCTCGACA
>JBARBG010000191.1:0-52374 GCA_049792815.1 Steroidobacteraceae bacterium | reverse complement strand
GGCCAGCTGCGCGACGACTTCGAGACGGCCGTCATGCAGGCCGTCGTCGGCAACTGAGCGCCCCGCGTTCCGTAGTGACTCCGGCCTCCAGTTTATAGGTCAACTGGTTTGAGCCCCGCGTGCAAGGCGGCCGCGCGCATGCGTGTGTCGTATGTCACGATGTACGTGGCCGATCCGTGAAGCGCCAGTGCAACATGCAATGCATCGAGCGTCCGCAATGCTACCGACTCGACGTGCAGCAATAGGCGTTCGGCCTGACGGTGAATCAGGGGACTCAAGTCCAGACGGCAGAACGAACCTGAGTCGGCGTCTGCCAAGACGGCGTCGCGAATCTCGTATGCCTGAGACGCATTGAGTACGCCCTCGCGTCGGCTGCGGGCGACCGCGGACAATACTTCGGTTATGGCGAGCTCCGATATCAACAAATCTCGCCTGCCGCGCAGAAAGGCATCGAGACTGTCGCTTTCTGGTTCCGGTAGATATAGCTTCGCCAGTGCACTGGAATCCAGATAGATGCCGGTGTCGGTGCCGCCCGCGTCCTGAACCATCACGGTTTCAGCCGCGCTCGGCTCGCTCGTCGATGATGGTGTCGGCAAGGGGCACCGGCAGCACCGGCATCCTGCGGCGGAAATCGGCGCGGCCCGAAAAGGGCTTGGCTCGCTCTGGCCGGGGCGGCACGAGCCGCGCAACTGGCTTGCCCCGATCAGTAATAGTCACCTCGTGGCCCTTACGTACCTCTTCAATCAGGGCAGTCAGGTTCTGCCTGGCTTCACGTATGCCCGCTTCTTTCATGACCTTATTGTGCTACATGTAGCACAAATCCGCAAGCCAACCGTTCCGGGGTAAGCGGCGGTCACTTCAGGATAACGACGTGACATATCGCACTTGCCTGGATCCGTAGCAGGCCCCCGCTACCAATAAATTCCTGTGTTTATGCCGGTTACTTAGCTAACGGCTTATACCGGAGACATGCGTAACACTTTGGCGCCAAATGGGTTTGGCGCGCACTCCACGCGGCCGGACTGATCGTCGAAGCAGCCCAGGTCGAAGTGCATGAAGCTGATCACCCATGTGCGTGCAACTTGACGTGACGCCGACCGATCTTCCCGCTGCGGCTCCGGGGTCGCATCGACGCAAGGAAGGAACCCGCAGGTCCACTAGGGTTTACCTCGCCCTCAGATAGTTCCCTTTTGTATGAAAGGGAATCGGGCGAAGAAGCGGCGTTGGGCGCCGCGCGGATCGCTTTCAATTTCTGGATTGTTTGCCAGTAGCAGTGTGCCGCGGCTCTTAAGGTCATAGGGGGCCCATTTCGGCAGACCGGTGCCGTTGGGATCGCCGGTGCGGGCAAAGCGCACCAGGAAATTGCGGGTTTGCGCTGACAGCCGCTGTGCCGCTTCAGAATTGCCGGTCAGGGCACCACTCACGCCCGTACTCCCGAACATCAGCGGAATGTCAATTGTGTGGCAGGCACCCAGGCGGCCTTGTTTGAGCGGCGATTCGAAATTCACCTGGTACACATAGGCCGGCACTCCCGCCATGGCGCGCGCCTCGGCTTCAATCACCCCGCCACGCCACGAGCGGCTGTCGGTTACCGCGGCGTAGAAGACCTCTTCCGGAGTGGCCTTCGGCCGTAGCCGACGGTAGAAGGCGACCACCTCAGCGGCATCACAGTCGACCCGCAGTTCGGCGGGTAGCCGGGAGCTGAGATCCTCCCAGGTGTAAGCGCGGATCTGATCCCACTCGGACTCGAAGAAGATCCGCACTTCGTCGCGAGTCCCGCCAATGACCATTGGAATGGCTCGCCCCAGCGGGGCGGCATCGGGAAAGAACGGATGCCGATCCAGTGACACACCATCCAGCACCGGTCCAAAATAAAGACTGGAACGCTCGATCGTCGGATCGCTCGCTTCGCTGGCTTTAAGCAGCTGCTCGGCGGAGAGCCCATCCAGCCGCTCCCATTGCCCCGCTCGCAGGCCCAGGGCCGACATGAACACCTCGGCCCGGCGTTGCGCCGCTTGCGGACCGGATAAGGTGATCTGCTGACCGCTCATGGTCACGGCACGGTGAAAGAGTCCCTGCGCCGCAGGCATGGCCATCAGACAGGCGATCTTGGCCCCGCCGCCCGATTGCCCGAATAGCGTCACGCACGATGCATCGCCACCGAAAGATCCGATGTGGGCCCGGACCCACTGCAGTGCCAACACGATGTCCCACAAACCCGCATTGCCGGCGAAGCGCCGGTCGTCGTGGGCCCACGTCCCGAGGGCCAGATGACCGAACACCGAGAGGCGGTGATTGAGCGTAACCACGACCACATCCTGCTCACGGGCCAATATCGAGCCATCGTAGAGAGGGCTTGATCCGGACCCGTGGCTGTACTCGCCGCCATGCAGATAAACGAGGACCGGGCGGCGGGAACTTGCTCCCGCCACCGCGGGCGTCCAGACATTCAGGAACAGACAGTCTTCGCTCACCGGCTCTTGAGGATGGGTCTGGGGACTGGCGGCGCCGTAGTGGAAGCATTCCCGGGCCTGCAGCCACGGCTGCACCGGCAGCCCCTGACGGAAGCGTCGGTGACGGGTGTCCTGGCCGTACCGAATCCCCTTGAAGACGGCGCAGCCATCCTCGGCTGAACCGATCACGGCACCCAACCGGGTTTCAATCGTCATCGAGCGCGCACTTCCCCATGCCACCGGCGCCACGACCAAAGCGGCCAGTGCACCGCCCACAAACTCGCGGCGGTGGATCCTGCAATCGAAACCGTGCGCGGCGCGCTTCACCTAGGTCAGAGCTGGTAGCGGGCACCGAGCAGGATCTCGCGCCCGGTCTGATGATCGTAGTACGGCAGCTGGCGGTGAGTATCCGTGAACTCAAGCTCCTGCTGGTTCGTCAGGTTGACCCCCTCCAGGGTCAGTTTCAGGTGTGCGCCCACTGAGTACTGCAAGGATGCATCCACGTTGTGTGTCGGCAGGAAGCCGTCCGCGTCCGTTCCCACTTCGGTACCCGGAATTTTGGTGAGATAGCTGCTGCGATAAGCCTCCGATACGCGAAAGCTCCACCGCTCATCCTCATAATACAGCGTGGCGTTGGCGGCGTTCTTCGAGAGGCCGAGCAGCTGACCTTGAACATAGCCGCCGGAGCCGTTCGGATAGCTGACACTTGAATTCACCACGGTCAGGTTCGCGAGTGCGCCGAAGTGGCTCCAGAATCCAGGCAGAAAGGTGAAGGGTTGCTGGACATTCAGTTCCAGACCATCGACATGACCGCCCGAGGTGTTCTGCGGCGTCGAGAACGCCCAGGTGGCTGCCGGGCTGCAACCCGGAGTCGTACCGCAGGCCGCCACCGCGGCGCTGTCCGGTATCCCAAACGGATTGCCGGTAAAGGGAATGTTCGTGGTGCTGGTGGCAACCAGGCTGATGATGTTCTTGCGAAAGCCCGCCAGGGAAACAATTGCTCCGCGCGATGGGTACCACTCAAAGGCGACGTCATAGCTGTCGGCCAGGAAGGGCGCCAGGTTCGGATTGCCGGTCTTGACGGAATAGGAAGTGCCCGACACGCTCACCGTAGTGGTGCCGACCAGGGAACCCAGATCCGGGCGCGTCATCACACGCGCCGCGCCCAGCCTCAGCACCGTGTTGTCAGTCAGGTCCCAGGCCAGATTGGCCGACGGCAGTCCTTCCGTGTAGCGATGATTGTTGACTACGGGGGAGAGAACATTGCTAACAAAGTCGTAACCGTTTGACGTTTCGTCCGTGGTGACGCTGCGCCAGCCCAAGTTGCCGCGAAACTGCTGATGAAACACCTGGAACTTGAAGTCGGACTGGACAAAGACTCCGGTATCGGCCTCCCGGATCCCGGCGTTATTGCCGAGGTCACCCAGGGTGCTGAGCGCGAACAGCGGTGAGGAATACAGGCCGCCGAGCGCATTCACGGCCAGGGCGACGCTCGGCGAATACCAGGAAAGGCTGCTTCCGGGTGGTGGATTCACACCGCCAGCGACCACGTTGTTCGGCGCGGCGTAACTGCTGTTGGCGATTGACTGCAGCGAGGAGTAGGCATTGGTTGGCGTCACCGACTCTCCATTCACCAGACGCAACGAGGTGGTTGCGTACTTGTACAACTTGTAGCTCGCCCCCGCCGACAACTGCAGATTATCGGACATGTCAAAGTGCAAGGATCCGGCGGCCGTGGAGAAGTCATTGTTGACGGTTTGCGGGCGCTCGCGGACCTCGGTCAGACGCCAGTCGCCGGGCGAATTCAGATTGGCGTTGCCGAAGTTCAGCAGCGGCACGCTGCTGCCACTGAAGGCATAGCTGAAACCTTGAATGTTGTACTGGTCCCAGCCAATCGTCGTCTGGATCGGATTGGCGAAACGCGACGTGTTGAGGCCAAGCAGCGCGTCGGTCCAGAACCGGTTAGCCCAGTGGTCCACTGAATTTAGGGTCACCTGATTGAAATTCGTGTGCATTTCGTCGTAACGCGCCTCGGTACGGGCATCGACGCCGTTGAACGTACCCCCCGTCATCACGCCCGCTGGAGAAATCGTGTCCGACTGGACTGCGATATTCGCAATGCTGGTGCAGGTCGCAGCGGAAGAGCACTTGCCCGTACCGCTGAAGCCAGGCGCTTCAATATAGTCTTCATAGCGCCGCTCCGCCCAATACGATTTGAGGTAATCAAGCGACATCGAATGACGATCATTCGGCTTGAACTGTAGTGCCAAGGAACCGCCGTAGCGATCCTGGATCTCTCGATACAGGTCATAGCGCGGGAACCGGGGATGCAGCGCCGAATCGGCCGCGACGCAGCCCGCCGGCAATGGATTGACCTGGCAGTTCGTGCCAAGCACGCTGCCGAATCCGACCAGCGGTTTGGCGCTGGTGCCGCCGGTGGAGAGCACGTTGCCTTCATCCCAGCGCACCGTGGAGTCGCCGACGTTGTCCAGGTCACGGTGACTGGCGGATAAGGACACCAGTACGCCGAGAGTGCCGGCGTCGTTCTTGGTCGAGGCCAGTATGCCGCCGCGCGGACCAAACGATTTTGCGAGATCGTTGTAGTCCTCCTTGCCGCTCAGAATCAGAGTGTTCTTCGCCAGGCTCAGGGGATGCGCCGAATGCAGATCGATCGTCGCACCGAGTGATCCTTCATCGACGCGGGCCTCGGCCGTTTTGTGCACATCAATCTCGGTAAAGAGATCAGACGAAAAGACATTGAAGTCAAAGGCCCGTGTCCGGTTGACGCCGCCATCGTTGTCGGGGGACCCGATGGTCGTCAGGGCCTCCATTCCGTTGATCAGCGTGCGGGTGTACTGCGGACCAAGTCCGCGCACAGTGATTTCACGACCCTCCCCGCCTTCACGGGTGATCGCCACACCCGGAATGCGCTGCAACGACTCGGCCAGATTCGCGTCGGGGAATTTGCCGATGTCTTCGGCCAGAATGGTGTCGATTTCGGCGGACTGCTCGTGCTTCATGTCCAGCGCTTTCTGCAGTGAACTTCGAAATCCCGTGACTACCACTTCCTGCAGGGTAGTGTCATCAGTGGCGGCCGCGTCGGCCGCGATAGCTGCGACCGAAGTCCCCATGGCGCCAATGAGCGCGCCGACGGTAAGCAGGTTCCTGTAAGTCTGTCGACTCATCTTATGTTCCCCCTGAAATACGCCGCCCGGTCGGTCCGGTGCGAACTCAATCTCGCCCACAAATGACACCGGTAGCATCGAAATGTGGGTCTTTATGACACCGGTAGCAATTTACTATAGTCGCGCCGTTGAACATTGACAAGTCAAGCACGCGGCGGTCACCGGGCGAGCCACCCTCCATCCACGGCCAACACCGTCCCATGGACGTAATCGGCAGCCCCGGATGAGAGAAACACTGCGGCGCCGCCGATGTCCGCGGGTATCCCCCATCGCGCGGCCGGGATGCGCGCGAGAATATCGCGGTTGCGTTGCGGATCCGCCCTGAGCGCTTCGGTGTTCTGGGTCTGGATGTATCCCGGCGCTATCGCATTCACGTTGATGCCCCGTGCCGCCCATTCGTTGGCCAGAAGCCTGGTCAGCCCCGCGATCCCACTCTTGCTCGCCGTGTAGGAGGCCACGCGGATGCCGCCCTGGAAAGAGAGCATCGATGCGATATTGATGATCTTTCCAGGTCGACGGCCCACCAGCAGACGGCGCGCAAGGGCTTGGCACAGGAAAAATGCGCTCTTAAGGTTGGTGTCGATGACCTGGTCCCAGTCGGCTTCTGTCAAATCCACCGCGTCATTGCGGCGGATGATACCGGCGTTGTTGACCAGGATGTCCACCGACCCCATGGTGCCGAAAGCGGCATCCATGAGCGGCCCGATTGGTTCAAGTGTCGACAGGTCCGCCTGCAGCGCCAGGAAGCGCCGGTTGCGCGCGCGCACCTGCTGTTCGGTCTCGACCGACTCGCGCCGGCCCACCGCGATAATGTCAGCACCCGCCTCGGCAAGCGCGAGCGCAATCCCCTGGCCGATGCCGGTATTGGCGCCAGTGACCATCGCCGTCTTGCCGCTCAGATCGAAGGGATTTGGGCTCATGGCTACTTAAGCTGGCAGATATCCAGCACCTGCATGTCGGTGTAGTCGAGGTTCTCGCCGCCCATGGCCCAAATGAAGCCGTAATTACTGGTGCCCGCTCCCATGTGTATGGACCATGGCGGGGACATCACGGCCTGCTCGTTGCTCACGACGATATGCCGGGCGGCATCAGGTTCGCCCATGAAGTGAAACACCCGCTGGTCCTTGCCCAAGCCAAAATAAAAGTAAACTTCCGAGCGCCGGTCGTGCAAATGTGGCGGCATGGTGTTCCAGACACTGCCCTTCTTGAGCAGCGTCAGTCCCAGCAGCAACTGCGCCGACCTGCAGGTGGCCGGAACGATGTACTGGTAGATGGTCCGTTCATTGGACGTTTCGACTGCCCCGCGCTGCAGCGGCACGGCCTTGTCGATGGAGATCTTGACCGTCTCGAAACGTGCGTGTGCCGGCGTTGAAACCAGATAGAACCGCCCCGGCTCCTGCGCTGAACCAGAGGCGAAGCGCACGTTCTGCGTCCCCATCGGCACATACAGGCCGTCCCGGCTTGCCAGCTCGAAATCGGTGCCGTCCACCGTCACCGTCCCCGGACCGCCCACATTCACAATGCCCAACTCCCGGCGCTCCAGCAAGGGCACGCCAGAGGTCGGCGCCTGCTGCTGCGGCAACTCCAGCGGCTTGGAGACCGGTGCCGCACCGCCCACGATGAATCGTTCGTTGTGGGAATAGCTCAACACGACCTTGTCGGCCACGAACAGGTCCGTCATCAAATAGCGGTCACGCAGCTGCTCATTGTCAGCGCCGCGCATCATATCGGGATGCGTCGCCTGATAGATCTTGTGATACATGTTTCGCCCCCCCGCCTCGCCGCTGCCGCCAGAGATTTTCTGCAGAGCCCCGCTAGCTAGGTAACCGGTGTCAACATCAAAGTCAACTGTGACGGTAGATTCACCGCGCCTTGACGGGCGGCGCGGCCGTGGAGTGCCGCTGAACCAGCCGCGGTTCGAACAATCCGGAGGGCGATCCGCCCTTCTCCTGATTCGCGAACAGCATCAGCGCGGCCACGCGCCCCATCTCGCGGATCGGCAAACGCACCGATGTCAACGGCGGCCACAGGCGCTCGGCAATGGGCGCATCGTCGAAGCCGACGACCGACAGGTCCTTGGGAATCGCGTACCCCAGCTCGCGCGCAATGTTGTAGACACCCGTGGCCATTTCATCGTTACCCGTGAATATGGCGGTCGGTGGATCGACCCGGTCGAGCAACTGCCGGCCACAGGCCACGCCCGAAGCGTAGGTGTACTCACCGCGCAGGGAAAACTCAGGCGGCATCTCAAGCCCGTGGTCCTTGAGGCCATCGATGAATCCCTGCCGTCGTTCATGAGCCGAGCGAAACGTCGTGGGGCCCGAGATGTGGGCGATCCGCTTGTGCCCGAGTTCCGCCAGCAGGCGCCCCGCCTGCTCGCCTCCCTTGCGGTCGTGCGTCACCACCATCCGATCGGGTGAATCAAGCGGCACCGAGGCAATGCGTACGTAGGGGCAATTGAGCAGTCGCAGCACTTCCACCAAGCCTTCATCTTCGGAGACGGACGGCGGCATGATGATGCCCGCCGGCTTCTGCCGTTCCACGAAGGAGCGCATATCGTCCAGGAACGCCGGCTTGCGGCGATCGACCGGACGGATCACCAGCTCCATCCCCAACTCCGACAACGCATCGAGGATGCCCTGCTGCATGTTGACCACGTACTGGGGATTCGGATTGTCGTAGATCATCCCGACCAGGAACGATCTGCGAAACGCAAGTCCACGGGCCTGCGGATCTGGTTCGTAGCTGTGCTCAGAGATGATTCCCGCGACCCGCGAGCGAGTCTGCTCCTTGACGAAGGGCGACTTGTTGATGACGCGCGAGACGGTCTTCTTGGAGACGCGCGCCAGACGCGCGATGTCATTGATGGTCAGGCGCACCCGGCCCGCTTTCGGGGCCGCGGCCTTGACCGAACTGGCTTTCTTGGACTTGATCGCGCTACTCCTTCTCATCCCGGAGCCGCCGCCGTCAGCGGGGGCCGCTGGTCGCCTCAGATGCGAATGCAGCGGCATGATACCGATTACCTGGATGACCGGATACACTGCCACTTGAAAATGACACCGGTTTCCTGCCACGCTGTCAGGCATCGGGCCGATCCATTGAGGGGTTGAAGTGGCTGTGTCGATGACTGATACGCCGGCGACTGTCCGCACCATTGCACGGGCCTTTGTGGGCGCTCGCCGCGCGCGTGCAGCACTGAAGCACTACCCGGGACCAGCGCCAGCGACCCTGGAGGATGCCTATCTCATCCAGAACGACGCGCTCGGCCTGGTCGGCGAGCCTCCCGTAGGTTGGAAAGTCGGACGCATCCTCGGTGATGACGTGCTGCGCTTTGGCGATGACTACCTGAGCGGCCCGGTGTTCGCAGGCGAGGTGCAGCAGGCTGTTGCCGGCCCGAACTATTTCAGCTGCATTGACGACGGATTCTGTGCGGTCGAGGGCGAACTCATTTTTCGCATCGCCCAGGATGCACCTGCAGCAGCCGTGGATTGGACGCTCGACGAGGCCGCGGCGCTCGTCGGAGCCTGCCATGTGGGCGTCGAGATTGCGGGCAGTCCGTTTGCCGAAATCAATGATCATGGCCCTGCAGTCACGGCCAGCGATTTTGGCAACAATGCGGGACTTATCATCGGGCCGGTGCTTGCCAACGGGCAGCCCGGGGGGCGCTTCGCCCTTGCGGTTCAGACGCGCATTGATGAGGTCACAGTCGGACAGGGGGACGTCTCCCAGTCACCTGGCGGCCCAGTGGCGGCGCTGGCCTGGCTTGCTGCACACCTCGCGCGACGCGGCCTGCCCCTGCGCCGCGGACAGTGGGTGACAACGGGGGCCATTACTGGCGTCCACCGCATCTATTCGGGACAGACCGCGCAGGTGGACTTTGCAGGCGTGGGCGAGATCGTCTGCGTCGCAAGGCCGTCATGACGCGGCGCCGCTGGCTCATCTGCGGTCTGCTGTTTGCTGCGACCGCCATCAACTACATCGACCGGCAGATCGTCGGGGTGTTGAAACCGCTCCTGGCTGCCCAATACCACTGGAGCGAGACCGATTACGGCACGATCGTGTTCTGGTTTCAGTTCGCCTACGCAATCGGCTACCTCGCCTTCGGGCGCCTCATCGATCGGATGGGCGCCAAGGTCGGCTACACGGTAGCGGTCATCATCTGGACCGCGGCGCACATGGCCCATGCCATGGCCTCTGGACTGCTGAGTTTCGTCGTGGTGCGCATTGGGCTCGGAGTGGGCGAATCCGGCAACTTTCCGGCGGGACTGAAAGCCGTTACGGAATGGTTTCCGAAGAAGGAGCGCGCCCTCGCCACGGGAATCTTCAATGCCGGCTCCAACGTGGGGGCGATCATCACACCATTGTTGGTTCCGGCCATTACCCTGGCGTTTGGCTGGCGTGCGGCTTTCATCGTGACCGGCCTGCTCACGCTGCTGTGGCTGCTCGCATGGCTGCTGGTCTACCGGCGCCCGCAGGACGATCCGCACGTTTCAATACAGGAGCTGCAGCTGATCCAGAGTGATCCGCCGGACCCCATTGTCGCGGTGTCGTGGGCCAGGCTGTTGACCGTGCGTGAGACCTGGGCCTATGCGACCGGGAAATTCCTCATCGACCCGGTTTGGTGGATGTTTCTGTTCTGGTTGCCGGATTTTTTTGCCAAGCGCCATCACCTTGATCTGCAGAGCTTCGGTCCGCCGCTGGTCGCGGTATACGTGCTCGCCGACCTGGGCAGCATCGCGGGCGGGTGGATGTCCTCACGGCTGCTGCAGCGGGGCTGGTCGCTGAATGACGCACGCAAACTGACCATGCTGGTCAGTGCCATCGCGGTCCTGCCGATCGTCGGTGCCGCGTATGTCGACAATCTGTGGGCCGCCACGTTACTGGTGGGCCTGGCGACGGCGGCGCATCAGTCATTTTCCTGCAACCTCTACACGCTGCCTGCGGATGTCTTTCCCCGCTATGCGGTGGCCTCCGTGGTCGGTATCGGCGGCACCGCCGGTGCGATCGGCGGGATGCTCATGGCAAAATATGCCGGCTACATCCTCGACAGCGTGGGCACCTACACGCCGATATTTGCGGTGGCCGGCGTGGTCTATCTTGTCGCGCTCTATGTGGTGCACCGCCTGGTGCCCCGCTACGATCCGGCGCGTCTGGATTGATCAGTTTCCCTCCGGGACCATCAGCGTGGTTGACTTGGCATCCGAATCGAGCAGGCTCGCTCGTTTGGGTTCCATGGTATCCAGGTTCCACTCCTCGGGGTGGAAGGCGCGATGCGTCTGCTTTTGCGCCAGATTGCCATGAACATCGGCTTCACTGTCGATGATCCATCCGCGCCCTTCCGCCACATCGGCGACGAGCCGCGCATCGTGATAGTCCCGGTCCCAGGGTCGGGCGCCCACCCCCGCGAGCACCGCCTTCTGCACGTCCCTGGCCGCAATGGCCTGTAGGCCCTCCGGCCACTCCGGCGGGGAAGATTCTTCGATGATCCTGGCGCCAGTCGTCGTGTAGGAGCCCAGCATCGGCAGGGGCCGTCCAATGCGGTCCACCGCGATGTTGTCGTGGCCATAGTATTCAAGGTCGCCGTCGCCCCCGATCTCCAGGAACGCCAGGTCCGGGGGCGTGGACATTCCCGCTCGCAGCACGTTGCCCACGGCGGACATCTTGCCCACCTCGTAGGGATGAGTTCCCCATTCCTCGGCAATCAGGTTGTAGTGCACCGCGCGCTGACCCGGATCGAAGATCAGGTTGTTGACGATCGCGCCGCGTACACCGCCCTTGAACAACGGACTGCGCTCGTAGTTGTGCGCAAACAGATTCCTCAGGATCAAGACTCCGGAGGTGTTGTCGTGAATGAGTGCGCCCTTGGAGTGTTCAATCTTCCAATGCGAGGAGCGCGCGAGCGCTTCGGCAATGATATTGTTGGACAGCGTCACCCGATGCGAAGTCGAATTGCGCCAGTCATCGGGCGTCTTGCCCTTGAACCGGCTGCCCGAGACCGCCGCAATCTTGTTCGTAGCCCAGGTCAATGAGCAGTGGTCGATGATGACATCGAACGCGCCATCCTCGGTACGGATCCCGTCGGTCGACCAGCCACTCGCCTTGGCGTGACCCGAATCGCCCGTTCGGATACGGATGTGCTGGACAATGACGTCGTGCGTCGTGATGGCAATGCCCTTGCCGCGGATCAGCGTGATGCCGGGGGAAGGAGCCGTCTGTCCCGCGACGGTCAGATACGGTTCCGTGACGTGCAGCGTGCTCTCGATGAGATCGATCTGGCCGCCCACCTCGAAGACGACAGTGCGCGGGCCCTTGGCCTCGATTGCCTCCTTCAAGGAGCCGGGGCCGTCAAGGGACAACGTCGTCACGCGAATGATCCGGCCGCCCCGGCCACCCTGCGCATGCGCCCACCCCGCCGTTGGCAGCCGCAGGCTGGCCATCGCCAGATCATCATCGGCGCTTACCGTCCTGGCCCAGAACGGTGACCCGACGATCACCACTGCGAGCATCAGCAACGCAGGTATTTTTTGGCTGGCAAAGCTCATGGTTCAATCCCCCTCGGAACAACCCGACCACCCGGCGACGACACGCGTCGGTCGATAATGACACCGGTTTCCTTTTTCAGCAATGTCGGCCAGAATCGCCTTGCGTAGCATGAGATGCGAAGTCTTGGTGGGTACGTGTCATTTAATGCCTGTAGCGCCCAGACGCATCCAGCTTCACCGTTTTCCGCCCGCCTGGAATGCCGCACAATGCAGCAGACAAGATTGGGGGCGGGAACTTGATTAACCAACGTTAATTGGCGCTTCCCGACCTGACGTCAGCACGGGGCGTAAGATTTGCTGCGTATCGAGTGAGTTTGGAGCCCGAAAGCCCATGCAAACTTTCGCGCCGCGGCACTACCTTTCGCGCATCGTTCGCGGCCTCGCACTGTGCCTCTACGCGCTGGGCGCTGCCGACGTCGGCTTCGCGGCGCCGACTACCCAGCCCGTGGATGAATCCGGTGCCACGCACGAGAAATCCCTGGATGAAGTAACGGTCGTCGGCAAGATGGATGCTCGCACGCTCAACCGTGCGATCAATCAGTTTGTGCGGTCCCATTCAAGTCCCACCGCCGTCATTGGCCAGGTCGGCCGCTGGCGCGAGAATGTGTGCCCTACCGTATCCGGTCTGAAAGACACCTATGGCGAATTTGTCTCCCGCCGGATCAGGAGCCTGGCCCGCAGTGTCGGCGCCAAGGCAGCGGCGGACGGCACGAAGTGCGCGGCAAATGTCGAAGTCGTCTTCACGCCTCAGCCGCAGGAGCTGGTGGATCTCATTGCCAAGAAGTACCGTCCTCTCCTGGGCTACTACCTCAGCAACCAGGCCAAACAGGCGACAGCGTTTACCCATCCCGTACAGGCCTGGTACCTGACCGGCTCGCGTTCAATGGACGGCTGGGCGCCACCGGCCTGCATCGTGGGTTGCGGCGCGCCCCTGCCGACCCTTAACGGCAACGGCTTAACGCCATTCAACAGCGGCCTGACTATCGATGAGCCCAACAGCGCGGGGCCGACAGGCACGGCCGGAAGTCGTCTAAGCCATGCACTGCGCAGCGAGTTTGTGCACGTGCTAATCATTGTAAATTCTCAAAAGACTGCAGCCTATTCGCTGCAGGCTGTCTCGGACTACATCGCAATGCTGGCCCTCGCGCAGCTATCGGCTGTAGATGCCTGTACCGGGCTCCCGAGCATTGTCAGCCTGTTCGCCCAGGACTGCGGCGCGCCACCCGCGGCGATCACGGCGGCCGACACCGCTTACTTGAAGGCACTCTACAGGTCGAACCTTGATCAGAATCTCAATTTGGAGCTGGGCGAACTGCACGCCGGCATGTTGCAGGTGATTACTGGCCGTTGAGAACCAGGCAGATTCGGCCGTCATTGAGCTGTGATTACTGGGGCTCTCAAGGCCCAAAATCGCCCGGTGCAACGCCCTCCTCGCGGGGAAATCGACCATTCCCGCCGCCGCTACCATCGTTACTGGTCAGATCCAATAAAGTGCAGCTGCCTCAAAAGAACACCACGTTGACAATCGCATTGCCGATGCCGACCAGTGCCGAGCCGGAAATCAGGCCGGCGCAGATCGATTCACAGCCCTCCTTCCAGTAGGCATGGCCGCGGGTGCCGGGGGTCGAGTAGCGCCGACCTGTCAGCCAGAACAGCAGCGCGCCGGCCCACATCGGCACCGTGTATTCCGGCGGCAGCACAACGCCGAGGCCGACGGACACGGTGGACAGTGGGATGCGTCCGCGGGACGCTATATTGGTGATCTCGATTGCGGCAGCGGAAACGGCGGCGACGATCATCGAGACCTGGGCGGATAGCGGCAAGCTGGCAACACCCCGGGCGATGAGTTCGGCCACGCCCTGCCACTGTACCGCGGCGGGCATCGCAAACTTCTCGGAGACAATGGTGGCGGCCGAACGCACGCCGGCGTGTCCGGGCGGCAGGAACAGCAGGAAATAGAGCGGAATGCACACCAGCGACCCGGAAAAGATCCCAATCACGTGGCCGATCGCCTGCTGCCGCGGCTTCGCCCCAAGCATGTAGCCAGGTTTGATGTCCGACAGGAGGTTGGCGGCGTTGGCCGCGATCTCTCCGGTCATCCCGGCCGGGATCAGATTGCTGGCCGGATTGGTGTGATCGATCGCGCCCATCGTGAACTGCGTGATCTTCGCCAAGGCACCGGTCGGTGTCCAGGACGTGAGCGCCATCGAATTGGCACAGATCACCGTCAGCACCATGATCAGCGGCAGGGAGATGAAGGCCAGCAACCATGGCACGCCGAAAAACACGTGGGTCACGCTCGCGCCGAGCACGCAGAATATCGGCACGCCGACAAACGAGACGCCCAATGGCAGTTCGATGAATCGCAGCGGGTCGGCCGCCGCTTGTTCGCGCGGGGCGCTTGCGCGCAGCGCTTTGAACGCATTGGTGAAAATCTCGGGCCGTCCCAGCAAACTGACCAGCGAGCCTACCACCATCATGGTCACGCCCCACCACAGCGACCACTGGTTGACGATCTCGGCGCGGGAGATCGGAACAATGACGCCGTCTGGCGCAATGCGTTGCACGATGTCGCCGTGTGCGATCATGATCGGGGCGAGGATTGCGAAGTTGATGAATGCCCCAAGCAGGCAGCTTGTCGCGACGCGCACACCCATCAGTCCGCCAACCCCAAGCATCGCTGCATCGAGTGTCAGGTGCAGGCCGAGCTGGCGCACATCAGTGCCCAGGATCCGCGGTATCCATAAATTGAATCGGGCCGCCGCAGCGTAGTAGTAGGTGTCGAGCCGGTCATGAAACGTCCAGGCTTCCTTGAGGCCGGCCCAGCGGTCCATCCGCAGCAGCCTGAACTGGAGCAACTTCATCCAGCCATCGCTGATCAACACCTGATATAGACCAGCGCCCAGCGCCGCGAGGCCCAGCAGGCGGGCTCGAAACATGCCCACGGCGGCGCCGCCCGTGTACAGCGCATCAAGCACCACTCCGCAGGCGCGACCTTCCGGAAACGGCAACTGGTCCTGATTGATGAAGCGGCGCTTCAGCGGAAACGCAACGAGTACGCCGAGCACTGCAACTGTGACCATCCATACCAGCATCTGCCACCACGGAATGATGCGGTGAGTCACCAACATGTAGGCCGTAAGACTTGCCACCAGGGGGGAGACCATGTAACCCGCTGCGGTCGCTATCGACTGCGTGCAGTTGTTCTCGAGAATTGTGAGGTCCTGACCCAGTCCGGCGGCGTTCAGAATGCGGAAAATCGCAAACGAAAGGATGACCGATGTCAGCCCCACGCCGATGGAGACGCCGGTCTTGGCGCCAATATACAAAGACGTGGCTGCCAGCACGCCGCCCAGAAAAAATCCGGTCACGCCCGACCGGATTGTCAGCTGCGGGACATTGCCGCGGTACACATTCTTGAACCACCAGTCATCCTTCCTGGCCCGCGTCCAAGTGCGGATCTGGTGCTCGCTCAACTGTTCAAGTGCCATGCGCCGCCACCCCCAGGTCCTGGGCGACAGCATAGCGCAGGACGACTTGCCCTATGGCAGCGCCTGCCTGCACACTCACCCACGAGATAAACTGAGCAATCGCCTATGGACACCACGCTGACCCGAACCGTACTGGCTGCTGCCGAAGTTTCGGCCATTACCCAGCTGGTACTCACGGAGCGCGAAAGCCGGGATCTGGGGCAATGGGAGCGACTGGGAAGCTGCTACCTGCCGGACTCCCACGTTGAAATCAGTTGGATTTCCGGCACCGGAGCGCAGTTCGTGGCCGGATCCATCGAAATGGCGCGCCGCGGTGTGAAGGCTCGCCATCGCCTCGGGCCGGTTCGGGTGCAATTGAACGGCGAACGCGCGCTTGCAACTCTTGCGGGGGTAATCGACATCCCGGCCGAGATCGAGGGTGTGGAGTTCTGCCTATCCAGCCATGCCCGCTTCCTCTATCCGGTGGAGCGCCGTGAGGGGCATTGGGGCCTGAAGGGTTTTTACGGGATTTACGTACGCGACGAAATCATCACGCGTATTCCCGGCCAGCAACTGCCCATCCGCGCGCAGGAGCTGACAGGCTTTCGCCCTTCCTACCGCATGTTGTCCTGGTTGCTGACGCGGCAAGGCGGATATGTCGTCAACAACGATCTACCGGGGGTTGATCGGCCCGAAGCGGCGGAGGCGTTGGAGCAAAAGTTACTTGCCTGGGCCGGAGTGAAGCCTTAGGTTCCGGTGTTGCCTGACGGGGGACGTTCAAGATGTTCAGCGTAGATACCGGTACCTGCCACACAATGCAGCTCAACCGCGCGGGTCTTTTGCTTGCGACCGCCCTCTCAGCCGCGCTATTGCTCGCCGCCTGCGAGAATCAAGTCTCTGCCCCGGCCCCGGCCCCGGCCCCGGCTGCGCAAGCTTCAGCCCCGGCCGGCCGGGTTGACCTCGCACGCCTGCAGGAGATTCAGAAAGAACCCGGTGCGTGGCTCACGACCGGCCGCGACGCCGGCAACACGCACTATTCGCCGCTGCAGCAGATCGACCGACAAACGGCCGCCCGGCTCGGATTCGCATGGGAGCTGAAGACCGGTACCAATCGCGGCATGGAGGCGACGCCCATTGTCGTCGACGGCGTGATGTACACCTCGGGTGTCGCGGGCCGAGTCTATGCGCTTGATGCCGCAACCGGCCACCTGCTTTGGCAGTTCGAGCCGCCACTGAAACTGAAGAACGCCCGCGGCAGCTGCTGCGACGTGGTCAATCGTGGCGTCGCGGTCTGGAAGGGCAAGGTCTATGTGGCCTCATTCGAAGGCATCCTGTTTGCGCTGGATGCAAAGGACGGCACGGTTCGCTGGCAGGCGGACACCCTGATCGACCGCACGCGCGCATACTCCGTCACGGGCGCGCCACAGATCGCGAATCGGGTGGTGGTCATCGGCAATGGCGGCGCTGAATTTGATTCGCGCGGTTACGTATCCGCATATGACCTGGAGACCGGCAAGCTCGTTTGGCGCTTCTACACCGTGCCCGGTGATCCCACCAAGCCTTACGAGAGCAAGGCATTGGAAATGGCCGCCAGTACCTGGGACCCCAAACGCGACTCGAGCCTCGGTGGCGGTGGCAATGCCTGGGATGGCATCGCCTACGACGCGAAAACAAACCTGGTGTTCTTCGGTACCGGCAATGGTGCGCCCTGGAACAGTGCGTACCGCAGCCCGTCGGGCGGGGACAATCTGTTCCTCGCCTCAATCGTCGCCGTGAACGCCGACACCGGCGAGTATGTGTGGCACTACCAGGAGACGCCGGGTGAGCGTTGGGATTACGACGCGACACCGCCCATCATGCTGGCGACTCTGAAGATCAATGGCGCCGAGCAGGACGTCCTGCTGCAAGCCTCAAAGAACGGCTTCTTTTACGTTCTTGACCGTGCCGGCGGCAAGCTTCTGGCTGCGGATAAATTTGTCGCGGCGAATTGGGCCACCGGGGTCGACCTGCACACGGGTCGCCCGGCCGAGAACCCGGACAGCGACTACACCAAGGGCAAGCCCGTGATCGTGTTTCCATCGGGTGTGGGCGGGCACAATTTCAATCCGATGTCACTTTCGGCGCGGACGGGTCTCGTCTATATCCCGACTGCCCACAGTGGCGAGGCTCTGTTCGCAGCGCCCCGGACGCCACACCTTCAGGAGCGCATGAACACCGGGGTACAGATTGCCTTCGCGACCCAACTGCTCGCGCCGCCCGCATCGCTGCCGCCGGCCTTGCGGCCGGTGACGGCGCCGAGCTACCTCAAGAAAGTGCCCAGCCTGGATATGCACGCCACACTCAAAGCCTGGGATCCCATCGCGCACAAGGTGGTCTGGGAGCACAGCTATCCAAGTTTCATGGACCATGGCGGTGTACTCTCCAGCGCCGGCGGCATCGTCATCCAGGGCAGCATCGATGGCAAACTCCGAGTGTTCAACGACGAGACGGGCGCCGTCATCAAGGAGATTGACACCGGCAGTCCGCTGATCGCCGCACCAATGACCTATACCGTCAACGGCGTGCAGTACGTCGCCATCCTCGCCGGCAGCGGCGGCGGCGGCTGGAACTTCTGGATGCCAGGCAATGTTGCCGCCACGCGCGGCAACGACAACCGGATACTGTCATTTCGGCTCGATGGGAGCGCGACACCGATGCCGCCGGAATTGGGACCGATTGCTCCGCTACCGGAACCGCCGGCCAATGCGGGCACGACTGCGGACATCGCCGCCGGCAGAGCCCTGTTCGCGCGGAACTGCGCCGGATGCCACGCCAATGCTGATCGGGCGCCCGTGCCGGACCTGCGCCGTTCCGGATTTCTGCATGACGCCGCCGCGTTCGCGTCGGTCGTGCGTGGCGGATTACTCGAAAAGCAAGGCATGCCGAGCTGGGATGACCTTCTCACGTCCTCGGAGGTCGAGCAGATCCGTTCAAGTCTGATAGCCGTGGCGCGTGATGCGTACGTCAAGCAGCAGGCCGGGATCTCGAGCGCGCCGGCGCCGGTGCTGAGAGAGGGTCACCCGTAACCCGGCAGGGGGTGACCACGGCCTGAAGGCGCGATCAGGGACTGACACCATATTGGAGCGCCAACCCGGGCAGATTTGGCGCGAGCGCCTTGGCTGCATCGACATCCGCCTCACCCTTTGCGGTCAACCTCTTGCGCAACTCTGCGATGCCGCGTCCATACAGTGACCAGGCTTTTTTGGGATTGATCTTCAGTGACTCGTCATAGTCGGCGATAGCCTTGTCAAGCTGATTGCGGCGCAGGTTCACCAGGCCGCGGCTGTCCAGAATATCTGCCGAATGAGCATTCAAGCGCAAACCGGCATTGCAGTCGTGCAGTGCTTCGTCCAATTCCTGCCCGAGCAGGGCCCGCGACCAACATCGATCGTTATACGCGGCGACGACACGCGGGTCCTGATCATGGTCCGGTATCCAGAGATTCATCTGGGAAATGACCTGAGCAGGATGGTTCAGACTGCCATAGAGCATGGCCAGTGTGAGGCGTACATCCGACTGTTTCGGAGCCAATCGATCCACAGTGTCCAGGTCTGCCAGTGCGCCGGACGTATCGCGCTTTGAGCGTCGATACTGCGCGCGTACCACCAGCGCCTCGATGTAGCCGGGATTGAGGGTGATGGCCTTGTCAATGTCGCTTGCGCCCGGCTCGGTTTGCCGGAGTTGGAATTCGACCATGCCACGCTGATAGTAGTAACTGGCCGTGGCAGGTGAGAGCTCCACCGCCCGGTTATAATCCTGCAATGCGTGGTCGAAATCCCGACGCGCGGCCGAAGCGGCGGCGCGGCGTGCGAGCTCACCAGCATCTGCGGGTGAGTCGTCGGAGGCTTCTGCCGGCGCGCTGCTCGCTTTCCCCGCGGCGAGATCGGGTGAAGACTCGGCCGCGTTGGTTGAGGTATCGGCCGAGGCGGTGTCGCTTGCCGCCGCCCCTTTCTCGGCGGCTGCGGGCAGGTTTTTGCGCGCGTTCAGGGCGAATACGGGGCCACCGTTATATGTGAAATATAGTTTGTGCTGGCTATTCGCGACATACACGCGATGCGACAGGAAGAAGTCGGCGCCCAACAGCATGCCAAACGTGCCGAGATCCCCGAATCGCAGGCGCGCATTGCGAACCTCCTCGTCACCGATCTTCAGTACCGGGAAAGTGGCTATCCAGGTCTGGACGGGTTTGCTCCCGACTCCCGTGGTGTAGCCAGCGGGCTCAACCCTGGGGTCACCCGGCTTCAGACCCGCGGCGGCCGCTGCACGCAAGCCGACCATGGATGTCGTCGCCCCGGTGTCAAATATTACGCGGATCTTCGCGCCATTGAGATCGACCATGCCCGTGGTGTGCGGTTCCTGGGGGGTCGTCGCCTCAATCTCCAGCGCGTTGTAGGGCTCACCAGCTTTTACCCAATATGCCAGGTCGACGTGCCTGCAGTCTTCGGGTCTGAACAAGGCCATGGTGCCTTTCGCCAAGTCATATTCGATATCAGCGACGCGCAGAATGTTCTGGCCAAGAATGCCCACCGTGCCTCGGCCCGGTTCGCTGCCGCCTACCAGGAAATCTACGTTGCGCACCGGAACATTAAAGATCGTGAAGATCTTCACCGTGGTAAGCCCAACCTCGGTGGCGCCACCGACTCCGCGTATGTACATTCCCTGTACACGACTATGGTCCACGCGCAACTGGTACTGTTGTGCAGCCGCGGGGGTCAGCATGCTCCAGAAAGCGCCGCTATCGAGCGCAAGGAGTGCGGGGCTGCCATTGATCTGCGATTCGACGGTTGGTCGTAGCCCATCCATCGTGATCGGAACCGATGCCAGTTGCCCCAATTTACAACCGCCCGTCGCATGACCAAGCAGCGGAACGATCAGAAGCAACGACAGCAGGGAGATTTCACGCCGGCAGCGCTGCAACACGGTATTTCCCGATAAAGTTGTTTCGTTGCCCAATCGGGGCGCCCCTAATATGCCCGAAAGCACTGGCTGGCGGCCAGCCCGACCCCTTGGAGTGCCTATAAGCCGGCACCATCAAGCGCCGAATGCGTCCACGAAAGGTCCATGGCCAGGGTGCGGCCACACCAGTTTTCCTCTGGCGCATGCCCATGGCGGAAGGCCAGATACCCGATCGCCGCGATGGCGTTGAGCAGACGAATACGATCGCGGTCAATCGTGATTCCGGTCAGCGGTTCGTAGACCGCCAGGGCGCCCTCCAGCAGGTGCTCGTCGGACAGTTGAAAGACCATGTATTTGAAATCGTGGTGCCGATCGCCGAACACGGCCGCGCCGTAGTCAAAGATTCCCACGAGGCGCCCGCTGATGGGGTCAAAGACCATGTTGTGCGGACCCAGGTCGCAGTGCGCGAGCACCGGATCTTCGACGCTGCGCGTCAGCTGCGCATGCCGCCGCAGCGCTTCTTTGATTCTGGCTTGCAGCCCCGCATCGGCGATGACTTGCGAGAGGCCAGGCAGGTCCTCGGGCCGGGGCCAGCTCGGAACCGTAGGCCACTGCCCCGCCAGTTCGGTTCGAGGAATCCTGGTGTGCTGCTGCGCCAGAATTCGCCCCAGCTCATGGCCGAGTGCATGGGCGAAGGCGGGGTCGCCCAATAGCCGTTGGTGCACGCCGACCGCATCCACAATCCCCGCGACCAGCTCGCGCACATCCCATCCACTCACGTCCTCATGCAGCACTCGTGGTACCGAGAAGCTGCAATACCGGTGCAAGAGCTGGAGCGCACGCCGTTCTCTCACCAGCGACGCGCGTCCCTTCTCATCCAGGGGGAACCAGGCCATCCGATCGTTCGACAGTTTGACAGCGAGGCGGTCATCTCGGAGAAGGAACTCGATGCTGCCAGGATCGTGGGCGAATCCAGCCGCCGCAAGTTTGGCGCTGACCCATTCATGCCGGGTCACTGTATCGTGCAGATGGCGGGAATCTGCCAGTGCCCTCTCGTATCCCGTATCAGCCAATAGACGGCATCGATATCCTTGAGTCCGTTCACGCTGTACATCACGTGCACCGGATAACCATAGGCGTTGTCACGTCCCTGGCCCGCCGGGGCGTACAGTGCTTCGTAGCTATTGCGGGGGTGTCGCGGCGCACCGATCTCCACGAGTTTCCAGGTGAAGGTCCATTTGTCCCCGATATCCATCTGCTTGATGCAGGCTTTGACGGCGGCCACTGACGGCGCAGGCATCGGCACCTCATCGGCCACGGCCCGTCCTGACAGACACGATATCGCCAGGCAGCCCAGCAGCATGCCGAGGAACGCGGGCTTCATGGATAGTTCTCGAGATTCAGATAGGCCGCCTCGATGTCCACTTCCCGCAGCATGTCGTAGTACGCCCAGTCCTTGTATTTCTCGAGCAGCAGGGTCTTCTTAAGCTGCGCGAGACTTCTGCCCTGGGCCATTCCCTGGGCAACACCGGCGCGCAGATCCTCAAAATACTGCCGCCCTTCACTCACGTCCGCCTTGGTGAAGGTGATCGACCCGTGCCCCTGCGCGAGGATATCGAAATCCAGGCCCTCGATGGTTTTGTAGGATCTGATCCATTCGGCCAGAGGATGCTGGTCGAACATGCCACAGCCGCTGGGCAGCGAGCGCATCGAGTTGGTCACGAGCGCGTCGGCCGGAAAATCCACCGAAAACACCACCCGTTCGGCGGGGAAATACACGACAGTGCCATCGTCCGCATGATTGAGCCCCGGAAAGATGAGCTCGATGGTGCGGCCCCCGAATACCAAAGTCATACGGTCCGAATACACAATGTCGGGTGGCACCACGCCCTGCGCCGCCCACCATTGCGCGGGGGTGATGTGGCCGGTGTGATCGCGGTCGATGGATTCGAAATACCCGCGACCCATCCCGCAGATGCCGGGATGCTCGAGCGTTGGAATGGCGATCTCCTCGGACTCAATGGTGCCGTTGTGGTTCAGATCGATCATGTTGCCGGGCATATGTGGATAGCGGCCATCCATGTTCTTGAGGATGCGCTCCTGGCCAACGATATGCGGATGACTGTCGGCAAATATCCCGGCGCCCCCCACGTGGTCCCAGTGACTGTGGCTGTAGATGATGTAGCGCACGGCCTTGCCCGGAAACCGGGTCGCGAATTCACTCTTCATCCAGGCCGCAAAATCCGGACTGATCGGATCAACCAGCAGGATTCCATCCGGCGTCACATAGACCAGGCTCCACCAGTTGCCATTGCCCACACGCCAGAGGTTCCCCTTGATCGGAATGAAGACCCGCGGCGGCCCCGGGCGGCGCGCCACGGCGACCGACGCTGCGGATGCAGCCGGGGAGGACGGGGCAGAAGCACTCTGAGCCTGGGCGGCCATCCAGTACAGCCCCATCACCGCAACAGCCGCGAGCAATCGCATCTTCAAGGCGCTATTCCTTTGGGCGCGGCAGGTGCTGCCGCGCAATCCGGGTCCAGAGGGTACGAATGTGTACCGGCAAGCTGATCCATGAGCCACAGGTACGTGGTCAGGTGGTGCATGCACGCAATGGTTTCTGCGATTGCACCATACGGCGGGTTGAGATCGTACTCGGTGTTCACCTGTTCGTAGGTGAGCGGCAGCAGTGGCGGCAGCTTCGGCACCAGGTCCTGCCGGTTCGCAATCCGGTAGCTTGAGGCGATCGCGGCATTGAAAAAGTTGGCGAACGTATGGTCCCCGGTGCGCGGGCTTGCATAGGTGTAGACCGTGGGCGCCTTGCACAGGGTGTTCAGGCCGACATCAAGCGTCAGCAAGGTGGCCAGGGCTGCGCCCAGACTGTGACCGCATACCGTCACGCTCGTGGCGGTGCCTGTCTGCAGGCAGGTCTGGATTGAATCCTTGACGGCTGGCGTCCCATTGCCCCTGCCGATCCGCAAGGAGCGGTAGACGGCGGTAAAGCCATCTTCGGTCAGGCCGTGGGCATTCACAATCGGTGAGGGCACCATCAGGAATGAGGCGTCGTGCAACCACTCAAGAATCGTGTCCGTGCCACGGATGATGGCCACCAGTTCCTTTTGCGCCGAAACTGCGATGAAGCCGAATGTGACCGTGTCCCCGAGGTGGGAATCGACATCCGTCGCCAGATCGTCGCCGTAGATGGTCTGCACCAGGGTGTAACCCGCGGCGGTAATCTTGGCGATGTCGACCGGCGCATAGTCCGCGGAAGGACTGACCGACTCCGCAATTTGGACCAGCGCGCCATACTTTATGGCCGTCGCCCAGTTGATAGGAATCATCCGTACTCTCCCTCCATCAATCGGCAGCCTGGTTCTTGCGCGATTCTTCCACGAAACCCGGTTCAATCGCCGCCATCGCCTCCATGAGGTGGGTGGTCTTGTTGAAAAGTGCAAGCTCGCGGTAGCGGCCTTCATGAACCTTCTTCACAAAATCATTGTTGGCGATGTGCATGCGGCCGACGCCCACCAGGTCCAGGGTGCCACGACGCACCCGCTCCGCCAGAAACCGCAGATCGTGCTCCAGGGTCAGCTCGGATGGCTCCTCGTCATCAAACAGATTGGCGAACATTTCAACATTGACGCCCACACTGCCACAGGTCATGACCACCGCATCGGTCATGGATTTGGCCCACTCGGCGATGGTGAACAGCGGATGTTCGCTGTCCGGCCACTCCGGTTTGTGAAAGCGGCGTGATGAGACATTGAACAGATCCACGCCGCGCGCGCGCAGCAGGGTCAACATATCCTGCAAATCCTGGGGACTGTGCGCGACCACCGCTCCGTAGTCGACTTCCTTGAATTGCGAAAATCGATAGGAAATGACGAAATCCGGGCCGACGGAAGCCCGGATCGCGGCCACGATCTCCGCCGAATACCGGGCTCGTTCGGCCAGCGAGCGGCCGCCGTATTCATCCTCTCGCTGGTTCGTCTCTGCCCATAAAAACTGGTCCAGCAGATAGCCGTGGGCCGAGTGGACCTCGATGCCATCGGCGCCCAGCTGCTGCGCCTGCTGCGCGGCACGCACGTACGCCAGCTTCAGCTCCTGAAGATCCTGTCGCGTCATGGCGCGCCCATGCGGCCGCCCGGCCTGGATGAGTCCGGAGGGGCTCAACGCCGGAAAACCGGCCAGCGGATGACCCTCGGCGACCTTGCGCATGGCCCCCGGATGCCACAGTTGCATCAGGAAACCGGCCCCCTCGCCATGCACTGCCTCGACCACCGGCCGCCAGGCAGCCAGTGTTGCGGGTTCCAGGCGACCCATGAGGGGCTGCCAGTACGCCGACGGATGATCGGGTGAGGTGGATTCGCTGATGATGAGACCGACACCGCCGGCCGCACAGCGGCGCATGTAATCCACCATCTTCGGGGTTGGGGCGCCATCGCTCATGAAGCCGCGCTGCATGCCGGGCATCACGAAGCGATTGCGCAGCACGAGGCTGCCCACGCGCTGCGGTGTAAAGAGAATATCCAGCTCTTGTGGCAATGAACTGCTCCCCGCGACTTGGCTGAATGTACCACCAGGCGCGGGCCGCGCCCAAGGTGCGTCACGGATGCGGGGCCGAGCTCAGAATTTCCTGAGCAGCGACCGCAGCAGTGGCGCGAGGCGCTCAAGTTCATCGCGGTGAGCCACCGTCAGCTCGCGCAGCAGAACTTCGGCTGCTTCAGTCAGTTCGACCAACACCTGCCGTCGATCCCCTGGCGCCGCGCCGCGGTGGATGAGCCCCTTGATCTGCAGACGGTCGATCAGCCCAACCGCGCTGTGTGGCAGGATCGCCAGGCGCTCCGCCAGGGCGCCAGCCGTGAGCGGCTTCGGCCCAGGGTGCCCTTTTATGGCAAGCAGCGCCTGATGCTGTTGCGCCGTCAGACCCGACTGTTCCGCAGCCGCCTCGCTGAAGATCAGAAAGTGCCGCAGCACGTAGCGGAACTTTGCCAGCCTTTCATAATCCGGCTGGGCCAGATCCGGCCCACTGGGCCGGCGCGCACTCACGGCCGCGGTTGCAAACTTCTTGCGCATAACACTTTCAAGTATATCGCATTGCGATATATTAGCGCGGCCCCTGATTACCACGGAGTTCGAGGCCGCCGCATGCAAGCTCACGTCCACAAATCCGGCCCTGCCGCAACCGATCGACTGCGCGACTTCAGCGCCGATCGCCGCCTGCTCCTTCTGGCAGCCATGGCGCCAATGGTGGGCACCGCCGGCGCGGCGGCAGCCTGGGCGCTACTGCATCTGATCAATCTGGCCACGAACCTTGCCTACCACGGTCACTTCAGCGTCGCGCGAGCCTCAATCGCGGGCAACACCCTGGGGCCCTGGGCGGTGCTGATTCCGGTGGCGGGCTGCCTCATCATCGGCGTGATGGCCCGCTTCGGCTCCGAGAAGATCCGCGGCCACGGCATTCCCGAGGCCATGGAGGCCATTCTGATCGGCCGCAGCCGCATACAGCCCAAGGTTGCGGTCCTCAAGCCATTGTCATCGGCGATCTCCATCGGCAGCGGCGGACCCTTCGGCGCCGAAGGCCCCATCATCATGACCGGCGGCGCCTTCGGTTCGCTGTTTGCCCAGCTCTTCCACCTCTCGAACGCGGAGCGCAAAACGCTGCTGGTCGCCGGCGCCGCCGCCGGGATGGCCGCAACCTTCGGTACGCCGGTTGCCGCCATGCTGCTCGCCGTGGAGCTGCTGCTGTTCGAGTGGAAACCGCGCAGCTTTGTACCCGTGGCGATTGCCGCCGTCGTCGCTGCCACGTGGCGGCCCTGGCTGATGGCGGGCGGCGTGCTGTTTCCCATGCCAATCAGCCCTTCCCTGCCCGCGCTGGGTTTGCTCTTTGCCGCCGGCCTCGGCCTGCTGTGCGGCCTGGGCTCGGGATTGCTGACGCTGATGGTCTATACCAGCGAGGATCTGTTCCAGCGCCTGCCCATCCACTGGATGTGGTGGCCAGCCATGGGCGGAGTGGTGATAGGGCTGGGCGGCCTCATTGAACCCCACGCCCTGGGTGTGGGCTATGACAATATCGCCGCGCTGCTCAACGGCGACCGGGGCGCACAGGCCATAGTGATGCTGCTCGTGGTCAAGGCGCTGATCTGGTCGATCGCGCTGGGCTCGGGAACATCCGGCGGGGTACTGGCACCGTTGCTGATCATGGGCGGGGCAATCGGCGCCCTGTTTGGCGGCTTGATGCCGGCAGGCGAAAGCGGACTGTGGTCGCTGCTTGGCATGGCGGCCATGATGGGCGGCACCATGCGCTCGCCGCTCACGGCGATCGTCTTCGCGCTGGAGCTCACGCACAATGTGGGAGCGCTATTGCCCCTTGCCATCGTTTGCACCGCGGCTCACGCGACCACAGTGCTGCTGCTACGGCGCTCGATCCTCACCGAGAAGGTGGCGCGCCGCGGCCATCACGTGACGCGTGAATATGTCGTCGATCCGTTCGAGGCGATGCGGGTCGCGGACATCATGACTCACCCGGCCGCCACGCTGCCCGCCACCATGCCACTGGCGGACGCGGTCACATTCTTCACGAATCAGCAGGCTCCTGTGCGCCACCAAAGCTACCCGGTAGTAGATGAGACCAACAATCTGCGCGCGGTGGTCACACAGGCCGATGTGCTGCGCTGGGCACGCGAGGGTCGGCCGCATCATGGACAGTCGCTGGGCAAGGCGCTGGGCGCACGCGAATGCATCACCGGTTACAGCGACGAACTCGTGGGACAACTGGCAGACCGCATGCACGAGACCGACGCACGCCGCGTGCCCATACTCAATCGCGGCGACGGCACCGTCGTCGGTTTCGTATCACGCCGGGACTTGCTGCGTGTGCGCATCATGACCGTGCGCCATGAACGGCACCGCGAAGCTCTGATCCGCTTTGGAAAATGACCGCGCCCGCCATCCAGTAGTCGGCCGCCGCATTTGCTGATCATGGGGGGCATTTTGCTACGTTCCTTGCATGCGCCGCCGCTCCTCCTATGATCCCCTGCAGCCGGTGGACCGACCGATGTGGCTGGTGGTCCGGGACAGCCAGCAGCGCGCCCTGGCGGCCACCGAACTGCGTCCACGAGCGGACCTGTACGCCGCCCTCGCATCGACCCGGGAGACCCTGACCGCCGCGGGATGGGAGCTTGACCCGGGTTCCCTCAAGTGGGGCCTTTTCTTCTGTCGCAAAGCGCAGGACCGGTTGGGGGTCACCATTGAAACCCGCGATCCAGGCGGCAGCGGTGCTGTCACCAAAGATTGGCCTGCACGAATTTCATAGAATCCGTGCAGGCCCTTGCCTGTTACCTAACTTCGGTATCTGGCGTTACCAGATCCAGTGGTACCAGGCCTTCTGCGTCACCGTGTCCTTCTGCGTCTGCCTGGTGTTCTTGGCCGCGCTGTTGGCCAGATTGCTGGCCGTGAGCTGGGTACTGGTCTTGACCGCCGGCGTCGCCGGCTTGCTGTCATTGCGTGCCACTGCATGCGCCTGAACCTGTCCGCCATTGCGCAAGTCCCGGCCGCCATCAACACGCAAGTCGTGATGATCGGCCTTCAGGTCCTGCCGATCGGCACGCATATTATTGGCGTCCGTGCGAATGGCGCCACGGTCCTCACCGATGTCTTTCCGGTCCGTCCGGATATTGGCACGGTCCGTGGCGATGTTGCCGGCATCGGTGCGGATGGCGCTGCGATCCTGGCCAATGTCCTGCCGGTCGGTACGAATGTCAGAACGCGCCTGACTGATGGCGCTGTGTTCATTCATGCCCGCACGCTCCTTGGCATAGTCCTGACGCAGGTCCTGCCGGTCGGAACGCACGTCGGCCTGATCCTGAGCGATGTCCGCCCGGTCGGTCTTGATGTCCGCGCGGTTCTGGGCAACGTTGCTCTGGTTGGCACTGATATTGGCCTTGTCCTGGCTGATGTCCTGGCGATCCGTGCGCATATCAGCCCGGTTCGTGGCCAGGCTCTGTCGGTCCTCGCGGGCGTCCTGACGGATGTCCTTTTGCTCCTGCGTGCTGCTTTTCTCGGCATCCGTCCGGTCGGTCCTGGCGGCGGCCAGATTCTGGTGGTCCGTCTGGACGTCGGTGCGCTGGTCGGAGCGCTGGTCGGCCCGTTCCTGTTGCACGCTTGACTGGGCCGCATTGGGATTCGGGCCGGCCTGGCCAACGGCAGGCGCGGTGGTCTGCGATGGGCTGGGGCCCACGGTGCCAACCATGGGAGCGCTTGACTGCGGCGGTGGCTGGATCTGCGCGTAGGCACCCGGCACAACCGCACCTAGGACTGCCCCGACGGCTGCTGCGACTAAGTTAGTGCGTTTCATAGAACCTCCTTTCATCACTCAACGATCTCGAATCAGTTGTTTGATCGCGGCGCCGGGTAGGCGACCGCGGGCGCGGTTGCCTGCGAGAGTTTTTCCTGGTCGATAAAGTTCTGCACCAGGGCAAAAAACTGGCCGTAGAAATTCGCATCGGTGATGGTTTCGCGTCGGACTGTTCCCAGAACCTTCGCCGATCCTGACGGCAAGGTCAGCGTCGCAGGTCCGACACCCATGCTCGTGGTTTGCGACATCTTCTGCAGCCTGTTCTCCTCACGGGAGGCGGTCACAAAAACGATGCTGGTGCCGTTCTTGTTGTCGGCGCAGGTCGTTTGCAGACGCGTCGTGATATTCAGTTTGGGCGTGGGCTGCTGATCCCGCGACCCGGTCATGACGCCCGATTCATTGGGACGGTCCAGCATGTATCCTTGACTGAGCAGTGCGCGTTTGACGCTCCAACAAACTGAATCGCCGGCACCGGAAAAATTACGGCTGAAAGGCGCATCCGCAGTGAATTGCCGCGGTGGCGGATGGTGAGCGCAGCCAACCAGCAGCGCGGCCGCGGCCGCGAGCGCCCATACCTGCCTGGAAGCCATTGATTCATGACGGCGCATTTCAACCTCCGACTTGAGTTCGAAATTCAGCGTGCCGCCAGTATGACCGCCGGTGGTCGATGCACTGTCGTCGCCCGCCCTACTTCACGGGCAAGACCTCCTGCCCAGTGCCTGTAGGGTCGGGACTACCGTTCTCGTGCTCGAACTGAGCCAGTTGCTGCGGCCGCCCTTGGCAGCCCCTGCGGCGTGCCGCATTCTGGCGCCCATGGGCGTACTCGCAGGATTCGCCAAGCACCCGCACTCGCTGTGGCTGCGGCGTGCTTTATTTCAGATTCATCTGTGGGTCGGCATCGCGATCGGGCTGTACGTCCTGATCATCAGCGTTTCGGGCAGCCTGATCGTTTTCCGGCGCGAGTTGGACCGGGCCTTATGCCCGGGCACTCTGGTCAAGACCCCTTCGGGGCGTCTGGTGAGTACGGCATGCGAGCCCGCCTTCGTCACCTGGCTGGCTGAATTTCACGATCACCTGGGCGTCGGTCGAGAGGGCCTGCTGCTCAACGGCCTCGGCGCCGGCGCCGTCGCCGTGATGTGCGTGACGGGCGCGATACTGTGGTGGCCGGGTCGCACTCGCTGGCGTCGCAGCCTGGTGCTACGCCGCGACGTGAGCGCCCAGCGCTTCATCTGGGATCTGCACGGCGTGCTGGGATTCTGGCTGCTGCTGCTGGTGTTGGTTTGGGCCCTGACCGGGCTCTATTTTGCCTTTCCCGCTGCCTTCGGCGCGGTGCCGGACGATACAATCGCCTGGCTGGTGCGCCTGCACTTCGGCCGTGCCTACGGTCCCTACATCGAGGCGCTATGGGTGATTCTGGGACTGGTGCCGTGCGGTCTGTTCATCACCGGGGCACTCATGTGGTGGAACCGGGTATTGCGCGTGCGCTTCACGAAACACGGCGACCCGACTCGCGAAGCAGCGCACCCATGTCATCGATTTTATCGTCGAGCAGATTGAGCTTGCGTGCCAGCCCCTGGATGTCCGAGGCGGCACGGCGATTCACGTCGAAATCGAGCTCGCCGCGCAGCCGGTCCTTCGTATCCTGGCGGTTCTGGCTCATCATGATGACGGGCGCCTGAATCGCCGCCAGCATCGACAGGAACAGGTTGAGCAGGATGAAGGGATACGGATCCCACGCCTTGCCGCGCAGCGTGATGTTGATTGCGGTATAGACCACCATGATCATGCCGAAGGCGATGATGAAGGTCCACGAGCCGCCAAAGCGCGCGACATGATCCGCGATGTGTTCGGCGAACGTGGCTTCGGTTTCGATGAGATCATTGGGATTGCGACTTGCACGCATGCGCACCAGATCGTGTGCCGCGTGAAACTGCCGGCCAAGCGTGGTCAGCAGGTCCATGCCGGCGTGTGGCTTGCGCTCGAGCAGCACCGCGATGTCATCGCGTGACACCTCAAGACACGAGGTCTGCTCCAGGGCAATCGCAGTGGTGCGGTGTGGAGTCTGCTCGAGCATTGAGGCAAATCCAAAAAACTCGCCGCACACCGGCTCATCGACAATGACCTCCTGCTGGTCCTCGTCAACCGTCGTGACACGCACCTTGCCGGACAGCAGCACATAGGCCTGGCCGCCGGGAGTGCCCGTCTTGTAGATGCGTTCGCGCGCCGCGAAGTCTCTGACTTCGACCTGCGCGGCGAGAACCGCAGTCTCTTCATCATCGAGCAGGGCGAACAGCGGGACGCTCTTGAGCACGTCTGGATTGCAGGCCATGGGAATCTCCCTGATAGCAACGATCTTGGGTTACGACGGCACTGCCAGGGTCGCGAAGTCCGTTTGACTGACAAAGCCCGGCCGCCAGCGCAGGGACATCACGGCGAACAGCAGTCCCAGGATCGCCCCCGCGACCACATCGAGCACCACATGCTGTTTGATGGCCAGCGTCGAATAGACGATGAGGGCGAACCAGAGTGCGTTGGCCAGGCGCAAGGAAAGTGGCATGCGCATGGATCGCATGGCCTCATCGATACGAACCACGGTGAAGATCGCGACCGCCACATGCATGGACGGACAGGCATTGCCGGTCTCATCAACGCGATGCAGGGTGGAAAATCCGGGGAATCCGTTCGCGGCGGTGACGAAGGTTGGCACCCGCGTCGGCCAGAAATAGAAAATCGCAAGTCCGCTGACACACAGTCCGCACAACCACGCACCGTACGCCGCGAACTCCCGGGCGGAGCGCTGCACGCCAGGTCCGATGCCGATATATATCCACAGCGTCACATAGGCCAGCAGCGCCGCGGGCTGAAAGGGAATGATCGCATCCAGCGTGGTGCTTGGCATGAGCAGCGCCGCGTGGGACGGATGTCGCTGCACAGCGAAGTAAGCGATGAAAAAAAGACCCGTGAGCAGGCTGGTCGCGAGCGTCGTGCGCAGGAACCCCCGGCGCAGCCGCGCGCCGAACTCGTGCCATCGCGGACGGGAGTCGACCGGTAAACGAGCCGCGCCCTCAGCGCGGATTGTCGTGATGGGTGCCATCGACCACGTGGTTGAGATCCTTATCGATGCAAGGGGTCGCCTCGACCAAATCGACATCAGTGAGTCTGGCGGTACGGGTGACCTTCCACGGCTCCATCAGCACTTTGGGGTCAGTTGCGACGGCCTCGTACCGCAAGGTGTCCCCGACTCGCCACAGCCGTTCGGTCACGGTGAGTTCCACGGAATGGAAGGCGCCATTGTCCGTGAGCCAGCTGTCGTCATTGAACTGGTTGGCCTCGACCACGAGCGTGTCGCCTTCCCAGTGGCCAGTGGAGTCCCCAAGGGTGCTCGGATCCACGTCCATGCGATGCGGGCGGCCGTCGGTGGGAATGATGCGGAAGAAATCTCCCGAGACATCATCGTACAGAAACACGATCTGACCGGGCTGCTGAACGATCTTGTCCGGCGGACCGATCCGCGGCAGGCCCGGCGAGCGACAATGCAGAACCGGGTCGAACGTTAATTGGTTCTTGTTCAGCTCGGCCACTTTCGCCAGGTATTCGGGCCGGTATTTCGGAAAATTCCGCGGCGGTGGTGCAGCGGCCCGCGGGGGTGCGGCGGCCGATGGCGTGCTGGCCTTGGTGGCCGTGGGCTGCGGGCCACAGCCGGACACGCAGACCGAACCGCCCTCCAGGTGCTGCGGCTTCACGAAATCGATACCCGAGCCATTGTCCCAGGTGCCATTGAGATCCGGATGGCCCGCCGCATCGCGCGGCAACGGGGTCTGCGCGACCAGCGCCGAGGCGGCGAGAGTCAGTACGGCAGCGAGACCTGCCGTCATGGAAAGTTTCATGCGACACCTCCTTGCACAGGCGCAGGCCTACTTGTCCGAGGCGAACTGGTAGTGGTGCCCGTCCGCATAGGTGACATTGACGAGGTAGCCCAGGTGCGGTGTTCCGTCGCGCGCCAGGTAGGCCTCGACGGTGGCCCTCTGGCCATTACCGAGCAGCAGCACCTTGCTCAACCCCGCCTTGCGCATCATGGCGACCGGGACACTCTCCAGGCGCCAGGTCGTGACGGCCCCGGTTGGGTCCTTCACATCCACATGAATGTAGATATGCGGATTCGCCCATTCCACATCGGATACGACCCCGCTGAGGGTCACGATCTTGCGCACGTCAAACTCACCGGCAACCGAATGGTGGGCAAGCGCCGCGCGTCCCGCGACCGCCAGGACAACCCCGAGAACAGTCGCGGCATATCGAATCGCCATGGCCCTCGACCCCCCAAGAAATCACGCGCCTGGAACAATACCCCGATCCGTAGCTGCAGGTCTAATCCAGCAGCGGATGCCCCTTGGGCAACTGATGCGCATACCAGGCCGCCAGGCGATGGCGAATGGTCTGGTCCCCGACCTGCTCCTCAGGCATGGGGGAAATGACCTTGTCATGGACCAGCAGCCGATAGATATACAGCGCCTTCTCGCTCGCCGAGTCCGTGGCCTCGAATTCGACCGCCTTGCGACCTTCGGCATAGGCAACGCCGGCGCTCAGTGCCGCCTTGAACAACTCCGCTTCGTGCCTGAACTTCTTCATGCCGTGGCTTTCAGTCGCGCCGCCGGGTCACGACAAAAGCCTCGTCGTTGAACCACAGGCCGCCATGCTTCTGCAGAACCTTCTGCGTGGCCGCCAGATATGCACCATTGGTGACCACCGCATCCAATCGCTCGTCCTCGATCTGATTGACATATATGGCGGCGTTCCACGCGGCGAACAGGGTCGAGGTTCCGATCCGGTCGCCGATCTCGGACGGCAAGGTGTGCATGTCGTAGCGGAACACGGCCTTTTCATCCGGCAAAGCGCCGAAGTTGAATTCGCGGGCATCCCGTCCCAGCTCCCGGCGCAGCGTACTGAGAAGCTCGTGCCGGTCCACCTTGAAGGGCCGCTCCTCGGGCCACAATTGCTGGATGATCTCCAGCCCCGGGTCGTTCCCGCAGGACTGAATGGCCAGTAACCGACCACCGGGAGCGAGGCTGCGGGCGAGCGGCATCAGCACCTTCTGGACCTTGAAATCCGCACCCATGCGCGCCCGCCAGGGCTGTGAGGCCAACACCAGGTCATAGTGCTCGAACAGCCTTCCCGGCTTGGGAATGGCCGCATCCAGCAGGAACTTGTGGTCCTCGCGGTAAATCACCAGCACCGTGGGGCGCACGACCTTGGGATTGCCGGTCTTGGCACTGGGTGTAGTCTGCCAGCCGCTCACCAGCGCGCTGCCCAGTTCTTCGATCTGGTCGGCGTATTCGTGGGAGGTCGACCCCGTAAGACGAACTTCCTGCCAGTTGAGCGCCGCGGCCGCCTGCGCGTCACGCGGCATGAGGCGCGGCGCTTCGGCGTAATTCAGATTGGTCACGACGAATACCGTCGCCGGATGCTCGAACAGCCGGTCCGGAAGCTTCTCCAGGCCCAGCCGCACATCCTCCAGGCTGATTTCCTTGGCAACGACCAGCAGCGGAATGGTCGGAAACAGGCGATGGGTGGCGCGCATGACCCGGGTGATCACAGTGCCATCGCCCATCCCGGCATCGAATATTCGCACCGCCGGCGGCGTCGGCCGCAGCAGGCTCAGTTCATGGGTCGCGCGGCGCGCGATGGCCGATTTCTCGTTGCAGGTGGTGACAAAGGCCAGGTATTTCTGGCGGTTGTCGTAGAAACGGAACGGGGTCGCGGAGTCCTCTGCCATGCCTGTACCTCAATGGTCAGTGATTAATTGACCGATGTATGAACATTGACCGATGATGCGCCGGATAACAATTCGCGCCAACTCACAGCAATCTTGCTGCGGGCCAACATAACGCGCGTGAGCCAATCGAGGGGGAAGCATGTCTACCGAGAAGCCCTGGGATAAGTCCTACGAATGGAAGGTCATGCTGGTCCTGAGCCTGGCCTTCGGCCTCGTTGGCATCGACCGCTTCATCCTGCCGTACCTGTTTGGGCCGATGATGAAGGACCTGAACCTCAACTATCAGGATCTCGGCAACCTGGTCGGAGCGCTGGCCATTGCGTGGGGCGCCTCAGCCTTCCTGACGGGACTGTTGTCGGATCATCTGGGCCGCCGCAGCGTATTGGTACCTTCGGTGATCATCTTCTCGGTGCTGTCCGCGCTCAGCGGCATGGCTACCGGTCTGGTAAGCCTGCTTCTGATCCGCGTCGTCATGGGCGTATTCGAAGGGCCGGTCGCCTCCACCGGTGTCGCGGTCGCGGTTGAGGCCTCCCATCCCAAGCGCCGTGGCATGAACAACGGCATCTTCCAGTGCACGGTTTCGCTTTTCGGCAGCGGCTTCGGTCCGATCCTGGCAACCCAACTTCTGGTAATCACCACCTGGCGCCATGTGTTCTGGATCGTTGGCGCGCCCGGCCTGGTTGTCGCGATCATTTTGTGGTTCGTGGTCCGCGAGCCGGCGGCGCTTGCCGCGCAGCGTGGCACGACCGTCATCGGGCGCGCCCCCTTCTGGAGCCTGTTCAAGCACCGCAACATTCTCCTGGCCATGGCTACCCTGTTGTGTGCGATGACTGGCATCTTCGTGCTCTCGGCCATGGTGCCCAACTACCTGACCGACTTCGTCAAAGTGCCGAGCACCCAGATGGGCTTTGTCACTTCCGCCATTGGCTTCGGCGGCGCACTGGGCCAATTCGGCCTGCTGACAGTCTCGGACTTCATCGGTCGCCGTGTAGCCACCGTGCTTTCCTTCATCATTGCATCGGTGTTCTTGTGGCTGTTCATCCACGCAGGCGCAAATCCCGTGACGCTGTTCGGGCTGTTGTTCGTGGCATCGATGTTCAACTTCGGCGCACTGGCCATCCTCGCAGGACCCATTCCGGCCGAAGCGGCCCCCGCGGGGTTGGTGGCCACTGCAGCGGGCCTGGTCATTGGTGCGGGTGAGATCTTCGGCGGAGGTGTCGCGCCACACATCGCTGGTGGTATCGCGCAGAATCATGGCCTGCAATACACGCTGTATTTTGCTCTCGGCGGCCAGCTGGTCGGACTGCTGCTGTCGCTGTTCCTGCGTGAAACCGCGCCGCGACTCACTCGCAATGCGCCTGCGGAACACGTTTCCGCGCTGGATCGAGCGCCCACCATCAGCTAGTGGCTGACGGCGGGCCGAATGTCAGGCCCGTCCCATCAGCGAGCGCAGCAGGCGCTGCTCACTGCCATAAGGGTCGTTGAGCAGCTCGCACTTGTCGTTGAAGATCATGGTTGCACGACGGACGTTATCGTACGGCACCCACCGGTCCGGCAGCCCCGCGTGATCGGGATTGCCGGTGCGCGCGAAGGCCGCCCATGACTTGCTCATCTTGTCCGCGAGCGGCAAGCGGTCGGCGCCCGAGCCGGTCATGGACTGGCACTCATCCACGTTGTCGAACACGAACGGAATTTCCAGCGTGTGAAAGGTGCGCAGCTTGCCGTCGCGTACCGGGGAGCGCCAGGTGAAGTAGTACGCGTACACTGGGCTCTGGGTCTGCTCCGCCTTGCGCTCGGCTTCCAGGAGGATGCCGGCGCGGAAGCCGCCGTCCGAGGCCATGATGAGATACAGATCCGTATTGGCCCGATCGGGCCGCCCCTTGCGGTAGGCCGCGATCACTTTATCCACATCGGCATCGTTGGCGGTGCGCAGCAGCTGCTTCACCTTGCCGTGAAAGGTCGCATCGTCCATGGGCTCCAGCATCTGGCCCGGGAAGAACGTCACCTCGGTCTCTACCGTCCCGATCAGCAGCGGCACATTCGCGGACACCGCGGTGGCCACCGGATCGAACGGATCGGCCGGCAAGGTCCGTCCATCGACCACCGGACCCCAGTTGATCGGCGGCCCACTACCCTCGTTGCTGGCCTTGAGCAACTGGTCCAAGGGGAGCGTCAGCAACTGCTCGACCTGATCTGGCTTTAGGTTCAAGCGGGCGAGGTAGCGCTCGGCATTGGCGCTCGCGGCGTCGCGCGAAATCCCCTTCACGGACGCGCCACTTTGCACGATTGCGCGCTGGAACAGTCCATGCGCGGCCGGCATGGCCATCAGCGAACTCACCTTGGCGCCGCCACCAGACTGGCCAAAGATGGTCACATTGCCGGGGTCGCCCCCGAAACTCGCGATATTGGCCCGCGCCCACTCCAGCGCCGCGATGATGTCCAGGTTGCCGACATTGCTGCTGTTGGCGAAGCGCTCGGAGCCCAGGCCGGCCAGATACAGATAGCCCAGCGCCGTCAGGCGGTGATTCACGGTCACGACCACGACATCGTGATTCTTGGCCAAATGCAGTCCGTCATAGCATATAAAGCCGCCCGAGCCGCTGGTGAACCCGCCGCCGTGCAGCCAGACCATGACCGGAAGCTTGCGTCCGCGCTCGAGGGTGGGCGTCCACACATTCAGGACCAGGCAGTCCTCACCCATCGTCTCGTCGCGGTCCATGACTTCGACTTCGTGCGGCACGACGCCGTGAAACAGTGACAGCAGCTGCGGTGAGCGGTGGCCCAGCTCGCTGGCGTCGCGCACGCCGGTCCAAGGTTTCGGCTTGGCCGGCGGCTGGAAGCGGCCCGCGCCGGCGGTGCTGGCGGCATAGGGGACGCCCTTGAAGGCGTACACCCCCGAGTCGCTGACGCCACGTATTTTCCCGGCGGTCGTCGCCACTGTCGGCGCCGCCGCAGGTGCATCGGCCGCCAGGACGGCGGAAATCCGGGGTGCAAGCGTGCTCGCAGCCACCGTATACCCCATGAAACTGCGCCGGTCAGTCATACAATACCCCGCTGTTAAAGCCACTGTATCGAATGGGAACAAAGCCTCACGGGCACAGCGCGCCGGTGCTTGTTCTGAGGCGCAGTGTAGTGCAATCGGCGCCATTTGCATCGCGTTGAGATCACAACGGACTATCACGCCCGACGCGCAGTCAGGTTATTCTGTGGTAATAACGGGCACGCAGCGCAGGCCGCATCGTGCACCGCAACGAATAGGGAGAATCCATGCCCGGCATTTACGGCAGGCGAACTGCATCGGCGACCGCGATCGCGCTGCTGCTGGGCCTGACGCTCAGCTGCGCAGCACGGGCCCAGATGGATCCTTCGGGAGAGTGGGGCCCGCGCTTCGATGAAGATCGCTTCGAGCGCATACCAGGCCCGGAAATCGGCGACTATCTCGGCCTGCCCATCAACGACGCGGCACGGCTGCGCGGCGACAGCTGGGACGCTGCGCTCATCGAGCTTCAGGAAAACCAGTGCCGGGCTCATGGAGCCGATTACGGCTGGCGCGGGCCCTCGAACTTGAGCATCTGGAAAGAAGTCGACCGGGCAACCCAGAAGGTCATCGCCTACCACACCCACCTGTCTGCCTACGGTGCCGAGCAGACCATCTGGATGGATGGGAGGCCGCGTCCCCCGGACTATGCGCGCCACACCTGGCAGGGGTTTTCCACCGGGGAATGGGACGGCGACACGCTCGTCATCACCACCACGCACCTGAAGGAGAACTGGATTCGGCGCAACGGGATCCCGCGCAGCGACCTGGCGACCTCCCGTGCGCACCTCATGCGCCACGGCAACTATCTTACCGTCGCGGTGCTGACCTACGACCCCGTATACCTGACCGAACCCTTTATTCGCACCACGGATTTCACCTACGCACCCCAACAGCAGATGGCCCCCTGGCCCTGCGAACCGGTGGATGAAGTCGACCGGCCACCGGGCGTCATCCCCCACCACCTTCCGGGCACCAATACCTTCCTCAACGAATTCCCGGCCAATTACGGCATCCCGCCGCAGGCCACGCGGGGCGGCGCGGAAACCATGTACCCGGAATACATGCTGAAAATGAAGTCCATGCCGGTGCTGCCACGGCCGCCGAAAAAGGCGGCGACGCCATGATGCGCCGCTGCGCCAGGTGGCTGCCGGTGCTGGCGGGGATGGTGGCCGCCCTGCCCCTGGCCCGGGCAGCGAACGCGCCGCCTGCCGGTCCCATCGCCACGCCTCCCGCCGAGGTGCACATCCTGCCGGTCCAGGGGAATATATCCATGCTGGTCGGTGCCGGCGGAAACATCACCGTCCAGACCGGCAGCGACGGGGTGCTGCTGGTGGATACCGGGCTTGCGCCCATGAGCGACAAGGTACTGGCCGCCGTGCGCACCCTGTCCGACAAACCCATCCGCTACATCATCAACACCCATGTGCATGCCGACCATGTCGGCGGCAACGAGGCGCTGGCCAAGGCCGGCGCGACCATCGCCGGGGGCAATGTGGTGGGGGATATCGGCAGCAGCGCCTCGAACCAGGCCACCATCATCGCGTTCCAGACCGTTCTCGACCGCATGAGCACGCCACCCGCCGGGACCGCGGCGGCACCGCAAGGCGCATGGCCCACCGATACCTACACCACCCCCGAGCGCAAGATCTTCTTCAACGGTGAGGGCGTGCAACTGATACACGAACCGGCGGCGCATACCGATGGCGACACCATGGTCTTTTTCCGCCGTTCGGATGTGATCAGCACCGGCGACATCTTCGTCACCAACGGCTATCCGATTGTCGACCTGGAGCGCGGCGGAAACATCCAAGGCGTGATTGCCGGGCTGAATCGCGTCGTGGAGCTGGCGATTCCGGCCGACGAGCAGGAAGGCGGCACCCTGATCATCCCGGGCCATGGACGTCTGTGCGATGTCGCCGACGTGGTGTTTTACCAGGAGATGGTCATCATCATCCGCGACCGCATCCAGGACATGATCAACAAGGGCATGACCCTGGAGCAGGTCAGGGCCGCGCAACCGACCCGCGACTACGACCCGCGGTACGGCTCAACCACCGGATTCTGGACCACTGACAAGTTCGTGACCGCCGTCTACAAGAGCCTAAGCGGCTTGGGGAGTAAGAGATGAGTCGCAGTAGCCTGGCACTGCTCGCCTTCGCCGCTCTGTCGTGCACCACAGTGCACGCTCATCATTCCTTTGCCGCGACGTACTTCGTCGACAAGGAAATCACCATCGAAGGAACGCTGACTCAGTTCATGTATCGCAATCCGCATTCCTTCGTCAAAGTCATGGCCAAGGACGACAAGGGCGAGCCGCAGCTGTGGTCCATCGAATGGGGCGGCGGTGCGCAGCTGATTCAGCAGCACGTGACCCGCGACACGCTCAAGCCCGGTGACCATGTCATCGTCAGCGGCAATCCCGGGCGCGATCCGAACGAACGTCGGATCCGCCTGCACAAGATCGTACGCACCTCGGATAACTGGACCTGGGAAGGGGTGATCATGTGAGCGGCCAAGTACGAGGACAATGGGCCACGGCCCTTCTGGGGCTGCTCGCGGGCCTGCTGAGCGCCGGCACGACCCAGGCCCAGGTCGGCCGCGGTGGGCCGCCGCCCGATGCGCGCAGCCGCGCCCCGGTCGACCTCACCGGCTATTGGGTGGCCGTGGTCACCGAGGACTGGCGCTACCGGATGATGACTCCCGACAAGGGTGATTTCACCGGCATCGCACTCAACGGCGCCGGGCGTGCGCTGATGCAGAAATGGGATCCCGCCCGTGACCAGGTGAATGGCGAGGAGTGCCGCGCATACGGCGCCGCGGCCATCATGCGTTTGCCGACACGCCTGCACATCGCCTGGCAGGACGGCAGCACCCTGAAGGTCGACACCGACGCGGGCGAGCAGACGCGGCTGCTGCATTTCAACGGTAACGCGCCCCATGACGTGACTCCGACCTGGCAGGGCTACTCGGCGGCGGGTTGGGAAGGCATGAGGGCGCGCGGCGGCTTTGGCGGTGTCACCGCCGGCCTGCCAACCACCGCAGGCCTTGCCAACGCAGCCCGGGCGCCGACCGAGGACGGCTATCTGAAGGTTGTGACCACGCAGGTTCGCCCCGGCTACCTGCGCAAGAATGGCGTGCCCTACGGGGCCAATACGGCCGTCGAGGAGTACTTTGACAGTTTCCACGAACCCAATGGCGATACCTGGCTGGTGGTGACCAGCATCGTCAGCGACCCTGAGTTCCTGGACCAACCCTTCATCACCAGCTCGCAGTTCAAGAAGACCGACGCGTCGAAATGGAACCCGTCACCGTGCCAGGCGAAATAAGCGCGCCCGGCAACCACCGGCGGGCTTGCGGATGATTCTCGACAGTGCCTTGGTCTGGCTGCACGACACATCTTTTGGAACGCTGATCCGCGAATCGACCTGGGCCGAGCCCATCATCGAGACCATTCACGTACTGACGCTCACGGTCTTTCTGGGATTCGTGATTCTGCTGGACCTGCGGCTGCTCGACCTGGTGTTGCGGCGAACACCGGTGTCCCTGGTGTTCCGGCAACTGAACCCGTGGCTGTTCGGCGCCTTCGCCATCATGCTGCTGACCGGGATTTCGCTCTTTGCCGGTGACCCGGTGCTGTTCTACGGCACCATCTTCTTCAAACTGAAGATGATCATGCTGCTGGCGGCCGCGCTGAATGTCGTGGTCTTCAATCTCACTCTGGGACGGCGCCTGGTGCAGTGGGACAGCCTGGCGGTGACACCGACGGGCGCCAAGGTCACCGGCGCACTGTCGCTGGTGCTGTGGATTTCAGTGGTGGCCTGCGGGCGCGGCATCGCCTACGTTCTGCCCCCGCCGTAGAGACAGGCCATGCATGAGCTCGCAATCTGGACGCTCGCCTTCTGCCGCTGGTGCAATGGCTCCTTCTTCGGTCATACCATCCGCGACTCTGCCTGGCTCTTTCCCTTCGTCGAAGTGTTCCACCTGCTGGCGCTGGGATTGTTGGGGGGCATCCTGGTCATGATCAACCTGAGCCTGGTGGGCGTTCGCTTCGGCAACGCTTCGACCCGCGAGCTCGCCCGGGAGCTGCGGCCGTGGCTGCGTGGCTGCATTGGGGTGATGTTGTTGTCCGGTTTTCTGCTCTTCTCGACCGAGGCGGTGAAGCTCTACGGCAACTGGGCGTTTCAGCTCAAGATGATATTCCTGCTGCTGGCCCTGCTGTTCACGGCGACCCTGCACCGCCGGGTGCTCGATGCGCCAAAGACCGGCGCCGCCTTGCGCGCCCTGACCGCGCTGGTCTCGCTGCTGCTGTGGCTGGGCGTGGGTCTGGGGGGGCGCGCCATCGGCTATGTGACGACCGCGGCATCGGCCGTCGCCGGTTCGTAGCGGCTCGCGGCCTGTCGCTGCTTCAGACGCGCTCGAGCAGCAGCGCGATTCCCTGCCCTACCCCTATGCACATGGTGCACAACGCCAGGCGGCCGCCGCTGCTCTGCAGCTGATTCAGTGCGGTCATGACCAGTCGTACGCCGCTGGCGCCCAGCGGATGACCGACCGCGATGGCGCCGCCGTTCGGATTCACCTGTTCGGCGTCATCCGGCAAACCCAGTTCGCGTAATACGGCAAGCGCCTGGGCGGCGAAGGCCTCATTGAGCTCGATCACGTCCACCTGTGACAGCTTCACGCCCGTCTGCGCCAGGAGCTTCTGGGTTGCAGGCGCGGGCCCCCGGCCCATGACCCGCGGCGCCACGCCCGCCACCGCGCCGCCGACGACTCTGGCGCGCGGTGTCAGTCCATGCCGCTTGGCCGCCGCTTCGCTGGCCAGCAACAGCGCCGCCGCGCCATCGTTGATACCGGAGGAGTTGCCCGCCGTCACCGAGCCGTCCGGGCGCACGATTCCCTTGAGCCGCGCCAGCCCTTCAAGCGTCGTATCCGCCCGCGGATGTTCATCGCTCGAAATGACGACCGGCGCATGGCGGGGCACAGTCAGGGTGAACGGACTGATTTCGCGCGCGAAAAACCCGCGTGCCAGGGCGCGCGCATACCGCTGCTGGCTGCGCCAAGCGAAGGCATCCTGATCAGCACGCGAGATGGCCCCAACCACGACCAGGTTCTCTGCCGTCTGCGCCATGGAATCGCTGCCGAAGAGCGCCTCCAGTCGCGGATTGATGAAGCGCCAGCCCAAGGTGGTGTCCTCGAGCCGGGCGCTGCGGGCAAAGGCGCTCTCGGCCTTGGCCATCACGAAGGGCGCACGCGACATGCTCTCTACCCCCCCTGCGATGACCAGTTCCGTGGCGCCGGTCTGGATGCCGCGCGCGGCCGTCATCGTGGCGTCAAGGCTCGAGCCGCACAGACGGTTGACGGTGGACGCGGGCACGCTCTCAGGCAGCCCCGCCAGCAGCACCGCCATGCGGGCGACATTGCGGTTGTCCTCCCCCGCCTGATTGGCACAACCCAAGCAGACGTCCTCCAGGCAACTCCAGTCGAGCTGGGGATGACGCTGCAGCAGGTCGCGCAGCGGCTGCGCCGCGAGATCGTCGGTCCGCACCGCGGACAGGACACCGCCGTAGCGTCCGAAGGGGGTCCGCACGTAGTCGCAGATATAGGCCTGATTGAGCCGCTCGCCACCCATCAGCTGGCGTCCCGGTGTGCCGCGGTGGAGCGCGCCTGCAGGTCGCGCAACACCCGCAGTTCCTGTTGCGTTGGCTCGGCGGTCGTCGCGAGCCGGTCCGAGAAACGCAGCGGCCAGCCGCAGGCCGCGCGCGCCGCCTCCGGGGTGACTCCGGGGTGCAGCGAGGTCACCACCAGCTCGCAGCTTTCCGGCTCGGGCTCCAGCACGCACAGGTCGGTCATGACCCGCGTGGGCCCCTTGGTGGCAAGGCCCAGGGCTGCGCGCGCGCCACGCCCCGTACCATGACCGAACGAGGTCATGAACGGCAGCTGCTCGACGAAGGAGCGCCGCGACATCGGCATGGTGATGAAGATCTCCCGACAGCATGCGGCAATCTCGGGCGCCCCGCCGCCACCGGGCAGGCGCACCTTGGGCTTGCCGTACTCGCCGACCACGGTCGTATTGAGGTTGGCAAAACGATCCATCTGCGCTCCTGAGAGAAAGCCGACCGTGATGCGACCGCCCTGCAGCCAGTAGCGAAACATTTCCGGCACGCTGACCGTGGTCAGCGCGGTCTCGCACAATTCACCGTCACCGATCGACAGCGGCAGAACCGTCGGCCGCGCGCCGATGGTCCCGGATTCGTAAATCAACGTAATATCGGGCGCGTGGGTCAGTCGAGCGAGATTGCAGGCCGCCGAGGGCGCGCCAATCCCCACGAAGCACACGTCCCGGTTACCCAGGGCCCGCGCGGCAACGACGGTCATCATTTCACTGGCGCTGAAGCTGGGCGGAGCGTCCATGGCGCTCAGCGAGTCCGCGGGCTGTAGGCCCGGTAGGCTTCAGGACCGCGGTTCAAGACCTGCTCGTGCATCCAGGCCTGGAAGCGCTCACGGTCGCGGGAGATCTCATCCCATTGCGTATAGAACGAGTTGGCGCGCCGATAGTAGCCCTGCGCGTACGAGGGATAGGCCCCGCCGGGGACCACGGCGATTGCGGTCACAGTCCACGCGGGCAGGACCACGGCGTTGAATCCCGGCGCTGCCAGGTCATCGACCAGCTCCTCCACCGTCACGAGGGCACGCTTCGCGGCGAGCACCGCCTGCTTCTGCACCCCGACGATGCCATCGAGCAGCACATTTCCCGCCCGATCGGCGCGCTGTGCGTGAATGATGGTCACATCCGGACGAATTGCCGGCACTGCCGCCAGCCGCTCGCCGGTAAAGGGGCATTCGATGCTGCGAATTCGCGGATTGACCTTCGGCAGGTCGACTCCGATATAGCCGCGAAATGCGGCGAAGGGCAGATTGGCCGCACCCGCTTCATAGGCATTCGCCATCGCGGCATGTGAATGCTCTTCGAGCTGCAGGGGCTGGGGCCAGTCATTCTCGACCGCATCGCGCAGGCGGTGCAGCGAGCCCACCCCGGGGTTGCCGCCCCAGGAGAACACCAGGCGATCCGCGACACCCATGCCGATCAGCTGGTCATAGATCAGATCGGGTGTCATGCGCACCAGTGTGAGGTGCCTGCGACCCTGCCGCAGCACCTCATGGGCCGCGGCGAACGGGATCAGGTGCGTGAAGCCCTCCATGGCCACGCAGTCGCCGTCGCGCACATTGGCGGCGACGGCTTCGGCGAGAGAACAGAATTCAGGCATGGACAGGGCAGATGCCCGTCACTCAATACCTGAGCGGCTCGATCTTCTCCAGCAGCTCCTCACGGCGATTGGCGAAGAAGGGTGGAATCTGCATGGCGGTGCCGAGCTTCTCGTAGGGCTCATCGACCAGGAATCCCTGGGGCTTGGAGACCGTCGCTTCAAACAGCGCGCCGCCGGGCGTGCGCACGTACACCGAATCGAAATAGCCGCGATCCTTCATTTCCGAGACATCCGTAAATCCCAGGCCCTCGAGATGGAATTTGACCTGGCTCTGCGCCTCATGGTTGTCGACTTCGAAGGCGACGTGATGGGGCACGCCTTCACCGTAGGTCCAGCTGCCCGCGGCCACATCCGGTTCGACGCGAAACTCGACCATGGCACCACTGCCGCCATTACCGACCTCGTAGCGCAGATGCCGACCATCGGTTCCCAGACGGCGCCCATTCCAGCCGTTCTGCATGAACTCTTCGGAGTTATCCGCATCGCGGACCGACACCACGATGCCATAGGTGCCCCGCAGCCCGTGCTCTTGCGGCACCGCACCATTGCTGTAGGGCTTGCGGGCGTCGACCTTGGCCTCGATCAGCTCGTACTCGATGCCGCAGGGGTGATGGAACGCGACCAGGCGCTCACCGAAGCGCTCCCCGAGGCTGGACTTGAAACCGCGGCCTTGCAGATAGCTGTGCCAGAAAGTCGCCGAGCCCACCGGAATGGACAGTGCGACGGTGCAGATCTGGCCGGTGCCCTTGCGGGCCTTGCGCCCGGAATGTTTCATCGGGAAGCAGGTGATCAGACGGCTGACATCGCCGGTGTCGTTGCCATAGTACAGATGCAGGATGGGCTCTTCGCCGTCGTACAGCGCGGTCTTCTTGACGCTCTTCAGGCCCAGGACTTTGGTGTGAAAGTCATAGTCTTCCTGGGCGTTGCCGACACTTAGCGTCAGATGATGATGCCGCCTGATGTGGTTGTTCACGCTCATCTTTATGCCCCCCGAAAAATGGCTCTGCCGCGCTGGATGGGTGAGTCTACCGCAACGGCGTGGAGCCGGAAATGATCACTCCCGGGTGTATAGTTAAAACAGTCAATTCAAGGCTGGATATGAACAACACAGGCCACGGGATCCTAACCACCCATGTCGGCAGCCTGCCGCGCAGCCAGGCCGTCACCGATGTGATCTTCGGACGCGAGCGCGGCGAGGCCCGCGATGCGGCGCAGGACGACGCCACGATCGCCGAGGCCGTCGCGCAGGTCGTGCGGCGCCAGGTGGATGTCGGTATCGACCTCGTCAGCGACGGCGAGATGAGCAAGATCAGCTATTCCACCTACATCGCCGAACGCCTGTCCGGCTTCGCAGGCGACACGCCACGCGAGGCGGGCCAGGATCTGGTGGATTTCCCGGCGCTGCTGCGCAAGCTGGCCGACCGCGGCGCCACGGCCAAGTACCGCCGGCCGCGCTGCGTGGGCGAGATCAAGGTGCGCAATACCCGCCCGCTGGAAATCGACATCCGCAATCTCACCGCAGCCGGTGCCGCCGCAACACCGACCGGGGTCTTCATGAACGCCGCCTCGCCGGGGGTCATTGCCTTCTTCCAGCCCAACGATTACTACCGCACCCAGGACGATTATCTGGAGGCGGTCGCGGCGGCGATGCAGTACGAATACGAGGCCATCGTCAGGGCGGGAATCATCCTGCAGATTGATGCCCCGGATCTTGCGATGGGCCGTCACACCATGTATCGCGACCGCAGCCTGGATGAGTTTGACACGCTGGCCGCGCGGCATATCGAGATCCTGAACCATGCGCTGCGCAACGTGCCGGCGGACCGCGTGCGGATGCACGTGTGCTGGGGCAACTATGAAGGCCCGCATCATCACGATGTGCCGATGGAGCGACTGCTGCCCATCGTGCTCAAAGCCAAACCGCAGGGTCTGTTGTTCGAGGCGGCCAATCCACGCCACGCCCACGAATGGGTGGTATTCAAGAACGCCAGGATCCCGGCGGACAAGATTTTGATTCCCGGCGTGCTCTCGACCACGACCAACTACGTCGAACATCCGCAGCTGGTTGCCGAGCGCCTCGAACGTTTCGCACAGATCGTCGGCCCGCAGCGCGTGATCGCCGGCACCGACTGTGGCTTCGGGACCTTCGCCGGTTTCGGTCCGGTGGAGCCGGATATCGCTTACATGAAGCTTCAGTCCCTGGTCGAAGGTGCGCAGATCGCCTCGCGTCGGTTCAACGTATAGGATCCTGAGAATCATGCTTACAGTTTCGCGCCGCGCCGCGCCGGCTGCCGCGTCCGCTGTGCTTGTGCTGCTCAGCGCCTGCGGCCCTGCGCAACAGGCGCCGGTAGCCTCGGTAGCCCCGGCGTCGGCGTCGGCGCCAGCCCCGCTACCCGATGAGGTCGCGCCCAATATCGACACCAGCGTCAATCCGGGGGAGGACTTCTTCGCATTTGCCAACGGTGCCTGGCTCAAGGCGCATCCGATTCCCGCCTCCGAGTCCAACTGGGGCATTGGCAAGCTGGTTGAAGAGGATCTCTACACCAAGCTGCGCACGATCAGCGAGGCCGCGGCGGCGAACCAGACCGCGACTGCCGGAAGCGATGAGCGCAAGGTCGGGGATTTCTGGGAAACGGCGATGAACCAGGGACTGGCCGATAAACTCGGCAGCGCGCCGCTGCAGACCGACCTCGCGCGCATCGATGCCATCAAGGATGTGGGTGGCGTGCTCGACATGGCCTTCGCGATGCAGCGCCAGAACCTCGATCCATTCTTCGGCTTTGGTATATCGCAGGACGAGAAAGCCAGCGATGTGATGGCTGTCTACGTCATGCAAGGCGGCCTGGGCCTGCCCGAACGCGACTACTACTTCAACAAGGAGGCAGGCGTCGCCAAGGCTCGCGCAGCCTATGTCATCCATCTCACCAACGTGCTCAAGCTGCTGGGCGTCGCGGCCGCCACCGCGGCGACGCGGGCGCAGGCCGTCATGGTCTTCGAGACTGCGCTGGCGAAGGTATCCAGGCCGCTCGCCGACCTGCGCGATCCGCAGAAGAACTACAACAAAATGACTCCGGCCGAGCTGACGGGTAAATTTACGCCCTCGATTGCGTGGCAGCAGCGTATGAAGCAGTGGCAGCTGGCGCCGGCGTACGTCATCGTCGGCCAGCCGGAATTCTTCTCCGGCCTTGAAGCCCAGCTCGCCAGGACACCGCTGGCGACGCTTCGCGACTACCTGCGTCTGCGGCTGGTCGATGCCTATTCCCCCTATCTCAGCAAGGACTTCGACGACGAGCATTTCAGCTTCTACGGCCAGGTGCTGTCCGGACAGAAGGAACAGCGGCCGCGCTGGAAGCGCGTACTGGACGCGCAAAACAGTGCGGTCGGCATGGTGCTCGGACGCGTTTACGTCAAGGAATACTTCCCGGCAGCGACCAAGCAGCGTTACTCCGATCTGGTCGAGGCCATGCGCAAGGCCTACGACGAACGCATTGATCACGTGGACTGGATGAGTGCCGCGACCAAGGCGAAGGCGCATGAGAAGCTCGCCCGGATGACCAAGAAGGTCGGCTATCCGGACAAATGGAAGGACTACTCGGCCCTCATCGTTGGCCGCAACTCCTATGCCGAGAATATCCGTAACGCCGACATCTGGCTGGTCAGCGATTCATTGGCGAAATTCGGCAAGCCGGTCGACCGGACCGAATGGGACATGACACCGCAGACCTACAACGCCTACTACAACCCATCGAACAATGAAATCGTGCTGCCGGCGGCGCAGTTCTCGATTCCGGGCTACACGGACTCGCAGGTCGATGACGCAATCGTCTACGGCTATGCCGCCGCCTCGACCATCGGCCATGAAATGACCCATGGCTTCGACGATGAAGGCCGCCAGTACGATGCCTCCGGCAATCTCGCCAACTGGTGGACCAAGGCCGACGCCATCAAGTTCAAGCAGCGCGCCGCGGTGATGGTCAGGCAGTTCGACGCCTACGAACCTCTGCCGGGCCTGCACATCAACGGCCAGGCCAGTCTGGGCGAAAACATCGCCGACTTCGGCGGCCTGCTGATCGGCCTTGATGCCTTCAGGAAAACGGCGCAGTTCAAGGAGGGCAAGAAAATCGCAGGCTTCACCCCCCTGCAGCGGTACTTCCTGGCCTATGGCTTGAGCTGGCTGTTTGAGGAACGCGAGGCCCTGCTGCGCAGGACTCTGCTCAGCGACGTGCACGCGCCGCCAAAATGGCGGGTCAATGGTCCGTTGTCGAACATTCCGGAGTTCTACGAAGCCTTCGACGTGAAGCCGGGCCAGCCGATGTACCGCACCGAGGCACAGCGCGTCCACATCTGGTGAACGGCGCACCGTGGCGCGGAGTGTTAGGAAACGCACAGTTTCGGCAGCGGTTTCTGGGTTCCCGGGGTCCAAACTGCCACACTCTCGCCGCGCACCTACGCGGAGAATGAGTCGTGACAGCCCTGGTCATCTGTTCCTTCCTGGTCGTGGTCGTCCTCGGCTACGCGACCGTCATCTATAACGGTCTGGTGCGCGTGCGCAACGAGGTCAAGCTCGCCTGGTCCAACATCGACGTGCTGCTCGTCCAGCGCCATGACGAACTGCCCAAGCTGATCGAGGTGTGCAAGGGCTACATGCACCATGAGCGTGACACCTTGGAGTCCGTCGCGCGTGCGCGCAGCAATGTCGAAGGCGCGCGCAGCGCCCGCAACATCCCCTCGGTGAGCCTCGCGGAGGACGCTTTGCGCAGTGGGCTTTCGAACCTGTTTGCAGTCGCCGAACGCTATCCGGACCTCAAGGCCAACGACCTGTTCAGAAACCTCCAGACCCGTATCAGCGCCCTGGAGACCGCGATCGCGGATCGCCGCGAAATCTACAACGATGCGGTGAATGCCCAGAACGTGCGCCTCGAGACCTTTCCGGACATGCTGATCGCCCGCCTGTTCCACTTCGTTCCGGCCGCCATGCTGAAATTCAGCGCCAGTGAAACCAGCGATGTCGACCTGAAGCCCGCCTTCGGGGGCTGAAATGGTCGGCCACGCGGCTGCGGGTTACTGGGTCCTCTGCGCCCTCAGCGGGCTGCTGGCACTGGCGGCGCTGCTGGCCTGTTTCTCGCGCCTGCGCCGCGACCGCTTCATGGCCGATACGCCGCTGGTCAGGATCCGTTCGGCGGCGCAAGGCTATGTGCGGATCGAGGGTATTGCCGCCGAGCCACCGGGTGAATCCCTGCGCTCACCGCTCACCGGCCGGGCCTGCGTGTGGTGGGACTACCGCGTCGATTACAAGGAAAAATCCGAGCGCGGCGCGACGGTGTACCGGCCGATCGAACGGGCCACCAGCGTGACCCCCTTCGTGCTGAGCGACTCTGACGGTGAGTGCCTGATCGGACCGGTCGGGGCTGAAGTCACTGCCACCATCAATGACCGCTGGCGCGGCAACACTGCGCATCCGACCGGACTGCCCTATTTCCAGTCAGGATTCCTGGTCACCGGAACCGGCGACTTTGTCTACCACGAGCGGCTCATTTCGCCAGGCGCGCGGCTGTCGGTTCTGGGTGAACTGCGTTCCCACACCGAATTCGGTGCGGTCGATGAGAAAACCAGGGAAATCCTGCAGCAGTGGAAGCTCAACCAGCCCGCCCTGCTGCGCCGATTCGACCACAATCACGACGGTCAGATCGATGCCGCCGAATGGGAGTCCGCACGCGCCGCGGCTCATGCACAAGCCGAAGCGACGGTGCTGCACTCGCCGATCGAACGCGTCGGCGTTGTCGGACAGACCACGCATGGCGAACCCTTCCTGATCTCACCCTTGGACGGCAGGGGTCTCATTCGCCGCGAACAGCGCAACGCGGCGCTGCTGCTCATCGCCAGCGTTCTGCTCCTGAGCCTGTGCCTGTGGGGGCTTTCGCAGTAGAATCGCTGGCATGACGCCAGCCCAACGGCCCGCTTCCCAGACCCGCTCCTTCACCACCATCTTCATGATCGAGATGTGGGAGCGATTCGGCTTCTATGGCATGCAGGTGCTGATGGTCACCTACATGATCAAGAAACTCGGCTTCGTCGACACCCGGGCGAACCTGGTGTTCGGAGCCGCCTCGGCGCTGATCTACGCAACGCCGGCGATCGGTGGCTGGATCGGCGACAAGCTCATCGGCACGCGCCGCACCATGAAGGCGGGCGCCTTCGTGCTGGCCATCGGTTATGCGCTGCTGTGGCTGCCCACCAACAGCGAGTACTTTTTGTACTTTGCGCTCGGTGTGATCATCGTCGGTAACGGACTCTTCAAGCCCAATTCCGGCAACCTGGTGCGCAAGATCTACGAGGGGGACGACACCAAGATCGACAGCGCGTTCACCATTTACTACATGGCCGTCAACATCGGCTCGATGATTTCCATGACCCTGACGCCGTGGCTGCGCAACTATATCGGCGCGCGCTACGGCGACTCGCTGGGTTGGCACACTGCCTTCGGTGTCTGCTCCATCGGCCTGGTCATCGGCATGATCAACTACGGCCTGATGAGCCGCGCCATGGCGGGGCTCGGATCGCCACCGGACGCTGCGCCGGTGAAACCGGCGCGCCTGGCGGCGGTGTTGGGCGGTGCGCTGCTGGTTATAATTGCCGCGGTGCTGATCCTGCAGAGCGAAACCGTTGCCCGCATCTGCGTCTATGTCGCCAGTGCGATCATTCTCGGCATATTCGTCAAGCTGATTGCCTCGAGCCGGCGCGACGAACGCGCCGGGCTGATCGCGGCCTTCGTGCTGGTGGTGCAGACGGTGTTCTTCTTCATCTTCTACCAGCAGATGTCCACTTCACTGAATCTGTTTGCACAGCGCAACGTCAACCTGTCCTTCGGCCTCTTCGGCTGGCACCTGTTCACCTGGATTCCCGAGCAATACCAGAATCTGAATTCGATCTGGATCGTGGTCCTGAGCCCGGTCCTGGTGTTCATCTACAACTCACTGGGTCGTTTGGGCAAGGATCCCTCGATCGCGGCAAAGTTCGTCTGGGGCTTCGCCGCCGTAGCCATCGGCTTTTTCATCTATGGCGTGGGCGCGCGCTGGGCCGTCAACGGCCAGGTCTCCTCGTGGATCATGGTGTGGGGCTATGGCCTGTATTCCCTGGGAGAGCTGCTGGTGAGCGGCCTGGGGCTGGCCATGATCGCGCGCTACGTGCCGGCGCGTATGGGCGGCTTCATGATGGGGGCTTACTTTGTGGCCTCGGGCCTGTCGCAGTACCTGGGCAGTGTCGTCGCGAACTTTGCGCACATTCCGGAAAATCTCACCAACCCGCTCGAGTCGCTGACGATCTACACCCGCCTTTTCAATGAGCTGGGGCTGACCGGT
>JBARBG010000190.1:0-5024 GCA_049792815.1 Steroidobacteraceae bacterium | reverse complement strand
GGCCAGCTGCGCGATGGCGCCGGCCAGGGCGCGCAGGTCCGCGTACTGCGGATGACGCAGCGCCAGCGCTCCGAGCCACACGGCCCGCTGCGGGCCCGACAGCAGCGCCGCGGCGATGGACTGGTGGACTTCCGTCACGCTCGCGCCAGCGGTCACGGCCGACAGGTGCGAGGGAACCGTGGCTGCGGCCTTGGCGGCCACCGCGGCGAGCACCGCGGCCAGATCGCCCACCTGCGTCGCCGGGGCGGATTTCAGGTAGGCGGTAACCTTGAATTTGTAGTCGAACGTCGCGGGATTCACGAAGGCGATCGCGGCGCCTGCGAGCGAGGCTTTGCGCACCCGATGCGCCAGCACCGGCACTTCGCGGCGCAGATTGGCCCCGATCACCAGCAGGCCATTGAGGTGATCGACAGCCGCGATGTGCATGCCGAGATTCGGATGCAGCGCATCGGCGGCCTGGTCGCTGAAGTCGCGGCCACGCAGCCGATGGTCGATGTTCGGGGAACCCAGGCCACGGGTGAGGCGGTTCAGCAGGTACAGCTCCTCGGTGGTGGCCGAGGCACTGCCGAGCGCGCCCAGGCTTGCCGCATGGCGGCGCAGCCCGTCCACGGCGATGGCCAGCGCGGACTCCCAGCTCACCTGGGTCCAGCTGCCGCGCTCGCGCAACATCGGCGCCCCAACGCGGTCAGCGCTGTACACGCCCTCGTAGCTGAACCGGTCGCGATCCGCGATCCAGGTCTCGTTGATGGATTCATTGTCGCGGGGCACCACGCGCATCAGCTTGCCGCGCAGCACATGGCCGAACAGGTTGGTGCCCACGCCATCATGCGGTGACACCAGCGGATGGGCGATCATTTCCCAGGCGCGCGCGCTGAAGCGGAACGGCTTGGAGTTGAGCGCACCCACCGGACACAGGTCGATGATGTTGCCGGAGAGCTCGTGGTCCACGGTGCGCTCGACGAAGGCGCGCACCGAACTGTACTCACCGCGGCCCACCATGCCCAGTTCCTGCACGCCCGCGATTTCCTGCGTGAAGCGGATGCAGCGGGTGCACTGGATGCAGCGGGTCATGTCGGTGGACACCAGCGGGCCCAGGCTCTCGTCCTTCACCACGCGCTTGCGCTCGGCGAACCGGGAGATGTCACGGCCGAAGCCCACCGCAAGATCCTGCAGTTCGCACTCCCCGCCCTGATCGCAGATCGGGCAGTCCAGCGGATGATTGATCAGCAGGAACTCCATGGTGGCGCGCTGCGCGCCGGTCGCCTTCTGCGACTGGGTGAAGATCTTCATGCCTTCGGCGACGGGGGTGGCACAGGCCGGCAGCGGCTTGGGCGCCTTTTCCACTTCCACCAGGCACATGCGGCAGTTGGCGGCGATGGACAGCTTGTCGTGGTAGCAGAAGCGCGGGACATAGACGCCATGCGCATCGGTCGCGCGGATGATCATCTCGCCCTTGCGCGCCTTCACGGGCACGCCGTTCACTTCGATATTGACGAACTCTTCAGCCATAAATTAAGACTCGTTACGCTGCCGCCAGGCCCTGGCTCTCCACGATGCTGCGGCCGCCATGATCGATCATGTATTCGAATTCGTGCCGGTAGTGCTTGATGAAGCTCTGCACCGGCCAGGCCGCCGCATCGCCCAGCGCGCAGATGGTGTGCCCTTCGATGCGGTTCGCCACGTCCACCAGCAGATTCAGATCCTCGCGCCGCCCTTCGCCTGCCAGGATGCGCTTGAGCATGCGGTCCATCCAGCCAGTACCCTCGCGGCACGGTGTGCATTGCCCGCAGGACTCGGAGGTATAGAAACGCGCCAGGCGCTCCAGCACCCGCACCATGCACGTGCTCTCATCCATGATGATGACCGCGGCCGAGCCAATCGAAGACCCGGTGGTCTTCATGGAGTCGTAATCCATGTTGACGTTCATGATGAGCTCGGCGGGCACCACGGGCACCGATGAGCCCCCGGGGATCACCGCCTTGAGCTTGCGCCCCTTCCAGACACCACCGGCAATCTCCAGCAGGTCGCGGAACGGCACGCCCATCGGCAGCTCGAAGTTGCCGGGATTGTTGACGTGTCCTGACACCGAGAAAATATTGGTGCCGCCGGCATTCTTGGGCCCCAGTCCGGCGAACCACTCCGCCCCCTTGCGCAGGATGGCCGGAACCGAGGCAAAGCTCTGCGTGTTGTTGATGGTCGTGGGCTTGCCGTACAGGCCGAAATTCGCGGGAAACGGCGGCTTGAAGCGCGGCTTGCCCTGCTTGCCCTCGAGCGAGTCAAGCAGCGCCGTCTCCTCGCCGCAGATATAGGCACCGGCGCCGATGAAGGTGTGCAGATCGAAGGTCACTTTCGAACCTTTGATATTTGCGCCCAAAAGGCCCGCGTCATAGGCCTCCTTGAGCGCGGCCTCGAAGCGCGGCACCGGCTCGCCCAAGAACTCGCCGCGTATGTAGTTATAGCCCACCGTGGCCCCCATCGCGAAGCCGCCGATGGCCATGCCCTCGATGAGTGCGTGTGGATTGAAACGCAGGATGTCGCGATCGTGACAGGTGCCGGGCTCACTCTCGTCCGAATTGCACACCACGTATTTCTGTATCGGTGAGCTGCGCGGCATGAAGCTCCACTTCATGCCGGTCGGGAAGCCCGCGCCGCCGCGACCACGCAGGCCGGACGCCTTCACCTGGTCGATGATCTGCTCCTGGGTCAGGCCGCCGGCGAGAATCTTCTCCCAAACCTGGTAACCACCGATCTGGCGATAGGTGTCCAGGGTCCAGGAGTTCGGCAGGTGCAGCGACTCAAACAGGTTCAGGTTGAACCTGCCGGCGTACTGTTCGCGGATGTCGCTCATTTCAGATCATCCAGCAGCTTCACGACGGTTTCGGGCGTCAAGTGCTCATAGTAGTGATGGTCGATCATCATCATGGGTGCGCCGGTGCAGGCGGCCAGGCACTCCTCTTCGCACTTGAGCAGGATGCGGCCATCGGCGGTGCTTTCACCAAGCTTGATGCCCAAATGCTTCTCGGCGTGGGCGACCAGTTCCTCACCGCCGCGTAGCATGCAGGAGATATTGGTGCAGATGCTGACATGGTGACGGCCGCACGGATGCAGCTCGTACATGGAGTAGAAGCTTGCGACCTCGTACACCTGGATCGGCGGCAGGTCCAGATACCCCGCCACGGCGTCCATGAGCTCGGTGGTCAGGTGACCGTCATTCTGCTCCTGCGTGAAACGCAGCGCGGCCAGCACGGCCGAACGCTTGCGGTCGGGTGGGAACTTCGTCACCCAGTGATCGATTTCCCGGCGCGTGTGCTCGGTCAGCAACGCCATATGAGCGCCCATGCCAGACATCAGCGATCGACCTCCCCAAACACGATGTCCTGAGTGCCGATCACGGCCACGACATCAGCGAGCATATGACCCCGCACCATCTCATCCAGGGCCGACAGATGCGCGAATCCCGGCGCCCGCACCTTCAGCCGATAGGGCTTGTTGGCGCCATCGGACACCAGGTACACGCCAAGCTCGCCCTTGGGCGCCTCGACTGCGGCGTAGGTCTCCCCTTCGGGAACGCAGAATCCCTCGGTGAAGAACTTGAAGTGATGGATGAGGGACTCCATGTCGTCTTTCATTTCCTCGCGGCGCGGGGCACGCACCTTGCGTTCCGCCACCATCACCGGGCCCGGATTGGCCTTCAGCCACTGCACGCATTGGCGGATGATGCGCGTCGACTGGCGCAGCTCCTCGACCCGCACCAGGTAGCGGTCGTAGCAATCGCCGTTCACGCCCACCGGAATATCGAAATCCATGCGCTCGTAGACCTCATAGGGCTGCTTCTTGCGCAGGTCCCAGGCCAGTCCCGAACCGCGCAGCATGGGCCCGCTGAAGCCCAGCTGCAGCGCCCGCTCCGGCGTCACCACGCCGATGTTGACCGTGCGCTGCTTCCAGATGCGGTTGTCGGTGAGCAGGGTCTCGTAGTCATCGACACACTTGGGAAAGCGCTCGGCAAAGGCGCCGATGAAATCCAGCAGGCTGCCGCCGCGGCCGACATTGCTGCGGTCCGCTTCCTTCTGGCTGCGCCATTTCGACGCCTGGTAACGCGGCATGGTTTCGGGCAGGTCGCGGTGCACGCCGCCGGGACGGTAGTAGGTGGCATGCATGCGCGTGCCTGATACCGCCTCGTAAACGTCCATGAGCTCCTCGCGCTCCTTGAACGCCAGCAGGAACACCGTCATGGCGCCGATGTCCAGGGCGTGCGCCCCCAGCCACATCAGGTGATTGAGGATGCGCGTGATCTCATCGAACATAACCCGGATGTATTGCGCACGCTGCGGCACCGTCACTCCCAGGAGATTCTCGATGGCCATGACATAGGCGTGCTCGTTGCACATCATGGACACGTAATCCAGCCGGTCCATGTAGCCGATGGACTGGTTGTAGGGCTTGGACTCGGCCAGCTTCTCGGTGCCCCGATGCAGCAGGCCGATATGCGGGTCGGCCTTCTGTATGACCTCGCCGTCTATCTCCAGCACCAGGCGCAGCACGCCGTGCGCCGCCGGATGCTGCGGACCGAAGTTCAGTGTGTAGTTGCGTATCTCGCTCATACCGGCTTCGGCGCATCCTTGAGCGCGGGGTTGTAGCGGTTGTCATCGCGTATCACCCGCGGTACGAGCACCCGCGGCTCGATGCTCACCGGCTGGTACACGACGCGTTTTTTCTCCTCGTCGTAGCGCACCTCGACGTTGCCGATGAGCGGAAAATCCTTGCGGAACGGATGCCCCACGAAACCATAGTCGGTGAGGATGCGGCGCAGGTCGGGATGATTGCGGAACAGGACCCCGAACAGGTCAAACGCCTCGCGCTCGAACCAGTTGGCGCAGGCCCAGATGTCCACGACCGAGTCCACCACCGGCTCCTCCTCGTCCTCGCACTTCACCCGCACGCGGATGCGCTGGTTGTTGCTGACCGACAGCAGGTGATAGACGACGGCGAAACGCGCGCCAGCCGCGGGCCGCGCCGGCCGGGGC
>JBARBG010000189.1:0-2483 GCA_049792815.1 Steroidobacteraceae bacterium | reverse complement strand
TCGCGCACCGGCTTGACCACCGAGTAGCTGCCGAACAGAAAGAAGAAATACAGCATGCTCAGCAGCACGGCTGACAGCTCGTGGGGCTCGACGCCGGCCAGCGACTTGAACATCCCCTGGAGCAGTGTGGGCTTCTGGTTCTCAGACATGGTGCATCCTGGATAGCGTCCGGAAGTGGTTCAAAGTCGGCCGTCAATCGCTTAAAGCGCGGCGACTATAGCCCAACAATGGTTCGAGTTTGAAGCGCTGCGGGCGCTACTTGCCGGTACTACACCTGTGCCCTATGCGGGGCCTCCGCAAGTGCTTCCTGTTCGGCGCGCCGCTCCTCAAAGCGTCGTCCCAGCACCAAAGCACCCGCGCCCCACAGGATTGATAGAGCAAACCCGGCCACGACGGACCCCATGATCCGCAGGCCTGCCAGGCGCAGTCCGTCCAGCATCCAGGCGGCGACGAGGTCGCCGAATCGATAGACCACGGTGTCGATGACGTTCTTCGTCTTGTAGCGATCCTTCTGCGGCACCACGGTAAAGCAGATCTCGCGGCTGGGGCGCGCAATGGCATATTGCGAGACCTGGCGAATCACCTGCAGCGCCTGGATCATGAACAGAGTGGGCGAGAGGGCGAGCCCGATGAAGGCCACGGCCATGATGATGGGATTGAGAATTAGGCCGGCGGTAACGCCGAAGCGATGGATATAGCGCCCGAGTCCGAACAGCGCAATGATGGCGGCCAGTACGTTCACCACCAGCGAAATGTCGATGACGGCAATGGCGCGCGCGGCCTGGGCGGAGAAGACCTTGGCAATCACGTCGGTCTGCAGAAAGAATGCCACCGTGTTGACCCAGGTCATCAACAGCATGAATACCGCCTGGTTGCGCGAATAGGCGGAGCGCAGCAGTGCGAAGAAACCATCGAGCGGTGGGCCCTTAAGATCGTGGTCCAGCGTCGTGGACTGGCCGGCTTCACCGGCCGTCTGCAGCCGCGCCTTCTCATTCATCAGCAGATGCACCAGCACAATGACGGCGACGAAGCCCGCCGCGGCGATCCCGAGCAGGCCATTAAGGCCGATTGCATGCACCAGCAGGCGGCTGATGGCGGGGCCAGCAATTGCGCCGAGGCTTCCGCCCCCAGCGATCAGTCCGAACAACCGTGTCGCCTGCGTGGCCGAGAACACATCCGACACCAGCGTCCAGAACACCGAGATCATGAAGAGATTGACGACGCTGAACCACACGTAGTACCCAGCGCCAATCAAGCGGTTGTCGGGCGCCAGCTTGAACAGCACCTGGAACAGGATCACATTGAGGAGCCAGAACCAGAACACGCCAGGCAGCAGCCGGTTCAGGCGTACGCGCGCCGCGAGCCAGGCGTAGATGGGCGAGGCGATGATGGTGCCGATGAAGGTGCCGGTGAAGAGCAGCTGCAGCTGCCCGTTGTAGTCGGTGGCGATGGTGTCGCGTACCGGCTTCAGGATGTAATAGCTGCCGAGCACCATGAAGTTGCAGGCGAAGGCGAGCAGGACCGCGCGCCGCTCCGGAGGCAAGATCAGGGTGCCGCGAGTCAGCAACCTCTCAAGGCGCCGACCCGGCATGACGATTCAACGCAGGATGGCGAGGCGCGCCAGGTTGCTCTGCACCGTGCCATCCGTGGCGCCACGATCGGCGTACCAGCGCCGTACCGCATCCACCAGCGCAATCGCGGCTTCGCGCTCCGGCTCCAGCGCCGCGTCGAGCCGCAACAGGTCGCTGAGCGCGGCCTTGCGGCGCATGGGTGTGGCACGCGTCAGACGCCGCAGCCGCAACCGGCGCAGCGCGGCCGCCGGAACTGCCGTTCCGGACTCATCGTCCAGCACTTCAGCGCGTGACTGCGCGAGGCGAAACAGGGCATCTGCGGTCGGCACGGTGACGTTGGTGTCGGTGCGCGAGGGTCGTACCCAGTTCTGGCACCACTCCAGATAATGTTCCGGTGAGCTGCGCAGCGCCGGATCGGCGATCGCCGCGCAGATGTGCGGCAGCGCGAGGGCCAGCGGTACGGCTTCGGCCCAGAGTCGTTCGCGCATCAGGTAGTCGATGTCACTCAGATAGGCATCGAGCATTCTGGATCGTCCGTGCCGGGAATTGGACGGATTGCGTGCGGCGCTGCCCGTGCCGCGCTCCGGCGCCGGACGTTGACTCTCAACGGCCATGTTCCTTCCTCTTTATGCTGACTCAGCCCGGCGTCTTCATTCGGAACGAAGACTGTGACTTGTTGTTGCGACGGGCGAAGTCCAGGTGACCATCTTGGCCGAAGTCCCCGCGCATTGCCAACTTCCCGCCGGATTTGACTTTTTTCGATGGACCGGGGGCCGTGCTACGACCTTGTGCGACCGCGTCGCGACAGCAGCCAACGCCCCGGGGCCGTGTTCGCGATGCCCAGCAGCAGGCGCCACCCCAGCCGTCGGATCCAGGGCGTTGGCCGGGGCGGAATCGCCGCATAGAAGATTG
>JBARBG010000188.1:0-3558 GCA_049792815.1 Steroidobacteraceae bacterium | reverse complement strand
GGACGCGTCAGTGGCCGGTCCAGCAGAATGAGTGACGCAGTAGGATTAACCGGACCCCACGTAATAGGGGCAAAACCCTGGGCCGCGCGCGGGTTCAGGCGGGGTGCCCGCGGCAATGGACGAGGGCGGGCAGGGGGGGAACGCCACATTGGCCTGGGATCCTGAGGCGGCTGCCAAGATAGTCCCGGAACGCCACGCCGAGTTTCGCGCAGGTCTTGCCCAGGCCGAGGAAGGCATCGCGGCAGTCACGGCCGAGATCGCTGCGTGTTCCGGCGCTGACCTTGCGGCGGGTGACCTGGCAGCGGATGTCATTCTCGGAGCCGTTGGTATTCAGTGGCGTGTCCGGCCGTTCCAGCACCATCAGCAGTTCGGCCTTGTTGGCATGCAGGCGCGCCAACAAACGATCCAGGGTGACGAAGCCGGTGCGACGGTGGAAGATACGATCGAAGCGGGCGCGCAGGGTAAGGCGGCGCTGCGCGCTGGGCTGAATTCGATAGGCCTTGAGATCGGCGTAGAAGTTCCAGATCAGCCCCCGGACATGCTGTTGGGCGGCACGCTGCGGATTGGTGAAGGTGTCCAGCTTGTGCACCAGCCGCTCCGCATGCACCCAGCACAGCGCGTGCTGGCCGACAGCGAACTGCCCGGCATCGTCGCTCAGCACCACGGTGTCACATGCGAAGCCGTGTGCCTTGGTACTGCCCCAGATGGCTCCCTCGGTGGCGATCTGTACTGGATCAGGCGTGATGGTCAGGCCGGTGAACCCAACTCGATCGAGTTGTGCTGACCAGGCGGCCTGATCGGCGAAGGTTGTCTCCGGTTGCTCATCCAGCCGGGCGATCAAGGGCGCGGACAACGCCCGCTCGCGCATGTAATCGAACGCTGCGGCGTTGAGCACGAAGTCGGTGTGGCCGGCACGCAGCAGATCGAGAAAGTTCAGTCGGCTCTTCGAGGTCCGTGTACCGAACCAGGTAAAATGGTCATTACCGATCTGCGTGCAGTAGCCATTCTTGGCCTTATGCCGCGCGCCGGTGTCGTCCACCGAGATCCAGCTTGCACCCTCCAGACCAGCCCGCAGAACGTCCCTGGCTTCGTCGATGAAGTCGTCCTGCCGTTCGGTGAGCAGTCGCAGGACCTGCCGCTTGGAAATGGCAAGCCCGATCGCCTGCAAAAGCGACACCAACCGCGACAGCGTCGTCTGACCCTGATGGTATTGCATCAGCACAAAGCGGCGCAGTTCCGGGCCGAAATGCCCCGCAATGCCCTCCGGCAGCGGGGCGATGACGCACTGTCCGTCCGGGGTAACCCAGCGTTCACGCCGGTAACGCACCACCCGTGCACGCACCACGATATCTTGCACCAGGAAGGTCTCGTAGCCCTTGAAGTGCGAGCCTGCCGGTGGCTGTGCCTTCAGCACCTGCTCCTCGACGCTGACCCGCGGCTTTACAGCACCACGCCTACGGCGCTTGTCCCGCTTGGCTGGTCGCGCCGGTTCGCTTGCCTGCTCCATGCCGCTTGGCTTTATCCTCGGCCGCCCCTTCAACCCCTTTAGCCGGGCGATCTCCTCCCGCTGCTCCGCCACCAGCTGCTTCAGCGCGGCGACGTCACCAAACAGCCCAATAATCAGGGCTTCAAGCTCCGCTCGGCTCAGGCCAGACAGGGGTTCCGGGTCGGGCACACAGCGAGCGAATCGTACGCGATCGAGCCGGACCTAACTAAAAATGCGCCTCGACCACGGGTTTTGCCCCTGTTACGACCCCACGGTGAACCCCGATGCCGACAGAGTGTACTCCGAAGCAGTATGAATTTGAAGCGATTGGTTGCCGCTCGGTGGTAGCTTGCTTCGATGGCGGCAACATCACCTCAAACGCGGGAGGTCTGCTGCTGGGCGAGGTGGATCGTGGCCTTGGGCTGATCGGTCGGTTCGCGCAGTGTTTCCGGGACCGGCGCGACCCGCGCTATGTTGAGCATCAGGTCGAGACACTGGTGGGCCAGCGGATCTTCGGCCTGGCACTGGGCTACGAGGACCTCAACGACCACGACGAGTTGCGCAAGGACCCGACGTTCACTGCGCTGGCCGGCAAGCTGGCCCCTGTGTTGCGTTCGGACTGCGAGGCATTGGCGGGCAAGAGCACGCTCAACCGCCTTGAGCATACGCCGAAGCGCGATGCCCTGAAGTACCACAAGATCGATTGCGACGGGGCGCGGGTCGATGCGCTGCTGGTCGATGTCTTCCTCGAGGCGCATGAGCGTGCGCCGCGCGAGATCGTGCTCGATCTCGACAACACCGACATCCCATTGCATGGCATGCAAGAGGGCCGCTTCTATCATGGCCATTACGAGACATACTGCTATCTGCCGCTGTATGTGTTCTGCGGCCGGCACTTGCTGTTGGCCCGGCAGCGGCGTGCCAACGTCGCCGGCAGCGATGGCGCGGTCGAGGAGCTGGCGCGCATCATTGCCCAGATCCGCCGGGCCTGGTCGCGCGTGCGTATCATCCTGCGTGGCGACAGCGGGTTCTGCACCGACCCTTTGCTAAGTTGGTGTGAGGCAAACCGCGTCGATTACGTGTTCGGCCTGGCGCGCAATTCCAGACTGGAGGCGGCGCTCATCACGCAGCTCGCGCAGGCCAGGCAACTGTGCCTGGGTTCGGGTAGGCCGGCGCGGGTGTTCCGCGACTTCTGGTATCGCACACTCAGCACTTGGAGCCGGACGCGGCGCGTGGTCGGCAAGGCCGAGCACACGCTGGACGGCGCCAATCCACGCTTTATCGTCACCTCGCTCAAGCGCGCGCGCGCCGGCTACGACGCGCGCGCCCTGTACGAAGATCTCTACTGCGCCCGCGGCGAGGCCGAGAACCGCATCGGCGAGCAGTTCGAGATGTTCGCCGATCGCGCGTCATCGGCAACGATGGCGGCCAACCAGTTGCGCATGTGGTTCTCGGCCATGGCCTATGTGCTGGTCGATACCCTGCGCCGCGTCGGCCTGCCTCACACCCAGTTCGCCGATGCCGCGGCACAGACCATTCGCCTCAAGCTGCTCCGGCTCGGCGCCCAGGTGCGTACCAGCGCGCGTCGTATCTACTTCGCCATCGCTTCGGGCTGTCCCAACCAGGCCGAGTTCGCCCTCGCCCACATCCGCCTCCAGCGCGCCGTCAGCTCCGCCTGAACCGCCCGCCGGGCCGTTCTAGCCGACCCAGGCCGGCTGTGCCGGACCCCGGCGCACGACCCGGCAGACACGTATGCCGGGAAGGCCGCGGCCGCTGGACTCGCGTTGCGCGAACCCTCGATGAGTGCGACTACACAGACCGGTCTGATCACGCATCATCGCCGAAATTCGCCGCCGCACGCCGAAATCGCCGGTCAAAAACCCCGCGCGTTTGAGAAATCCAGGCTAGCCGAGGCCAATCAGCGTTGGAACCGGTGATGTGCGAGTTTGTCTCGTCAGGAGAAGCGCCGGGCGGGGAGGGCCGCAGCCAATCGACACCCGATCAGTGCCCCAGCGCCTGTACGATCTCTGCGGTCATCTTCTTCGCAACGCCGAACAGAAACTGGCGGATCA
>JBARBG010000187.1:0-22983 GCA_049792815.1 Steroidobacteraceae bacterium | reverse complement strand
GTGCCGGCCTGGCCGCCGCCCTGGCCACCACCCTGGCCGCGCCCGCCCAGCATCTGCATGTCGTTGCCGACGACTTCCGTGGAGTAGCGGTCATTGCCGGTCTTGTCCTGCCATTTACGGGTCCGCAGGCGGCCCTCGATGTAGACCTGCGAGCCCTTCTTCAGGTACTCGGCGGCCACCTCGGCCGTACGGCCGAACAGCACCACCGTATGCCACTCGGTCTGCTCCTTGAATTCACCGGACTGCTTGTCCTTCCAGCTTTCGGTGGTGGCAATGCGCAGGTTGGCGATGCTTGAACCGGAAGGCAGGGCACGCACTTCAGGATCCTGACCCAGATGACCGATGAGAATGACCTTGTTGATACCGCGCGCCATGGCAGACCTTCCTTAACCGCAAAATCGCCTCCACATAGTGTAGACGGACGGCGCGAACGGCGCGACGGCGTATGCTTGCTGGTTTGTTCACTTTTGACCCCAGGGGACGGGTTGTCCCGCGAGACTCATGCAGTACATCCGCATCCGCGGCGCCCGCACCCATAATCTTCGAGGTCTGGACCTGGATCTGCCGCGCGACCGGCTGATCGTATTCACCGGCCTGTCCGGTTCGGGCAAGTCCTCACTCGCTTTTGACACGCTGTACGCGGAAGGCCAGCGCCGCTACGTCGAGTCGCTGTCCGCCTATGCGCGCCAGTTCCTGTCGATGATGGACAAGCCGGACGTCGACAGCATCGAGGGCCTCTCCCCGGCCATCGCCATCGAGCAGAAGGCGACGTCGCACAATCCGCGCTCCACAGTGGGCACGGTGACCGAGGTCTATGACTATCTGCGGCTGCTGTTTGCCCGCGCCGGAACTGCGCGCTGCCCGGACCATGGGATTGATCTGACGGCGCAGACGGTCAGCCAGATGGTCGACCAGGTCATGAAGCTGCCCGCCGACACGCCCATCGCCCTGCTCGCGCCGCTGATCAGCGAGCGCAAGGGTGCGCACAGTCAGGTGTTCGAGGATCTTGCGCGCCAGGGATTCGTGCGGGTGCGCGTCGATGGTCACATCCACGAGCTCGATGCGCGGCCGGAGCTTGACCCCAAGCGCAAACACAGCATCGAGGCCGTGGTTGACCGCCTGAAAGTGCGCCCCGACAGCAGCGTGCGGCTGGCTGAATCCTTCGAGACCGCGTTGCGCCTGTCAGGCGGACTGGCGCACCTGCTGCACCTGCCCGGCGGCTCCCTGCCCGCAGTCGAGCCGGTGGTGTTCTCGAGCCGTCATGCCTGTCCGGTGTGCGGCTACAGCGTGCCGCCGCTTGAACCGAAGCTGTTCTCCTTCAACAACCCGGCAGGAGCCTGCCCTGCGTGCGACGGACTTGGCGTCAAACAGTTCTTCGACCCGCGGCTCATCATCACCAATGGTTCCCTATCCCTAGCCACTGGCGCCGTGCGCGGCCGCGATCGCAACAACACCCATTACATGGAGATCGTGAACTCGCTGGCCCATCACTACGGCTTTGACGTGGAGACGCCCTGGGACGATCTGCCGCAGAAGGTCCGCAAGGTATTGCTCGACGGCAGCGGCGGCGAAGCCATCGAGTTCCGGCAGCAGCAGGCCAGCGGCCGCCTGTCACGCAAGCGCCAGAAGTGGGAAGGCTTCATGCCGTACATGGAGCGCCGCTATCGGGAGACCCAGTCGCCGCGGGTGCGCGAGGAACTGGCCAAGTACCTGGGCACGCAGCCCTGCCCGGAGTGTGCCGGCACGCGCCTGAATCGCACCGCGCGCAGCGTGTTCGTCGCCGAATACACCTTGTCGCAGATCGCGCACCTGTCGGTCGGCGCGGCCCTCGAGACGCTGCGCGGCCTCAATCTGCCCGGCTGGCGCGCCGAAGTGGCCGCGCGCATCCTCAAGGATGTGGGCGATCGTCTGCGCTTCCTCAAGGATGTGGGCCTGGACTACCTGACCCTGGATCGCAGCGCCGAAACCCTCTCGGGCGGTGAGGCGCAGCGCATCCGCCTGGCGAGCCAGGTCGGATCGGGCCTGACGGGCGTCATGTACATCCTCGATGAGCCCTCCATCGGATTGCACCAGCGCGACAATGCCCGCCTGCTCGGCACCCTGGCGGCGCTGCGCGACACCGGCAACACCGTGATCGTCGTCGAGCACGACACCGAGGCCATCCTGGCCGCCGATCATGTCGTGGATCTGGGGCCGGGCGCCGGCGTGCACGGCGGGAGCGTCGTCGCCAGCGGCACTCCGGATGACATCAAACGCAATCCGGCGTCCCTCACCGGCCAATACCTGAGCGGCGCACGGGCGATCAAACTGCCCAAGGCGCGCACGCCACGCATTGCCGGCCGCAATCTGCGCATCCTGGGCGCCACGGGCAACAACCTGCGTGACATTGACGTGGAGATTCCGCTGGCCCTGTTCACCTGCGTCACCGGCGTGTCAGGCTCGGGCAAGTCCACACTGATCAATGACACCCTGTTCAATCATGCCGCTGCGCACCTGAACGGCACGCCGCGCGAGTCGGCGCCGTGTCGCAGAATCGAAGGCCTGGAACACATCGATCGCGTGATCGACATCGATCAGAGCCCCATCGGCCGCACACCGCGCTCAAATCCGGCAACCTACACCGGACTCTTCACGCCGCTGCGCGAGCTGTTCGCGGCCGTGCCCGAAAGCCGCGCGCGCGGCTATGACGCCGGGCGCTTCAGTTTCAACGTCAAGGGCGGCCGCTGCGAGGCCTGCGAGGGCGATGGCGTCCTCAAGGTCGAAATGCACTTCCTGCCGGATGTGTACGTGCCCTGCGATGTCTGCAAGGGCCAGCGCTACAACCGCGAGACCCTGGAGATCCGCTACCGCGGCAAGAACATTCATGACGTGCTGGAGATGACGGTCGAGGACGCGCTGCGCTTCCTGGCCAACGTGCCGACCATCGCCAGCAAGCTGAGCACTCTCAATGACGTGGGTCTCTCGTACCTGCGGCTCGGCCAGAACGCCACCACCTTGTCGGGCGGCGAGGCGCAGCGCGTGAAGCTGGCGCGGGAACTCGCCAAGCGCGCCACGGGCCGGACGCTGTACATCCTGGATGAACCGACCACCGGACTGCACTACGCGGATATCGAACAGCTGCTGCGGGTGCTGCACCGGTTACGCGATGAGGGCAACACGGTCGTCGTCATCGAGCACAACCTGGATGTCATCAAGACCGCGGACTACCTCATCGACCTGGGGCCCGAAGGCGGGGCCGGAGGTGGCCAGGTGATCGCGACGGGCACTCCCGAGGCCGTGGCCAAGGTCAAGGCTTCGTATACCGGCAAGTACCTGCTGCCGCTGGTGACATAAGCGCGAATCCTGCACCGGGATTTCATTGCAGTTTTGCGAATTGGCGCCATTGCAAATGCGAACGGTTCTCATGATACTTACCTCATGGATAGCGCTGTTCGAAACCAGTGCGTCGACACCTCGGTGCCGACCACCCTAAGCGATCTGCGACCGGGCACGACCGCCACCATCGTGGCCGTGGGCTCGGCAACGGACGGCGTGAGTCAGATGGAATTGCGCCTGCTTGAACTGGGCTTTATCGCGGGCGAACGTGTCGAAGTCGTCACCGAGGCCCGTCCCGGGCGCGATCCGTTCGTCGTGCGGGTTGGCACCACCCAGTTCGCCCTGCGCCGCTGCGAGGCGCAGAACATCTGGGTCGAGGACGCCCTGCCCCTTTGAGCGCTGAAGCCGCCACGGCCGGCCTGTCCCTGTCGCTCGTAGGGGTGCCGAACTGCGGCAAGACCGCGCTGTTCAACCGCCTCACGGGCAGCCGCCAGAAAGTCGCCAACTATCCGGGCGTCACGGTGGAGCGCAAGGAAGGCCGTTTCCTGGGCCGCGCCGGCGGTCGTGCCTACCGCCTGCTGGACCTGCCGGGCGCCTACAGCCTGCAACCCACCACGCTCGATGAGGCCATCACCCGCGACGTCGTGCTCGGGCGTCATGCCTCGGAGCAGCCACCCGACCTGATCGTGTGCGTCGTGGATGCCACGAACCTGCGCCTGAACCTGCGCCTGGTCCTGGAACTGCAGCGCCTGGGCCGACCCATGGTGGTGGCCCTGAACATGTCGGATCTGGCGCGCGCCCGCGGCTTCAGGCTCGACAGCGCCGCCCTGTCGCGGGCCATCGGCCTGCCGGTGGTGGAAACGGTCGCCATCCGTCCCGGCGGCGAGCGTGAGCTGGTGGCACTGCTGGACCGCACTGTCCCGCCACAGGGCGGTCCGGGCCGAGTGGAGTTCAGCGGCGGCAGTGCCGCCGAAATCCAGGCCACGCAGGCGCAGGTGCGGCAGATCCTGGACGCCATTGGTTATCGGGTGCCGGCCCGGCTGCGGCTGCTGCAACGCCTGGACGCGCTGGTGCTGCACCCTGTCAGCGGCCCGCTGCTGCTGGGGGTAGTGCTGTTTCTGATGTTCCAGGCGGTATTCAGCTGGGCGAAATGGCCCATGGATGCCGTGCAGAAGGGCATGGCGACCGTGGGGGCCTGGGTGGGGGCGCACCTTGCCGATGGCCCGCTGCGGCATCTGCTGGTGGATGGCGTGATCGCCGGGGCCGGCAGCGTCCTGGTGTTCCTGCCGCAGATCCTGATCCTGTTCGCCTTCATCCTGGCGCTGGAGGACTCAGGCTATCTGCCGCGTGCGGCCTTCCTGCTCGACCGGCTCATGGGCAAGGTCGGGCTTTCCGGTCGCGCCTTCATTCCGCTGCTGTCGAGCTTCGCCTGCGCCATCCCGGGCATCATGGCCACGCGCACCATTCCCGCGGCGCGCGACCGGTTGACGACCATCATGATCGCGCCGCTCATGACCTGCTCGGCGCGATTGCCGGTGTACACGCTGCTGATCGGCGCCTTCATTCCGCGACGGCTGATCGGGCCCTTCAATCTGCAGGGGCTGACACTGTTCGCGCTGTACCTGGTCGGCGTCGCCGGCGCAATGCTCGTGGCCTTTGTCATCAAGCGCACTTTCATGCGCGGCGACTATCACCCGCTGATGCTCGAGCTGCCCGAATACAAGTGGCCCAATATCCGCAATCTGGTGCTGGGCCTGTGGGAGCGTGCGCGCATCTTTCTGGGCCGTGTGGGCTCGGTGCTGCTGACGCTGATGGTCGTGCTTTGGGTGCTGTCCAGTTTTCCGGCACCGCCGCCGGGCGCGACGGACCCTGCGATCACCTACAGTCTGGCAGGTCGAATCGGACATGCTCTGCTGCTGGTCTTCGCCCCCATCGGTTTCAATTGGCAGATATGCGTGGCCCTGGTGCCAGGCCTGGCGGCACGCGAAGTCGCTGTGGGGGCACTCGGTACGGTGTACGCCATGTCGGCGGCCGGCCAGAACGTGGCCGGGGCGCTGCAACCCATCCTCGCGCACGGCTGGACCGTAGCGACGGGGCTGTCGTTGCTGGCCTGGTATGTATTCGCCCCGCAATGCCTCTCAACGCTGGCAGTGGTCCGCCGCGAGACCAACACGTGGCGCTATCCGGCGTTGATGGCGGCCTACCAGTTCGCCCTGGCGTACCTGACATCGTTCGTCACCTATCGCGCGGCGCTGGCCGCGGGGCTGGGCTGAATGCTCACTGTCCAATGGTGCGTGGTGGTGCTGGTCGTGGCGGTGAGCGCCGTCTACAGCGTGTGGCGCCTGCTGGGCGTCAGGCAACGGCTGTGGTTGTTGGAGCAGCTCCTGCCGATGGCGCAGCGGGCGCATATAGGCTGGCCCGCAAGGTTGAAGTCGGCGCTGCAGATTCAGGCCCTGAAGGGCTGCGGCAGCTGCGGGGCTAACGCCGACGCGGTCCCGACTCGAAAGTCTGGCGCACCTCGCCATTGACAATGCGCTCTTCGAAACGCCCTGCGGTGTAGGTCGTCACGACCCGGCGCCAGAACTTCACGGCGTTGGGATTGCGCTGGTACTCATTGATCTCCCAGCGGCCCGCGAAACGGTCCAGGATCAGCTGTACGGCGCCGCGGCCCAAGCCCAGGCCCCGGTGGCTGCGGGCGATGAAGAACTCGCCCATCCGGTAGTCCGCCGGTCCGGTCAAGCGGGCCACCATGGCGAAGCCCACGGGCAGCTGTGATTGCGCGATGACCAGCGGATAGGCGTTGGGATCGCCAAACCACCGGGCCACCTGATCGGGCTCGCGATGACCCACCTCGCCCAGAACCGGAAAGATCCCGGTACTCATCGGGTCCAGGTCATCGATGTAGTCCCGGAACACCGTGGCGATCCAGGAGCGGTCTGCCCGTGAAGCACGGGCGTCTCGCAGACTGATGGTCAAAGTCCGATCCTGCAACAAAAAGCCCGGAGCCGTGCTCGCGCGCCGGTCCGGGCCATTTGCGAGCCCACGGCCGGGCTCGATCTGTAACTTCGAAAGTTACTTCGGCGCAGATGACGCCGCTGAGCTGTCGGCAGCCGCAGGAGCGGAAGCAGTCGCAGACGAGTCCGTAGCAGCAGCAGGAGCCGATTCCGGAGCTGAAGCGGCGGCGGCCGAATCAGCAGCGGCAGGAGCTGGCGTATCCGTCTTGGCGCAGGCGACCAGCGCGAGCGCGGCAACGAGAGCGCTGAGAGCGAGTTTTGTCTTCATTGAGCTGTACCCCGAAAAAGAAAAAGGCAAACGGTGAGAGACCACATTTTAAAACTAACTAGTTAGTCTGGCGATTTCAGATCGCGGCGCAGAATTCTATAGAGTTACAGGCGGTTTTTAAACATTCGTGAACGCCCCGTCATGAATGCCCACCGGGCCCTGCGCCAAAACAGCGCTGGAACCGGCCTGCGCGCACCGTCTCAGCCACCACCACGTCCTGCGGCGATGCTGCGACTACAATGGAGCATATCGCAATGAATGGCCGTGACAACCCATGTGGATGATCCAATGGCCCAGCCAGTGACCGACCTGGGGTCGCAGTACTCAGACCATCTGGCGGACCTCCAGGCACGCTTCGACAGCGCCCTCGAGCGCTCCGGGTACGCCGCGGCCCTGATCTATTCGGGCCTGCTTTTACCGGCATTTCGTGACGATCAGAGCTATCCATTCCGGGCCCAGGCCTGGTTTTCCATATGGGCCCCGCTGACCCCTGCGCCGGACTGTTTCGTCTATGTGAAACCGGGGTCAAGACCCATACTGCTGATCTGCTCGCCGGAGGATTTCTGGTACGAACCGGCGTCCCTTCCTACAGACGAGTGGACCCGGCATTTCGTGATACGGCAGGTGCCAAGCCTCGCTGCAGCACGCGCCGCACTGCCGCAGGACCTGTCGGGGGTGGCGCTGATCGGCGACCCGGGCGCCGAAATCGGCCACTGGGGCCTGGCGGCCCTGAACCCCGAAAAGCTGCTGCTCGCGCTGGATTTCACGCGCGCCGTGAAAACCCCGTATGAGCGCTCCATGCTGCGCCTTGCAAACCGCCTGGGCGCCCGGGGCCATGTGGCCGCGGCGGCGGCCTTTGCGGCAGGTGCCAGCGAATACGCCATCCACCAGGCCTTTCTGGCGGCGATGGGCCGGCGCGAGCAGGAATTGCCCTACAACGCGATTGTGGCCGTCAACGAGGCCGGCAGCGTGTTGCATTATCAAAATCTCAAGCGTGAGCCTCCCGCAGCGCACCACTCGCTGCTGATAGACGCCGGCGCCCACTGGGCAGGCTACGCCTCAGATATCACCCGCAGCTACGCCGGCGACAGCAGCGCCCAAAGCGCACGGGACTTCGCCGACCTCATCAGGGCCATGGACGTGGCCCAGCAATCCCTGTGTGCCCTGGTGCGGGCAGGCGTCGAGTGGTCGGATATCCATATGGCGGCACATAGGGCCATTGCAGCGGTGCTGCGCGATGCCGAGGTCATCGACTGCAATGCGGAGGAGGCGCTCGCCAGCGGGCTCTCAGGCGTGTTCATGCCGCATGGCGTCGGGCATCTTCTGGGACTGCAGGTGCACGACGTGGGGGGCTGGCAACGTTCGGCCGCGGGCGGGGAAATTGCACGGCCCGCGGGCCACCCTTACCTGCGCCTGACACGGCGCCTGGAGGCCGGCTTCGTGGTCACGATGGAACCGGGGCTGTACTTCATCGAATCGCTGCTGGCGCAGGCCCGTGCCGACTCACGCGGCGCCCACGTGAACTGGCAGCGCGTCGAAATCCTGCGTAAATACGGGGGAATTCGTATCGAGGACGATCTGGCGGTCAGCGCGTCAGGTTGCGAGAACCTGACGCGGGACGCCTTCGCAGCGCTGTGATCAGCGCTTCGCGAGCAGATCGCGGATCTCGGTCAGAAGCAGTTCTTCCTTGGTCGGCGCGGGTGGGGCCGGTGGGGCCGGCGGCGGCGGGCGCTTCAGCGTATTGATGCCCTTGATCAGAATGAACAGGGCAACGGCGACAATCAGGAATTCGAATATCGTCTGGCCGAAACTGCCGTACTTGAGCAGCACCGGCTTGCCTGCCGGATCCAGGCCCAGCCGCACGGCGAGGTCGCTGAAATTGATGCCGCCAATGGCATAGGCAATGGGCGGCATGATCAGGTCGGCGACCAGGGAGGCGACTATTTTCCCGAACGCGGCGCCGATCACGACACCGACCGCCAAGTCGATGACGTTACCCTTCATTGCAAATTCTTTGAATTCTGATGTCAGGCTCATAAGGACTCCTTGCTGGCGGGCGGGGTCTTCACTCAAACAATTAAGTTTGCGTAACGCAGCTACGCGGCAGCCTTTTTGCGGCGCCGCGGCTTGGCCTCGGCGGCCGCAGCAGCCTCCTTGGCGGGCGCAGCGGCCTTGGCTTTCTTCTTGCGGGCCGGTTTGGCAGCCGGCTTTTCGGCCACCACCACCTCGCCGGCCTTGTCCACCAGCTGCATGAGCGCCATGGGGGCGTTATCCCCGGCACGGGGCACCATGCGCAGGATGCGGGTGTAGCCCCCGGCGCGCGCCTTGAAGCGCGGGCCCAGATCGGCAAACAGCTTCTCCACCACCGCCGAGTCGCGCAGGCGCGAGAAGGCCAGGCGGCGGTGCGCCTCGCTGTCGGTCTTGCCCAGGGTGATCAGCGGCTCGACGACGCGCCGCAGCTCCTTGGCCTTCGGCAGCGTGGTGCGGATGGTCTCGTGACGCAGCAGCGACACGCTCATGTTGCGCAGCATCGCGTGCCGATGCGGGCTGTTGCGTGAGAGCTGCCGACCGCTCAGTTGGTGACGCATATCTTTTTCCTCAAGTCGGGCGCATCACTCAGATGCTGTCCCGCTCCTCATCATGCTTCAGGCCCGCCGGCGGCCAGCCATCCAGGCGCATGCCCAGCATCAGGCCATGGCTCTGCAGGACTTCCTTGATCTCGGTCAGGGACTTCTTGCCCAGGTTCGGCGTGCGCAGCAGCTCGACTTCGGTGCGCTGCACCAGGTCGCCGATGTAATGGATGTTCTCCGCCTTCAGGCAGTTGGCGCTGCGGACGGTGAGTTCCAGCTCGTCGACGGGACGCAGCAGGATGGGATCGAACTGCATCTCGGAAACCTTGGTGGCGGCTTCCTCTTCGCCCTGCAGGTCGACGAACACCGACAGCTGATCCTTGAGGATGCCACCGGCGCGCCGGATGGCTTCCTCGGCATCGATGGTGCCGTTGGTCTCGATGTCGATGACCAGCTTGTCGAGGTCGGTGCGCTGCTCGACGCGCGCCGCATCCACCGAGTAGGTGACGCGGCGGATAGGCGAAAATGAGGCATCCAGTTGCAGGCGGCCGATGGGCCGGGTCTGCTCCTCGAACACCGCACGGGCCGCCGCCGGGCGGTAGCCGCGACCGCGCTCCACGCGCAGGGTCATCGACAGCTCGCCGGCCTTGGTGAGGTTGGCGATCACCAGATCCGGATTCACCACTTCGATGTCATGGTCCAGCTGGATGTCGCCGGCCGTCACCGGGCCCGGCCCCTTCTTGTGCAGGCGCAGCTCGGCGCTGTCGCGCGTGTGCATGCGCAGCGCCACGAGCTTCAGGTTCAGCAGGATGTCGACCACGTCTTCCTGCACGCCCTCGATGCTGGTGTACTCGTGCAGCACGCCGTCGATTTCGACTTCCGTGATGGCACTGCCGGGCATTGACGACAGCAACACGCGACGCAGCGCATTGCCGAGCGTGTGACCGAAGCCCCGCTCGAACGGCTCAATGACGACACGCGCCTGGCGCGGCGCAACGGGTTGCACCTTGACCACGCGCGGCTTCAAGAACTCTCCAACAGATCCCTGCATAGCGACTCACCTTGCCGGGTTGACCGGCCGCAGATAAAACGAAATCGGACGGTCAATAATCACTACCGTCCGACCCCCGCGGATTTCAAAAAAACCGCGGGCTGCTTGAATTACTTCGAATACAACTCGACGACGAGGTTCTCGTTGATGTCGGGCAGGATTTCATCCCGCGCCGGCACGGTGCGGAACACGCCCTTGAATTCCTTGTCGTTCACGTCCACCCATTCGGGCAGGCCGACCTGCTGGGCCATGGTCAGGGCGTTGGCGATGCGCAGCTGCTTGCGCGACTTTTCGCGCACCGAGATCACATCGCCGGCGCGGACCTGGTAGGAGGCAATGGTGACGACCTGGTCGTTTACCAGGATGCCCTTATGGCTGACCAGCTGCCGAGCCTCGGCGCGAGTTACCGCGAACCCCATGCGGTACACGACGTTGTCGAGGCGGCACTCCAGCAGCTTCAGCAGGTTCTCACCCGTGGCGCCGCTGCGCCGCGCTGCCTCTTCGTAGTAGTTGCTGAACTGGCGCTCCAGGACGCCGTACATCCGGCGCAGCTTCTGCTTCTCGCGCAGCTGCGTGCCGTAGTCGGACAGACGCTGGCGACGCTCGCCCTTGATGCCCCCCGGGGGCACCTGGAACTTGCACTTGCTCTCAAGTGGTTTCGCGCCGCTCTTGAGGAAAAGATCCGTGCCTTCGCGACGGGCGAGCTTGCACGTGGGACCGGTATAACGCGCCATATTCTTGCTTCCTCGCCTTTAGACCCGGCGCTTCTTGGGGGGACGGCAGCCGTTGTGCGGAATGGGCGTCACGTCCGAAATACTGGTGATCTTCAGTCCGCAGGTGTTCAGGGCCCGCACGGCCGACTCGCGACCGGGACCCGGCCCCCCCACGCGCACTTCAACGTTCTTCAAGCCATGCTCCTGCGCAGCGACGCCGGCCTTCTCGGCGGCAACCTGCGCGGCGAATGGCGTGCTCTTGCGTGAGCCGCGGAACCCGCAGCCACCGGAGGTTGCCCAGGACAGCGTGTTGCCCTGGCGATCGGTGATGGTGATGATGGTGTTGTTGAAGCTGGCGTGCACGTGCGCGATCCCGTCGAGCACGTTCTTGCGCGCCTTCTTCGGCTTCTTTGGACCGCCGGTCTGGGCGGCGTTCGCAGCGCCCTGCGGTTGTTTCTGTTCAGCCATTATCCTGTTGCCTCGTTACGCCTTGCCCGGCGGTGCGTTCAGCTTGACGGCCTGCTTGCGCGGGCCCTTGCGTGTACGCGCATTGGTCTTGGTGCGCTGGCCACGGACCGGAAGCCCGCGCCGGTGCCTGATGCCCCGGTAGGTACCCAGGTCCATCAGGCGCTTGATGTTCATCGAAACTTCGCGCCGCAAGTCACCCTCGACGGCGAATTTCGCGATCTGCGAGCGCAGGGAATTCACCTCTGCCTCGGTCAGGTCCTTGACGCGGGTGTGCGGGTCGACCCCGGCAGCCACGCAGGTATCGACCGCACGCGAGCGGCCCACGCCGTAGATGTGCTGCAGCCCCACCCACACGTGCTTGTTCATCGGAATATTGATGCCGGCTATGCGAGCCATAAGTTCAACCCTGTCTCTGCTTGTGGCGCTGGTCGCTGCAGATCACATAGACCACGCGCCGACGGCGCACGATCTTGCAGTTCTTGCAGATCTTTTTGACGGATGGACGTACTTTCATGAGGATGTTCCGTAAATGTCGGTGCGCTTGGGCGTCAGCCGCCCGCGCCTGAGCGGCCATAGCCGAGCAGGTTCGCCTTCTTGAGCAGACCCGGATACTGATGGGACATCATGTGCGCATTGAGCTGCGACACGAAATCCATCACCACCACCACCACAATCATCAGCGAGGTGCCGCCGAACTGGAACGGAACGCCCTGGGATGAGACCAGGAATTCCGGCAGCAGGCACACCAGCGCGACGTACAGGGCGCCCCACAGCGTCAGGCGCGAGAGCACCTTGTCGATGTATTCGCCGGTCTGCTGGCCCGGGCGGATGCCGGGGATGAACGCTCCGGACTTCTGCAGGTTCTGCGCGGTGTCGCGCGAGTTGAACACCAGCGCCGTGTAGAAGAAGCAGAAGAACAGGATCAGGGCCGCATACACTACCAGGTGGGCCGGCTGGCCGTAGCTGAGCGAGTTCGCCACCCGCTGCAGGATCAGGCCGGTATGGCCGGTCGCGCCGGTGCCGAAGAAACTCGCGATGGTCGCCGGGAACAGCAGGATGCTCGAGGCGAAGATCGGCGGGATCACGCCGGACATGTTGAGCTTGAACGGCAGGTGGCTGCTCTGGCCCGCGAACATGCGCCGCCCGACCTGGCGCTTGGCATAGTTGACCGGAATGCGCCGCTGCGCGCTTTCCACGAACACCACGAACCACGTGACACCCGCGACGACCGCGAACAGCACCAGGAACTTGGGCCCCGACATTTCCCCGGTGCTCACGGCCTGGAAGGTGTTGCCCACGGCATTGGGCAGCCCGGCGACGATGCCCGAAAGGATCAACATCGAGATGCCGTTGCCGACGCCGCGCTCGGTGATCTGCTCGCCCAGCCACATCAGGAACAGGGTGCCGGTGGTCATGGTGGCGGTCGCGGTCGCGAGCCACATGGTCCCGCCGACGAGCACCATGTGATTGTGGTCCATCGCCACCGCGGCGGCGAACGACTGGAACACCGCCAGCACCACGGTGCCGTAGCGGGTGTATTCGGTGATCTTGCGCCGTCCGGACTCGCCTTCCTTGCGCAGCTCCATCAGCGTCGGCACCACCATCGACATCATCTGGATGATGATCGACGCGGAGATGTAGGGCATCACGCCCATGGCGAATATCGACATGCGCGTGAGGGCGCCGCCGGAGAACATGTTGGCGATGCCCAGGATGCCGTTGGAGTTGTCCTGGAAGAAGCGCGCCACCGCGGCCGGGTCGATGCCCGGACACGGAATGTAGGTGCCGATGCGATACACGAGCATGCCCGCGACCAGGAACAACAGGCGGCCGCGGATCTCGCTGAAGCGTGACACTTCACCGAGCGCGGCGGTTGGACTGATTGAGGAGCTGTTGGCCACTTTTCTAAGATCTTTCCTGTGCGGAAGCTACTCGACCTTGCCGCCCGCGGCGGTGATCGCCGCCAGGGCACCCTTGGTCGCGCCGATGCCCTTGAGGGTCACCGCGCGGGCAATGGCGCCCGAGAGCACCACCTTGGCAACTTCGGCATGCACTGAGACCACGCCCGCGGCCTTCAGTGCCGCAAGATCGATGACCGTGCCTTCGACCTTCGCCAGCTCCGACAGGCGCACTTCGGCGCGGGTCGCCTTCATGGCCGAACGGAAGCCGACCTTGGGCAGGCGCCGCTGCAGCGGCATCTGGCCGCCTTCGAAGCCGACCTTGTGATAGCCGCCCTTGCGGGCGCGCTGGCCCTTGACGCCGCGGCCCGCAGTCTTGCCCTGGCCGGCGGAGGCGCCGCGACCCACGCGCAGGCGGTTCTTCCTGGAACCTGCCGCGGGAGCTAGTTCATTCATCCGTAGAACCATGATCAGGCCTCTTCAACTTTCAGCAAGTGCACCGCCGCGTTGATCATGCCGCGGTTCTGCGGCGTATCGGCGACGGCCACGCTCTGGTGCGGCTTGCGCAGACCCAGGCCGCGAACCGAGGCGGCAATGCCGGCCAGCTGCCCGTTCAGGCTCTTCACCAGTGTCACCTTGACGGACTTTGCACTCTTGCCACCCTGGGCCTTCATGCCGTGATCTCCTCGAGGGTCTTGCCACGCTTGGCGGCGATTTCCTCGGGCGAACGCACCTTCGACAGCGCCCCGATGGTGGCCCGCACCACGTTGATCGGGTTGCGCGATCCATAACTTTTGGCCAAAACGTTGCGCACCCCGGCGCACTCGAGCACCGCGCGCATCCCGCCCCCGGCGATGACGCCGGTACCGTCGGAGGCCGGCTGCATCAGCACGCGCGTGGCGCCGTGAGTGCCGCGCACCGCGTAGTGCAGAGTGTCGTTGCGCAACGCCACGTTGATCATATTCTTGCGCGCCTGGGCCATGGCCTTGGAGATGGCCACCGGCACTTCACGCGCCTTGCCGAATCCAAATCCCACCCGGCCCGCACCATCACCGACGACAGTCAGGGCGGTAAAGCCGAACTGGCGCCCCCCCTTGACGACCTTGGCGGTGCGGTTGACGGCCACGAGCTTCTCGACGAACTCGTCAGCCGATTGTCCTCTTTCCGGTCTTGCCATGATTGGGATACCTGCCTAGAACTCAAGACCCGCTTCACGAGCGGCTTCGGCCAGCGCTTTCACGCGGCCGTGATATTGGAAACCTGCACGGTCGAAGGCCACCTTGCTGATGCCCGCGGCCTTGGCGCGCTCGGCGATGGCGCGGCCGACGGCCTTGGCCGCCTCCACATTGCCGGTGCCCTTCAGGCCCGTGTTCACGGCATCCTGCAGCGTCGAGGCCGCGGCCAGCACCTTGGTGCCTGCGGCATCGGTCAGCTGGGCATAGATGTGCTGCGGCGTGCGATGCACCGACAGGCGGACCACGCCCAGCTCGCGGATGTGCTGGCGCGTTTTGACGGCGCGGCGCAGCCGCCGGTCCTTCTTGCTGATCTGGCTCATTTCTTCTTGCCTTCCTTCAGCTCGATCTTCTCGCCGACATAACGCACGCCCTTGCCCTTGTAGGGCTCGGGGGGGCGGTAGGCGCGGATCTTCGCCGCCGTCTCGCCCACGACCTGGCGGTCGATGCCCCTGACCACGATCTCGGTCTGGCTGGGCGTCTCGATGGTGATGCCTTCAGGCACCGCAAAATTGACCGGGTGCGAAAACCCCAGTGTCAGGTTCAGCACCTTGCCCTGTGCCTGCGCCCGATAGCCGACTCCCTGCAGCTCAAGCTTGCGCTCGAAGCCCTTGGAAACGCCCTCGACCATGTTGGCCAGATGCGCGCGGGTGGCGCCGGCCAGCATGCGCACGGCATCGTCGGCGCTGTACTTGACGTTCAGGACCTTCTCCGCCTGCTCGACCGTCACCCCGCTCTTCAGCGCCAGGCTCAGGGAGCCCTTGGCACCCTTGATCGTGACCTTCTCGGCGGAAACCGTCGCCGTCACGCCCTGAGGCAGGGAAACCGGAGCTTTTGCAACTCTGCTCATAACTTGTCCGTTAGGCCACGATGCACAGGACTTCGCCGCCCTGTCCGATCGAACGCGCCTGCTTGTCCGTCATCACGCCGCGTGGCGTCGAAACGATCACGGTGCCCATGCCGCCGAGAACCTTCGGCAGCTCGTCCTTGCCGCGGTAGATGCGCAGACCCGGGCGGCTGACGCGCTCGAGGCGGTCGATGACGGGGCGGCCGTCGTAATACTTCAGGCCAATGGTAAGCGTCGTCTTCTGCCCCTCGGCTTCCAGACGGACATCGGCCACGTACCCTTCCTCTTTCAGGACGCGCGCGATGGCGGTCTTGAGCTTGGAGGAGGCCATGCTCACTTCGGGTTTGCGCGCGGTCTGCCCGTTGCGGATGCGGGTCAGCAGATCGGCGATCGGATCGGTCATGCTCATGCGGCTATTCCTTACCAGCTCGCCTTGGTCAGGCCGGGGATCTCGCCGCGATTCGCGACTTCACGGATCTTCACGCGGGCCAGACCAAACTTGCGATACACACCGCGCGAGCGGCCGGTGATCGCACAACGATTGCGCTGGCGCGACGGACTCGCATCCCGCGGCAACGCCTGCAGCTGCGCCTGCGCAGCAATGCGGTCCTCGTGCGAAGTCTTGGGGCTGCGGATCAGCTCCTTCAAAGTCGCACGCCTTGCCGCGTATTTCTTCACGACTCGGGTGCGCCGCTTGTCGCGCTCGACCATGTTCGTCTTCGCCATAGCCTTCTTAAAACCTCTTACTTCCGGAACGGGAAGTTGAAAGCCTCGAGCAGCGCCCGACCCTGTTTGTTGTCGGTCGCCGTCGTCGTGATTGTGATATCCATGCCCCGGATCTGGTCGACCTGGTCGTACTGGATCTCGGGGAAAATGATCTGCTCTTTGACGCCCAGGGTGTAGTTGCCGCGGCCATCGAAGGCGCGCGCCGAGACACCCCGGAAGTCGCGGATACGCGGCATCGCGATGCTGATCAGGCGGTCCAGGAACTCGTACATGCGCTCACCGCGCAGCGTCACCTTGCAGCCGATCGCCAGACCCTCGCGCAGCTTGAACGAGGCGATCGACTTGCGCGACTTGCAGATCAGCGGCTTCTGGCCGGTGATCTTGGCCATGTCGCCGACGGCGGCATCCATCACCTTGCGGTCGGCCACAGCCTCGCCCACACCCATGTTGACCGTGATCTTGGTGATCTTCGGCACCTGCATGGGATTTGACAGCTGCAAGTCGGCCTTGAGCTTCGGTACGACCGTGTCGCGGTAAAACTTTTGTAGTCTAGCCATAGGATCTTTGAATGCCTGAACGCTCACGCGTCGAGCATCTCTCCGTTCGAACTGAAACGCCGCACCTTCTTGCCATCCGCCAGCAGCTTGAAGCCAATCCGGTCGGCCTTCTTGGTGGCCGGATTCCAGATCGCAACCTTGGCCACATGCAACGGCATTTCCTTGGACTGGATGCCACCGGGCTTGTTGGCCTGCGGATTCGGACGCGTATGGCGCTTGACCATGTTGATGCCTTCCACGAGGACATGCTCGTCATCGGGAACCTGCAGCACCGCACCCTGCCGGCCCTTGTCGCGGCCGCTGAGTACGACAACCTGATCGCCTTTACGAAACTTTCTCATGACTGCCTCACAGCACTTCGGGCGCCAGCGAGATGATCTTCATGAACGCGGTGTTGCGCAGCTCGCGCGTCACCGGCCCGAAGATGCGGGTGCCGATCGGCTCCAGCTTCTGGGTCAGGAGCACCGCCGCATTGCCATCGAAGCGGATCAGCGAACCATCCGCACGACGCACGCCATGGGTGGTGCGCACGACGACGGCGTCGTAGACCTCGCCCTTCTTGACCTTGCCGCGCGGGATCGCATCCTTGACGCTGACCTTGATGACGTCGCCGACAGTGGCATAGCGGCGGCGCGTGCCGCCGAGCACCTTGATGCACATCAGGGTGCGGGCACCGCTGTTGTCCGCGGCATTGAGCATGGTACGCATCTGAATCATACGCTTGCTCCTCAGCCACCCTGTGAAGTTGCGGTCACCGAGAGGACCTTCCAGGACTTGTGACGCGACATCGGCCGACACGGGACGATGACGACGGTGTCACCCTCCTTGGTCTTGCCTTCCTCGTCGTGCGCCAGGAGCTTGGTGGTGCGGCGGATGAACTTGCCGTACATGCCATGACGCACCAGCCGCTCGATCTCCACGGCTATGGTCTTCTTCATCTTGGTGCTGACCACTTTACCCGTGAGGGTGCGTTGGCCCTTTGCTTCTACGGTCACTTCTTCTCTCCAGCGCTGTCTTTGGCGCTTTGGCGCAGCACCGTCTTCAGGCGGGCGACGTTCTTGCGAACCTTGCCGAACTGATCGGGCTTGATGGCCTGGCCGGTCGCGCGCTGCATGCGCAGGGCGAACTGTTCCTTGCGCAGCTTGATGAGCTCATCGGCGAGCTCGGCGGCGGACTTCGACCGCAATTCTTTGACGTCCATTTAGCGAACCTGCCGTTTCACGAATGCCGTGGACACGGAGAGCTTCGAGCCGGCCAGGCGGAACGCCTCGCGGGCCGTCACCTCATCCACGCCCTCCATCTCGAAGAGCACCTTGCCCGGCTGCACCTTGGCAATCCAGTACTCGACGTTGCCCTTGCCGCTGCCCATGCGCACTTCCAGGGGTTTCTTGGAAATCGGCACATCGGGGAACACGCGGATCCAGATCTGGCCACCGCGCTTCACGTAGCGCGCCATGGCGCGGCGGGCGGCCTCGATCTCACGCGCGGTCATGCGCGCGCGGCTGGTGGACTTCAGGCCGAACTGGCCGAAGGCAACCGAGCTGCCACGCTGGGCCAGGCCGGTATTGCGGCCTTTGAACTGTTTACGGTACTTGGTGCGCTTGGGCTGCAGCATGATGTGCTCGCGTCGTCTCTTAAGCGACCGGCGGCTGGTCGGTGCCGCTCGCGGCCGGTAGCGGAGGCGTTGCGCCGGTTTCGGGCGTCACTTCGGGAGCGGCTTCGGGACGGGCGGCCTCGAACACCTCGCCCTTGAAGATCCAGACCTTCACGCCGATGACGCCGTAGGTGGTGTGGGCCTCGGACAGACCATAGTCAATGTCGGCGCGAAAGGTGTGCAGCGGCACGCGACCCTCGCGCGACCACTCGGTGCGCGCGATCTCGGCGCCGTTCAGGCGTCCGGACACGCGTACCTTCACGCCCAGGGCGCCTGAGCGCATGGTGCTCATGACAGCGCGCTTCATGGCGCGGCGGAACATCACGCGCTTCTCGATCTGCTGCGCGATGCTGTCGGCCACCAGCTGCGAGTCAAGCTCGGGCTTTCTGATCTCGGCGATATTCAGGCGCACGTCATTGATGCTCATGCCCAGCAGCTTCGCGGTCGCCTGGCGCAGCTTCTCGATATCCTCGCCCTTCTTGCCGATCACGATGCCCGGACGCGCCGTCTGGATGGTGATGTTGACCTTCTTGGCGGCGCGTTCGATGAGGATGCGGCTGACTGAAGCCTCTTTCAGTTTGCCGTGCAGGAACTGGCGCACCCGGAAGTCCGTGAAGACGAGCAGCGGGAACTGCTTCCTGTCTGCATACCACTTTGACGTCCAGTCGCGGGTGATGCCGAGGCGAATGCCGAGCGGATTGACCTTCTGACCCATGCCTTAGTCCTTCCTGCCGTCGCTGACAGCCACGGTGATATGGCTGTTGCGCTTGACGATGCGGGTGCCGCGGCCCTTGGCGCGGGCGGCAAAACGCTTCAATACCGGCGCTTCATCGATCAGGATGCGCGCCACCTTCAGATCATCGACGTCCAGACCCTTGTTCTCCTGGGCGTTCGCGATCGCGGACCACAGGACCTTGTAGACCAGTTCCGCGCCCTTCTTGGGCATGAACTTCAGGACGTTCAGCGCCGTGTTGACGGGCTGGCCGCGGACGGTATCCGCCACCAGGCGACATTTCTGCGGTGAAATGCGCGCGTAGCGCAATTTTGCTGATACTTCCATGGGCGCCTCTTAGGTCGCAGCCTCGACCTTCTTGTCGCCCGAGTGGGACTTGAAGGTGCGCGTGGGGGCGAATTCGCCGAGCTTGTGACCGACCATGTTCTCGGACACCAGCACCGGAATGTGCTGACGGCCGTTGTGCACGGCGATCGTAAGTCCAACCATGTCGGGCACTATCATCGAGCGGCGCGACCAGGTCTTGATGGGCTTGCGGTCGTTGCGGGCGGCGGCCACCTGAACCTTCTTGGCGAGGTGCAGGTCGACGAACGGGCCCTTTTTCGTTGAACGCGGCATAACTTCCTCAACGCACCTTGTTCTTGCGACGCTGCACGATCATGTTGTCCGTGCGCTTGTTGTTGCGGGTCTTCTTGCCCTTGGTGTTCCAGCCCCAGGGCGAAACCGGATGCGGGTTACCCTGCCCGGACTTGCCCTCGCCGCCACCGTGCGGGTGATCGACCGGGTTCATGGCAAGACCGCGCACCGTCGGACGCACACCGCGCCAGCGCATCGCACCGGCCTTGCCGTAGCTGCGCAGGTTGTGTTCGTCGTTGCTGACTTCGCCCAGCGTCGCGCGGCAGTCGATGTGCACCTTGCGGGTCTCGCCCGACTTCAGGCGCAGGTACGCATACAGGCCTTCGCGGGCGGTGTACTGCACCGATGAGCCGGCACTGCGGGCCAGCTGGCCGCCCTTGCCGGGCTTCAGTTCCACGTTGTGTACGGTGGAACCGACCGGGATATGGCGCAGCGTCATTGCATTGCCGGGCTTGATCGGGGAATCAGAGCCGCTGCGCACCTCATCCCCCGTGGCCATGCCCTTGGCGGCGATGATGTAGCGACGCTCGCCATCGGTGTACAGCACCAGCGCAATGTGTGCGGTGCGGTTCGGGTCGTACTCCACGCGCTCGACGATGCCGACGATGCCGTCCTTGTCGCGCTTGAAGTCGATGATGCGGTACCTCTGGCGCGAGCCACCACCGACATGACGGGTGGTGATGCGACCGAAATGGTTGCGCGCACCGGTCTTGCCCTGAGCGACGGTCAGCGGCTCGTACGGCCCGCCCTTGTGCAGGTGCGAGCGATCGATGCGCACCACGGTGCGGGTGCCGGGCGAGGTGGGCTTGAACTTGATGAGTGCCATGACTTAGGCCTTTGCCTTGGCTTCGTAGTCGATCGTCTGGCCCGCGGCCAGGCTGACGTACGCTTTCTTCCAGTCCTGGGTGCGGCCCTCGAGCTTGCCGAAACGGCGCGCCTTGCCCGGCTCGTTCACCACCTGGACACCCTGCACCTTGACTTCGAACATCAGCTCCACCGCCGCCTTGATGTCGGGCTTGGTGGCGCGGCGCTGCACCCTGAAGCAGTACTGATTGTGGTTCTGCATGGCGGTGGACGTCTTTTCGGTGACGTGCGGGGCCAGCAGGACGTTCATGAGTTGTTCCCGGTTCACTGGAACCTCTCCTCGAGCAGCTTGACCGCACCGACGGTCAACAGCACGCGCTCGTGTTCCACCAGCGACAGCGGATTGATCTGCGCCACTTCGATCAGCTCCACGTGCGGCAGGTTGCGGGCCGCCAGGAACAGCTTCTCGTCCAGCGCCTCGACCACGATGAGCACGTTGGTGAGCGACCAGGAGCTGAGCTTGCTGGCGAGCAGCTTGGTCTTCGGCGCCTCGAGCGCGATCTCATCGGCGACGACCAGGCGCCCCTGACGCACCAGCTCGGAGAGCATGGAGCGGATGGCGCCGCGATACATCTTGCGGTTGATCTTCTGCGAAAAATCGCGCGGTCGGGCCGCGAACGTGACGCCGCCGCCGCGCCAGATGGGCGAACGGCTGGAACCGGCGCGGGCCTGGCCAGTGCCCTTCTGGGCATGGGGCTTGCGGCCTCCGCCACGCACTTCGGCGCGCGATTTCTGCCGCTTGGTGCCGGCGCGGCCGGCATTGCGGTAGGCGACGACGACCTGGTGCACCAGGGATTCGTTGTAATCCTGGCCAAACGTGGCCTCGGACACAGCCAGTTCGGCACCCGTGCCGTTGACTATTTTCAACTTCATGATGGGTCCTATTTCTTCCCGGCCTTGGCCGGGGTGGGCGCCTTGGCGGGCGCCTTGGCTGCCGCGGCCGGCTTGGCCGGCGCCTGCTTGGTCGGCGCAATGGTCTTGCGGCCGGCCTGGCGTTGCGCCTTCGTGGACAGGCGCACGATCACGCGCCCGCCTTCCGAACCCGGAACGGCACCGCGGATCAGCAGCAGGTTGCGCTCGACGTCCACCTCGACCACCTTGAGGTTTTCGATGGTGCGGCGCACCACGCCCATGTGGCCGGACATGCGCTTGCCCTGGAACACGCGTCCCGGAGTCTGGCGCTGGCCGATGGAGCCAGGCGTACGGTGCGACAGCGAGACGCCGTGGGTAGCGTGATGGCCGGCGAAGTTGTGACGCTTCATGGTGCCGGCAAAGCCCTTGCCAATGGTGGTGCCGGTCACGTCGACGATTTCGCCGGCCTTGAAACGGTCTACCTTGAGCTCGGCGCCTTCCTTCAGGTCCGCGCCCTCACCCTCGGTGAGGCGGAATTCCATCAGGCCGCGGCCCGGGCTCACCGCCGCCTTGGCGAGGTGGCCGGTGGCCGCCTTGGACAGCAGCTGGGGGCGCTTGGTCCCGAAGGCGACCTGTACGGCACGGTACCCGTCGACTTCCTTGGACTTCAGCTGGGTGACGCGATTGGGCAGCACTTCAATGACGGTCACGGGGATGGTTTCGCCGGCGTCCGTAAACACCCGCGTCATGCCCGCCTTGCGACCGACCAGACCAATAGAGTTTTTCATGGGCTGAAATTCACATTCCGGCGCCGCAGACGCCCTGGCGCCCGCTCGCTCGTTAAGGTTCTTCGGGTTGAGGAAAGTTCACGCAAGAGACATGCGCGCCGACCGGTGCGCATGATTCTCGAGTGGTCTTGGCGTCCTTTTGACCGCCAACCTCGCCCGACGCTGCTTCCGCAGCACTGCCGCCAGGATTGCCCCCGGCGGAAAAGGTCGCGCAGTATACGAAGCGACCTGCCTGTCTACAAGCCCGAAACAGGACCGTTTGGGGCTTTTTTGCCCCCCGGGCCGGGTATTGGCCGTTCCGGGAGGCGTAATCGGTCAAAAGCTCAGTTGAGCTTGATCTGAACGTCCACGCCGGCCGGCAGTTCCAGCTTCATCAGGGCGTCCACGGTCTTGTCCGTGGGGTTCAGGATGTCCATGAGGCGCTTGTGGGTGCGCAGCTCGAACTGGTCCCGGGCATCCTTGTCGGAATGCGGGGAAACCAGCAGCGTGAAGCGCTCCATCTTGGTCGGAAGCGGCACCGGACCTTTGACGGTGGCGCCGGTGCGCTTGGCCGTCTCGACGATTTCGCGGGCCGAGTTGTCGATCAGACGATGGTCAAACGCCTTCAGGCGGATACGGATGTTCTGGTTGGCCATGTTCGTGTCCTTAAATTGTGGGGCGCACTGTGCCCTTACTTGATGACCTTGGCAACGACGCCGGCGCCGACGGTCTTGCCGCCCTCGCGGATCGCAAAGCGCAGACCCTCATCCATGGCAATGGGGCTGATCAGCTCCACCACCATCTTGATGTTGTCCCCC
>JBARBG010000186.1:0-3395 GCA_049792815.1 Steroidobacteraceae bacterium | reverse complement strand
AATCGTACTCGTGCTTCCAGCAACCACTCACCCGCCGTCTGGCCATATTCGAGCATTGCCTTTACGATCTTCTGCTCGTCAGGGTAACTTGCGGCGTGTGGTTGCTGGAGTGATGGCCCAGATTTGACATCGCTCTGTACACCTCCACCGACTTCGGCTCGAATCGCTGCATGAATCGCCCAGGCGGTCACGTTTTCCGATCCGATCTTTACGGCAAGCGTTCGCGGGCTATAGCGTGCCGCGATCTCTGCACGATGGTCAACGATCGCGAAGACGTCATATCCCGGCTGAATTTCATCGTGACTACGCACAAGCGTCTGTCAACGCCGGAGACAAAATGCATCGGCGGGCCGGAGTAAAAATGCATCAGGGATGAATGCCGGAAGGCCCCCGCGTGGGCCTTTCGTCATTGGTCGGATGGCGCACTCCCCGGGGTCTCGTTTTGCACGACGATGCGAGGGGTGGGCCCGGGGACCGGAATGGTCAGTCCCTCCCAAACCCTCGCGGTGGGAGGATTGTCTGGAGGTCGGTCAGGTCGAAGTCGCAGATTGCTCGCAGCGCATCGGCGGTGGCGCCATCTTGCAGGCTGTCGGGCAACCTTTCGAGCCAGGCGGAATACTGTGCCTGTAATTCTGTCAGCTCGGTGACGGCGTCATGCCAGCGCCGGGCCCGGCCACGATGATCGGCGGGACGGCGCGTGTACATGACTGGCGTGCCAGCCGCATGCGCGGCGCGATGGCGAGCCTGGCGTTCGGCGTCAGTCATCGGCCTCTCACCGATCGATTTGCGTGGCATGGTTCCCACTCCGAAGCGTGACGTCACGAAACCCAGAGCGCAGAGTGTTTCGGCATCATCCCTCGGAGGGGGTCTCCGGAGTATCGGCGGACCGGGTGCCGCGCTGACACCGCTTGCTTTGTTTCAGCCGGTAGCTGTCGCCATTCATTTCCAGGATGTGGACGTGGTGGGTCAGCCGGTCGAGCAGCGCGCCGGTGAGCCGCTCGGAGGCGAACACGCCAGTCCACTCGTCGAACGGGAGGTTGCTGGTGACGATGGTCGAGCCGCGCTCGTAGCGTTGGCTGAACACCTCGAACAGCAGCTCAGCGCCGGTCTGGGACAACGGCACGTAGCCGAGTTCGTCGATCACCAGCAGCTTGTAGCCGGCAAACTGGCGCTGCAGCCGCAGCAGTCGTTTCTCGTCGCGCGCCTCGATCAGCTCGTGAACCAGGGCCGCCGCCGTGGTGAAGCCGACCGACAAGCCCTTCTGGCAGGCCGCCAGCGCCAGGCCGAGCGCCACATGACTCTTTCCGGTGCCGCTGTTGCCGACCGCGATGATATTCTCCCGGCGGCCGACGTATTCGCAGCGGGCCAGCTCCAGCACCAGGGCTTTGTTGAGCGACGGCAGGGCCAGGAAGTCGAAGCTGTCGAGGCTTTTGACCGCCGGGAATTTGGCCTCCTTGATCCGCCGCTCGACCATCCGCCGCTCTCGCTCGATCAGCTCCAGTTCGACCAACCGCAGCAGATAGCGGACATGATCGACGCCTTCGGCGCCACATTGCCGGGCGAGCTTGTCATACTCGCGCAGGAAGGTCGGCAGCTTCAGCGCCTTGAGGTGATGGGTGAGCAAGACCTGGGGCGTGTCGGTCATGACGCCACCCCGCTGAGCAGGCCCATGTAGGTCTGCGCCGAGGTGGTCGCCACGTTCGCTCGCGGCAGGTAGGGATAGACCGCCAGGTCGAGCCGGGGTGGTCGCCGTTCGATGCGGCACAGCAGCAGATGCTTCACCGCGTCGAAGCCAATCACGCCGCGAGCAATGGCCTCGCGCACGCCGGCGGCGACATCCTCGACCCGAAACACTTCCAGCAGACGCAGCACCTGCACGAACTCGCGCTTGCCGCCCTTGCCCATGCGCGCCTCAAGCAGGCGGCGCAGTGTCGCGAACTCCTCAGGCAATTCCCATCCTGCCAGCGGCGCCGCCTGGTCGAGGGCGGCGGTCTTGCGCTCCAGCAGCGCCAGGTAGTGCAGCGGATCAAAGACGAAGTCTTCCCGCTCATAGGACCGGGCGTGCCGGGCAATGACCTCGGCACCGCAGGAGATCACCACGGTGCCGACATAGCCACGGATCAGAACCTCACGATGGCCGTAGGCGGTCGGTACCGAGTAATCGGTGCCGTGATAGCGAACCAGCGACAGCGAACTCACCCGCCCCGGCTGCTTGTCGCACGCGTCGTAGGGCGACGCTGGCAGGTCATGGAAGCACGCCAGGTCCCGCGCCAGACGCTCACCGATCGTCTCCTCGTGGCCGCGCAGCCGATCGCCGAAACGACGGCGGCAATCCGCCAGCAATTGCTCGTTCAGCGCGGCGAAACTCGCCGCATGCGGCATCGGCACCAGGTAGTTGCGCCGAACCAACCCGACCAGACCCTCCACCTTGCCCTTGTCGTTGCCTCGGCCAGGCCGACCGAACCGATCGTCAAACAGGTAATGCGATTGCAGCTCGTTGAACACACGCGTCCGTTGCCGTGTTCCGTCCCCCAGGATCCGGGCCACCGCCAGCGCCGTGTTGTCATACAGGATCGACGCCGGCACCTTGCCAAAGAACTCGAACGCCGCGACATGTCCGGCGCAGAACGCCTCCGTCGTCTCCGCCGGATAGGCCTGCACGAACCCGGCGTCGCTGTGCGGCAGATCCATCGCGAAGAAGTGGATCTTCCGTTCCACCCCGTCGATCACCGCCAGCGCCTCGCCAAAATCAGCCTGCGCGTGCCCAGGATCATGCCGCAACGGCACGAACACCTCTCGCTGCCGCTGACGCTGCGCCAACACGTAGTCCTTGACGATCGTCACACCGCCAACGTAGCCGTGCTCGTCGCGCAGACGCTCAAAAATCCGCTTCGACGTGTGCCGCTGCTTCGCCGGGCGCTCCTTATCCTCTTGCAGGATCCGGTCGATGATCCCCACAAAAGGATCCAGCTTGGGACGTACCGGCGGACGACTGCGCCGATAGCCGGGTGGCAGCGAAAACGACAGCATCTTCGCCACCGTCCGGGGGTCGATACCAAAACGCCGCCCCGCCTCCCGCGCGCTGATCCCCTCAATCCGAACCGCGTAACGCACCTTCGCATACAGCTCCACGCCCTTCATCCCCTAGCCCTCTGCGGTCACCGCAAAGAGCTTCCTGCTGCCGGAATTTTACTCCGGCGCAACCAGACCACCCGGCCGCTTCAGTGAGGGATTTTGTCTCCGGCGCTTACAGCATCGTCCACCGCCTTCTGCGCGTCTTCCGGCTTGGTGTCGATAATCTGCTTTACGCGCACGCCCAGCCCGTCAGCTTCCTTGAGCAATTCTGACAGGGTGTTCATCACGCCGTCGATTTCCGTCTTAGCTTTCGTCGGAGG
>JBARBG010000185.1:0-5074 GCA_049792815.1 Steroidobacteraceae bacterium | reverse complement strand
GCGCCGGCGCGGACACCGGTGCGCTGTGGGCGACTGGCGCCAGCTCGCGGGCCGGCGGTGCCGCCGTGGAGGCGGCGACCGGCTCGCGCGTATGCGGTGATTCGCCCAGGTCCATCGTGTAGGAACGCATTGGCGCCTGGTCGGGCCGCACCGGCGCCACGGGTGGCGCGGGTCGAGGACCGGTCAGCAGCTCCGGTACCAGCAGCACCAGCAGCACGACCAGGATCACACCGCCGGTCAGTCTTTCTTTGGCTTGCTGTTCCAAATCCGCCTCAGGATCGCGTGATTATAGCTGAAGCCACTCGAGCGCCGCGGTCACCGTGGCGAAGCTGCCGAACACCAGCACCCGGTCCCCGGGCCGTGCCAGAGTGCGCGCCCGCGCGCAACCCTCGGCCACTGAGTCGGCCCGCTCGGCCACGCGAATCGGTGGGCCTAAGCGTGTCGCCAGTGCCGCCGCCGTGCCGCCCCGTGGCCCGGGCAGCGCGCAGGCAATCCACACGTCCGCGCAGCCGGCAAGCACCCGGGCGATCTCCCCCGCATCCTTGTCCTGCAGGATGCCGCACACCGCCAGCGTGCGGCCCGTGACGGGACGCGCCTGCAGATTCGCCTTCAGCACCTGCGCCGCCGGCTCGTTGTGCGACACATCGAGTATCCACTCCACCGGACCTTCGATGATCTGGAAGCGCCCCGCCACCTGCACCCGCGACAGCGCCGCGGCGATCACCTCGCGGGTGAGCGGTGCAGTGCGCAGCTGCGGGCCTGCAAAGTCGGCGAGCGCTTCGACCGCGGCCAGGGCGGTGGCGGCATTGCGATACTGTATGGCCCCGGCCAGCCGGGGCGCGGGCAGGCCGCTGACCTCCCCCGCAAGGCCGCGATAGGTCCAGCTGCCCTGCCCGATGTTCCAGCTGAACTGGCGTTCGGCGATCACGGGCCTGGCGCCCAGCAGCTCAATGGCGGCGTACACCGACTCGGGCATCTGTGGCGTACCCAGCACCGCCGGGTGCGCGGCGCGGAAGATCCCGGCCTTCTCCGCGCCGATGGCATCGAGCGTATCGCCCAGCCAGTCACGGTGATCAAGGCCCACCGAACACAGCACGCCCACGTCCGCATCGACCAGGTTGACGGCATCAAGCCGCCCACCCAGACCGACCTCCAGAACCGCCACGTCGACCTGCTGATCGGCGAACAGCAGCAGCGCGGCCAGGGTGTTGTATTCGAAGAAGGTCAGCGTGGTGGCGCCGCGTGCCGCCTCGATGCGCTCAAAAAGGTCGACCAGTTCGGCATCGGTGGCTTCGCGGCCCGCCACATGGATGCGCTCGTTGTAACGCAGCAGGTGCGGCGAGGTGAGCGTGCCGACGGTGAAGCCAAGGGCCAGCAGCAGCGCTTCGAGAGTCGCGACGGTGGAGCCCTTGCCGTTGGTGCCGCCGACGGTGATGACCCGGTAGTGCGGCCGTTGCACGCCCAAAGTCCGGGCCACGGCGCCGACCCGGCCCAGGCCCAGATCGATCGCACGCGCATGCACCTGCTCCTGCAACGCCAGCCATTCGGCCAACGTGCGGGTCACGGCCTTCATTCTAGGCGGCGTGGGCCGGCAGCTTCATCAGCATGTTGAGCATGCTGCCGATGCGATCGCGCATGTCGCGCCGGTCGACGATCATGTCCACGGCGCCATGCTCGAGCTGGAACTCGCTGCGCTGGAAGCCTTCAGGCAGGGTCTCGCGCATGGTCTGCTGAATGATGCGCGGACCGGTGAAGCCGATGAGCGCGCGCGGCTCGGCCATGTTCAGGTCGCCAAGCATCGCCAGGCTCGCCGACACGCCGCCCATGGTGGGGTCGGTCATGACCGCCACATACGGCAGCCGCGCCTGGGCCAGGCGCGCCAGGGCCGCACTGGTCTTGGCCATCTGCTGCAGTGAGAACAGGGCTTCCTGCATGCGCGCGCCGCCGCTCGAGGTGAAGCACACATAGGGCATGCGCTGCGCGATGCAGAACTCGACGCCGCGGCAGAACCGCTCGCCCACCACCGAGCCCATCGAGCCGCCGAGAAATTCGAACTCGAAGGCGCAGGCGACCACCGGGCTGCCCAGCAAATGGCCCGCCAGCACCACCAGCGCGTCCTTCTCTCCGGTCGCCTTCTGCGCCTGGGCCAGGCGGTCCTTGTAGCGCTTGCTGTCCTTGAACTTGAGCATGTCTTCGGGCTCGACTGCGGCACCGATCTCGACCTGATTGCCTTCATCCAGGAACCACAGCAGGCGCTGACGTGCCCCGATGCGCATGTGGTGGCTGCACTTCGGACACACGTACAGATTGCGCTCGAGCTCGGCGCGGTACAGCACCGCGTCGCACGCCGGGCATTTGATCCACAGCCCTTCGGGCACCGAACGCGTGCGCCGTTCGGTCTTGATGCGCGAGGGCATGATCTTCTCGAACCACGACATGGCTACATGATAGCCGATACGGGCCCGGCGGCCTGCTCGGGCAGCCAGAAGGCCCGCGGATAGCGGACTTTCCACAAATACAGCCCTGCCGCAGGCGCCGTGGGCGCGCTGCGGGTGCGATCCTTGGCGGCCAGCACCTCGGCGGCGTGCTGCGGCGGCGCCTTGCCCAGGCCCACCTCCAGCAGCAGCCCCACGAGATTGCGCACCATGTGGTGCAGGAAGGCGTTGGCGGTGGCCTCGATGACCACCTGATCGCCGCAGCGTTGGACCTCGAGCCCGTACAGGCGCCGGATCGGCGAATGCGCCTGGCAGCCGGCGGCCCGAAACGAGCTGAAGTCGTGCTCGCCCAGCAGCAGCTGCGCCGCCGCGGCCATGCGCTCGGCATCCAGCGGCCGGTAGATCAGCGCCGCGCGCTGCGCGGCCAGTGCCGAACGGCCCAGGCGGTTGAGGATGAAGTAGCGATAAGTGCGGCTTTCCGCGCTGTAACGGGCGTGAAAATGCTTCGGCACCGTGCGTGCCCAGCGCACGCTGATGCTGTCGGGCAGGTTGGCGTTGGCGCCCAGCACCCAGCCGCGTTCGTTACGGACCGCGTCGGTGTCGAAGTGAGCGATCTGACCCAGGGCGTGCACCCCGGCGTCGGTGCGGCCGGCGCAAATGAGGCTCACCGGGGCGGCGGCGATGCGGCTGAAGGCGGCTTCGGCCGTGTGCTGGACGCTGCTGACGCCCGCCTGCTGGGTCTGCCAGCCGGCAAATTGGGCACCGTCGTACTCGAGCGCGACGGCAATCCGTGGCAAGGGCTTAGCTTGGCTCAGCCGGGCAGCGACTCAATGAGCCGCTGGGCTTCCTGCTTCTGCGCCACGGAGCCTTCGGTCACCACTTCCTCGAGGATGTTGCGGGCGCCTTCGGGATCGCCCATGTCCATGTAGGCGCGGGCCAGATCAAGCTTGGTGCCCACTTCACTCATGGTCACCGGCTCAAGGTCCGGCAGCGCCAGGTCCTCGGTGCCCAATCGCTGGGTCTGCGCAAAAGCCGCATCCGGAACGGTCGCGGTGCCGACATCCAGGTCGATGCTGTGGCGTCCGTTGCCTTCGGCGGGCTGCTGTGGGTGCTCCGGAACCCCGATGTTGAAGTCCAGATCGCTGGTGAGGGCCTTGAGGCTGGCGGTAGCACCCACGTCGTGCTCGGCGCCCTCGACGCTGATGGGCGCATCGGTGGCGGTGCCATCGAACTGCCAGGAGCCCGTCGGAGTTTCGGCCGGGTCCAGGCTGAAATCCGCCGTGCGATGCGCCGCCGTTTCCAGCAGGCGCCGTGAATGCTCATCCAGGCCCGCCACCATGGTTGGCGCATCAGCACCGGCGCCGAGGGCCGGCTGATCGACGGTGTCCAATGCGTTCAGATCCAGGCCCAGGTCATCGATGGCCAGTTCCGAGGTCTGGTCCACATGGGCGGTCTGTTGCAGCACCTTGTCGACCTTCTGGCGCACCGTCGCCGCCCCATTGGCGCCGGCCAGCGGCTGCTCGATGGTGGGCGACTCCTGGGTGACGCCCTCATTCAGACCGCCAAAGCGCGCGGCCGCCATGCGGCCCTGGGTCATCTCCTGAGTCGAACCGGTGTCCGTGTCGGCGATGACGGTCGCATCCGTGTGCAGGGCGAGATTCTTGTCGGTGGCTTGGGCAGCGGCCATCTCGGCGGTCATGTCGCGCTCGCCGATGGCGGTCCCGATGTCCAGGTCAATGTCCTCGGCGGCACGCTGCACCGAGGAGGGTGAACCGATGACATCGAAATCGATGCCGCCGCTCTGTCCGCCTTCCAGATCCAGATCGACGCCGGCGGCCGCCGCGCCGCTGACGGCAGAGCCGCCGGAAAACAGTGCATCCTCGGGCGCCAGCTGCTTGCCCATGATGACGATCTTTTCCCACTCGCCCGGTGCCGCTTCGGCACGGCTGCTGGCCAGCTCATGGGCGCTGTTCAGGAACTGTTCCTTGTTGCCCCAGACGAAGAAGACCTCGAGCAGTTTGAGTTTCAGGTCGCGACGCGTGGGATCGCGCTGGATGGCGATGCGAACCAGATCCGCGGCCTGGTCGTACAGACCATAGGCCATGTGGAAATCGGCTTCGGCCAGCGGGTCGCCCTGGTCCAGGTTGACCGCGGTTTCAGCACTGATGGTCTGGTCGGCGGAGATGTGCGGCGCGCGGTTGCTGGCCGTGCCGTCGAAGCGCGGCTTGGCGTGGCTGCCGGACTCCTCGACCAGCATCGACTCGGCGCGCAGTGGTATCAGCGGCTGCGTATCAAAGTTGGCCTCACGCTCACCGGTCAGGGTGTCGGTGTGGGAACCCAGATTCCCCAGCGAGTCATCGAAACTGGATTGGCGGCGGTCGCGCCACGCGCGCAGGCCGAAGTAGGCCGCGATGAGGGCGACCAGCCCCACCAGGACCCACCACCACTGGCGCACCAGGTCCATGACGGAGCTGCTCTGCTCGACCGGCACCGTAATGTTTTGCGGCCGGTGCTTCACCGGCGGCGCCGACGCCAGGGCCGTGTTTTCGGTGGTCTCGGGCGCGGAGGCTTCCGCGGCGCTCGGGGCGGAGTTCGCTTCGATGGGCGCTGCGGCCGCGGGTGCCGCCGCCGTCTCGGGC
>JBARBG010000184.1:0-1708 GCA_049792815.1 Steroidobacteraceae bacterium | reverse complement strand
TGCAGGTGGAAATTCTCGGTCGTGGCACGGCATGGCTGGATACCGGCACCCATGAATCTCTGCTGGAAGCGGCGATGTTCATCCAGGCCATCGAGAAACGGCAGGGGCTGAAGGTGTGCTGTCCGGAAGAGATCGCCTATCGGATGGGGTTCATCGATGCTGCGCAGCTGCAGAAGCATGCCGCGGCACTGGCGAAGTCAGGCTACGGCAGCTACCTGCTCGAGGTCCTCAATGACGGGGCTGTGAATGGAATTTGAGCCCACAGCGATCCCCGACGTTATTCTCATCAAGCCCAAGGTGTTCCAGGACGCCCGCGGCCACTTCTTCGAGTCCTGGACTGAACGCGCCTTTGCGGCGGCCGGACTTGACCTCAAGTTCGTCCAGGACAACCAGAATCGTTCCGAGCGTCATGTGTTGCGCGGGCTGCATTACCAGCTGACCCGGCCGCAGGGCAAACTGGTGCGGGTGGTCACGGGCGCGGTGTTTGATGTGGCGGTGGACCTGCGGCGCGGCTCCCCGACCTTTGGGCGCTGGGTGGGCGCCGAACTCACCTCGGACAATCACCACATGCTGTGGGTGCCCGGGGGCTTCGCGCACGGCTTCATGGTCTTAAGTGAATCGGTGCACTTTCTCTACAAGTGCACCCAGTTCTACTACCCGGAGGATGAGCGGGCGATTCGCTGGGATGATGCGGATCTGGGTATCCGCTGGCCGCTGCCGGCCGGGGTTACGCCCGTCATTTCGGGTCGTGATGCCGCTGCCCGGGCCTTCAGGGAGGCAGAGGTCTACCCTTGAAAGCGCTCATCACCGGCGCCCAGGGGCAGGTCGGCCGCTGCCTGCTGGCCAGCGTGCCGGCGGGTGTGACGAGCGTCGGCCTGACGCATGCGCAGCTGGATGTCGGGGATGCCGATGCGGTCAACCGGGCGGTAGAACAGCATCGCCCCAGCGTCATCATCAATGCGGCCGCCTACACCGCCGTGGACCGGGCCGAGACCGAGATCGAGCTGGCACGACGCGTCAATGGTTTGGGTCCGCGCCACCTGGCGCGCGCGGCTGCGGCGCAGGGCGCGCGCCTGCTGCACATTTCCACGGATTTCGTGTTCGATGGGCGCGCCAGCGTGCCCTATGCGCCGGATGCGCCCACGGCGCCGCTGGGGGTCTACGGGCTGACCAAGCTTGAGGGGGAACAGGCGGTGCGCGAGCTGTTGCCGCAGGCCTCGGTGGTGCTGCGCACGGCCTGGGTGTATGCCGCACAGGGCGCGAACTTCCTTGCGACCATGCTGCGGGTCATGGCCGAAAAACGGGAGGTGCGCGTGGTTGCCGACCAGATCGGCACCCCGACGGCGGCCGATTCGCTGGCAGCGGTCCTGTGGGGCCTGGCGCAGCGACCCGAGATCTCAGGAGTGCACCACTTCACGGATGCGGGGGTCGCCAGCTGGTATGACTTCGCCATGGCCATTTGCGAAGCAGCGACGCGGCTGCACCTCTTGCCGCCGGGCATCAAGGTGGCGGCGATCAGTACCGCCGACTACCCGACTCGGGCCCGCCGGCCCGCCTACAGCGTCTTGGACAAGCGCACGCTGCTGGCGGCGCTGCCCCTGGAACCTCAGCACTGGCGGGTAAGCCTGCGCCGGGTGCTGCAGAGCCTACAATGCCCGCCATGCTGATCCCCGTCAACCTTTCCGGCGGCGCCGGAACGCGCCTGTGG
>JBARBG010000183.1:0-4087 GCA_049792815.1 Steroidobacteraceae bacterium | reverse complement strand
GGATCGCTGTGCTCCGTCCGTATGACGGCGCATCCGTCCCCTACTTTTTCAGATTCGCGGTTTGGCGCCGGGTTGAGTCCCGCCCAAAACTTAGATGACGGGTTGCCGACTTATCCGGCCAATCTCTGCCCGTTATTCGGGTGGGCTGAGCTTGCGGGTTTCTGCGAGGACTTTGGTGAGCCGATTCGAAAGTCGATCGAGGCATTGTCGCGAAGGGCCGTCCGGCAGGGATCGACGGAACATCTCGATTGCGTGTTGCGCGAAGAGCAACGAGTCAACAATTCCGTCTACGCCAGCGCGTGGTGCGATGATCGGCGCCTTCGGGTGTGGGGCCAGATGCCGAGGTTGCGAGCGAGCCATTTGGAACTCGTTCTGCAGATCGGTGGGGGTAACCTGGACGTACCGCATGGTCATCCCTGGATCCGCGTGGCCAAGAAGTTTCATGACTGCGGGTAAGGTTACGCCCGAGCGGACCATCTCACTTGCGTAGGTGTGTCTAAGTTGGTGCGGAACAATGCGGGTGGGAATACCGGCGGCTGCAGAGACTTCGTGGAGGTAATAGCGCAACTGGCGGATTAAGGCAGTCCTGCCGTGGGGACGGGACAGCAGGTGGCCGTCGGGAGGCAGGGGGTCGAAGGAGCGGAAGAATCGTAAGCGTTGGACCAGTACACAGACAAACGAGTCTACCGGGACCATTCGCTCCGTCTTCAACTTGCCGAGGGGTACGTGAATGGCCCAGCGATCGGGGGCGACGTTGCGAAGGCAATCCCAGGAAAGGTCGACACACTCACCGATGCGCATACCAGTGTGGCGCAGCAGCAAGAAGACGTTGGCCGCCAGGTCGTTGCGGCGGAGCAACTCTTGTTGGATGGATTGATCCTGCAGCGCGGTCAAGGCACGGGGTAGGCGTTGGGGAGGACGAGGAGAATCCTCGCGACGAATCAGATGGGCCAGTTCAGGGAGCTGTTCGGTCCAGGCAAGTTCTTCCAGGATGCAGCGCAGGCGCATAAGCCGGGAGATGTAGACCGCTGGCTTCAATGAGCGCAGGTGGGTGAACCAACCGAGGATATGCGGGTCACGGCGCAACTGATGTAAGGAAGTAACATCAGGATGATCCTCGCCGAGATAAATCAGGAAGTCGCGCGCGGTGCCACGGTATTGACGGGCTGAGTCCCACACTTGGGCAGCAGTGAGGGACTCGACGGCTCGCTGGAACTGGAGAGCCAGAGGGTGGTCCACAGGAACTAGGCGCGAGAGTTTCACGTCGGGGTCACCGGTACAGGTCTGATGAGTTGAGCGACCGCACGCGCATATTGCTGGTAAACCTCCAGAGGTGTGACCTGCATATAGTCGAGGGTGGTCTGGATCTGTGCATGTCCCATCAACTGCATGAGGGCTGGTAGGCTCACGCCGGCGCGTACCATGTCCGAGGCGAAGGTGTGCCGGAAACGGTGCGGGTTGGCAATTTTGACGCCGGTGGCCCGGCGATGATGTCGAAACAGTGAGCGTAAACCAGCGGGTGTCATGCGGGTGCCGCGAGCAGGGCCTTTGAGAGAAACGAACAAAGCGTCTGGAGCGGCAGGGGGCCGCTCCAGACGGAGGTAGTGATCCAGCAACTGAGCCGCCTCCGGAGCCAACGGCAGGAAGCGGGTTTTATTGCCCTTGCCGCGCACGCGGATCTGCGCTTCCGACAACAGAAGGTCGTCGCGATTCAGATCCAGGACTTCTTGGGAGCGAAGTCCCTGCAACAGCATCAATCCTACGATGGCCAAGTCACGCGAGGTGCGGAAGCTGGACCAGAATCGCGACACTTCGTCCACCGACAATGGAGATATGGTGCGTTTGGGAGTCTTCACCCGCAACCGGCTCAAGGCAAGCCGTGGCCTACCGATGCCCATTGGCGCACGCTGCCAGTAGGTCTGCTGAAACCCGGGAGCAATCTGCCCAGGAGCATCGGGGAAGACGATGCGCAAGGCGTGATCGACAATGGCAACGCGCTGGTTGATAGTTCCGCCGGTTAGCTCGCGTTCTTGACTGGATTGGAATCGCACATAGTCCAGCAGTGTCGATTCGGTGAGTGCATCTTTGTCGATCGCGTCGGTGTGATGAACACTCTCCCACCAACGGAGAAAGTGCAACAACTCGTGCGCATAACTTTTCAAGGTATTATCCGCCAGGCGGCGAAGGGTCTCGTAATCGAGATACCGATTGATCCAGTCAATCTCACGCCCTGTCTCGCGCACGACGATGCGGTACGGGCATCTTGCCCGGTTGGTGGAGGGCTGGCGAATAACACGAAACGTCATGGCAGAGCCGCCTCCAGCAGCGATTGGAACTGGCGCGCATCGCCGTTTTCGACAAAGAAGCTATTCGGATCGTGGCCATCGGGAAGCGAGACTCTGCGAACGTTCATGCCTTGTTCTCTGAGCCGGCAGGCAAGCGATTGCGCCGCCATCTGGCCACTGCCGTTCGTGTCGGTATCGAAGGCCAAATAGACGGTTCGCGGAAGGTCGCACAGTTGTCGATACTGATGCGCATTGAGATGATTTCCCATCGAACAGGTGACGTTATGAAAGCCGGCCTGCCACAAAACGGCGTAATCGAACAGGCCCTCGACGAGAATCACCTCCGGATACTGTCGGACTTGCTCCCACGAGTACAAGCCACCCTTGGCGCCCGGCAAGAAACGATGCGGCGGCGCCGCGGCAGACAGGCTGCGGCCATAAAGGTTGCCTTCCAGCGGGAACACAATGCGATGCGTATAGGCGTCGTATCCGGAGGCGGTCACCAAACCGGCGTGGCGCAACGTTTGGAGCGGGTAGCCCAACTGCACCAACCAACCTCGCAGGCAACCGCCGGGCGCGTAGCCGATCTGCATGTGCTCGATCAGTTCCGGCGCGCGGACACCACGTTGGTACAAGTAAGCAACTGCCTCAGCATGGCGGTGTAACTGCATCCGATAGAAACCCGCGGCTTCGTGCAATAGCGGCGGCAGGCCGCGCCATTGATGCAGTAACGCCACAGCCTGCGGGAACTTCACCTGGTGATAGAGTTCGGCGAAACGAATCACGTCGCCGCCGCGACGACAACCGTAGCAGTAGAACAAGTTTTTGTGGGGGTCAACGAGGAAACTGGGCTTGTGGTCGGGGTGCAGTGGACACAGTCCCAGAAGGCGGCCGAAGCCGATCGGTTTCGCCTGTTGCCAATCGTGTGCTTGTAGGTACTCCAGCAACGGAATCTGCTGTTTCAGTTCATCGAGCGCGATTCGATTCATGGACTGCTCGCCTCGATTGGCAGAATACGGCAGACCGCGCCGAGATCCCAGGCAAGGATGGTGGGCGCCCCTAGAAAGTGCATCCCGATGACTCCGGCTGTCAGCCAGCACCACACGCTGAGCAAGCGACGTTGTGCCCATCGGCGCACGCTGGAGGGGTCCGGCAAACGGGTCGGATCTTTGCAGTGAGGTGCGGATTGTTCGGCGGACTCACCGGCGGTGATCCGTTCACAGGCCTGTTGTCGGCAATGGAGGGTGTAGTGCCCGGACGGCGCCAGCCAATCCGGCAGGATCGTGAAGGTCTTCCCGCACGGCCGACAGATTCCGCGCCGCACCCAGATGCATTCTCGCCGGTCATCATGGGCTGGACGGAGGCGTCGTCCATGGCCAATGATCGTTTGGTTCCCGCAAACTGGACAACGCCGCGGCAACAGGTCCAGCGGGATCACCCCGGGTCGATGTTGTCTTTCGCCTCTGGCAGTGCGATAAAGAGAATCACGGCTGGCGTGAAGGCCCGCCGGTGACCGTTCTCTGCCAAAGTTTCGATCTGCTGGCCGGGCCTTCACCCTCCGGCTAAATCAGTTTCGAACGAAAACAAGAATACTGCTTTACGTTGTTGGCCGCCAGCCCCCTCTGAACATTGGCCGGTTTAAAACGACTATACGTCCGGGGTGGATTCATTCCGAAGTGCCGACGCCTCACCGAGAGCTCGGACTCCCTACGTCGAGGTCGAGCACTGGGATGCACATAAACCTGATACTTTTATCGTGAGCTGTCCGATTTCGGCTCAAGGAGAACCACCGTGAATACGCC
>JBARBG010000182.1:0-11538 GCA_049792815.1 Steroidobacteraceae bacterium | reverse complement strand
ACGGCCGCGCCGAGGATGCCGCCGGTGATGGCGCCCACCGCCACGCCGCTCCCCGGCGCCGGACCTGCGACCACCTGGACGCGCTCATGGGGCGGAACATTCGGCGCGCTGGGATTGAATCCGGTTTGCTGGGTGGCCCAGGTTGAGCATTCGTAGCGGTCGCGATCCAGCTGCTGGGGCGACTGACCCTGCTGCGGATAGGCATACACCGTGACATCCGGTGGTGGCGGAGGCGGCGGCAGATCACGTGGGGGAGGTGCCACGACGCAGGCCGACAGCAAGGTGGCGGCCGCAGTCGCGGCCAGCAGGCGAGAATGTCGGAGGGCAGAACCTTTAAACATCATGATTGGTTTCCAGTGGGCGTTTACCTTGAATACGCAAAACGCGACACGGCGTGCCGTCGTTGACGTGAGCTTGATGGTTGGACTGCAACGCCATGCCGGTGTTCCCGAAATACATTATAACTCATTGATTAATAATACGACTTATATGCTCATGCCCAACAAGTCTTACCACTGCGGCGGCAGCGCACGCCACCATGCAAGGGCCTGTGTACACTGCCGCCCCCCGCTTGTAACTAGTGCAATTAGACATTTGGATGTCAGACAGTCTGTTACTGGACGCCATGGTCGCGGCTGCTCTTGAAGCAGGCCAGGCCGCGAACCGCATCTACCACGGGGCCTTTGAAGTCCATACCAAGGCCGATGACTCACCGGTCACGATGGCGGACCAGGTCGGCGAGGAAATCATCCTGCGACATCTGGCAGCGCATGCACCCGACATCGCCGTGGTGGCCGAAGAGCAGGCGGCCGCGGGGCATATTCCGCAACTGGGCGCGGAGTTCTTTCTCGTTGATCCGCTGGATGGCACCAAGGAATTCGTTCACCGCCGCGGTGAATTCACGGTCAACATTGCCTTGATCCGCGCGGCAGCGCCGGTGCTGGGCGTGGTGTACGCACCGGCCAGCGGCCGGCTGTTCATCGGCAACGTGCCCAGCACCCGCGCGGTACGCGCGACCCTTGATCCGAACAACCCGGTGGTGGCCGGTCTCGCGCCCATCCGGGTTCGCGACGTGCCGGCGGCCGGTGTCACCGCCGTCGCCTCACGCTCGCACCGTACGCCCGAGACCGATGCCTACCTGGGCCACTACACGGTCGCGCAGCTGGTGTCGGTGGGATCGTCACTGAAATTCTGCATGGTCGCCGCGGGTGAGGCGGATCTGTACCCGCGACTCGGCCCGACCATGGAATGGGATACGGCCGCGGGGCACGCAGTGCTGGCAGCTGCCGGAGGCCGGGTACTGGGCCCGGACCTGCAACCGCTGTGCTACGGCAAGCCGCAGTTTCGCAATCCCTGGTTCGTGGCCAGCGGCGCCTTCGTGCCGCATGCGGTGGCGGCATGAAATCCGGACACGCACTCGCGGCGCACCTGAAGCGCCTGGAGGCCGAATCCATCGGCATCATGCGCGAGGTGGTCGCCGAGTTCGCCAATCCCGTGATGCTCTATTCGATCGGCAAGGATTCAGGTGTGATGCTGCACCTGGCGCTGAAGGCCTTCTTCCCCTCCAAGCCGCCGTTCCCGCTGTTGCATGTGGACACGGGCTGGAAGTTTCGCGACATGATCCGCCACCGCGACATGATCGTGGCGCGCTATGGCTTCAAGCTTCTGACCTATACCAACCAGGACGGCGTGGCGCGCGGCATCGACCCGATACGTTCCGGATCCCAGGTGCACACGCAGGTGATGAAGACCGAGGCCCTGAAGCAGGCCCTGGACCAGTACGGCTTCGACGCCGCCTTCGGCGGCGCGCGCCGCGATGAGGAAAAAAGCCGCGCCAAGGAGCGCATTTTTTCGGTGCGTTCCGCCGGACACAGCTGGGAGCCGCGCAGCCAGCGCCCCGAGCTGTGGCAGCTGTATAACACGCGCCTCGCCAAGGGCGAGACCATCCGCGTCTTTCCGCTGTCAAACTGGACCGAGCTTGATGTGTGGCAGTACACGCGGGCCGAGGACATCCCGGTGGTGCCGTTGTACTACGCGGCGCCGCGTCGGGTGGTCAGGCGCGATGGGCTGCTGATCATGCGCGACGATGAGCGCATGCCGCTGCTGCCGGGAGAGCAGGAAGAGCTGCGTTCGGTGCGGTTCCGCTCACTCGGCGACTATCCGCTGTCGGCGGCCATCGACAGTTCGGCCGCGACTCTTGATGCGATCATCGATGAGATGCTGACCGCGCGCACTTCAGAGCGTTCCGGACGCCTCATCGACAGCGACGAGGCGGCCTCCATGGAACGCAAGAAGCGCGAAGGCTACTTCTGATGGAACAGAGCCTGCTGCGTTTCCTCACCTGCGGATCGGTGGATGATGGCAAGTCCACGCTCATCGGCCGGCTGCTGTTTGACTCCAAGCTGATTCTCGAGGATCAGCTGGCAACCCTGGCGCGCGACAGCCGCAAGCACGGCACTACCGGCGAGGACATCGATCTGGCGCTGCTGGTGGATGGGCTGGAGGCCGAGCGCGAACAGGGCATCACCATTGATGTGGCCTACCGGTTCTTCAGCACGCCGCGCCGCTCGTTCATCGTGGCCGACACACCCGGACACGAGCAGTACACCCGCAACATGGCCACCGGCGCCTCCAACAGCGACGCCGCGGTCATTCTCATCGATGCCCGCAAGGGCGTGCTGACCCAGACGCGCCGCCACAGCTATATCTGCTCGCTGCTGGGCATCCGCCACGTCGCCGTCGCCATCAACAAGATCGACCTGGTTGATTACTCCGCGGAAGCCTTCCACCACATCGTCGGGGACTACCTCGGCTTCGCCAAGGCGCTGAACTTTGCTTCGGTCACTGCCGTGCCCGTATCGGCGCGCTTCGGCGACAATGTGACGACGCGCTCGGGCAATCTCAATTGGTTCGCGGGTCCGACGCTGCTGGAGTACCTGGAAGGGTTGGACGCCGAAGGTGCGCAGCTGGAAAAGCCGTTCCGCTTCCCGGTGCAGTGGGTCAATCGCCCGAACCTCGACTTCCGCGGTTTCTCCGGCACGGTGGCCTCCGGCAGCGTCCGCAGCGGCGAGTCCGTGGTGGTGGCGGCCTCAGGCAAGGAATCCCGTATCACGCGCATCGTGACGGCGGACGGCGATCTGCCCGAGGCGCGCGCCGGGGATGCCGTGACGCTGGTTCTAGCCGATGAGGTCGACATCGCGCGCGGTGATGTGCTGGCGCACCCGGAACAGCGGCCCGAGGTCGTGGACCAGTTCGCGGCACACCTGCTGTGGATGGCCGAAGATGCCATGCTTCCCGGACGCTCATACCTGATGCGCATCGGTACGCGCTTCGTGCCCGCCCGGGTCACTACCCTCAAGCACAAGGTGGACGTCAACACCCTGGAGCACATTGCCGCCAAAACCCTGGGCCTCAACGAGATCGGGCTGTGCAATGTGGCGACCTCGGCGCCGGTGGCGCTGGATCCGTACGCTGAGAACCGGCAGACCGGCGCCTTCATTCTCATCGACCGCTTCACCAATGCCACGGCGGGCGCGGGCATGATCTGTTTTGGCCTGCGCCGCGCCACCAATGTGCATCGCCAGAGCCTGTCGATCGACAAGGTCGCGCGCACCCAGCGCAACGGCCACAAGCCTGTGATCCTGTGGTTCACGGGCCTGTCGGGTTCGGGCAAGTCGACCATTGCGAACCGGGTCGAACAGGAACTGCACGGCGGCGGTGCCCATACCTACCTGCTGGATGGCGACAATGTGCGCCACGGCCTGAACCGCGATCTGGGTTTCACGGACGCCGATCGGGTCGAGAACGTGCGCCGGGTGGGTGAGGTGGCCAAGCTGTTCACCGATGCCGGCCTGATCGTGCTGTGCTCCTTCATTTCACCGTTCCGCGCGGAGCGGCAGATGGTGCGCGAACTGGTGCCGGACGGTGAGTTCATCGAGGTGTTTGTCGACACGCCGCTCGAGGAGTGCATACGCCGCGATCCGAAGGGGCTGTATGCGCGCGCTCAGGCCGGGCTGATCAAGAACTTCACGGGCATCGATTCCCCGTATGAGCCGCCGGAGCAACCGGACCTGCGGCTCGACACCACCCGGGAAAGCCTCGCGCAGTCGGCCGCACGGGTCATGGCGCTGCTGCGGGAGCGGCAGGTTCTGGGCTGGGGCGGCGAGGGCCGCGGCGACACTCAGACCTGGATCTGACGCCGTCGCGCGGCTGCCGTGACGGTGGAGACATACGGGGAGTCGAGGTCAAAGAAACGCCAGGGGCGTTGCGCCCAGTCGCCCGCATAGTCGACGCCGATGCGGGCACTCGTGCCGATGCGCGGCGGCTGCGCGCGCTTCGGCGCCTGGATCCACAGTTCCCGGCCGCACAGATTCCGGCCGTTGTACGCGCGATCAATTCCCAGCGCCCGACACAGCAGACCCGGTCCCCAGCTGGGTGTCACGATACCCGTAACCGGCTCCAGCGCGCGCAGCAGCACGGCGTGCGGCACACCCGCTGTCCCCACGACGACATTCAGACAGTTCCAGATTCCGTAGATCAGGTAGACGTAGGCGTGGCCCGCGGGTCCGTACATGACCTCGGTGCGCGCCGTACGGCGCCCACCGGCGCTGTGCGCGGCCAGATCCTCAGGACCCTGATAGGCCTCGGTCTCCACGATGCGACCGACCTTAAGGCCCCTTGCCTTGCGGATCATCAGGTGCATGCCGAGCAGGTCGCGGGCGACGCTCACGGCATCGCGCGCATAGAAGGTGCGTGACAGTGGCATAGTTGTAGAATAGCCGGTCATGAAAGGCAGATTCATCCACGCCCTGGCCATCGCCGTGACGCTCGCCGCGTTGCAGCCCAGTCGGGCCGCGGTCTACGAGCTCACCGACCCGAACCTGCAGGTCATCGGCGAAGACCTGCATATCACCACGCATTACTCGGACACCCTGGTGGAGATCGCGCGGCGCTACGGGCTCGGCTACGAGGAGATGGCCCGCGCCAACCCCAAAGTAGACCCGTGGTTGCCGGGCGAGGGCGCCGCGATCGTGATTCCCGGACGCCACATCCTGCCGCCGGGGCCGCGCGACGGCATCATCGTGAACATTCCTGAGCACCGTATCTATTATTTTCCCAAGCCCAGGAAAGGCCAGACCCCCACCGTGGTCACCTACCCGGTGAGCATCGGCAAGATGGACTGGCAGACGCCGATGGGTCTGACACATGTGGTGTCCAAGGAAAAGAATCCGACCTGGAATCCTCCCGCCTCGGTGCGCGCCGAACACCTGGCCAACAATGATCCATTGCCCGCGGGGGTCATCCGAGCCGGTCCTGACAATCCGCTGGGCCTGTTTGCCATGCGTCTGGCCATTCATCCGGGTGACTATCTCATTCACGGCACCAACAATCCGCTGGCGGTGGGTATGGCGGTAACTCATGGCTGCATCCGCATGTATCCCGAAGACGTGGCGGCGATTTTTCCCACGGTGCCGGTGGGCACGAAGGTTTACCTGATCAACGTACCCCTCAAAGTGGCCTTCGTGGACGGCGACCTGCTGCTCGAAGCGCACCCGCCGGTGGACGCGCAGGGCCAGAGCGTCGAGCCGGTGCTCGACAAATTCGAGGCCCTGCTCAATCAGGTGCTGGGGAACACCACTACCGCCGTCAACTGGGACATCGCCGCCGATGCCCTGAAGAAAGCCGACGGGATTCCAGTACTGGTGGGTCTGCAGGCGGACGTTGCGCCGGCGCCGAGCTCAGCCCCGCCGGCCGCGGCACCTGCGCCTGTTCCGGCACAGACCACGACTCAGTCCTCGGCGCCCTCCGACGCCAACCGCTGGGTGACGCAGTAGGGACCGATCTTGCCCGATCAGGCGCTGATTGAGCGTCAAATGCGGCCAACGTGCTGCATTGCGGCTTCACGGGTGACGGCGTACTGGGTCGGATCCCTGGCCCTGGACTTGACCGTATGAGCGGCCTCTGGCAGGCGCGAGCGACAGGATTGCGCACAAACAGTTGAAAGGCTGCGCGGATCCGTTATAGTTCGCGCACCCACAGGGTTAACCTTTTGTGTGTAAGTCGTTGTTTCTACGTGAAAATTTTAACCTTCAACGATGTCAGAACGCGATAACGAAAACTTCGATCTGGACGACGAATTCCTCAATAACGCACCCGAAGACGGTACCGACTACGACCGGATTCTGGACCGCGTGGATAAACGTGTGCGCAACCAGGGAAAGCGTGGCAAGGCGGCGTGGAGCAAGCTGGAAGAGGTGCTCGCCGATCGCAAGCTCGAAAAGGACCTGCGCGACATCTTTGAAGATTAGGGGTGAGTCGCGGGCGCGGCATCCCTTCACTTCCTAGACAAACCGACGAATCCTTAAGGGCCCAAAGCGCTCAGGTCATCCTGCACCGCGCAAGCCGGTCCGATATCGAGGCACCGCATCGTGGCGCGCAATTTCCCGCAGTGGGTCGTTCTGAAATTCGGTGGCACCAGCGTTTCCTCGCTGGCCAACTGGCGCAACATCGCGCACATCGTACGCACGCGCCTGGACGCGGGTGCGCGCGTGCTCATCGTTCATTCCGCCGTCACCGGCATCACCGACAAGCTGGAGAAGCTCATCGAGTCGGCGCTGGTCGGCTCGCAGGATGAAGTGTTCAACGCCATCCAGGAGCGCCATCGGCGCCTGGCGGCGGAACTTCAGATCCCGGTGAGCGCGCAGCTCGAGCAACAGTTCGAGGAGCTCGGACAGATCAGCGCCGGGGTCGCGCTGGTCGGCGAATTGAGCGACCGGACCCGCGCCCGTGTCATGGCCGCCGGTGAGCTCATGGCCACGGACCTCGGCGCCCGCTTCCTGACCTCGCAGGGCCTGGATGCACACTGGCTGGATGCACGCACGGTACTGAAAGCCGACGAGCGTCGCGGCGGCTCGGCCAAGGCCTCGGTGCTCAATGCCACCTGCGTGTTCACGCCCGATGAGGCATTCCGTGAACAGTTGAATGCCCTGGGGCAGGTCGTCATCACCCAGGGTTTCATCGCCAGTGACGCCGATGGCAACACCGTGCTGCTGGGTCGGGGTGGCTCGGATACCTCGGCGGCTTACTTCGCGGCGAAGCTGAGCGCGGAACGGCTGGAGATCTGGACCGACGTGCCCGGTATGTTCAGCGCCAATCCGCGCGCCACGCCGAGCGCGCGTCAGCTGCGCGCGCTGCATTACGATGAGGCGCAGGAAATCGCCAGCAGCGGCGCCAAGGTGCTGCATCCGCGCTGCATCCTGCCGGCGCGTCAATACCAGATTCCGCTGCATGTCCTGGCCACGCAGGTTCCCGACCTGCCCGGCACCGTGCTCAGTGCCGATGCCGGTGACAGTGGCGCGCAGGTCAAGGCGGTGTGCATCAAGAAGGGCATCACTCTCATTGCACTGGACAGCCCGGGGATGTGGCACCAGGTCGGGTTCCTGGCCGATGCCTTCCAGATATTCAAGGATCACGGCATGTCCGTGGACCTGGTCTCAACCTCCGAAACCAACGTCACGGTCTCATTGGACCCGGCAGCCAATTCCCTGGACAGCGTCCAGCTGGACGACCTGATCACGGCGCTGTCCGGCCTGTGCCGCGCGCGCGCCATCGGACCGTGCGCTTCGGTGAGCCTCGTGGGCCGCAACATCCGCGGCATCCTGCATCAGCTGGGCGATGCGTTCGAACTGTTTGCGGAGCAGCAGGTGTACCTGGTGAGCCAGGCCGCCAATGATCTGAACTTCACCTTCGTCGTCGATGAAAGCCAGGGCGATCGCCTGGTCGACCAGCTGCATGAGCTGCTGATTCCGCGCTCGCGCACGGACCGCGCGCTGGGACCGACCTGGGACCAGCTGTTCGCACCGCAAGCCAAGGCCGCAGCGCCGGCGCGCAAGGCGCCGTGGTGGAAACTGCGCCGCGAGGACCTGCAGCGGGTGATGGACGGTCGCGACTGTGCCTTCGTCTATGACCGCGCGACCTTGCTGAATGCGGCCCGGGCCGTGAAGGGCGTGAAGTCCGCGGCGCGCGTGCTGTATGCCATGAAGGCCAATCCGCATCCTGAACTGCTGCAGCTGTTCCATGCGCAGGGCCTGGACTTTGACTGCGTATCGCGTGGCGAAGTCGAACATCTGGTCAAGGCGGTGCCACAAATCGATCGCGGCCGCATCCTGTACACCCCGAACTTCATCGGCCGCGATGAGTACATCTGGGCCTTCGCGCAGGGCGTGCAGATGACCCTCGACAGTCAGTTCGCGATCGAGAACTGGCCCAGGGTTTTCGCCGGCAAGGATATCTTCGTGCGTATCGATGGTGGTGTCGGTCGGGGGCACCATCGGCACGTGCGTACCGGCGGGGAGCATTCCAAGTTCGGCGTGCCGCTCGCCGAAATCGATCAGCTGGCCGAGTCGGTGCGCGCGGCGGGCGCCCGGGTCATCGGCCTGCACTCGCACAGTGGCAGCGGCATCCTCGATGTCGCCAATTGGGAGCAGACTGGCGAGCTGCTCGCCGAGCTCTCGCGCCGCTTCCCGGACGTCACCGTGATCGATGTGGGTGGCGGCCTGGGAGTTCCCGAGCGCGAAGGTCAGGCGGAGTTTGATCTGGCAAAGCTCGACGAGGCCTTGGCGCGCGTCAAGCAAGTGCATCCGCACCTGGCCTTCTGGCTGGAGCCGGGGCGCTACCTGGTGGCCCAGGCCGGGGTGCTGCTGGCGCGGGTCACGCAGCTGAAGTCAAAGGGCGACACCACCTATGTGGGCGTGGCCACCGGCATGAATTCCTTGATCCGTCCGGCGCTGTATGGCGCGTACCACGAGATCGTGAACCTCACCCGTGTGGATGATCCCGCCACGCTCCTGGCGAACATCGTGGGTCCGATCTGCGAAAGCGGCGATATCCTGGGGCATGACCGCATGCTGCCGCCGACGCTCTCGGGTGATGTGCTGCTGGTGGCCAATGCCGGCGCCTATGGACATGCCATGAGCTCGCGCTACACCCTGCGCGAGCCGGCCGAGGAACTTTGCATCTGAGGCTTGTCTGTAGAATAGCGGGGGCAGTGGGGCGAGAGGCGTGAAGATTTGGCGCTACGTGCTGGTGGTTCTGGTGGCGTGTGGCATCGCGCTGGCGCTGTATGTGGCGCACCTGGACCGCATCGTCACCACGCAGTTCGAAGGCCGGCGCTGGACCCTGCCGGCCCAGGTTTACGCGGCACCGCTCGAGCTTTATGCGGGCGAGTCCCTCGACTCGGGCGACCTGGAACACGAGCTGCAGCGGCTGCAGTACCGGCATGGCGATAAAGCCGACAAACCGGGCAGCTATTCGCGGCAGGGCAACCGGTTCCAGATCAACCTGCGGGCTGCGCGCTTTGCCGATGAGGTGCGTCCGGCGACCTTGCTGAATGTGGATGCCAACGACACCGGCATCACCGCCTTAAGCGACGGCAGCGGCAAGGACGTGGCCATTGCCCGCTTCGAGCCGCTGCTCATCGGCAGCATCTTTCCCATTCATGGCGAGGATCGCATAGTCGTCACGCCCGATCAGGTTCCAACGCTGCTGCCGGCAGCCCTGAAGGCCGTGGAGGACCGTAATTTCGACACTCACCATGGGATCGATCCGCTGGGTGTACTGCGCGCCATCTGGGTGGACCTGCGCTCCGGGCAGTTCGAACAGGGCGGCAGCACGCTCACCCAGCAGTTGGTGAAGAACTATTTCCTGGATTCGCGCCGCACGGCGGGCCGCAAGATCCAGGAAGCCCTGATGGCGGTATTGCTGGAAGCGCATTTCAGCAAGACCGACATCATGACCGCGTACATCAATGAGATTCAGCTGGGGCAGGATGGGGATCGCGCCATCCGTGGTTTTGGTCTTGCCAGCCAGTTCTATTTCGGCAAGCCGCTGATGGAGCTGGACCTGGCACAGGTTGCAACTCTGGTGGCCGTGGCACGCGGGCCGTCCTACTACGACCCGCGCCGTCACCCGGAGCGGGCGCTGAAGCGTCGCAACGTGGTGCTGGGGCTGATGGCGGATCAGAAGATCATTGCCGCGGCGGATGCGCAGACCGCCGAGCTTCGTCCGCTGGGCGTCATGGGGCGCGGCTCCGGTGGCTACTATCCGGCCTACCTGGACCTGGTACGCCGCACCCTGCGCCGCGACTACCGCGAACAGGACCTGACGGAGGCCGGACTGTCGGTATTCACCAACCTTGATCCGCGTACCCAGGAGTTGGCCGAAAAGATACTCGACCGGGAACTGACGCGTCTGGATCGGCAGCGCAAGACCCGGGGCGATCCGCTTGAAGGCTCGGTGGTCGTGACCGCGCCGCAAAGTGGCGACGTGATGGCCGTGGTCGGGGGTCGCGAGGCGGGCTTCGATGGCTTCAACCGTGCCCTGGATGCCCGCCGGCCGATCGGATCCTTGGTGAAGCCTTTTGTGTACCTGGCCGCGCTTGAAACCGGTCGCTACAACCCGGCCAGCATCATTCAGGACGTACCGGTGGACATCAAGATCCCCGGCGCGCCGGATTGGCAGCCTGAGAACTTCGAACACGACATCAACGGCCCCGTCCCCATGGTCAAGGGTCTGGCACGCTCACTCAACCTTGCCACCATCAACCTGGGGATGGAGATCGGCCTGGACGCCGTCCGGCATTCACTGCAGCGCTTTGGCATCGAGGAGGACCCGCCGCGTATTCCTTCCCTGCTGCTGGGGACTTTTGAGCTCACGCCCCTGGATGTCGCACAGTTGTATACCGGACTGGCCAATGGCGGATTCAAGAGCAACCTGCGGGCGGTGCGCGCCGTACTGGGCGCCGACGGCAAGGCCGTGAAGGCCTTCAACGTGGATGTGACCCCGGTGGCACAGCCGGATGCGGTGTTCGCCCTGCAGATGATGATGGAGCAGGTCATCCAGCGCGGCACCGGTGCGCCCGCCCTGGCGATCCTGCCCACGGGCGTCGTGGTGGCCGGCAAATCCGGGACTTCTTCTGATCTTCGCGACAGCTGGTTCGCCGGTTTCTCGGGCAACGCGGTCGCCGTGGTATGGGTGGGCTACGATGATGACCGGGTAACCGGTCTGACCGGTTCGGCGGGCGCACTGGGCGTGTGGGATCGGCTGCTGACGGCGATTGGCCCGACCTCGGTATCGAGCGCCATGCCGGATACCCTGCATCCGGTTACCATCGACTACCGTACCGGCTACCTGCCCTCGGCCGGTTGCCCGTCGGAGCCAGTGACGGTTTATGTGCCTTTGAGCTTCACGCCACCGGATGCGCCCGCGGGCTGCAGCGCCCAGTCTGAGCCGACGCTGCTGGACAGGGCCGGTAAATGGCTGCAGGGCATTACGCATCATTGAGGTTGAAAGGGGAATGTCGAGAGTGTTTCGGGTCCTGCAGTGGCGACCCCAGTGGTTGCTGGCGCTGGTGTGGGTCGCCGCCGGCTTGAGCGGGTGCGTGATATTCCGCGAACCCATCACAACGCCCGTGCAGCCGGTGCAGCCGCCGGGCGCGGTCAACCCGGGCACCGCGAATGCCTATCCCGCAGCGCCCATCAG
>JBARBG010000181.1:0-2829 GCA_049792815.1 Steroidobacteraceae bacterium | reverse complement strand
GGCCCCATCGCTACGACACAAATCAAGTCCGTTCGGCAGGATCGAACAACCGTTGGTGCTCGAGGATGGCGTAGCGGTCGGTCATGCCGGCAATGTAATCAGCGACGGCGCGCGCGCGACCGGCCGGGCCGAGCGAACCCTCTAGACGCGCAATCGACTCCTGATGCTCTGGTGGCATCAGACTCACGTCATTGACGAATGTATCAAACAACTGCGTCACCACGAGTCTTGCCTTGGACGTCATCCGCAGGACTTTGTAGTGACGATAGACGCGCTCATGCAAGAACTGCTTGAGCTTGAGCTGATCGCGGGCAACTTCCGGACTGAATGCCACCAGCGGCTTGGAACGCGCACGGACGTCGGCCACGGATTCCGGCGCCGCAGCATCAAGATTCTTGCGTGTGGTGCGGATGAGGTCGCTGACGACATGGTTGATGACCCGGCGGATGGACTCATGGATGAGCTTGCGGGCAGGAAGTTCGGTGTACTGCGCCAGAACCTTGCGGCGCTGTCTTTCAAATAGCTCGACTTCCCCGAGATCCTCGAGCGTGATCAACCCGGCGCGAAGGCCGTCGGCCACGTCGTGATTGTTGTAGGCAATTTCGTCGGCGAGGTTCGAAAGCTGCGCTTCAAGGGAAGGCTGGCGCCGGCGGATGAAGCGTTCGCCCAGTTCTCCCAATTGCCGCGCGTTGCGCAATGAGCAGTGCTTGAGGATGCCCTCGCGGCATTCGAAGGTAAGGTTCAGCCCGCTGAAGTCGGCGTAACGGTCCTCGAGTTCATCGACGACACGCAGCGACTGCAGGTTGTGCTCGAAACCGCCAAACGGGCGCATGCAGGCATTGAGGGCGTCCTGGCCCGCATGACCGAATGGCGTATGGCCAAGATCATGAGCCAGGCAGATGGCCTCGGCCAATGTCTCGTTGAGGTCCAGGGCCGCGGCAATTGAGCGCGCGATCTGCGCAACCTCCATCGAGTGCGTCAGTCGGGTGCGATAAAGGTCGCCCTCATGGTTGACGAACACCTGCGTCTTGTAGACCAGCCTGCGGAAGGCGTTCGAATGGATGATGCGGTCGCGGTCGCGCTGGTATTCACCGCGGAACTGCGGTGGCGGTTCCGCGAAGCGCCTGCCGCGTGATTGAGATTCTGCCGCCGCGTAGGGGGCCAGGCTTAGCGCTTTGCGCCTGAGTCGTGCCACGATCAGCCGAAATACCCGGTCAATGTTGTCTGCAGCGCCTCGGCCGGATAGTCCGCCGTGACCAGCGCCGCACCGATTCGCTTCAATAGTACGAAGCGCATCCTGCCCGCCTTCACTTTCTTGTCGATCTTCATGTGCTCCAGCGCCGCCTCCGGGGATACATCAGGCGCAGCGATCGGCAGGCCGACCCGGTGCAGCAGCGCACGCAGCCGCGTCACGTCCGTTTCGCTGAGGTAGCCACATTCACGGGACATCGCGGCGGCCATGAGCATGCCGGCGCCGACGGCCTCGCCGTGCAACCAGGTGCCATAACCGGTGGCAGCTTCGATCGCGTGGCCGAAGGTGTGGCCGAGGTTCAACAAGGCGCGATCGCCGTGCTCGCGCTCATCCTTGCCGACGATTTCGGCCTTGATCTCGCAGGAGCGGCGGATCGCATGGGTCAGCGCGTCGGCGCTGCCTGCGAGCAGCCGATCGACGTTGACCTCCAGCCAATCGAAAAAGGCCGCATCGTGGATCAGGCCGTACTTGATGATCTCCGCAAGACCCGCGCGCAGCTCACGCGGCGGCAGCGTGGCGAGGGTGCTGGTATCGGCAATCACGGCCACGGGCTGATGGAACGCGCCGATGAGGTTCTTGCCGCCGGGATGGTTGACGCCGGTCTTGCCGCCGACCGATGAGTCCACCTGGGCCAGCAGCGTCGTCGGCACCTGCACGAAATCGACGCCGCGCTGATAGCAGGCCGCGGCGAAGCCAGCCATGTCTCCGACCACGCCACCGCCGAGCGCCACCACGGTGCTGTCGCGCCCCAAGCGGTTGGCCACCGCAACATCCACAATACGCGCCAGTGTCTCGAGGGTCTTGTATGACTCACCGTCCGGCAGGATGGCTTCGATGACGTTGCGGTCCCGCAAGCCGCGCTTGAGCGTCGCCGCATACAGCGGCGCGACGGTGGTATTGCTGACCAGAAGCACGGCGCCGTGCGGCACGTGCGCATCCATGAGCTCGACGTTATCCAGCAACCCGGGGCCGATGAGGATCGGGTAGCTGCGCTCCGCGAGTTCGACCGTCAGCGTATTCACGATCAGCGATTATAGAGCGTTCAGCCACCCGCGACCGGGAAACCCAGGGCTTTGATGATCTCCTCGGCGACGGCCTGTATTTTGCGGCCGTCGGTGGTCACCTTGAAGTCGGCGATCGAAGAATACAGCGGTTCGCGCTCGGCCATCAGCTGCCGCAGTTTCGCCTCAGGATCAACATTGGTCAGAAGCGGACGATGCCGGGCGTGACTGGTCCGGTGGGTCTGTTGTTCAACCGAAGTGATCAGGTAGACCACGCAGCCGCGTTGCGACAGCAAGGCCCGGTTTTCCGGCAGGACAATCGCGCCCCCGCCGGTGGCCAGCACCAGCGGCTCGAGCACCGTCAGGGCCTCGATGGCTTCCCTTTCCCGTTGCCTGAAGCGGGCTTCGCCCTCTCTTTCGAAGATATAGGAGATGTCGACACCGGTGCGTTTCTCGATCTCGGCATCGCTGTCCAGGAAGGGCGCATCGACCATGCGCGCCAGGATCCTGCCCACGGCGCTCTTGCCCGAACCCATGGGGCCTACCAGGTAGATATTGCGCTTGCCGAGCATAGGG
>JBARBG010000180.1:0-8394 GCA_049792815.1 Steroidobacteraceae bacterium | reverse complement strand
GCGAAAAGGTCATCGCCAACAGGCAAACCACGCCCCTGTTCGATACCGCCCGATTCGCTCGCGATTTCGAGACCGGCATCGAATTGATGGTTCACCGGCAGCGCGCAGGCCTGCCTGCTGCGCACATCGACGTGCCGGACGCTGGCCCGCTCGACTCGGTCACGCAGAGCACGACATCCGATCCTGTGGACACGTCGCCAAAAGCCCGCAGCGCAGCCGCGGATCTTTCCCTTGAAAGGATTCACCTGAAGATCATCAACCTCAAACACCGCGCCGATCGGCGCCAGGATTGCGTCAGGGAATTGTCGAAGGTCGGCACCGAGGCTGCTGATGCGGTTTTCTTTGAGGCCAAATCAATGCCGGACCTGGGCGCTCTGGGATGCGCGATGAGTCACGCCAAGGCCCTGGCAGATTTCATTTACTTCGATGAGAAACCATTTGCACTGATTCTGGAAGATGATTTTTCAATCCGCGACCCGGACACCTTTTCCAGCACCATAAACGATTTTTGCAACCACGAGAATCTTTGGGATGTGGTGCTGCTCGGACACAATTCCGCCGTACCGATCGAGCCCACCACCTTCGGAACCGCCTGTCGCACCGTAAACGCACAAACCACGTCCGGTTATCTGGTTGGACGTCTCTACGCAGCAAAGCTGATCGAATACTTTTTTCGGTCTGCGGAACTGCTGCGACGCTACCGGCATCTGCCCGAACCGAACCGGATGATCGCAAAGAGCATCTTCAGCTGCGATATCCTTTGGAAGGAATTGCAGACCAGGGACCGCTTTGTTGTCCCGATTCCCGCTCTGATCCTTCAAAGAGCCTCGTACTCCGACGTCGAAAACCGCCACGTCAACTACGGTGTCTGAAACTGCACGCCGAATGATCAAGAAGAGGCTCTTATGATAAAGGTCGAGAGTTTTGGCGAGTCCTGGATTGACTTCGAGCTGCCGTTTCCCTGCGAGGTCCATCATTGCTTTCCGCGACAACAGCCTTCGCCCGACAAGTATTCGGTCCTCAATCACTACACCGAACCGCGTCCGCTAAAGGCGGCGAGCGAGGATGTCAGGAGATATCACAGCGCCTTCAACTTGATTCTCACAAATGAAGAATCGTTGTTGGATCTGCCCAATGTGCGGTTCTCCCTGTTTGGCGGCAAGTGGGTCAGTCGGGTTCCCCAGACCAAGTCATTTGGAGTCTCCTTCCTCTACAGCAACGGCATAGGCAACGAGCAGCTGTTCTGCGGCTACCGGGATCGTCGTGCCATTTGGAACAGGAAGGACGAGATCAGGATTCAAAAGTCCTTCTTTACCTCCACCAAGCGGCCGCCTGCAGATATCGTCGACCCAAATCCGTATCCTTATCTGCTGAAGGACCAGCTGTTCGATTCGATGTTTTCCATCATCGTGGAAAACGCCTACGAACCTCATTACTTCACCGAAAAACTGATCGACGCATTCAGCACCTATACGGTGCCCATCTACCTGGGGGCTGAAAACATCTCCAAGTATTTCCGGCCTGAGGGGATGATCATTCCGAAGTCATTGGATGACTTGATTGAGATCATCAACTCACTCTCGGCCGAGGACTATTGGCGCCGCTTGCCCGCGTTGGTGGAAAACCGCGAGCTATCCAGCCGATTCTGGGATCAGGTGGGCGCATTGAGGGAAAACATCGTCGCTTCGCGCATGGGAACGGCGGGGCGAGCGCCAATTGAACCGGCGCCTGAATTCCAACGCCGTGTGCTGTTTGAAATCTCATCCCTGGGAGAGCAACTTGACGCCATCAGGCAGAAGTTGGCAAGGGCCGATCCACTGCCGGGCGACGCAAAGCCCGCGGCGGAATTCATATTCGTCAAGACCGATCCGGTGATCATCAGAAAAGATCCCGTGGTTGTGTGCGCCCCGGACCGGGCGATGGGCGAGACTGCGCGCGCCATTCTGGCGCTGGTGAGCCCCATGGATGTGGTGGGCGGCAATCTCATTCGCATCGGATGTCCCAACGATGGCGGCTACATCCTGCTTGATTCGGGGTTGGCCGATGCCGTCGCGTATTCGCTGGGGATCGCGGGTGATGTGTCGTGGGATCTGGAGATGGCAAACCTTGGCTGCCAGATCTACCAATACGATCACACGATAGAGGCACTTCCGCAGCAGCATCCGGCGTTTCACTGGTTCCGCATTGGGGTCGCGGGGCAGGACAGTCCGGATGGCACGATGTGCCGCCTCGATACGCTCATTAGTAGAAACGGGCATGGTGGAAGGAATGACCTCGTCCTGAAGATGGATATTGAGGGCTCCGAATGGGATCTCTTTGAGGCAATGCCCGTAGCGACGCTGCAGCAGTTTTCGCAGATTGTGATGGAGATGCATCATTTTGCGGTCGCGGCCAACCATCCGGCCGGACTGGTGTATCTGAGGAAATTCGAAGCCGTTCTTCGCAAGCTCGACGCGACACATCAGGCCGTGCACATCCATGCAAATAACAACGGTGCGCTGGCGATTATCGGCGGGACTATCATTCCGGATCTTCTTGAGATGACTTACGTCAGACGGTCAGACCATCAGTTCAAGGAGTGCCGGCGCGTATTCCCGACCCGGCTCGATATGCCCAATATGCCGCAAGCCCCTGATTATTTTCTCGGCGCGGTCGGCGCGCTCAGGGCGGACGGCTGAACAAAGCGGCGCTGACCGCGTTCCATCGTACGCGCCCGGCCATTCACCGCCACGCACGCGAACCGATTGAACAATATTCGGGTTAGCCGCACGCGCCCGCCAAAAACCCCCTAAAGTTCGGCAAGCTTTTGCCGTTAGCTGGAGTGTCGAGGGCTGACAGAGCGAGACCGCTCGCTGTATTCAACATAAAACCGGAGTGCTGGTGTGAGCACTTCGTCTGAAAGCCCGTTCGAGGTTCGACGTTTCAGCACTAGTGGAGCGTGAGTTATGACTGAGGAAACGGGTGCAATAGGCAGCATTGGCGCGATGAGCTCCACCGGTGACTATGTCTCTGCCCACGACAACTCGCCTTCGCCCCAGACCGCGGCGGACCTGCCGGCGGCGATCGCGGCGGTTTCAGGGCAGGCCCCGCGCCCCTCTGAAGCGGCCGTCAACTCCGCCCTGGTGCAGATCAATGCCCATCTGGCCAGCGTCAACCGGGTCCTGTCGCTGAAGGTTGATCCAGCCTCGGGTTATACCGTGGCGCTGATCTCCAACGCGCAGACCGGCCAGGTCCTGCAGCAGATGCCCACCGAGGACCACATCCAGCTCGAGAAGATGCTGGCGCGCTGGTCTCATGGTGGCAACGTCCTGATGGACCAGGAAGCCTAAGCCTGGTCGACGAAGCGACGGGCATTGCGGAACAGGCGCATCCACCCGCTCCATTCTCCGACGCCATCGGGCGCCCAGGAATTCTGCACATTGCGATAGGAACGCTCCGGGTGCGGCATCGTAATCGTCACCCGCCCGTCGGCATTGGCCAGCGCCGCGATCGCCAGCGGGCTGCCGTTCGGATTGGCCGGGTAGCGCTGCGCCGGCTGCCGATCGTGCGTGACGTAGCGATAGGCAATCAGGCCCCGCCGTGCACATTCTGCCTGCTGCTGCGCGGATTCGAATTCCGCGCGCCCTTCACCGTGCGCTACCGCGATCGGCAGTACCGAGCCGGTCATGCCCTGCAGCAGCACCGAGGGTGAGTCCAGAATCTCGACCAGGGTGAAGCGCGCCTCGAACTGCTCGACACGATTGCGGACGAAGCGCGGCCACAGTTCGGCGCCGGGTATCAGCGACTTCAGTGCGGCGAGCATCTGACAGCCATTGCAGGAGCCGAGCGTGAAGGTATCGGGTCGCGCAAAGAAGCCCGCAAACTGCGCCCGCGCGATGGGATTGAACAGGATGGACTTGGCCCAGCCTTCACCGGCTCCCAGCACGTCCCCGTAGGAGAAGCCACCGCATGCCACCAGGCCCTTGAACTGCGTGAGCACGCTTCGCCCCTGCAGAATATCCGTCATGTGCACGTCATGCGGCTCAAAGCCCGCCTGCTCGCACGCCGCGGCAGTTTCGACCTGGCTGTTGACGCCCTGCTCGCGCAGTATCGCCACCCGCGGACGCGCGCCGGTAGCGATAAAAGGCGCCGCAATATCCTCCTGGGGATCAAAGCTCAGCGCCACGTTCAATCCCGGATCGGCCACGTCGCTCTGAGCCGCAAGTTCCTCGGCCGCACACCCCGGGTCATCGCGCAGCTGGCGCATCTGGAAGGAAGTCTCCGACCACGCGCGCCGCAGTTCACTCCACGGCAGTACCAGGTTCTGGCCCGCGCCGGCGATGTGGATCAGCATGTCGGTGCGCGGCGCGCCGACGCGGGTGGTATGGGCCTGCAGGTCGTGTTCGGCGAGCAGCGCCAGGAATTGCGCGCGGCGAGTGTCTGCGACCTGGACGACGACCCCGGGCTCCTCGGCGAACAGGTGCGCGATGACCGCGGACGCCCCGGACGCGGCGGCATCGATGTCGAGCCCGCAATGGCCCGCAAAGGCCATCTCCAGCAGCGTCACCAGCAGACCGCCGTCGGAGCGGTCATGGTAGGCCTGCAGCAGGCCTGCCGCGCGCAGCTTCGGCAACACCTGCGCCAACGCGATCAGTTGTTTCGGGTCATCCAGATCCGGTGCTTCAGCGCCGAGCTGCCCGTGAACCTGCGCCAGCACCGAGCCGCCCAGGCGCGCCTTGCCCCCGGCCAGATCGATCAGCCACAACGATGAGGGACCTGAGTCGCGGCGCAGCACGGGGGTCAGGGTCCGGCGCACATCGGTCACCCGCGCAAACGCCGACACGATCAGGGACACGGGCGCGACCACGTCGCATGCGCCGCCGCCTTGGCGCCAGCTGGTCTTCATCGACAACGAGTCCTTGCCCACCGGAATGGCGATACCCAGCGCCGGGCATAGCTGCTCACCCACGGCGCGCACCGTGGCATACAACGCGGCATCCTCACCGGGCTCGCCGCAGGCCGCCATCCAGTTGGCCGACAGGCGCACTTCGCCAAGATCGGCAATTTCTGCGGCCAGGATGTTGGTGATGGCCTCGCTCACCGCCAGGCGCCCCGCGGCGGGCGCGTTCAGCACGGCCACCGGCGCGCGCTCACCCATGGCCATCGCCTCTCCGCAATGTCCCAGATAGTCGCTGATCGTCACGGCGACATCGCTGACCGGAACCTGCCAGGGACCCACCATCTGATCACGGCTGATCATGCCGCCGACCGTGCGATCGCCGATGGAGATCAGGAAGGTCTTGTCCGCCACCGTCGGACAGCGCAGCACCCGCAGCAGCGCCGCACGCAGGTCCAGCGCCGCGGCGTCGAACTCGACGCACTCGGGCGGCAGGCTTTGCACCGCGCGATGCATCCGCGGGGCCTTGCCCAGCAGCACCTCAATGGGCATGTCCACGGGCGTGCCGCCCAGCAGCGGGTCATTGACCTTGAGCACGCCGCTGTCGTTGATCTCACCGATCACGGCAAAAGGACAGCGCTCGCGGGCCGCGATGGCGGAAAAGCGCTCGAGGCCCGCGGGGCGCAACGCGATCACGTAGCGCTCCTGCGCTTCGTTGCACCAGATCTCCAGCGGCGACATGCCCGGATCGCCGCTGGGCACGGCCCGCAGGTCGATCCGCGCGCCGCGCTGGCTGTGCGCGACGGCCTCGGGGACGGCATTGGACAGACCGCCGGCACCGACGTCGTGGATCAGTGCGATGGGATTGTCAGCGCCCAGCGCCCAGCACCGATCGATCACTTCCTGCGCGCGGCGTTCAAGTTCCGGATTGCCCCGCTGCACCGAAGCGAAATCCAGGTCCGCGCTGCTGGCGCCGCTGGACAGGGACGAGGCGGCGCCACCGCCCAACCCAATCAGCATCGCAGGGCCGCCCAGCACCACCAGCTTTGCGCCCAGCGGCACTTCGCCTTTGGTGACCTGATCGCGACGGATATTGCCCAGGCCACCGGCGATCATGATGGGCTTGTGGTAGCCGCGGCTGCGCTGCGCAGCATCCCCGGCCGCCCGCTGCTCAAAGGCGCGGAAATACCCGCAGATGTTCGGGCGTCCGAACTCATTGTTGAAGGCGGCCGCACCCAGGGGACCTTCGATCATGATGTCCAGGGCCGAGGCGATGCGCTCGGGCTTGCCCAGGCTTTGCTCCCAGGGCTGCTCGAAGCCGGGGATGAAGAGGTTTGATACGGAAAAACCGGCCAGACCGGCCTTGGGCTTGGCCCCGACTCCGGTCGCGCCCTCATCGCGGATCTCGCCGCCCGATCCGGTCGAGGCGCCGGCAAAGGGCGAGATCGCCGTGGGATGATTGTGGGTCTCGACCTTCATCAGAATGTCGATGGGCTCGCGGTGGCCGCGATACACCCCGGCGCCATCGGGAAAGTAACGCACGCCCGTGTGGCCTTCCATGACCGCGGCGTTATCCCGGTAGGCCGAGGAGATCCCCCGTGGCGCCCGCTCGTGGGTATTGCGGATCATCGCGAACAGTGACTTCGCCTGCGGCTGGCCGTCGATGGTCCACTGCGCATTGAAGATCTTGTGGCGGCAGTGTTCGGAGTTGGCCTGGGCGAACATCATCAGTTCAGCATCGGTCGGATCCCGTCCCAGGCGCGCGAAGGCCTCGAGGAGGTAGGTGATCTCATCAGCCGCGAGCGCCAGTCCCAACTGGGTGTTGGCCGCCTCCAGCGCCGCGCGCCCGGCAGCCAGCGAAATCGTGCGCACCGCCCGGGGGTGATGATGGGCGAAGAGCTGCTCGGCGTCGGCGGCGCTGCCCACCACCATTTCGGTCATGCGATCAAAGAGCGGTGCCGCCACCCGCTTCAGCGCCGCCGCGTCGAGCGGCTGCGACACCACAAGCTGGTAACGGATGCCACGCTCGATCCGACGCACGGCAGCCAGCCCGCATACCTGGGCGATGTCCGTGGCCTTGCTGGACCACGGCGAGATGGTTCCGGCCCGGGGCAGCACCAGCAGCCCCGGGGTGCCTGTGGCAGCCCCCCCGGCCTCCGGCGGCGTGGCCGGGCCGTAGGTCAGCAGTGTCGCCAGCAGCGCCTGCTGTTCGGGCAGGAGCGCAGCCGCGAGGTCCACGAAATGGACATAATGCGAGGTCAGGGCCTGAATCCGTGGTTCGAGGGCCTGGAGGCGGGAACACAATTTGGCGACACGGAAGGCCGAAAGGGCGGCCCTTCCCTGGAGCTCGAGCATCAGCGCGGCAGCCTACTTGCGCGGCGGCGGCTCGCCCGCCGGAGCCGAATAGACGGGTACGGGAAACGGGGTCACATTGCCCCCCTCCAGACTCGTGATCTTGGCCGTGCCCTGCTTCTTGACCTCGTCGATGCGCAAGATCGAGTGCATGGGCAGGAAACTGCGTTTTACCCCTTCGAATTCAGTCTTGATCCGCTCCTCGTTCGGGTCGACGACCACGCTCGAGCGCTCCCCGAAGACTATGTCCTCAACCTCGATGAAGCCGAAGAGGGTGCCATGGGTGACCTTTTTCGCATAAACCTCGTAAACCTTGCCCTGATTCAGGAACAGGACTTTGAAAATGTGACTGGCTGCCATGGGTCCCGGGGGGTGAACTTGTTACTTTGGGGCGCGATTATATGTCTACCCACCGGCCGAAAGCGGCCGACCGGGTGTATTTGTCCAAACGGGGGCGCCGGTGGCGCTGCAACTTCGCATCATAAGTGATCACCGCAGGCTGCTCGGCGACCGCAGTTCCGTCGTGTTCGACACCGTGGGCGGCAATATCGGCCGTTCGGCGGACAACGACTGGGTGCTGCCGGACCCGCAGCGCTTCGTGTCGGCGCATCACGCCCGCATACACTTCCGTGACGGCCTGTACATTCTCGAGGACACCAGTACCAATGGCGTCTTCGTCAACGATGAAGAGCGCCCGGTGGCCAAGCGCGGCGCCCATGTCCTGCAGAACGGGGACATCCTGCGTTTTGGCGAATATCAGGTCGTGGCCATGGTCGAGGTGCACTCGGCCGCCGCTGAATCCGGTATGCACAGCCTGCCCGCGGCCGGCGCGAATGAGTTCTCCGGTGGCTTCACACTCGCGGCCACCAGCAGCGTGCCGGTGCAAACCACGGCGCAGAGCGTCGAGGTGCTGGCGGCCATCGGCCAGGCCGCCCAGACCGATCTGGGTGAATCACTGGACCTGGATGAACTGCTGCTCTCGGGTGCGGAGGAATACAGTCGCCCGCTGGCGGTGAATGCCTATGGCCAGCCCGTGCGACCGATGCCGCCGCCGGTAGCGCGCGCGTTCCCGGCACCGATCGCGGCGCCGGGCCCCGCGCCCACACCCACGGAGCTGAGCGCAGCGCTGGCTGACAGTGAGACCGAGCGCCGGGCGATCGCCCGAC
>JBARBG010000179.1:0-19296 GCA_049792815.1 Steroidobacteraceae bacterium | reverse complement strand
TGCTGCTGGTGAGTGCCTGCGGGGCCGATGGTATTGGCGGTATCGTAGGCTCACTCGGCATGTCGAACGGGCCGCCACCGGAAGGCACACTGCTGCAAAGTCCCGTGCAACTGCTGTCAACGGTAACGGCGCCGACCTTGTTGGCGGAACTCAACGTGGCCACCCATCAGCAGCTGCTCGCGCTAAGCGGCGCGCCGGTGTGCGATGTACTGATTTATACGATCCAGTATGAGACCGTCGGTGGGGCAAATGATCCGACTACGGCTTCAGGCGCGCTCATGGTACCGAGCGGTTTGGGCAGTACCTGTACAGGTGCGCGTCCAATCGTTCTGTACGCCCACGGGACCTCGACGGAGCGCACTTTCAGCATGGCGGATCTAAGCAATGACGAGGCGCTGGCCCTGGCGGCGGTGTTCGCCTCGCAAGGCTATATCGTCGTCGCGCCAAATTACGCAGGCTACGACTCATCGACACTGACCTATCATCCTTACCTGGTAGCCGAGCAGCAATCAAAGGACATGACGGACGCGCTGAAGGCGGCGCGAACGGCGCTACCGCTCGTTTCCGCGACGCTCACGCGGGACAACGGCAAACTGTTCATCACCGGGTACTCCCAGGGCGGCTATGTGGCCATGGCCACTCACCGCGCCATGCAGGCGGCAGGCATGACGGTGACCGCATCAGCGCCGATGTCGGGGCCGTATGCGCTGGCCGCATTTGCCGATGCCTTGTTCTACGGCGACGTCAATGGTGGCGCGCCAATCTCGACGACGCTACTGATCACCGCATACCAGGCGACCTACGGGAATATCTATGCGCAGGCCACGGACGTCTTCGAGCCCCAGTACGCAACCGGTATCCAAAGCCTGTTGCCCACCACGCTCACGCGCAGCGAGCTGTACTCGCAAGGCCTGCTTCCCCAGTACGCGCTGTTCAGCCTGACGCCTCCCGCACCCCAGTTCGCCGCCGTTACGCCGCCGACATCACCGGCGGACCTGGCCGCGGTGTTCGCCCTCGGATTTGGCGCGGACAATCTCATCCAGAACAGCTACCGCCTGGGTTACCTCGAGGACGCCGTGGCGAATCCGGACGGGGGGTTTCCGGCGCTGACGACCGGCGTTGCCACACTCTCCGCGCAGCAGCCCCTGCGCCAGGCCCTGCAGCGCAATGATCTGCGCGACTGGAATCCGGTGGCGCCGCTGCAGCTTTGCGGGGGTGCTCTGGACCCGGTTGTGTTCTTCTTCAATACCCAGCTCATGCAGGGATATTGGGCCGCGCATGCGCCGGCGTCGGCTTCGATCGGGGTACTGGATCTGGAGTCGGCGGCGGGCACCAATGATCCGTATGCGAGTCTCAAGCAGGACTTCGAACTCGCAAAGGAGGCGGTTGCTGCCGCTGCGGTGGCGCAGGGAGCCAGCGACGGCGGGTTCTCTGCCGTTGCCACGGCCTACCACGCTACATTGGTGGCGCCGTTCTGCCTGGCCGCAACCCGCTCGTTCTTCGCGAAATATTAGTTCCTAGGTCCATGGGTCCCTAAGGGCGGCGCTGCGCCACGATGAATATTCGCGGAAAGGCCAGCAGGCGCCGGCCGTCCAGCCGGGGTTCATAGGCCGCAGCGATACGTCGTTCGTACTCGGCCAGAAAGCTGGCGCGCAGTTCAGGGGACAGCGGCGCAATGTAGGGGCGTAAACCCGTGGCCTGCAGCCACTCAATGATGGCGGCGGGGGAGGCCATCGGATGCTGGTAGATGCTGTGCCACACATCCACCCGGGCAGCCTCCTTCACCAGCAGATCATAATAACCGCGTATGCTCAGCAGCTGCGTGCGGGCGTTATCGGCCTCCCCGAGCAAGGCATTCCACGGTGCGTGGCCGGCCAGCTCGCGCATCAGGCGGCGGGTGGGTTCCTCACCATTGTCTGGCATCTGAATGGCCAGAACCCCACCCGGGGCCAGCAGGGAAAACAGCCGCGGCAGCAGCCGCGGATGATCCGGCACCCATTGCAGGGTGGCGTTGGCGAAAATCAGGTCGGGACGGTCACGGGCATCCGGCACCCAGCTGGCAACGTCGGCCAGTTCGAAGCGCACCTGCGGCAGACGCTCGGCGGCGCTGCGCAGCATCGCCGGCGAATTGTCGATGCCAATGACCTGCGCCGTCGGGAAGCGCTGTACCAGAAGCTCGGTCGAGTTACCCGGACCACAGCCCAGATCCAGCGCCAGGGAGGCGCTGGCCAGGGGAACCCGCCCGAGAAGTTCCACCGCGGGCCGTGTGCGCTCGTCCTCGTAGCGGCGATACAGGTTCGGGTTCCAGTCCACTGCCTTACGGTTGCTGGGCTGCAGAAGGCACGAACTGAAGATAGCTGATGCGATTGGCGCCGCCATCCGCAAACCACAGGCGATTCACCAGGCGCGTGGGCGGCTCGCGGTCGCTGCCGGCGGACAGGCCAACTGAACGGCCATCGGCACCTGCGGAGAACTCCGTGATGGCACCTGCGGGTGTCACGCGGCCGAGCTCGGCGCCGCGTGTGTACCAGAGGTTGCGATCCGGACCCTCGGCGATATTGATGGGCGAGGCGGCGCCTGCGGGTATCGGGTACTCGCTGATCCTGCCGTCATAGGTAATTCGCCCGATGCGGTTGCCGTCGGTGCGCAGGCCGTCGATGCCGCCGGAGAGCTCGACAAACCACAAGGCGCCATCGGGACCCATGGTGATGTCGCCGGGGCCGCTGTTCGGCCGTGGCAGAGGAAACTCGGTGATGCTCCCCTTCGGTGTGATGCGCGCGATGCGGTTGGTCTTGAATTCGGAGAACCAGACATTTCCGTCAGCGCCAGTGGCCACCGCGCGCGGGCCGCTGTCGGGAGTCGGAGGCGAAAACTCCGTGATCACGCCGCTGGGAGTGATCCGGCCGATCTTGCCGGCGGCAAACATGCCGAACCAGATGTTGCCGTCTGACCCCAGCGATATCGCGCGCGGCTGGCTGTTGGGCGTTGGAATGTCCCACTCGGTAATGACGCCATTTTGCGTGATGCGGCCGATGCGATTGCCGGTGTGCTCGGAGAACCAGAGATTGCCGTCCGAGCCGCGCGCGATGATGCGCGGGGAACTGTCGGCATGGGGCAGCGGGAACTCGGTAAGGTCACTGCCATCGGGGTTCATGCTGCCGATGCGATTGCCGCTTCCCTCGGTGAACCAGACTCGGCCATCCACCGCCACCGTCACGGTGGTGGGGCCGCTGCGCTCGTGCGGCAGGGGGTAGAAGTGCACCTGAGCGTCGCTGACCAGCCCGCCCTCATGAGGTGTCAGCCAGCGCTGCTGCTCCGGGTCAGGCGTCGCCGCCCGGCTGTGCGGGGCAAGCAGCGCGCCGGCCAGCAGCGCCACCAGCGCCTCGGCCTTGAAGCCACCGGCGCATCGCATTTTCCTTGCTGATTCTGGCATGACGGATCCTCACGGCAGGTAAACGCCCTTGGCCCGACCGGCAGCGTATCATTTCGCACTTTGCGGGGTAGGGGGCGTGAGTGAGGCAAGGGCAAATCGGTCCGGATAGGCACAGCATGGCGCCGCCCGCCGGCGCATCGGGCGTGCGCTTTGCCGGCCGTGGACTGCTGGTCCTGACGCTGATCAACCTGCTCAACTACCTGGATCGTTACGTGCCCTCCGCGGTACTGCCGCAGATGAAGACCTCAGGCATCGTCTCGACGGACTTCCAACTGGGCATCCTCGCGCCGGGATTCCTGGTCGTCTACATGCTGGCGTCGCCGGTATTCGGCTACCTGGGGGACCGCAGCTCGCGCACTCGCCCGCTGGCGATCGGCCTGGCCTTGTGGAGTGTTGCGACCATGTGGTCCGGGTTTTCGCGCAGCTACTGGGAGCTGTTCGCCTCACGCGCCGTGGTGGGGATCGGTGAGGCGGCCTATGCCACCATCGCTCCGGCGCTGCTCGCCGATTACTACCCGCCATCGCGGCGAGGGCGCATTTTTGCGATCTTCTACATGGCCATTCCGGTGGGCGCCGCACTGGGCTATGTGGTGGGCGGAGTGGTGTCGCAGGCCTGGGGCTGGCGGGCCGCATTCTTTGTCGCGGGGCTACCCGGGCTGCTGCTCGCGCTGGGGGCGCTACGGGTGCCCGATCCGCCGCGCGGCTCGAGCGAAGCCGCCGCGAGCGCGCCAATGCCGTCTGCATGCCGTCCCGGCATCCTCGAAGCCCTGCGCCACACCCTGCGCCTGTACCTGAAGCTCGCGGGTCAGAGTTCCTATGCGCTGACAGTACTGGGGTATGCCGTGTACACCTTTGCCGTAGGCGGGTTGGCGTTCTGGATGCCCACGTTCCTGGAACGGGTGCGCAACGTGCCGGTGTCACAGGCAACGACCGGATTCGGCGGCATCGTGGTCGTGACGGGCATTGTGGGTACCTTCCTCGGCGGTTGGTTGGGGGACTATGGCCTGCGCTACACGCGCCAGTCCTACCTGTGGCTGTCGGCGGTGGCAACGCTTGCGGCATTGCCCCTGACGGTGGCCTGTCTGAAGGACAGTGCGCCCTTTATCTTCTATCCCGCGCTGGTGGGTGCTGAGCTGTTGCTGTTCATGTCCACCGGGCCCATCAACTCCGTGATCGTGAGCCTGGTGAGTCCCGCGCAGCGCGCTTCAGCGGTCGCCCTGAGCGTGCTTGCCATCCACAGCCTCGGGGATGTGATTTCGCCACCGCTCATCGGCCGGCTGTCGGATCGGACATCGTTGGGAGAGGCGGTGTTGCTGGTCCCGGTTGCGGTCGGCGTGTGCGGGCTGGTGTGGGTCGCAGCTGCCCTGCGCTGTCGCCAGCAAGGCATTCAGGCCTGATCCTGTGACGACGCGCGCATTCCCTGCGGTGTCGCTGGCCAGCATCAGTCACATGCGGGTACAGTCGTAACGTTCACGGCGCTGAAAGTCCCACCCTTGCCATCCACTCCCAGCACAGAAAACCCACCCGTAGCCGCATCCAGCCGGCCCCGGCCGGAAACCCTCAATACCCGCGCGGCCGGCGTTGTCGGCCTCGCCGTGATGTGCAGTCGCCTCCTGGGGCTGGCGCGCGAACAGATCTTTGCGGCGTTGTTTGGTGGCGCCGCGCTCATGGACGCGTTCACGATGGCGTTTCGCATCCCGAATCTGCTGCGCGACTTGTTTGCCGAAGGCGCGCTCTCCACGGCGTTCATCACCGTGTTCAGCAGAACGACCAGCCGCGAAGGCGATGCGGCGGCATTCCGCCTCGCCAACAAGATCACGACGCTGGCGGTGCTCACCGTCAGCACCCTTACCATTCTTGGAATCATTTTTGCCCCCTGGGTGATCTCGGTGCTGGCGCCGGGATTTGACCCGGCCAAGCAGGTCCTGACGGTCACGCTGGCGCGGATCATGTATCCCTTCATCGTGCTGGTGTCGCTGGCGGCGCTGGTCATGGGAATGCTGAACGCACGCAATGTATTCGGAATCCCGGCGATGGCGTCGAGCTTCTTCAATCTGGGTTCCATTGTCGCAGGCGTCGCCCTGGGCTGGCTGTTTGATCCGCATTTCGGGGCGCGCGCACTGCTGGGATTGTCCCTGGGTACGCTGGTTGGCGGACTGCTGCAGCTGCTGGTGCAGCTGCCGGCGTTGCGGCGCGAGGGCTATGTGTTCCGCCCGGACTTTTCCTGGCGCCACCCGGGCGTGTCCGAAGTGCTGCGCCTGATGGTGCCGTCGGTAATCGCGGCCAGCTCGACCCAGATCAATGTCACCGTCAACTCCATCTTCTCTTCGCATCTGGGCGATGGTCCCACGGCGTGGCTCTCGATCGCCTTCAGGCTGATGCAGCTGCCGCTGGGAATTTTCGGCGTCGCGCTGGGAACAGTGTCACTGCCGCTGCTGGCGCGGCTCGCAATAGGCGGCAATCGCGACGGTTTTCGCAATGAGCTGGCCCGCGGTATCCGGCTGGCGTTCCTGATGACCATACCGGCAACCGTCGGACTGATCGTGCTGGCGGATCCGATCGTGTCGGTGCTGTACCGGCATGGGCGCTTCACGGCCCATCAGGCGCATGAGGCGGCCGGCGCACTGCAGTACTACGCCCTGGGCCTCGTCGGCTACGCGTCACTGAAGGTGCTGGTCAACGCCTTCTACGCTCTGGATCGGCGCAAGACACCGATGTTCGTAAGCTTTGGCGCCGTGGGGTTGAACCTGCTTTTCAACTGGCTGTTCACCTTCCATCTGCACTGGGGCCATCGCGGACTGGCGTTTTCCACCGCCTGCATCGCGACGACCAATTTCCTGGTGTTGTATCTGCTGATGCGCAAGGAACTGGGGCGCTTTCACACTCTCGCACTGGGATCGCTGACTGTGCGCGTGGCTGGCGCGTCGGGCGTCATGGCCGCGGTGTGCCTGGGCAGTACCCGGTGGCTGTTGCCGGGCTGGGAGGGCGCAGGTTTCTGGCTGCGTGTGAGCTGGCTGCTGGGCACCATCGCGGTGGCGGCGGTGATCTTTGCCCTTTGCACCAGCGCGCTCAAAGTGTCCGAACTGACCGCGATGACCGCGGCGTTCAAGCGCCGCATGGCGCGTCACTGACCCGTCAAGGGCCCGCTGTCACTGGTAGTGTGAGTAGTCTGGGGCCTTCCAACCGCCGCCGAGGTCGGTGATCAGCGTGACCGCGTTGGTCTGTTGTGACACTTTAATTTGCGCCAGCTGCAGGCGCGCGCTCAGCGCCGAGGTCTGCGACACCACGACGGTGGTGAAATCCACGGTGCCGGCCTTGTACTCGTTGAGCGTCAGGGTCTCGCTCAGATTCAGGGCCTCCGAGTTCTGGCGGCGCAGATCGAATTCCTTCTGATAGATCTCTGCGCCCGCGAGATCATTCTCGACATCCTGGAAAGCGGTGAGCACCGTCTGGCGATAGGAGGCGACGGCCTGGTCGTACTGGCGGCGGGCCGCGTCTACCTGTGCGCGACGGCCGCCGAAATCCAGCAGGGTCTGCGACAAGGATCCGCCCACCGATTTGGTCAGTTTGGTACTTTCGAAAAGAGTGCTGGCGGCGGTGGAAAGAAAGCCATAGGAACCGGTGAGGGTGATGGCCGGAAAGAAGCTGGCTTCCTGCACGCCAATGGTCGCGTTGGCGGCCGCCATCTGGCGCTCCACGTTGGAGATATCCGGACGCCGCTGCAACAGTTCAGAGGGAACTCCCGCCGGCACCTGCGGCGTCGGGATGTCCCAGGTATCGCGCGCCGCAAGCTGGAAGCCGGAGGCGGGCTTGCCGATCAGGGCAGCGATGGAGTTCTCCAGCTGATCACGTTGCAGCAGCTCTGAGAGTTCCTGATCCTGTGCCGAGAACAGCTGTGATTGTGCCTGCAGCACATCGGTGCGGGTGGAGACGCCGGCCTTGTATTTGTTCTGCGTGATCGCCAGGGTGCGCGCATAGGCCTCTTGCGTATCCGCCAGCAGTTTGCGCTGGGCGTCCGCGCCGCGCAGCTGCAGATACGCTAAGGCCAGCTGGCTGCGGGCCGAAAGCTCGGCGTTGGCCAGATCCGCGGCGCTGGCCTCGGCCCCGGCGTGGGCATTTTCCAGCGTCCGGCGCAGTTTCCCCCAGACGTCCAATTGCCAATTCGTGCTGCCGGCCAGCTGGTAGGAGGTCGATTTGTTGCTGCCCGAGACCACGCCGCCCCCGCCGCTGCCGCCGACCACGAAGCCTGGAGCGCCGCTCTCGGTGTGGCTGAGGCCGCCACTGAGGTCGATGGAAGGAAATAGCGCCGAGCGGTCCTGGCGAACCACGGCCCGGGCCTGCATGTAGGCCGCCGATGCCTGGGCGATGTTCTGGTTGTTGACGATGACCTGGGATTCCAGGTCATTGAGAATGGGATCGTTGAAAAGTGTCCACCACTGGTCCGGAAGTGCCGGGGCACTGGCCACGGGATTCTTGTAGCTCTCAGTGACTGCGGCCGGGGGACGATGGTAATTGGGGCCGATCGCACACCCGGCGAGCAGCGTGGCGGCCACGGGTACCAGGGAGCGGGTAGCACTGCAAATTGACGACATCAGACATCCTCTCATGCGCTCAGGCTCCTGCCCGAGGTTCGCGACCGAAGCATAGCCTAAGGATAGGCCGGACCATCTGGGCGGTCGACCGTTTTGGTATGAAAGGCCCGTCCGGCGCCACCGGCGGCCCGATGGGCATCAGACGATGCAAAAACCCGTGATCACCAGGCCCTGCTCGTGCAGGTAGCCTCCCCGCCAGGGGCCCGGGTGCAGATCCGCAATTTGTAACGAGCGGGTGGACGATACGCTGAAATGGTCGGATTCAATATTGACGCTGATATCGGTGAAGCCAAGCCATTCGCCGGTCAAGGTGTACTGGCATTTGTAAAAGGCTTCCTTGGCACTGAAAATCAGTGTTGCCGCGGCGATCGCGTAGGCCGTTTCCTGCGCCTGCAGCGTCGCGAGTTCCTCCGCACAGCAGATGCGACGCCAAAGGTGTGGCTTCACGGAGTCCTCAGGTTCCGCGTCCAGGCCCAGCGCACGTATCTGCGTCGTTGCGGCCACGACCGCGGCGCAGTAGCCATGGGTGTGAGTGATGCTGCCCGTCGCACCGCTGGGCCAGCACGGCGCGCGATCGGCGCCTGCCGGCAACGCGACTGTGCCGTAGCCAAGCTGGGACAGCGCGGCGCGCGCGCAGGCGCGGCCCGCCGCGAACTCAGAAATCCGCTTCGGTACCGCCCTGACCAAAGATTGTTGTTCCTCCGGTAGCAGCGTGGCAGCCGCAATCGTATCGTGCGTTTGATAGGCCACGGCGCCTTGCGCGAACAAAGCTGCAATTCGTGGTGCCGCGTTCACGCTTTGCGGCGCAGTCTGATTGAAACCGAACCGTGCTCCATGATTGAGTCAGAAATGAATTGACAAATTGTTTCTCGTAAATGCATGTCAATCATTGAACCAAATGCTCCGTTTCGATTCAAATCCGGGGCATCCTGGAGTAAGATCCGCGCCTGAAATTTTTTGCAGAAAACTTTATTGGAGCTGGCAATGCCGCGTATCAGACGCCGTAAACGTGTTCTTTGGACCGCAGTTGAACTGAAAACTTTGCGCAAGCTTGCAGGCAAAGAGGGCGTCCGCAAGATTGCCCGACAGTTGAAGCGCAGCGAAGCGGCGGTTCGCTTCAAGGCCTGGCAGTTGCGCGTCAAGCTCGCGGTCAGGAAAGCCAGGAGCAAGTGAGCCGCTAGCGGCGGCTGCGAAGCGCGTTCGAGCGAGTGATGCGCGCGTCGTCCGGCAATGCCGGAGGTCGCAGGGGCGCAGCGCGACCGTGGTGCTCTTCGCCAGGCAGCCCCGCATTGAGCAGATTTCCATCGATCATCTGCCCCGGAGCCCGGCTGACGCCGATGCCCGGTGGCGTGCCCCTGATCAGCAAGCGGGCAGTGAGGGCGTTGGCGATGGGCGGGGGCGGTGCGCGCAGTCTCTTGGGCGCTGCCAATTCGTAGCTGATCCCCGCCAGGGCCCGGACTTCATCCCAGTTGATCGCGCCCTGATCCAGGCGCAGGCCAAGCCAGCCGCGCCGGCCAATGAATCGCGGCAGGTAGAACCGGTCGGGTGCCTTCCTGATGTGTTCGATGTGTTCGCCGAGACGGGTCTTGAAGCAGGCCGCCGTGATGCCATCGCCACCATGATTTCTCAGGAAATAGGCAAAAATCTTGCCCCGCACGCGGAAATCCGCATGGGCGCCGCAATTGGTGCGCTCGACTTCAGGCAAGCCCAGGCACACCGCGCTCAGCAGGCGCAGACGACGATCTTCCCTCGTTCGGGTAGCCAAGTAGATGCTCCCCCGATCCCCACCCCTGTGTCCCTTCGGCGAGCCTATCACGGGCGCCGGATCACTGGTCAATCATCATCCTGCCGCACAGCCTTAATGCACGAACTCAGGATTCGGTAATGTCCGAACCGTGGACGGGGTCTGTCACCCAAATTTCATATTGGACTTTGCCCGATAGCGGTTGCGTCACGTCCGGGAACGGCGCGGCGACATAGTCTGGCCTGAATTTGCCTGGCCACGGATGGATGATGGTGAGCGATTTGGACGCCTTGCTGGCGCAGGGGACCTTGCAGGCGCTGTTTCAGCCCATCATCGATGGGATGTTGCGCCGGCCCATTGGCTATGAGGCCCTTGCCCGGGGGCCTGCCGGCTCAGCGCTGCACCTGCCCGATGCATTGTTCGCGGCAGCCCATGGGGCCAACCGGTGCTTGGACTTGGAGCGCGCCTGTGTCACGGCGGCCCTGAATGGTTTCGCCAATCTGCAGATCGATGGGCGCCTGTTCATCAATGTCTTGCCGCAGACGCTGCTGCACTGGCCGGACTTCTCGACGTGGCTGGATGAGCAGCTGGGCAATCTGCAGCTGGACCCGCATCAGTTGGTCATTGAGCTCACCGAGCATGGCCTGACCGAGGACCTGGGCCGGCTGATCGAAGCCGTGGCCCCCCTGCGACGCCTGGGATGCGACATTGCACTGGATGATCTGGGAGCAGGCGCCTCGGGTCTCAAGACCTGGTCGGCGGTGCGACCCGAGTACGTGAAGGTCGACCGCTACTTTGTATCCGGGATCGAACATGATCCGGTGCGCGGGGAGATTCTGCGCTCGGTCGTGGATATGGCGCGCGCCATCGGCTGCCGCGTAATTGCCGAGGGCGTCGAGAACGCTGCCCAGTGCACGCTGGCTCTGGAACTGGGCGTGGACCACGTGCAGGGCTACCTGCTGGGGCGCCCGCAGGCGGTGCCGCGCATGGACAGCGCTGGTCTGGTGGCCCTGGATCGGGTGGCGGCCACCGTTACTGTCGATTGCGCCGAACATCTGGCCCTGCCGGTGCCGGATGTGCCGGATTCCACACCAATCGGGCAGGTGGTGGAGATGTTTCGCATGCACCCGGCCTGCACCGCGCTGGCCGTGACCACCGCGGGACAGCCCGTGGGGGTGGTCCGCCGCGACGAACTGCTGATCCTGCTCAGCAAGCCGCTGTATCCGGAGGTCTATAACCGCAAACCGGTCTCGGCCGTGATGGACGCCAACGCCGTGCGCATCGATGCGCGGGCACGTCTGGAGCAGGTCAGTCGTGTGGTCACTGGACAATCCGACGCCGGACGGCGCGATGATTTCATCATCACCCGCCATGGTTCCTACCTGGGTATGGGCCGGATGATCGATCTGTTGCGGCATATCACCGCGCAACAGATCCAGGCGGCCAAGCATTCAAACCCGCTGACGGGACTGCCCGGCAATCGCGAGATCCAGGCGTACCTGAGCCAGTGGCTGACGCGGCGGCAGCCGTTCGTGGCCTGCCATCTGGACCTGGATCACTTCAAGTTCTTCAACGACACCTATGGCTACGCCCGCGGCGACCAGGTGCTGATGCACGTGGCCGAGACCCTGGTGCGCACGGTGCGCCAACGGATCGACTTCGTGGGGCATGTGGGCGGAGATGATTATATTTTCCTGATGCGCAGCCAGGACTGGTCGCTGCGGCTGGTCAGCCTGCTGGAGGACCTTGCCGCCGCGCTGCCGAATTTCTACGACGAAGAGCACCGCGAAGCCGGCTGCATCCTGGGCCGCGACCGGGATGGCCAGGAGCGACATTTTGCACTGCTGTCGGCCTCAGTGGCGGTGGTGGAGATCGACACTGCGCCCAGCACGACCTCAGAACTGATCGCCGAGCGCCTGCGCCGCGCCAAAAAAGCGGCGAAGGCGCAGGCAGGCCATTCCTGTGTCCTGGTCAATCCCGAAGGGCGGATGCTGGACCTGGCGACACGCCAGTCGGACCGGACCTTGCCCGGGGCGTACCGGGACACCCCGGTGTTGGAGGCCGACTTCAGGTCGCGGTGAGGGGTGCGGGCGGCGCAGGATCCGTTTCCACCGCCTCGGCTGCCGGCGTCACCGCGGCGGGCACAACCGCCACGGGCGCTGCACGCCGGGGTCGGGGCCTCGGTGCCGGCGGCGCAGTCGCCGGGGCTGGCTTGCGCACCGCTTTCCTGGCGGCGGGCTTTACGATCCGCTTGGCCGTTTTCTTTACATTCGGCCGAGTGACTTTCCGAGCTGCCGCCTTGGCGGCCGGCTTCGCGACCTTCGCCGGCTTCAAGGCACGCTTTGCCTTGCCGGTTTTCGGCTTGCTGCTTTTCTTTTTTGATTTGGCTGCCGCACGGTCCTTGCGGGCACCTGCACTGGCCGGCTTGGTCTTGCGCGCCTCCTTCCAGGCCTTGCGTGCCGCGCCGGCGCGCTTGCGTGCGCGGCGCACTTCGCGCTTGGCATCCTTGATGCGTTTGCGCGCCCGCTTGAGTTCTTCCTTGGCGAGACGGACGCTCTGCTTGGCGACATCGACCCGCAGACGCGCGCGCGCCACTGAGGCGGCCAACTCAGCTTTGGTGTCGGGCGTCTTGCGTTCGGTGGCCGCTGGGGATTGCTTCATGATGCCTACTTGATGTAATGCCGGCGCTGCGAAGTCTCTCGCGACGCGCGGCGCAAGGCAAGGCAGAGCTTAATTGACAGGTCAAGTGTTCGCGGAGATTGACACGGCGCGCGTCCGCGGCTACGCAGCGGGCGCTGCAGTTATCCACAGAAGCTGTGCATAACTGGGTGCAAAAACCCACTTGCAAATCTCGCAGACGCATTACCTGAAGGGTTTGCGTTAAGGTGGGCAAAAACTGAACACTTGCGTGCGTTTCTGACCTTGCGCAAAACCTGTGAAGTCGAAAGTCGCAGTGCGTCAGCGAACAATAATATTTCTTGATCGGCTGAATCCAGATGCGCTGGGAGCAAAGGCCGCATTGAGCAGCACCGCGAGTCGCCTGCCGGCCAGTGCGATGCGTTCGCGGGCGATGATCTTTGCCTGATCGCGATACGCAGGCGTGAGTTCGTAGGGGCCGGAACCCGGACCGATCGGGGCTGCGTACACGACTCGGCGCGCGAGCGTACCGCTTTCATCCACCCAGTCCTGGATGTTGGTATCGGTGATGCGCCGCAGTGGCGGCGCCGGGAGATCCCGGGCAAGCGCCAGGGCCTCGGTCGGGGTGCCGCGCCCAAGGGCCTGGTCCCAGAAAAAGTGCAGCTCCTTGCGACACGGCGGAGCGCACAGCAGGACCCGGTTACCGCCCAGATCTCCCGCCGGCAGCTCCCGGGTGAAGCGCGAGACTGCGTGCAACGGCTGATGAATGTCCCCCACCAGGTGCAGCACCCAGGATAGGTCGTAGGACTTCAGCAGGTCCGGCGACGCGGGGTCGGCCAGCACCTTGCGGAAATCCGCAATGCGCGTGGCGGCGTTGGGCGTGATCACCCCGGGCACGGGGGTCCCGTCGGGGGAAAACGGCACATCCACGTAGTGCCAGTAGCGATGTTCGTTCGGATCATCGTAGCCGGTGTTCTGACTGGCCTCAGGGCCCTGCGGCCGTTCACCGTCATCCGTGTTGCCGCTTTCATGCTTGATGGCATCCGCCCAGGTCGCGGCCCGCATGAAGGCGGTGACCGCCCGGGCGTCGGGCTCGAGTTGCTCAACCCAACGGGGGTAGTCGGGGTTCATGCGCAGCAACTTCGTGGCCTCGGTACGCGCCGCCGGCGTGAGGTGCTGCCAGGCGACGGCGGCGACCGCCATATGTCCGAAATCGTTCCAGGCCCGGACCGGCAGGGCGCCACTGAACCCCAAACCGGCGACCGCAAAAGCGGCCAGGCGGGGCGCACGAAGGTGGTGCATCAAGCGCTCAAATCCGCGCCGGAGCGCCTCGCCGAAGAGGTGTTGTCGCGTCAATTCCTGCCCCGTTTTGCCGCATCGTTGTCGTCAAGAATCCTCGTAAAAACGGCAGCTTGCCATCCTTACTACGAATTAATAGAGAAGATATTGCAGTGCCTCGGCGCTAGTGTAGGCTCTGCACCCCGTGAAGCCCGTTGGTTGCCAGCGTACTTATATTCCTTAATGGAGACGACTCGTGGTTAGCAAACTCGTTCCTGCTCTCGCCCTGATTCTGTTGGCCGGTCCGGTAATCGCATTAGCCGCTGACGCGCCTTCTTCGGCTCCGGCTTCGGACGCGAAGACCACCACTCATGCCAAGAAGCACCACATGAAGAAGAAGAAGGCCTCGACCACTTCCTCCGCTCCGGAAGCGAAGTAAGTCGAATTCTTCGACTGGATCGATGGAGAGGCCCGCTTCGGCGGGCCTCTTCATTTGTGCTCAGGTTCGGTGCAAGCGCGGCCCTCAACCGCTGGCCACGCGTCCCGCCTCGTCGTCGCTCGGCACCAGGGCAACCAGTCGACCGTCAAGGGGTAGCGCCGAGAGTTCCAGGTTGAAGCCTGGTCCCTCGCGGTGGGGAAAAGCGACGCCCACCTTCGTCCAGCTCTTGGCTTTCTGTCCGGTTGAGCCTTCGAACTCACGGACCGTAAAGACATTGAAGTACGCCGCAGTGGCAGATTTGCTCATGATGACTTCTCGTTGAGCCCGCAGAATGGGGCGTCGTCAGCATGGGTGGCGGGCCAGTATTGCGGCAACGCGGCAATCTGGTGCAAAGATTCAGTTTGAGGGGTGTCGGCAGCCGATACCGCGTGTCCCGTATTCGGGACACGCGGCTTTCATTCGAAGGGTTCCGGAGCGGGGCTCCGGAACAGCGGATCAGTAACGGCCGCCGCCGCCGCCACCGCCGCCACTGCGGCGAGGGCCACCACCACCACCACCCGGACCCCGACCGCCGCCACCCGGCGGGCGATCCTGGGCTTCGTTAACGCGCAGCGCGCGACCGCCCATTGAATACCCGTTCAGGCTCTGGATGGCACGGGAAGCGTCGGCATTGCTCATTTCAACAAAGGCAAAACCGCGTGGACGACCCGTTTCACGGTCCATGATCACATTCACGGACTCAACAGTCCCATGTTGCGCAAACAGAGCACGCACCTGGCTCTCGTCAGCGGAAAAGGGCAGATTTCCAACGTAGATTTTCGTCATATCACCTAACTCACAGCTGAACATCAAGGGCGCGCTGTTTGCGAACCGCGGCGACACAATACACGTGTGAATGGGGTCCGCGCCAGTTGCCCGGCGCGCGGGCCGTGAGTTGACAAGTCCTGCCGGCGGCGCCCCCCGGGTCAGGTCTTAAGGCCGTCCCAGAGCGCCTCCATCTTCTGGCGCAGCGCTGCGTCCGGCAGCGTGCCATGGGCGGCGGCCATGTTGTCCTCCAGGTGACCCACAGTCGTGGTACCGGGTACGGTACAGGTGATGGCCGGGTGGGAGACCACGAACTTCAGCAACAGCTGGCTCCAGCTGGTCACCTGGATGGTGGCAGCCCAGTCGGGCAGAGGCTTGCCGGCGACCTGGCCGAAGACGCTGGCGGCCGCCCGCCGGCCGCCAAAGGGTGAATTGGCGATGACGGCGATGCCTTTCTGCTGCGCCAGTGGCAGCACCTCATCGCCGGCACTGCGGTTGGCCAGGGAGTAGTCGACCTGAATGAAGTCCATGGGCAGGCGCCGCATGTAGTCCATCAACTGTCCGTGCTGCCTGGGACTGGAGGTCGTGATGCCGTAATAGCCGATGCGGCCGGCCTTTTTCCACTCCTGCAGCACCGGAATCATGGTTTCGACACCGATCAGGTTATGCACCTGCATCAGGTCGATACGCTGGGTCTTGAGCCGGCGCATGGACTCCTCCATGGAGGCGGCGCCAGCCTTGGCATCCGCCGTCATGACCTTGGTGGCCAGGAACAGGTGATCGCGGTTGTGCAGGCCGGCGACCAGATCGCCGATGATTGCCTCGGACCGACCGTACAACGGTGCCGTGTCGACCACGGCGCCACCTTGCATGGGCAGCTGCTCCAGAACCCCGCGGCGCGCCGCCACCTCCTCGGCATCCGTCACATCGAAGTTGTTGGTGCCGACGCCGATGGCGGGGACCTTCTGGCCCGACGAGGGAATAGCCTTGGTTAGGGTGGCGCCCGGGCTGGCGGACAGCGCCGTGCGCGCAACGGCCATGCCGGCGCCGACGGTGAGGGCGGCCAGGAGCGCATCCCGGCGATTCATTCGGGGCGGGGTCATCACAACACTCCTTGAGGGCTTGGCGCTCATCCTACACCGGCGCCGCAAGGCTGCGGGTCGCTGGCCGGGGCAGCCGGCTTTCCCGGCTGGCAACAGCCGCGCCCGGTGGCGGCTCCGGGCTTGCTGGGCGCGCGGCCTTTGGTCATGCTCGCCCGGATGATCTGTCTAGCGCAGCCGGATGCGGCAGTATTGGCCCGCAAGGCCACGATTCTCGCCGCTCTGCGGACCATCCTGGACCCCGCCGATGTCATAGATGATGACCAGCTGCTGCGCGCCTACGAAACCGATGCGCTGACCGCCTACCGGCAGCGCCCGCTGGCCGTGGTGCTGCCGCACACCACGGAACAGGTCGCAGCCGTGCTGCGCTACGCGCTGCAGGAGGGCGTCAGGATCGTGCCGCGGGGTGCCGGCACCTCGTTATCCGGCGGCGCCGTACCCGTCGCGGATGCCATCGTGGTGGGGATGGGCCGCTTCAACCGCATTCTGGAAATCGACTATCCGGATCGCTGCGTGGTGGCGCAAAGCGGCGTGACCAACCTGGCGATCAGCCAGGCCGTTGCTGCCCGCAACTTCTATTACGCGCCGGATCCCTCCAGCCAGATCGCCTGCACCATCGGCGGCAATGTCGCGGAGAACTCCGGTGGCGTGCACTGCCTCAAGTACGGCCTCACCACGCACAATGTCCTGGGTCTGGAGATGGTCACGCCGCAAGGCGACATCCTGCGCCTGGGCGGCCGGCACCTGGACGCGGGCCACTACGACCTGCTGGGTCTGATGATCGGTTCGGAAGGCCTGCTTGGCATCGTCACCGAAGTGACCGTGCGCATTCTCCCCAGACCGCAGACGGCGCGTGCCGTGCTGATCGGCTTCGGCACTGCCACCGGCGCCAGCGACTGTGTCGCGGATGTGATCGCGGCCGGCATCATTCCGGCGGGACTTGAAATGATGGACGGTCCGGCCATCCGCGCCGCGGAGGAGTTCGTGCATGCGGGCTATCCGCTGACCGTCGCGGCACTGCTGATCGTCGAACTCGATGGCCCCGCCGAGGAGGTCGATGAACTGATCGGCCGCGTGCACGCCATTGCCGAGCGGCACGGTGCCAGCTCCTGCCGCGCCTCCGCGGATGAGGCCGAGCGCCAGCGCTTCTGGGCGGGACGCAAGGCGGCCTTTCCGGCTGTCGGGCGCATCAGCCCGGACTATCTGTGCATGGACGGCAGCATTCCGCGCCGGCATCTGGCGCCCGTGCTGCAGGCGATCACGGAGCTCTCGCAGCGCCATGGCCTGCGCGTGGCCAATGTGTTTCATGCCGGCGATGGCAACTTGCATCCGTTGATCCTGTACGACGCCAATGTCCCGGGGGAACTGGACCGCGCGGAGGCTTTCGGCAGCGATATCCTGAAGCTGTGCGTCGATGTCGGTGGCGTGCTCAGCGGTGAACATGGCGTGGGCCTGGAGAAGCGCGATCTGATGACTTATCAGTTCGGTCCGACGGATCTTGAGGTGCAGCACCGCATCAAACACGTCTTCGATCCGCAGCTGCGATTCAATCCCGGCAAGGTCTTTCCGGCGCTGAGCCGCTGCAGTGAGCAGGGCCGCGAACATGTGCACGCGCAGGCAGCGCCTTCCGTGCATGGCGGACTGCCACGATTCTAGTGGCCAACAATGATGAGTGAGCACAGCGCGGGTGTCCGCCCCGGCAACGAGACCGAGCTGGTCGAAATTCTCAGTGCGCCCGGCACGGCCTATGAACTGGTGGCCGGGGGCACGAAGCGCGGCATCGGTCGTCCCGTGGATGCCGCGTTGCTCGACCTGTCGGCCTTGAGCGGCGTCGTCGACTATCAGCCCGGGGAACTGGTGCTGACGGTCCGACCCGCGACACCGTTGCGGCAGATCGAGACCTTGCTACGCGGCCACAACCAGCGCCTCGGATTCGAGCCACCCATGCCGGCTTTGCTGGACGCAGCCGGGGAGCAGAGCCTGGGCGGCGTACTGATGGCCAACAGCTCCGGCTCGCGGCGCATCACCGCAGGTTCCGCACGGGATCATTTCATTGGCTTCAGGGCCGTGAATGGCCGCGGCGAGGCCTTCGTGGGCGGCGGACGTGTCGTCAAGAACGTGACCGGTTTTGACCTGCCCAAAGTGCTGGCCGGGTCCTGGGGAACACTGGCGGCGCTCACCGAGGTCACGGTGCGCGTGGTACCGGCCGCTGAGTCCGAGACCACATTACTGTTCGCGGTCGACGGGGCGCAGGCCGCCGTCGAGCTTTGTGCGGCGGCGCTGGGTTCCACTTTCGAGGTGTCCTCGGCTGCCTTCGTGCCGGCGCGCGGCGTGGCCTTGCGCCTGGAAGGCCTGGTGGCCTCGGTGCAAACACGGATCGCCGCATTGCTGGCGGCCCTGGCGCGCTCGCCGCAGGAGCTGCTTGAGGCAACCGCTTCACGGGCATTGTGGCGCGAGGTCGGCGCGGCGGCGGCCCTGGCGCGCTTTCCCGTGATCTGGCGGCTGTCGGTGCCGCCGAAACAGGCGGCGCGCATCCTGGCGGCAATCGATGCGGAGGAGTTCCAGCTGGATTGGGGGGGCGGACTGATCTGGGTCGGCGCACAGCGGGTTGATGCGGCGCGCATCCGCGGTGCCCTGCAGGGCGGACATGCCACGTTGGTACGGGCATCGCCGGCCGAGCGTCGCAGCAACGCAGTGTTCGAGCCGCAGGCGCCGGCCATCGCGACCCTCGCCGCGCGCTTCAAGGCCGCGTTTGATCCGCACGAGCGTCTGAACCCGGGACGCATGAACTGATGCAGACCCAATTCGACAGCGCGGCGCTGCGTGATCCGGACACAGCCGAGGCCGAGAAGGTGCTGCGCAAATGCGTGCACTGCGGCTTCTGCACGGCCACCTGTCCCACCTACGTGCTGCTGGGGGATGAACTCGACAGTCCGCGGGGCCGCATCTACCTGATCAAGGACATGCTGGAGCAGGACCGGGCGGCAAGCGAACTGGTGGTGCGGCACCTTGACCGCTGTCTGTCGTGTCTGGGCTGCATGACAACCTGTCCCTCGGGCGTTCATTACCAGCGCCTGATCGATCATGCCCGTCACCATGTCGAGCGCACCTACCGCAGGCCGCTCGGTGAACGGTGGCTGCGTGCGGCGCTGGCGAAAATCCTGCCTTATCCGGCGCGGCTGCGTGTGGCGCTGCGGCTTGTGGCATTGGTGCCGCAGAGTTTGCGCACCGCGCAGCGGCTGCCACCGCCGCTGCGGGCCATGCTGCGC
>JBARBG010000178.1:0-4218 GCA_049792815.1 Steroidobacteraceae bacterium | reverse complement strand
CCATCGGACCGCAGCTGGCGCGGCTGCGCGATGACTTCGAGCGCATCACCGCCGGGGAGGTGGAACGGCTGCTGCGCGAAGTGTTGCTGGACCTTGATGCCAGCCAGCGCGACCAGCTGTCCGGCTGGGGGCGCACGCTGGCGCACCGCCTGGCCCACCTGCCGCTGTCGGGCATGCGGGCCGCCGCCGAACACGCCGATCCGGTGGTCATGGACGCCTTTTTCAAGAACGCCCGCCTGCGCAACGAGTGAACGATGCACAAGACTGAACCACACGTACGATCGGCGACCCTGTACGAGCGCGCGCGCCGCGTGATCCCCGGTGGCGTGAATTCGCCGGTGCGGGCCTTTCGCGCAGTGGGCGGCTCGCCGCTTTTCATCAGCCGTGGATCGGGTCCCTACATCTTCGATGTCGACGGCAACCGCTACACAGATTTCGTGGGTTCCTGGGGCCCGCTGATCCTGGGGCATGCGCATCCGCAGGTGATCGATGCCATCCAGCAGGCCTGCCGCCACGGCACCACTTTCGGTGCGCCCTGCCAGGCCGAAGTGGAATTGGCCGAGCGCGTCGTGAAGGCCTATCCGGGACTTGAGCAGGTGCGCTTCGTGTCCTCGGGCACCGAGGCCACCATGAGCGCCATACGCCTGGCCCGTGCCGCCACCGGGCGCGACCTGATCGTGAAGTTCTCCGGCTGCTATCACGGTCACGCGGATCACCTGCTGGTGGCAGCCGGCTCGGGGCTTGCCACCTTCGGTACCGCCTCCTCGGCCGGCGTGCCCGAAGCCTTCGTGGCCTGCACGCGGGTGCTGCCGTTGGATGACGAACAGGCGCTGCGGGATCTGTTCGCCCGCGAAGGCTCGGCCATCGCCGCGGTGATCATCGAGCCGGTGCCCGCCAATCATGGCCTGCTCCTGCAGCGCAAGGCCTTCCTGAACCTGCTGCGCGATGAGACCCGCAGCCACGGTGCGCTCTTGATTTTCGATGAAGTGATTTCGGGATTTCGCATCGCCCGTGGCGGCGCGGCCGAGTACTACGGCATCACCCCCGACATGGCGACTTTCGGCAAGATCATTGGCGGCGGCATGCCGGTGGGTGCCTTTGGCGCCTCGGCCGCCATCATGAGCCGGCTGGCGCCGGATGGAGATACCTACCAGGCCGGAACGCTTTCCGGTAATCCCGTGGCCATGGCCGCCGGGATTGCCACGCTTGCGGTCCTGGAACGCGAGCGGGCCTGGGACCAGCTCGAAGCGCGCGGCGCGCGCCTTGAGCAGTTGCTGGCGCCGGTGGTGGGCAATGCCGGGTTTCCGCTGCACCTGGTGCGCTTGGGATCCTTGCTGTGGCTGTCGCTGCATGACGCGCCGAACCTGCGCCGTGCCGGCACGCTGTCAGTGCCGGCCGCGGGGCGTTTCAAGAAGCTGTTCCATGCGATGCTGGCGCAAGGTGTCTATATCGCCCCGTCGGCCTATGAGGTGACCTTCATTTCCCTTGCGCACGGGGAAGATGACCTGCAGCGTTTCGCCGCGGCGCTTGCGCAGGCCGTGGCCGAGGCCGCATGAAACGCACCCGCGTCTTTCAGATCACCGTGCTGCTGCTGGTCATCGTGGCCGCGGTGCAGGTGGGGTATTGGCTCTACGACCAGCACATGCGCGGTGTCGAACGCACGGCGGTTCTGATGCGGCTCTATGACCAGCAAAGCGCCGCCGCGCGCACCCTGCTCAGCGCGGGCGTGCCGGTGGCGCGGATCCGGGCGCTGTTCCCGGATCTGTACGTGACGACCGACAACGTGGCGCTGGACAGCGAATACCAGGTGGGCCTGCTGAACCAGCAGCAGCAGCGCCTGCGGCAGTACCTGTGGGAAGGCGGCTTCTTCCTTTTCGCCTTGTTCGCCTGCATCTACACCATCTTCGCGGCCCTGCGTGCCGAGACCCGTGTGCTCAATGAGCAGGAACAGTTCCTGGCACTGGTGTCGCACCAGTTCAAGACGCCCCTGGCCAGCCTGCAGCTGTCGCTGGAGACCATGAGCCTGCGGCAGCTGCCGCCGGAGCACTCCCGGTCCCTGGTCGAGCGCATGCTGGCCGATCTCACCCGCATGGAGACCATGGTGGGCCAGATCCTCGACAGCTCACGACTGTCGCAGGGGCGCATGGAGCTGAAGCGTGAAGCGGTGCCGCTGGATGGCACGGTGAAGCGCGTGGTCGCCCAGTACCTGGAGCGCGCCCAGACCGATCACATCAGCATCGAGTCGCAGGTGCCCCCGCAGCTTCAGGTGCTCTCGGATCCCATAGCGGTGGACGCGGTGGTGCGCAATGTCCTGGAGAATGCGCTCGCCGCCGTGGCGCCGGTGGGTGGCGGCACGGTCAGCCTGGTGGCGCGCGCCGTGGGCGCTGAGATCGAACTCGCCGTGCGCGACAGCGGCATCGGCTTTCGTCCCGCCGACCAGGACCAGCTGTTCCGCAAGTTCTCGCGGCTCAACGCCGGCGCGGGCAGCAGCTACTACGGCACGGGGCTTGGCCTGTTCATCGTGCGGCGGCTGATGCAGCTGACCGGCGGTCGCGTCAGTGCCAGCAGCGAGGGGTTGGGGCGCGGCGCCGAATTCCTGTTGCACTGGCCCAGCGCTCCGGAGCCGCCATGAACCCACCGGCCTACCGCGTGCTGGTGGTGGAGGATGACGCGCACCTGGCTGCCGGCGTGGTGGAAAACCTGCGCGCCGAAGGCTACGAGGTCGAAACCATCGCCGATGGCCGCAAGGCCGTGGAGTGGTTCGACACCCATGGTTGCGACCTCATCGTGCTGGATGTGATGCTGCCCGGCATGGATGGCTTCGCGGTGTGCAGCACCTTGCGCAGCCGCGGCAGCACGACGCCCGTGCTGTTCCTGACGGCGCTTGGCGATGCGGCGGACCGGGTGCGCGGGCTCGAAGCCGGCGGCGATGACTATCTGGCCAAGCCCTTTCACCTGCAGGAATTCCTGCTGCGGGTACGCGCCATACTGCGTCGCTGGGACTGGTATCGGGCGAGCGTTCGCGCCCCGGGCGCGCAGCTGCTGAAATTCGCGGGCAACGAAGTGGATTTTCGCGCCTTCCGTGGCCGCTCCTGGAACGGTGAAGTGCAGGAGCTGACCGAGAAGGAGGCCATGATCCTCAAGGTTTTGGCCGAGACCCCGGGTGAGATCGTCTCGCGCGAGGACCTCCTGGAGAAGGTGTGGGGCTATGACGTCTTCCCCTCCACGCGCACTGTCGACAATTTCATCCTGAGGCTGCGCAAGCGCTTCGAGCGCGATCCCGCCAACCCGATTCATTTCCTGACGGTATGGGGCGTGGGCTACCGGTTCATGTCGGGGGAAGAGCCATGAGCGCCGCACCGCTGCGCATCGGCACGCGCGCTTCGGCGCTGGCGCTGTGGCAGGCCAATCGGGTGGCCGATCTCATCCGCGCCCAGCCTGGCGCGCCGGCGGTGGAGCTGGTGCATATCAAAACCGAAGGCGACGTGCGCACCGACGTCCCGCTGTGGACCACCGGTGGCCGGGCGTTCTTCACCCGCGAAATCGACCACGCGCAGCTTGCGGGCGAGGTCGACATCGCCGTGCACTCACTCAAGGATCTGTCCACGGCGCTGGCCGACGGCCTGGCGCTGGCCGCGGTGCTGGAGCGCGAGGATCCCCGCGACGCGCTGCTGTCCCGTCAGGGCGCCACGCTCAAGGATCTGCCCGCAGGCGCGCGGGTGGGCACCAGCAGCCTGCGCCGCCGCGCCTTCCTGCTGCGCGCGCGGCCGGACCTGCAGCTTCTGGAACTGCGCGGCAATGTTCCCACGCGCCTCGAACGGCTGGAGCAGGGCCGATTTGATGCCATCGTCCTGGCCACCGCGGGCCTGAAGCGCCTGGATCTTGCCGCCCATATCGCCTCGTTCATCGACCCCAGGGTGATGCCACCGGCGGTGTCGCAGGGTGCCATCGGCGTGTGCGCGCGATCGGGCGATGCAGCCGCGCAGCACTGGCTGCGCCGGCTGGACCACCCACCGACGCGCCTGGCCGTGACGGCCGAGCGCGCGTTGCTGCGGCGTGTCGAGGGTGGCTGCCAGGTGCCGCTGGGTGCGCTGGCCACACTGCACCAGGATCAGCTGCAGCTGCTGGCCAGCGTCTGTGCGTTGGATGGCTCGGTGTCGCTGGATGCCCAGGATCAGGCGCTGCTTGGCGCCGAGCCGCTGGCGGCCGCCGCCGCCC
>JBARBG010000177.1:0-4270 GCA_049792815.1 Steroidobacteraceae bacterium | reverse complement strand
GTACCTGAAGGGGTCGCGGGCCCTGCAGGGCGGTGCGGTGCAGGTGGACTTCGATGGCGCGGCGCTGGGGCAGGCCATCGTCGCCGCCGGCGCCAACCTCTGGGACAGCGACCGGCCGTTCACGCTGGTGGCGGTCAGTCCGGTTCCCAGCGGTGCGGCCGGGGATGCGCTGCGTATCCAGCTGGAGCAGACCGCCGAGGCGCGCGGTCTGCCGATCAGCCTGGTGCCGCTGGCCGTGAACGATGCGTCCGGCGTGCCGCTGGCCGATGCGGCCATCCTGCAAAGCGCCCAGGCACTGGGCGCGGATGCCGTGCTGATCGGACGGGCCGATGCCGCAAATCCGGGGCAATCGCAATGGCACCTGGTGAGCAGCTACACCTCCGATGGCTGGAGTGGCGCTGCGGATGCGGGCATCAATGGCGCGGCGGATTCGCTGGCCACGGTGTCCACGGAGGGCGGCTCAAAACCACTGGTGCAGGTGGCAGTGCAGGTTGCAGGCGTTGCGACCCTCGCGGATTACGCACGCGTCGAACAGCTGCTGCGCGCGCTGCCCGGTGTGCAGTCCTCGGGCCTGGCGGCAGCCCAGGGCGCGACGGCAGTATTCACCGTCGGGGTGCGCGGCGGCGGCGAGGCACTGGTGCGTGCGCTCGCCGGCTCAGCGCACCTGGGCGCCACCGCAACCGGCGAGACCCAGGTGCAGCTGAACTACCTGCCGTGAAGGCCCTGCGTCATCTGCCGAACCTGATTTGCCTGGGTCGCATCGCGCTGCTGTGGCCGATACTTTCGGCACTGGCGCACCACCGCTACGGCTGCGCCGCGCTGTGCTTCCTGCTGGCCGGTGGGTCGGATCTGCTGGATGGCTGGCTCGCGAAGCGCTTCGGCTGGACCAGCGAGCTGGGCAAGTGGCTGGATCCGATCGCCGACAAGTTCCTGCTGGTGACGGTGTTCGTGGTCGCCGCGTGGGACGGCCTGGTGCCGCGCTGGCTGACGGCGGTGGTGGTGGCGCGCGATGTGCTCATCGCGCTGGGCGCGCTCACCTACCTTGCATGGCTCGGGCCGCTGGAAGGCCGACCCACGTTCGCCAGCAAGCTCAATACGCTGGTGCAGCTGGCCTACCTTGAGGGCATCCTCATGTTCAAGTGGATAGGCTTTCCGCCGGTGGCGCTGCTGCTGCTGGGGGCCATGGCCACCCTGGCCACCGCGCTCTTGTCGGGGGCCGGCTACGTGATCGAGTACGCGCGCCGCGCCGCGCGCGCGCCGGGTTAGTCATGGACCAATTGCCACTGGGACTGCGGCCGGCGGACCGCGCGGTATTCGACACCTTCTGGCCGACAGGCAATGAACAGCTGCTGGCGCATCTCAAGGCCGTGGCCCGCGGCGCGGCCGCCGGGGTGACGTGGCTCGCCGGAGCGCATGCCAGCGGCAAGTCCCATCTGCTGCAGGCGGTGTGCGCGCTGGCGCCCGCCACGCGGCGCTGCGGCTACTTTCCCCTGGCGCAGCTTGCGGCGCTGGGGCCCGCGGCACTGGAGGGTCTGCCGCGGCTGGATCTGGTGTGCCTGGATGATGTGCAGCGCGCTGCCGGCGATGCGCACTGGGAGCGCGCCCTGTTCGGCCTGCATCGCGAACTCGAAGACAGCGGCGGTGCGTTGCTCGCCGCAGCACCTGAAGCGCCGGCGTTGCTTCCGTGGGGCCTGGCTGATCTGGGTTCGCGCTTTACCGCGGCAGCGATTTTCGCGTTGCGACCGCTGGAGGAGGCGGCGCAGCGCGAGGCGCTGATGCTGCGCGCGAAAGTGCGGGGCTTCGAGTTGCCCGAGGACGTGGCGCGCTGGTTGCAGCAGCGCTATCCGCGCGACATGGGCACGCTCTACCAGCTGCTGGACACCCTCGACAGCGCCGCACTGGTGGCGCAGCGGCGACTGACGCTGCCGTTCATCCGCTCAGTCCTGCTGCAGCGGCCTTGAAAGTCGTAGGGCGATCTGCGCCACGCGCCGGCCCAGCGCCTGGGCGAGTTCCTGCTCCTCGGCGCTCAGGCCGCCACTGGCCATGCCGCTGACGTGGGTGGCGCCGTAGGGCGTGCCACCGGATCGTGTCTGGTGTAACGCACTTTCGGTGTAGGGCAGTCCGACCAGGACCATCCCGTGATGCAGCAGCGGCAGCATCATGCTCAGCAGCGTGGTTTCCTGCCCACCGTGCATGCTCTGGGTGGAGGTGAAGACCGCCGCCGGCTTGCCGGCCAGTGCACCGCTGGCCCACAGCGCGCCGGTTGCGTCCAGAAAGTGTTTGAGCGGCGCCGCCATATTGCCAAAGCGCGTCGGGCTGCCCAGCACCAGGCCGTCGGCGCTGGTGAGGTCCTCGGTCGTGGCATAGGCGGGGCCGCTGGCCGGCACCGGCTGCGCGGGGCCATCGACCGTCGTCGCCACCGCAGGAACGGTGCGCAGAATCGCCGTAGCCCCGGAGACGCTCTCGATGCCACGACATACCTGGCGTGCCAGTTCCAGCGTCGCGCCGCTGCGTGAATAGAACAGGACCAGAATCCTCACCATGTGATGCATCATACCGGCGTGGTGAGCAAATTGTGTTGGGTGAGCGGACGCGTGCAGGGCGTTTACTACCGGGGCACAGCGGCCAGCCGTGCACGGGCCGCGGGCATCAGCGGCTATGCACGCAATCTGCCCGACGGACGGGTCGAGGTGCTGCTGCAGGGACCGGACGCCGCGGTCGAGGCCTTCATCCAGTGGTTGTGGGTCGGGTCGGTGGCCGCGAAAGTGACCGCCGTCGAAGTGCGCGACGTCCCAACCGCGCCGCGTGCGGGATTTACTGCCGAGTGACGGGCGCGACGCCCAGATCATCCGCGCCAGTCCAGCGCGCCCAGCGTCCCAGCACCAGGTCCGGGTAGTTGCGGCGGCCGACGCTGCCGTTGTAGCGGGCGAGCGCCCGCGCGTAGTTATTGTGCTCCTGCTGCAGATAGAAGCGCAGGATGGCGCAGCCCATGCGGATGTTGGGAGCGTCATGCACCAGCTCGTAACGGCGCATGCCGAGCCGTTCCGGCCAGAACGGCATGACCTGCATCAGACCCACGGCCCCGGCGCGGGAAACCGCCCAGCGATCGAAGCGGCTCTCCACGTCAATGACCGCCAGCACCAGCCCGGGGGGCAGGGGCCGGACGCCGCTGCGATGGGTCTCGCAGTACACCGTGGTCAGGATATCCAGACGCTCGCCGTCGTCCTTGACCTTGACGCGCAGTCGCGGCTCCATCAGCTTGTACCAGACAGCAGAGTCGAAGCGGTCCGGAAAACACCGGGCCTGCGCAATGGCGTCCGCCACGACTTCCTTCAGACCCGGATCCAGCTGCTGGTCGGCGCGCGCCGGCGGGGTGCCCAGCACCGCCACAAGCAGCACCAGGATCACAGTGGGCAGGCGCAAGGTCAGGGCTGGCACGGGTAAATCACTCCAGGCGATCTTACAGTATCATCGCGCGATGATGACCGAGCCCACTGAGCACGCCGTCGCACCTTTGGAACGGCCCCGCAGCCGCAGCATCTACCTGCTGCCCAACCTGCTGACGACCGGCGCCCTGTTCTCCGGGTTCTACGGCATCGTCGCGGCCATCGACAAGCACTTTGCGTCGGCGGGCATCGCGGTCTTCGTCGCGGCGATCTTCGATACGCTCGATGGTCGCGCGGCCCGTGCGACCCGCACCGAAAGCGCCTTCGGCAAGGAATACGACAGCCTCTCGGACATGGTGTCCTTCGGTCTGGCGCCGGCCATCATCGCCTACCAATGGGGCGTGGTACGCATCGCCGAATATGGCCGGGCCTGGGGCCGCATCGGCTGGCTCGCGGCCTTCTTCTATTGCGTCGCGGCGGCGCTGCGCCTGGCGCGCTTCAACGCGCGCTCGGCCACGGCCGACAAGCGTTATTTCGAGGGGCTGCCCAGTCCCTCGGCGGCCGCAATCGTCGCCGCCTTCATCTGGTTTTCCAGCGAATGGCGTGAGCCGGGACTGCCCGGACTGGTGGCCGCCTTTGGCATCACGGCGGTGGCCGGGGCGCTGATGGTCAGCGGCTTCGGCTATCCGAGCTTCAAGCAGTTCAATCTCGACCGGCGCATCCGCTTTTTCTACATGATTCTGGTGCCGCTGTTCTTCGTCCTGGTGGCGATTGATCCGCCCACCATGCTGCTGTCGATCTTCGGTGTCTATGCCGCTTCCGCGCCGCTGCTGTGGGTGGGGCGGCGCATTCGGCGGCTGTTCCGTGGACCGGCACAGCTTGGC
>JBARBG010000176.1:0-42068 GCA_049792815.1 Steroidobacteraceae bacterium | reverse complement strand
CAGGAAGCGCACTGGGCCAGCGGCTTCAGGCCTCATCAGATGCCGGGATTGCATAACGATCTGGTCGATCCGGCGCAGATGATGATACGCGGCTTTCACTTGTGGCGGCAGACCCGCTGGCCGGGTCGCAACGGTCGTGTTCGCTACGCCCACACTCTGTTCAATCTGTACCTGATACGGTGCCTCGAGCTGCTGATCATGCGGCTGTGGGATGCCGGATCGGACAATGCCGCCGAGCGGCTCGCCCAGGTCCAGGTCCTGCTCGATCAGCTGTGGGCCAGTTCACCCGATGATCAGCCAGTGCTGGTGCGGGATGCGCGCTGGCTGATTCCATTGGCACAAAGTCCGACAACCGAGGAACTGGCGCCCTATTTCGAAGTTGCAGAACTGCTCGCCACCAGCCTGACGGAGCAGGACCGGATCGAAATCCACAAAGCCAGCGTGCAGATGGCCGGCGGGCACCTGCGCTCGCAGCTTCGCCATTACTGCGTGAAAAACGCTGTCGGCATTGATGAGCACAGCCTGGTTCTGATCACCCGCAACTCCAACGCGCTTGACTTCGCCATCCTGATTCAAGGTCTGGTGCCGCTGCTCGCCGCCTATGAGCACGCCATTCACGGCGGCGACCGCCGCGACCGACTGGCATTGGCGGGTGCCATTTGTCAGGGCATTTCGGCAGACCCGGAGCTGTTCGTGAATCGCGTCGACCTGTTGGGCGCGTACACCATGATCGAGCATCTTTTCATCACGGAGCGTGACGCGCAGGTTGCCTATACCCCCATGGCACAGCGGCATGTACGGCTGCTTCACGATTACTCCGGACTTATGAGTCGCCTCGCCAAATCGCTGCATGAGGATTGTCCGAACTTCAGGCCGGTTGCGGGCGCCTATTCCCCTTACGGCGTCATCTACGGGTTTTCATCCAATCTGACCGAGCATATGGCGCTCAAGACCCTGACGCCCGATGCCGTGACGCATTTCAGTGTCGAAGATGTCTTTGCCGAGGGCGGCGCCCGGGCTGACAAGCTCGCCTGGGTGGATGGCTGGCGAAAGTTGCCGCACATCACGGAGCAAGTGCAGCGGCTCTTCGACTACCCGCAGCAGTTTGCCCAAGACATCTTCGCCCGCATCGAGCAGGCCTTGCATCAACGCTCATCGCATGATGAGGCCAAGTCCAGGGTTCCAACCGGTCGAGTGCTCATTGCGCCGGAAGGGGATCCCGCGGCGGGCGCGCAGGCCGCGCGAATTGCGCAGCTTCCAGTCCGATACCTCGCATCCTCGGACACGCAGATCGTGGCTGCGCACAAGGCCCACTTCTATGACCAGGCGCAGCTGCTGCACGACCGGCAGGAAGGGATGTTCGCGGTCAGTTATCCAACGTCGCACGGATGGCTGGCCCTGACCAAGGACTTTTTCACTGAGGTGCTCGGCTGCGGACAGGATGCGAACATCGTCGGGCTACCACGGGTGCCCGCCGCGGTGTTGAAACTGATGTGCCCCAATCTGACGGTCGTGCCTGGCAGCTAACCCCAGGTGTGCTGGGTTATGATGTACCGTCATTGGGGGAATAGCACATGTCATACCGCTTCAGACTTGCGCTGGCCGCAACACTGCTGCTCAGCGCCGTGGCATCCGCCGCCCCGATCGGCGGCGCGGTTGCGCCGCCGTGTGACCGGGCCTGCATGACCCATATCATCGATGCGTATCTCGCCGCGCTGGTGCGCCACGATCCGAGTGGTCTGCCGTTGAACCGGGACGTGAAATTCACCGAAAACACCGCGCGCCTCAAGGTGGGCAGCGAAGGGCTATGGATCGGCGCCTCCGAACTACCCACTGGCTTTCGTATCTATGCCATCGATGTCGGCGCCGGCCAGGCCGGATTCTACGGGGTGATGAAGGAGCGCGACCGGCCGCTGATCATTGCCCTGCGGCTGAAGATTGTTAACGGCCAAATCACTGAGATCGAGCAGGTGCTGGCCCGCAACCTGCGCCCGGATGCAGTGCGGAATCTGGCCAACCCACGCCCCGAGTTCGTCACCCCGGTGGCGGTCGCCAACCGCCTGCCGCGCCAGCAGATGGTCAATATCGCCGACAGCTATTTCGAAGCCATCGAGCATGCCAATGGGAAACTCGCGCCCTTCGCCGATGATTGCGTGCGCCGTGAGAATGGCGGCCAGACCACCCATAACGCCAAGCCGGTGCCGTGGCCCGTGCCGCTGGGCTCCAAGCAGGCGGACGACGCCATGGCGTACATCGGCACGCTCAGCTGCAGCGATCAGCTTGACACGCACGTGATGGACTTCATTACGCGGCTGTGGCCGCGCCGCCACGAGATCGTCGATGAAGAGTTGGGGCTGGTATTTTCGTTTCCGCTGTTCAACCACCGTGGCGGATCGGGCACGATCAAGATCTACAATGTGCCCGGCGTCGACAGCCTGCCGCTGGGCGGATCCGCCTCCAGCATGCAGGCCGGAGAGATCTTCAAGATCGACCATGGGCAGATTGCCGCGGTCGAGGCCATGGGCGCAACGCTGCCCTATGGAACCAAGAGCGGCTGGGCCGATTAGGGAGCGGCCGAGCTCAATCCGTAAACGAGTATCTGACTCTTGTCGGCCCCTCCCGGACGGGCGACGGACTTCATGCCGGAGGCGACACCGAGGAGTTCCTGTCCGGCTGCGCCATACACCACGAGCCCACCGCCGATCGACTGGCCGCTGCTGACCTGCCATAGAACGCGACCGCCTCTCTGGTCGAGCGCAAACACCTCGCCGGCTTGATCGGCGGCGAATACCACACCCCCGCCGGTGGGCGTCACACCCGCCACGATTGGATGGGCCGCCTGGTGCTTCCAGCGAATATGCCCGTTCTCGGCATCAAATGCGGTCACCCAGCCCCGAGCCGTGCCTGGGGCGTCGATCATGTCCCCCATCGAGCCTGAGCTTCCAAACCAGACCTCACCGGGCGCTGGCACTGTCAGCTCGTGCACCAATTGCACGTGAGCACACAAATCAACCGCGCCGACGAACAGTGTGTCGGTACGCGGGCTGTAGGCGGCGCCGTTCCATTCGGTCCCACCGCCCATGCCCGGACAGAAATGCACCGAATGATCGCGCGACAGCGGCACGTCGACGTTCTCGCGGCTGGTCGTCGGGCTTTGTGACAGCAGCGGAATGATCGGCGCCTGGTCACCCGAGGCCGGCGCGCGGTCGATTTTCGAGCGGTCGAGGATTGAGAGCAGGCCATCCTTGTTGGCCGAGGCAATGATCCTGCGCCCGTCGCGCGTGGTCGCAAGCGTCGGCGCACTGTCCACATCCCAGTCGTGACTGTCGTGTTTGACGAGCTGGTTGTAGCCCAGGAGCCGTCCGTTGCCCGCGTCCAGTGCGATCACCGAGTCGGCATACAGATCCTCGCCAGTGCGATCCAGAGTATCGAAGTCGGGGGCGGGATTGCCGGCCGGAACAAAGAGGATGCCCCTGGCCTCATCCAGCGTGAAGGACGTCCAGAACGCACCGCCGGATATCGGCAGCCGTGAATTGGTCCAGGTGGCGCGTGCATGCCCCTGTTCGGGCACCACATCGAAACGCCAGATGACGTGCCCGTCTCGGGCATCCAGTGCGTAAGCGTGCCCGGTGACCCCAACGGTATCTCCGCCGGCATTGCCGACGTAGATGCGGCCCTTGGCGGCAATCGGCGCCATGGGAATGGAGATGCCCGGCCCTGCTACCGGGAGCACCCGGTCCCAGAGCACGTGACCGTCTGCCGCATCCAGCGCAATCACGTGCGCATCAGCAGTCCCGCGGTACAGCCGCCCATCGAGGTAGGCAAAGCCGCGATTGACCGCGAGCCCGGGCGGGCCGGCGCTCTTGTCGTGGCGGCTCCATTTTTCCTTGCAGGTTGCCGCATCGATTGCGTATGAGCCCTCGAATGAAGTGAAGTACATCGTGCCGTTGACGACCAGCGGTCCGGTCTGGAACGAGACTACCTCCGGAAGCGTGAAGGCGCAGCGCAACTTGAGCTGCCCGACATTGGCGGTCGTGATCTGCACGAGCGGCGAGTACCGGTCCCCGGCGAGGGTCCGGTTGTACGCCGGCCAGTCGGCCGCTTGCGGGGAAGTCGCGCCAGCTGCCACCTCGACGCTGGCGGCAAGGGCCGCCAGCACCAGGATTAGCCGATCCAATTGGATTGACATGATCGGGCGCGCCTACTTGAAGAGGTCCAACACATCCTTGGGCGGGCCCCCGTCGGCAGGCTTGTCCCAACCCTGTTCGAACCACTTCTCCCAGTTCTGCGCCCAGGGACGGCCATAGTAGTCGATGAAATTCGGATCGCCCTTGCTCAGCTGCTGCGGCCGGCCCTTGACGTTCTTGATGTTCGAGAGGCACTCGATGAACGTGTAGCGCGCCTTCGGGTCACCCGCCGCGGCCCGCTGCACATAGCGCTCCTTGACCCTAAGGGGCTGCAGGTACGCATCCGGGTCGTACCACACCGCCTCGTGATCCAGGCCGATGAGCTTGTGGCTCGCGTCATAGATGGGCTTGAAGGTCTCCACCGTCTCCATCTTGTTGGAGAACTCGAACATGGTGTGCTGGGTCCACCCCTGAACATTGGCGGTCCAGCTGATGAGGGTTTCACCGTCCCAGAAGCCCACCGTCTCGCCGTACCACTGAGGTACCTTCTGGACGTGTTCGCGGCCGATCAGCACCTCGCGGATGAAGTTGTCGGCGATTCCGGAGAGGAACTCCACCCGGGTCGGGGTGATGCTCAGCTCGAAATTGCTGCCGCGCGAGGACGCCGCCCACCAGCGGATGAAGCCTTCCGGCAGGCACATGGAGGCATTCCACTGTTTCGAGTTGTCCACGGTCTCGTGATAGAGCATCTGGACATAGCGCTTCTGGTACTCGGGCGTGAGCAGCGACACCACCGTCGAGGCCTGCTCGATGCCGCCCCACTGCCAGCGCTCGCCACGACCGGGACCTGCGACCATGCGATCGGGGCCGGTGAAGCCGGGCGAATCCGTGGCCACCGGATCGCGAATGTAGAAGCCGTCCCAGTCGGGTGTCGTCGCCTTGGTGTAGACGGTCGGACCGCCGTGCGCCTTGGCCTGGGCCAGCAGCGCCTCATAGTGTTCCTTGGCGCTCTTGTACGGATAGGGGCTGACCATGCGCTCGCGCGGATAGTCGATCTTGCAGTTTCCCCAGGAGGCAGAGGTCGGCGGATTGGCGCCCATCCGTCCCCGCTCCCACATCGCTTCGATCATCGCCCGTGGGGTATTGCAGCGGTAGTAGCGTGGATCCGTCCACGAGGCCTTGTCCTTGTAGAAGTTCTTGCTCGTGAACATATCCACCGCGAGCGGCTGGACGCCCGGCGGCGGCGGCTCAGAAACCGGCTTGGGGGGCTCGCGTCGCTGGAACGCCAGCAAAGCCCCGGGCGGGAACACTTCAGGGTCCCCGCGCTGCTGCGGCGTGAGTATCGTCGGCGGCGGCTCCGGCTGGCCGGTCAGGACCGGATTTCCATTGGCTGGCAGGGTCGCGGTCGCCCTCGGCGCCGGCGCCTGAGCCAGGGCCATGCCGGCAAAGGTGGCCACGATCAGGACCGCAGCTTTACCAGGCAGATATCGAGCATTCATCGTGGCTTCTCCTGTGCCGTCCCTCTTCGTTCGAAAGCGCGGCTGGTGGACTTCATGCGTGGACAAGTATAGGAGAGAAGCCGCTCAGCGTCCCGTCAAGAGCTTGATTTTTCAACCTCATGGCCATCATATCCGCCCCGCAACCTCGCCCCACAGCAGCCGATAGATCTGCGCTGCCGGACTGGCCGGCGCGAATGCAGGAATGGGCGCTCGGCGCAGGGTCATCCGTTCGATCTCGCTCCAGTACGGCACTTCGGTCGCGAGCATGCTCGGAAACTGCTCCCGGGCGCTGGCGATGATATCCCGGTGCAGCGACCTGCGGCGATCCACCATCGAGAAGAACGGCAAGACCAGAAGATCAGTCCAGCCCTCGCCAGCGATGAACTCCTGCAGCTGCTTCAGCATGCGCACCGACAAGGGACTCGGCACCAGCGGCACCAGGACCACATCCGCCGCACGCAGCACGTTTTCCGATAGCAGTGAAATGCCGGGGGCGCAGTCCAGAAACAGCATCGAATAGTTCTGCCGCAGGGATCTGCTCATCTTCAGCAGGCGCTCCGTCGGTCGCTTGCGCTCACTCAGGTGCACATCGAAATTGCGGTAGGAGAGCTCTGCGGGCAGGAGGTCCAGCCCCGGGTAGCCCGTCGGCAGCACCAGTTCGGGCAGCTCGCGTTTGCCGCTGAGCAGTTTCTTGGGTGAAACATGTTCACGGGGCTCGCCTTTGAGGGTATAGGTGGCGGCGGCCTGCGGATCAAGGTCCCACAGCAGCGTCGCCCGGCCACTCGCGGCACACAGGTAGGCCAGGTTGACCGCCGTGGTGGTCTTGCCGACGCCGCCCTTGATGTTGGTGACGGCGATGATTTTCATCAGCGCTGCGGGCGCAGCCGGCGGCGCCGTCACCGCGTCTACGCTTGGCTCGCCGATATCGTTCACAGGTTGATGGTCCTATTCCGATGCGCGCGATTACAGCAACTGGTTCGCCGGTTTCACCGCCGGCCGCTCCGCCGTCCTGGTGCTCGCCATCAGCTGCTGCAGCAGCGCGGCACTATCCTCGTGGACGACCTTGCCTGAGCCGCCGCGGCCATGGCCCTCCGAGCGGCCCATTGCCATATCCACCGCGGTTCGACCGTGAACGTCGTGGATGCTGAGGTCGGCCCGATGACCCACCAGGCACTTGATCGCATCATTCCAGCCCCAATAGGCCGCCCCGTACAGGGCCGACCGCCCGATGTTATCGATGGCATTGACCTGCGCTCCCGCTGCCGCCAGCAGGTCGATGGCGGCGACGGCATCCTTTTCCGTCACATACTTGCCGCGCGTATCGATTTCATTCGAGCCCAGCCCTGCCGCCGCCATGAGCGGCGTGATCCCCAGACCGTTTGCGAGATCGACTTTCGCGCCATGTGCCAGCAGCAGCTTCATCGCCTCCACATCGCCGGCCTTGGCGGCGCGCAGGAGCGGCGTCGTGCCGACCGTCAACAGCAGGTCCGCGCCACGATCCGAACCGATCTGGCGAAACGGCGGAAAGAGCTTCAGCTGCGCATTCGGGTTGGCGCCGGCAGCGAGCAGCAGCCCGATCATCTTCAGGCTCGTCGTCGTATCCAGTGACGGTCGGTCGGCACGGCCACCGTAGGGCAAGGTGTTGAGGTCGACAGCCGCATACAGCGGCGTGCGACCCCACCAGTCCCAGTGATTGGGATTTGCGCCCGCCTTCATCAGGTAAACCGCCACGTCGAAGTGGAAGTTTTCCGTCGCGATCAAGAGCGGTGAGATACCGTCAGGATCGCTCAGGTTCGGATCTGCCCTGGCCCCGATCAGCGCCTGCACGCATTCCATACAGCCCTGGCGCGCCGCATAGAGGAGCGGCGTAAGTCCACCGGGCGCTCGCCATGCGATGCGCGGTTCGGCGCTCACCTGGCGCAGGTCATGATCGATTTTCGAAACCGCGTTCGCATTGGCGCGATGGCTCAACAGTTCCTGCACCATCGCCGGCTGGCTTTCCGCAGCCGCGAAATGCAACGCCGTCTGGCCACGCAGTTTTTCGGTCGCATCCACGTGTGCGCCATGCCGCAGCAGCAGCTCGGCGGCCTTCACGTTGCTCGTATGGGCCACGACCATCAGCGCCGTCTGACCGTCGGCATTGGCCAAATCCGGGTCCGCGCCTGCCTTGAGCAGCAGCTCGATTACCGCCGGATCACCGTAGGCCGCCGCCTCCGACATCGGCGTCGCGCCGTAGCGGTTGGCGGCCTTCGCATCCGCATGGGCCTTTAGCAAGCGTTCGACGAGCACGCGGTCGTCGCGATGCGCGGCCCACAGCAGCGCGGTCGACCCGTCTTCCGAGGGCACGTTCACGTCGGCGCCTTGGTCGATGAGCGCCAGCGCCGGTTGCGTCTGGCCGCCCGCTTCGGCGAGCGCTACCAGCGACGGGCCGCTGCCGGCGGCCAGCGCGGGGCCTGCGACAGCGAGGAATGCAAGACCGACCCAGGACTTCATGAGCTAGATCTCCGTGATTTCGCCGGTGCTGTCGCCGATCCGATCCTGCTGGATGCCGGCCCGGCGCAGCATCGTGAGCAGCACGTTCGCGAGCGGCGTGTGCTCCGGGTAGCGCAGGTGCTGGCCGCCCCTGATCTTGCCGCAGGCCCCGCCGACGAGCGCGGTGGGCAGCGGATACTGATCATGGGCATTGCTGTTGCTCATGTTGCTGCCGTACAGAATCATCGCATGGTCGTACAGCGAGCCATCACCATCGGGTGTGTCCGCAAGACGCTTCAGGAACGCGGCGACCTTCGTCGTGTGATAGGCCTGGATCTTGATCAGCTTCTCAATCTTCGTCGGATCACCCTGGTGGTGCGAGATCGGATGGAATGCGTCCGGCACGCCGATGAACGGATAGGTCATGCTGCTCACTTCATGCGCCATCGTCATGGTGGCGATGTGCGTGAGATTCGCCTGGAACGCGAGCGCGATCATGTCGAACATCAGCGCCTGCTGCTCCGGGAACTGTTCGGGAATGCCCAGCGGCACCTCCGGCAGCTTCAGATGCGACAGGTCTTGGCTCTCCATTTTCTGCACGCGCCGCTCGACCTCGCGCACGCTCTCCAGGTAGTCGCTCAACACCACCCGATCGGCGGGCCCCAGGTCGGCGCGCATGGACTCTGCGTCCGCAGCCACCATGTCCAGCACGCTGTCGTAGCGCTTGCCCAATGCGGTTCGTTCGGCCGGTGTATCACCGCGGCCAAAGAGCCGCTGGAAGAGGTTCCGCGGGTTGTATTCCATCGGTAGCGGCGTCGTCGGGGTACGAAAGGAAATCGTCCCCGAGAAACTGCAGCCGTAGGCGCGATCGCAGACACCGCCGCCGCCATCCTGCTCGGTGGCGACTTCCAGGGATGGAAGCGGGGTGTCCTGACCCAGATGCTGCGCCGCGATCTGATCCACCGTGACACCACCGATCGGATCCTGGCTCTCCTTTGGATGCACGCACGACAGCCAGGTGCCCGGCACGATGGCGTGTACGGCGGCGCTCTCGGCCGGGCGGTTGCCCAGGTTACTCACCACGACCAGCTCTTTCTGATACGGCCCGAAGGCCTCCAGGATGGGCGAGAGCTTGAAGTCGCGACCCACTCCGCTCGGCGTCCACTTATCCATGATCGCGCCGTGCGGGAAATAGATGAACGCCATTTTCATCTTCGGCGCCGCGGCAGTCTGGCCTAAGGCGACCGCCGCCGGAATCATCGCGTCCAGCAGCGGCAGCGCCACGACGGCGCCCACACCGCGCAGGACGGTGCGGCGTGACAGGTGTTTCTTGGTCAGAAAGATCATTGGCAAAACCTCTGACTGCCTCAGTGCGGCACTGAGAGCTGAGTGACTTTCACATCCGGCTGGGCTGCTGCCTCGGGCACGGGCATCTGCTTCATCTGGAATGCGGGGCTTGCGACAATGCCGAGCAGGATGGCGGAGAAGTGATCGTGGTCGCCAGCCGCTTCGCGGACGATCTTTCGCACCGTCGGCATATCGTGATAATCCAGGGTGCGCCCCAATGCATAGGCCATCAGGTTGCGCGTCAGCGTCTGCACGAACTGTTGCGGGCGTGCCATCAGGGTCTTGCGCAGGTCATCCGGACCCTTGACCGGCGTTCCGTCCGCCATTTTCCCCGAGGCATCGATGGCGGTCCCGGTGTCATAGTCCTTGCTGCGCCACTGGCCCACCGCGTCGAAGTTCTCCAGCGATAATCCCATCGGATCCATGATGCCGTGACAGGTATTGCAGGAAGGCTGCGAGCGGTGCTTCTCCATGCGTTCGCGCACGGTGAGCGGCCGTGCGCCCGGAATGTTTTCGACCAGGGCGGGAATCGCCGGTGGCGGTGCATGCGGTGGCGTGCCCTCGACTGACTCGAGTACCCAGGCACCGCGCAGCACCGGCGCGGTGCGATTGGCGTAGGAAGTACCCATGAGAATCGCGCCCTTGCCCAACAGACCCCAGCGCCGCGAATCGGTCAGCGTCACCTGGCGGAAGTCGCTGCCCAGTACGTTCGGCACGCCGTAGTGCAGTGCCAGGCGGCCGTTGACGAAGGTGTAGTTGGCGCTGAGCAGATCGAGCACATCATGGTCCTGCAGCAACACGCTGCCCAGGAACAGCTCCATCTCCTTCTTGAAGGCATGGCGCAGATCCTCATCGAAGGCCGGGTACGTGGCCTGGTCCGGATTGATGCGATCCATGTCGTCGACCTTCAGCCACTGGAACGCAAAATTCGTGACCAGGGAGTTGGCACGCGGATCGGCCAGCATGCGCTTGACCTGGGTCGCCAGAACCTGCGGCTCATGCAGCTGATTCGCGATGGCCAGATCCAACAGCGTCTCGTCCGGCCCCTCGCTCCACAGGAAGAAGGACAGGCGCGAGGCCAGTTCCAGGTCGCTGATGCGGAAGCTCGTCCCGGGGTGGGTGTTCTGCGGCACGCGCTCCACGCGATACAGGAACTTTGGGCTGGACAGTATCGCCACCAGCGCGTTCTCAATGCCCGCATCAAAGCTTGCGCCCTGGCGGCCCTCCTGGAAGAAACGCAGCGGCGGCGCGACATCCGCATCGTTTACCGGCCGCCGGTACGCGACCCGCTCCAGGTTCGCGATGATCTGCCGTGCGCAGGGCAGCTCCGCGCTGTCATCGGCCGGGTGACAGACGAAGATCTGGTGGCGGCTGGGGGTATCGCTGACACCCGTGGGATCAAACGGGCCGGTTATCTGCAGGCCCGTGGCGCGCCCGCCGAACACACCAAACCCGCCACCGGCCGGATCCAGCGGCTGCAGCCAGTCGTCGGATTCGGGCTGCTCATGCTCCACGAACGCGACCGCAATCTCGTGTGGGCCCGCGGTGACATGCAATCGCGGCAGTGGCGCGCGCCTGCGGGGGTCCCGGCCGCCAGGACCACCTGGGCCGCCGCCCGGCGCACCGGCGCCTTGGCTATACACCTGTTTGCCGTCGATCAGCAGCATCGCCCCGCCGCCACCACGACCCAGGTCGAATTCATAGTCACCATCGGCCGGAAAGTCGTGGCGCACCAGCATGCCGTGCGTGCCCAGCGGCAGACCTTCGATGTGCGAGGCCTGGCTCTCGCGCGAGGCGCGCAGTATCGCAATGCTCTTGTGCGCCTGCGGATTGCCCATCGCCAGCGCCGCGACGCTGGTTGCCGCCGAAATGTACTGGTCCAGAAACGTCGGGGAGACCTTCAGGACATTGGCGATGTCATCGAAGCCATCGCTCATCGTGTCCTTGGGCAATAAGGATTCCACGTCCACCTGGACGCCCAGCAGCTCCTGGACCGAACGCGCGTACTCGGTGCGGTTCAGGCGATGCAGCGTCACATAGCCCGGATCCGGATGCGCCGCATCCGCGGCATCGAGGTTGGTCTGAAGCCACGACACGAACGAGTCGATGCTAGCCTGGGGCGGCTGCTTTTCGCCCGGCGGGGGCATGAGGCGCCCCTGCAGCTTGGTGACCGCCTCTTCCCAGACCTTCGCGTCCTGGGGAATCTCCTCCGGGTGCATGGTGTCGAACGCGACGCTGCCCGCCCAGTCATTTGCGTTGTGACACTTCTCGCAATAGGTGCCGAGCAGCTGCCACTTCTCGTGCGCGCCGGCATCGCCCGCGTTGACCGCGGCGCTTGCGACCAGCGCGGCGCTGACGGCACCGATGAGGCCTGCGATTGCTCTCATGGCTACACCACTCCCTTGCCCAGGAAGTCGGCGATATGGCCGTAGATACCCTGGTAGGCGCAGCGGATGAACTGTTTCGGATCGCCCCATTTGGCATCGAAGTCGGCGCTGGCATTGGCGGCGAGGATTTCACCGGCCGTCATGCCCTTGCGCATGAGCGCCCACACCTTGTCCTGCATGGCCGACAGCATGTCATGCTCGGCTTTCAGATCGGCACGGGTCTGGACCGGACCGCTGCCCGGAACAATGCGCGTTTGATCGTTGCTGATATCGAGCAGCTTCTGGGTCGCATCGCGCATGCCAATGATCCAGCCGCCGGTGCAGTAGTCCAGTACCGGGTAGCGGCCCACCGACAGCACGTCTCCCACCATCAGCAGGTTTTGCCGGCGCAAATACACGTAGATGTCGCCATCCGTGTGCGCCTGGCCGAGCCATCCATACTCGATCGGCTCATCGCCGAAGTCGAGCTGGTTGGACTTGTAGTAGAAAGTGCTCGTCGGTAACGCCTGCGGGGGCCGCGCCTTGTAAGTGCGGTTTTCCCACTCCTCGATGATCTCGGTGCCCAGCCACAGGCGCGTGTTCTCGTGCGCGATGATCTGCGCGCCCGCCTTGCGCAGGGCTTCATTGCCGCCCGTGTGATCCCAGTGCCAATGGGTGTTGAAGACGGTGCGGATGCGCTTGCCGCCGGGCAAGGAGCTCAGTGCCCGTAGCAGCTGCGTCGAATGTTCGGGCGCACCGCTGTCGATGACCGCCAGGCCCTCCGGGGTGCTCAGCGCCACCACGTTGCCGCCAAGACCCGACAGCAGCACCACGCTGGCACTGAGCGGGTTGAACGTGGCCTCGGAGCTGGCCGCCAAGACTCGGCGCGCGCCCATCCCCGCCAGTGCCTGGGCGGCGAGTCCTCCTGCCAGTTGTTTCAAGACCTGCCTGCGACCGGGCATACCGAATGGGCTCCCGGCCAGGCCGTTATTTGGCGGCGGCGATATCCGCACTGACTCCGGCACCGGGCAGCAGCGCCGCGAGCAGCGCGACCGTGCGCGCGCGACTCGAAGGATCAGCTCTGATGGGCGCTATGCCGGGTCCGACCTTGGGGGGCTCTTTCGCGTAGTCCAGGGCCACTTTGCCGGAGGCGTCGCGGACGCCCGCGTCAGCGCCGTGATCGAGCAGGTCCTTGGTCACTTTGTCCCAGCCCGCTTCGGCCGCCGCAAACAGGGCCGTCTGACCCTCGTGATCGCGCCCCTGCACATAGGCGACGAGTTTGGCGGTATGGGTGTGGCTGTCGGTGACACGGGCGTTGACGTTGGCCCCATGCGCCAGTAGCAGGTCGACAATTTTCATCGCCCGCACCTGCAGGTCACCTTGCTGTGGGCCGTAGCCGTTACCGCGCCCCGCTCCGCTCATGCCGGCGACGGCCATCAGCGGCGTGATCTGGAACGCATTGGGCACATCCGCCTCGGCACCGTGATCCAGCAGCACCTTCAGCGCCACATCATCGAAGCTCATCGCCGCGATCATCACCGCACCGGTACCGCCGCGCATCATGTAGTCCTCGAAGCGCCCGCGCCCATTGCCGTTGGGCCGCATGCGCGTCAGCTCATGATTGGGATCCACGCCCATGGCCAGCAGCCGGTTGACGACATCCATCGCCGTGGCCGTACTCCTGGGATGCGCCGCGGTCGGACCGGCATAGCCGGCAAAGCCGGTGGGACCGCCAAAACCGCGGCCTTTGTAGGAATTCATGTCCACGGCGACATAGAGGGGCGTACGGCCAGTCATGTCCCAGGCGCTGGCATTGGCACCCTTGTCGAGCAGGAACATGGCAATGTCGAAATCGCGGCTGTCGAGGGCATTGATCAGTGGCGTGATGCCATCGGGATTGGGCTGATTGACATCCGCGCCCGCCTTGACGATGGCGACGGCGCAGCGGTAGCAACCCGAGCGGGTCGCGTAGAGCAACGCCGTGAGCCCGCCGGTCTGGTCGAACTGGGCGCGCGGCTCGGAAGTCATCTCGCGCGGCCAGTCATCGTACTTCGCGCGCATTTTGACGTTGGCGCCGTGCGCCAGCAGCAGATCAACGATGTCCGGATGGTTTTCCGCCGCCGCCCACATCAGCGCGTTCTGGCCGCGAAAGGTCTCGATGGCATTGACGTTCGCCCCACGGGCGATGAGCTGCTGCGCGATCGGCAGCGAACCAATGCTCGAGGCCAGCATGAGCGCGGTCTCACCATCCTGATTGGGCGAATTGGCATCGGCACCCGCATCCAGCAGCATGCGAACCATGTCGCCATCGCCGATCTTGACGGCCTCGGCGAGCGGCGAGGACCCGTAGCGATTGGTGACGCGCACCTTCGCGCCTTTCTTCAGCAGCTGGCCCAGCAGCTCATGATCGACGGTGTAGGTGGCCCACATGAGCGGTGTCGAGCCATCCGCATCGGCTGCATTCACATCGATATCCGGGGAGGTGATGGCCGCGAGCACGGCGTCGCGCTGGCCGGTGCGAATGAGGTCGGTCAGTGACTGCGGAGCTGAGTCCGCGTAGGAAAATGCCGCCGCTCCCAGCGACAGCACGCCGATGGCCGCGGCCAGGGCCGGTGCGCGGATGGTCAACTTAAACAATGTTGCCCCCGAAATTGGTGTAGTGGGCCCACAGGCCCTTGCTCACATCGTAGAGGAACCGGTACGGATCATCGAACTTGCGGTCGATGTCCTTCATCACGCCCTCATCGAGCATGTCCTGGGCACTGCGGCCGTGATCGGTCAGATCCGTGGTCCGATCGTAAAGGTGCTTCATCATCGCGGTCTCGGCCTGCAGCTGCGCACGGGTCATCACCGGTCCGAAGGCCGGCACGATCTTGGTATCGTCGTTGGCGAGCTTGACCAGCTTGTCCATGGCATCCGCCCGGCCGCCGATCCAGCCGCCCGCGTACCAGTCGAGCTGCGGATCGTGCACCGGCGCTGCCACATCGCCGACCGCGAGCACATTGGAGTCGCGGAAATACACATAGATGTCGCCGCGGGTATGGGCCTCGAGCAGATACCCGGCCTCGATGCTCTCCGCACCCGCCTTCATCTCGCTCTTGTCACGGAAGATCACGGTCGGAATGGCCACGGCCGGCTGCGCCTTCACCCAGCGGTCCTCGGCCGGCACGTAATAGTCCGTGGCCAGCCATTGCTTGGTGATTTCATGAGCGTGGATGGCAGTGCCGGCGGCGCCGAACAGTGCGTTGCCGCCGGTCTCATCGGCGTGGTAGTGGGTGTTGAACAGGGTATGCACCGCGGCGGCGCCCAGGTTCGCCCGCAAGGCCCTGGCCATCGCCGCCGAGCCGCTATCGACCAACACCAGTCCGTCGCCGCCCGAAAGCACGACGACATTGCCGGGCGCGCCGCTCACGACACTCACCCGCTCAGTCAATTGCGCACGCGTCAGCGGGCCCGACTTACCGCCGGCCGCGGCCTGGGTGGGCACTGCCTGGCAGCCTGCGAGACTGCCCAGCAGCGGCACCGAGGCCAGTCCGACCAGTCCGGTCAGCGAGCCCTTAAGGAACCTTCTACGATCAGACATCGCTGATCAGCCCGGTGCTGTTACCGAATTTCGGCTGCTGGATACCGAGCTTATCCAGGATCGTCAGGTGCACATTGGCCAGCGGCGTGTGCGCGGCCGGCGTGACATTTTTACCGCCGACATGCCTGCCGTTGGCGCCACCGACCAGAATCTCCGGCAGCGGGTAATTGTCGTGCTGGTTGCTGTTGCTCATGTTCGAGCCGTAGAGGAACAGCGAATGATCCAGGATGCTGCCGTCACCCTCCTTGGTGTTGGCCAGCTTCTTGAGGAAATCCGCGAAGCGCTCCATGTGGTAGCGCTCGATGACCTGCAGCCTGCGGATGCGCTCCTTGTCATTGGAGTGGTGGCTGACGGGATGGAAGGCATCGGGCACACCGACGAAGTTATAGGTGCGGTTGGTGCCCTCTGAGACCATCACGAAAGAAGCGACTCGCGTCAGATCGGCCTGATAGGCGAGCGCCAGCAGGTCGAACATCAACCGGACCTGCTTGTCGAAGTCCTCCAGCTCACCCACCGGTGCATCAGGAACTGTGATGCCGTGCAGGTCGCGAGTTCCCGCCACGGTCACACGCCGCTCCAGTTCGCGAACCGTGTCCAGATACTCCTCCAGCTTCGCCCGATCACCGGCACCGAGCTGACCGTTCAACGCCTTGGCGCGGTCGTTGATCATGTCCAGGATGCTGCTGTTCTTGCGCAGCAGGGCATCGCGCTCGGCCGCCGTGTCACCCTCACCCATGAGCTGGATGAAGACCTTGCGCGGGTTGTACTCCATCGGCAACGGCGAGTTGGGTCCGGAATAAGAGGTCGTGGAGGCGTAATAGCAGCCCGCACCGCCACAGGCGGCAACCTGGATGGTGGTCTCCGAACATAGCTCGAGGGAGGGCAGCGCAGTCTTCTGTCCCAGGTGCTGGACGATCACCTGATCAAGCGTGATCCCCATGCTGGCACCCTTGGCCGCGGTATCCGGTCGCACGCACGACAGCCATGTCGCCGGGTTCAGGGTGTGCACCGAACCCAAGGCCGCGACGTTCTCCAGATTGTCGAAGGTCGTGACGTAGTTCTTGTAGGGCTCGAGTGAGGCGAGGGTCTTGCCGAGCGTGAAATCAGCGCCCTTGCCGGTGGAAGTCCAGACATCGACTTCCTTGCCGTACACGGTGTTGTTCATGATCGCGCCGTGCGGGATATAGAAGAATCCCGCGCGGGTCTTGGGTGCCGCGGCCGTGTCGGCCAGCGCCGTGGCAGCCGGAACCATGGCGTCCAGGAAGGGCAGTCCGAGCGCTACGCCCCCACCTCGCAGGAAGGTGCGTCGGGACAGATGCTTCTTGGTCAGGAAGTACGCCATCGCCTGTCACTCCTGTCGCTGCGTTGCGGCTTTGCCGCCAGTATCGATTGCGGCGACCTTGACACCATGGGTGTCAGGCGCCTTTTTCTGCTTCACATCGGGCCCCTGGCGCCGGAAGGCATCGCTGTTGACGATGCCGGTGATGAGCGCGGCGGCCGTGTAATTGCTCGCGGCGGCATCACGCACGATCTTCCTGACCTCGGGCATATCGTAGTACTCGAGTTCGCGATTCAGCGCATACATCATCAGGCGCTTGGTTACGGTCGTCGGAAACAGGTCCGGCTGGCGCGTCAGGTAGTGGCGCAGGTCCGCGGGATTGCGCAGCACCATGCCACTGGAAAGTTCCGCCGTGGGATCGATGGTGACCTTCGTGACCGGATCGGCCGTGCGCCAGCGCCCGGTAAGATCGAAATTCTCAAGCGCAAGGCCCAGCGGATCGATCAGGCCGTGACAGGCCCTGCAGGTGGGATTGGCACGATGCGCCTCGAGGCGCTGGCGGACCGTGGTCGGCGGCTGGCCCTCGTGGAACGACAGATCGGTGACCGCATTCGGCGGCGGCGGATGCGGTGGCGTGCCCATCAGCCGATCGAGCACATATTCACCGCGCAGCACGGGGGAAGTCCGGTCGGCATACGACGTGCGCAGCTCGAAGGCGCCCTTGCCCAGGATGCCCCAACGATTCTCATCGGCCAGCGTCACCTGGCGGAACTGCGGCCCGAGGATTCCGGGAATGCCGTACTGGCGTGCCAGCATATCGTTGACGAAGGTGTAGTTCGCGGTCAGCAGGTCGGTGACGTTGCGATTCTCGAGCAGCACGCTCGCGAGGAACAGCCGCGCCTCGGTCTCGAAGTTCGCGCGCATCGCGGCGTTGAATTCGCGATCCAGAGGCTCGACCTGGCTCAAGGTGCCGAAATTGAGCCAGGAGAAGGCAAAGTCAGTGACCAGCGACTCGGCACGCGGATCCTTCAGCATGCGTTCGACCTGGGCATCCAGGACGGCGTTATTGGAGAGTTGGTGCCGGGTGGCAAGCGCGAGTAGCTGGTCGTCGGGGCCTTCGTTCCACAAAAAGAACGACAGTCGCGAGGCCAGCTCAAGATCATCCAGCTGACGGGATTCACCCGCAGTGGCCGGCGCCGAGATCGCGCGGTAGAGGAAGTCGGGACTGGAGAGGATCGCGGTGATGAGTTCGATCACTCCCGAATCGAAACCACCGGGATCGGAACGGCCGGTTTCGTAAAACTTCATGAGCACGTTCACATCATCGTCCGTGACCGGACGCCGGAAGGCCTCGGTCGCCAGATGCCGCGCAATCTTCTCGGCGCAGGGGCGTTCCTCGCTTGGCTGCTGGGGTTCGCAGACGAAGATCTTGGCGCGACTGGCGCTCAAGGAAAGGCCGTGCGGCTGGTAGGGGCCGACGACCTGAATGCCGTCGCGGATGATGGGCATGCCCGACACCCTGCCGGCGCCGGTCGGGTCATTGCTCTCCGCCCAGGAGCGTTCGATGAAAGTGACGGTCACCGCGTGCGAGCCAGCGGTAACTTGCACCGGAATGTTGGACAGTTTGGCGATCAGGTCGACGCGGCCCTTGGGGCCGTCACGCTCGGCGAGCGACATGTCCTCAGGACCACCGACCTCCCGGCGCGCCACTTCCTTGCCATCCAGCAGGAATACGACCGTGGCCCGGGTCTCCATGCCGCGCGGGTACAGGCCCGCGTCGATGCTGTCACCGTCCATGAAGTTGAAATGGTATTCGCCGTCGGCCGGAAACACGTGCGTGAAGCTCACGCCGCCCCGCGTTCCCAGCGGATAGCCGTCCCGGTGCTGGTACTGGGTCGGCGAGCCAAAGCCGGCTTGCCCGCCCCCGCCACCACCGCCGCCGTGAAACACACTCTCCATTTTCGGGACCGGCTGCCCCACGGCAATTCGCGCGACACGGCGCGCCGCCTGGAGGTACTGCTCCAGGAAAGTCGGCGAGACGGTCAGGGCACCGGCGATATTACTGAAGCCGTCGACTTCGATCTCGGTGGGCAGAACCTGCTTCGGATCGACATCCACCCCCAGCAGGCCCTTGACGGAGGCCGAGAACTCGGTACGCGTCAGGCGCTCCAGCGGCACATGGCCCACACCCTTGTCGTTGGCGGAGGCATCCAGAGTGGTTTCGAGATAATTGACGAAGCCATCCACCGCGGGCTGGCTGGGCTGCTTCTCACCTGCGGGCGGCATCAGTCGTCCGCGAAGCTTGGTGACGGCCTCTTCCCAGACCTGGGGATCGTCGCCGGGGTGACTGAGGTCCATGGTATCCATGGCCACGCCGCCGGCCCAGTCCGTGGAATTGTGGCATTTCACGCAATTGGCATTGATCAGGGCGTTGATCGGCTGGACGGGATCTGCAGCGGCAGCGGCCGGGGTCTGGCCCTGGGCGATCCCAGCCAGAGCCAGCCAGGCCAGGGCCAGGCAGGCGCCAAAGCGCGGCAACGCCTGTTTTAACAATGCTGCGCTCATGCCCCTGCCCCCTAACTTCGTCGTGGTCATCCTCCTATTGTGCAGCCGCGCGCTGCGACATGCGACATACGTGAGAGCCAACTATGTTTTGACGCACACAAGGGCGGTTGACTTTTCATCTCGCGCCGGTCGGCAAACGCAACACGGCAGGGCGCAGACCAGCGGGAATCCACAGCATGGTTTGTAATTAACTATTTGATTCATATAGATTTATATTAGTCCGCGCGCGGGTGCTTCAGCATCTCGCCCCCGCGGCGCACGCTGATACGCGCGATCAGTCCACCGCGCAGTTCATAGCTGACCAGGACCCGCCCCTCCACATATTCCCCTGCCCGCATGGGGGCCACGACGAAGTCGGGTGCGTCCGTGATGGCCGTGAAGCGCGTGACGGCATCCAGTTCGATGGTGGTTTCGGTGGCGGTGACGGTATTGATCCTGAGCTTCTCGCTCACGCTCGCAAACATGGGCCGGTAGAAATCGATGATGCCCTGACGGCCCTGAATGGGCGGTATCGAGCCGAGCTCGAGCCGGACATCCTCGGTATAGAAGCGGGCAAAGCGCTCAAATTCGCCCTGACTGAAGGCGGAAACGTAGGCGCCGAAGGCCGCAATCTGGCTGGGATGCGGGCCCAGGCGCGGCACGCTGGTCACGCCCTTGCCCGGCGGCCAGGTCATCGACTTCAGCTCCACGACCCGATCGCCCCGCAGGCGGTAGGTGACGAAGAACTTGACCGTGATCAGATCCCCGGGCCGCATGGCCCCGAAGGGAAAGTCGGGCCGAGGCTTGCTGGCATGGAAGTCCATGTCCACGTCGGCAAAGATCATATCCTCGCGCCGGATCACGTTCTGCGGCCGCATGACTTCGCGCACGCCATCGTGCGCCCAGTCAAGAAAGGCCCTGAGCGCGGCCTTGCCCTGGTAATCCCGACTGCCGCCGGTGAATACCACGTCCGCGGCGAAGAACCGCTCCAGCAGCGCGGCATCATCGCCGCTGTTGAATACTGCAATGTAGTCGTCGTAATTGAGCATGTTCAGCCCTTTCAAAGCAGGCCCGAGGACTTGACGGTGGCTGCCGGCGACCAGCTGCCGTGATAGGCAGGCTTGAGGCGCAACGGGAGTTTGACGGTCGCGAGCGGACCCTTGGCGATCGCGGTGGCGAGGAAGAGATTGACCTCGGTGAGCATGGTCTGGCCGTTGGTCAGCGCCTGCACCACCCACCCGTCCCCTTCCTTCGCATCCGTGCTGCGCGGAATGAAGCACGGCTCCATGACCGGCGAAGTCGGCGCCGCCTGCCAGGTTTCAAGGCGACCGGAGGCAAGGTCCACGTGACCGAGACTGTTGCGGCTGCCCGCGAATCCGAGCAGCCAGCCATGCCGATACTCCCGCATCTGGAAGCGATCATCGTTGCGCGGAAACTCGCCGATGAACTCACACAAGGTCTGCACACGCTCGAAGGGCGGAGCACTCTCGGGCGCACTGCTGCCCCGGGTCACATCCACGGTCCAACGGGTCAGCTTCACATCGGCGAGCCCCTTGGGGTCGAATGGCTTGCCGAACTCCGGAAAGAACGGAAACAGGTTGCCCGGTGACCGGCAGACATCGATGTGCACCCGGGTGCCTTCGTTGAAGGCATTCATGACGTGGCTCGTGAACTGGTTCGGGGCCGTGAACCAGCGAATGTCGCTGCCGTTCCCGAAGCGCGGCAGCACGCCTAAGTAGATCTCCTGGTGCGGACTCCAGCCATAGTAGGTGTGGCCGGCCTTGAGGCCCTCCTCACCGGCGCCGAGGATCGGGACCACCGGAAAGACGATGTAGTCGCGCGTCACGCCGCAGTCGTGCTGCTCTTCGAAATACGGGGTCTGAAACCAGGCCTGGTGGATCACCCTGCCGTGCGGATTGACCTCGAAATACACCACATCGCGCGTGAAGTCCCCCTTGGCACCGAAACCGAAGCCCACGAGGTTGCCAGTCAGGGGATCTATCTTGCAGTGCGCCGAGCAGGTGGGTCCGGGCAGCGTGCCATGAAAGTTCCAGCTGCCGATGGTCTGAAGAGTCATCGGGTCGAGCGCCACCGGCGCACTGTCCTCGCGCAGTGCGAGCAGCACACCGTGATGCATCAGCACGCTGGTATTGGCAAGATTGCGGCTCAGGCCCACGACCGCCGGATCATCGGTCCATTTGTTGCGGTACCGTCCGAACAGCGCCCGGCCCGCGGCTCGTTCGGCCTTGAAACGCTCGGTGTGCACGTAGCGCGACTTCAGGTGAACGCGCCCGTCCTGGAAGCGGAACATCGACACCATGCCGTCGCCATTGAAGGGAACGTCCTGGGCAAAGCGCGGCGGGAACTGATGGTCGGCTGCCACGCGGTAAAACGCACCATCGATCTGTCGCGGAATCTCCCCTTCGACCTCCAGATCCTGCAGGTCGACCTCGGCGCGGCAGGGCGCGTTCACGCCGGCGAACATCGGCACATCCGGGAATTTCATGGCGGACCCGCTTTGTTGCGTTGACAACAATTTGATCCGGGCGGAGACTTGTTGTCAAGACACCAGAATCTCCGGCGACGGGAGCAGCAATGGCCGAACGCAGATCACTGGAAGACCTGGTCGCGGTGCGCATCGTGCGCATTGCCGAGGTCATCGCGCGACTTGCGATCCGAACCATCGAGAAGCGCTTCGGTTTGCGCAATACCGACCTGCGGCTCATGAATCTGCTCGACGGCAAGCAGGGCGTCACCGTCAATGAAATCGCGCGGCGCGCCCGTATCGACAAAGCCTGGGTGAGTCGCTCCCTGCGTGAACTTGAGGCTGGCGGGCTCGTTGCCCGGCGCACGCATCGCCCGGACTCAAGAGTGCGCGTCGTGAGCCTCTCGCCCAAGGGTCGGGCACTGCTGGAGCGGGTGCGTCCCCTGGCGGCGGCACACGAGCGGCGGCTGCTGGCAGGCCTGAATGAGACCTCGTTCAAGTCACAACTGGAACGTCTGCTGACCAATGCGGACGCCATGCTGGAGCGTGAGTGAATCACTCATGACGCCGCCACGCGCTTACCGTTACCGTCAGCCCCTGAACACCCCCGAGGCTCGCGGCGCGCGGCCGCGGCACTACACCCGCGACAGCACGCGCGGCATGATCATCGAGCGTGACGTGCAGATCCCGACGCGGTTCGGGTTTTCGCTTTACGCCGATGTCTTCAGGCCGGCCGATGAGCTCAGGGCCCCGCCCTTGCTCGCCTGGACTCCCTACGGCAAGCACGACCCCGCGCCGCTTGCCAGGATCTACCCCGACAGCGGCGTGCAGGCAGACTGGCTTTCCGAGCTCACCATCTTCGAGGCCCCCGATCCGGTGTTCTGGGTGAGTCATGGCTACGCCGTCGTGACCATCGACATACCCGGCGTCTGGTATGCGCAGTCGCCTGCGACCTACCTTTCACCCGAAGAGACCGAGGCCTTCTATGACGCCGTCGAATGGGCCGGCACCCGGGCCTGGAGCAATGGCAGGGTTGGCCTTTCCGGTGTGTCCTATCTCACCGTCATGCAGTGGCGCGTGGCCGCGCTCAACCCGCCGCACCTTGCAGCGATCAATCCCTGGGAGGGCTGGTCGGACACCTATCGCGAAGTGGTTCGCCATGGAGGCATTCCGGACACCGCGTTCTGGCCCTACATTCAGGTGCGCTGGGGAGCCTCTGATCACCCCATCGAGGATCTTTGGGCGGAGACTGCGGAACATCCGCTGTGCGATGCATTCTGGGCATCGAAGGCGGCAGATCTTGAGAACATCCGGGTTCCGGCCTGGGTCGTCGGCAGCTGGAGCGATCACGGCCTGCATACCCGCGGCACGCTTGAGGGATTCCGGCGCATCTCCTCGGCTGACAAATGGCTGGAGGTGCACGGGCGCAAGAAATGGGCGCATTACTATGACCCGCAAAGCCGCGCCCGTCAGCGCGCCTTCTTCGATCATTTCCTCAAAGGCACGGGCGGCGCCCCCCCATGGCCACCCGTCGAGGTCGAGGTCCGTGAGCGTAGCGGCCATGCGCGCCGCCATCGCTCAACGCAGTGGCCACTTCCCGAGGTGTCTTACCGCAGGCTCTACCTCGAGGCGGACGCCAGCGCGCTGCGCACCCAGGCTCCGACTGCACAGAGTGTGTGCCACTACGACGCCCTCGCCGAGAATGCGGCCGCGCGCTTTGACCTGCGCTTCGAGACGGACACCGACATCGTCGGCCACACCCGCCTGCACCTGTACGTGAGCGCCGAGCAGGCCGATGACCTGGATCTGTTCGTGGCGCTGGAGAAACTCGATGCGCAAGGGCACGTGGTCGGCATGACGCACTATGCGATTTTCGAGAACGGGCCGGTGGCGCTGGGCTGGCTGCGGATCTCGCATCGCCAACTCGATACCGAGAAGTCCACCAGCTATCTGCCGATATTGGCGCATCGCAACGAAAGAAAGGTGGCCCCGGGCCAGATCGTTTCGGCGGATATCGAAATACTGCCCTCGGGAACCCATTTCGACGCCGGCGAGACTCTGCGCCTGCGCATCCAGGGGCGCGACATCTTTCACGCACCCAAGCCGCTGCTGTATGCGCGGCATGAGGACACCGTGAACCGCGGCATCCACAGCATCTGGACCGGCGGCGCTACCGCGTCGTGGCTGCAGGTTCCGGTCCTTTCGATGTTAAGGTTGTCCGGTGCATAGGCCTGTTCTGATGCTCCTTGCGGCAACATTGGGTCTGTCCGGTGCGCGAGCCCAGCCGGTACCCGACTCCGCGCCGCATCCCTTCAACATCACCCGCTCCGATCCCTCACTGGACGCCCTCATCGCGCCCGATGCGCAGCTGAAGACGATTGCCTCGGGATTCGGCTTCATCGACGGACCGGTGTGGATTGCCGGACGTGATGGCGCCCAGGGCTTTCTGCTGGCGAGCAGCATCATCGATAACGTCGTCTACAAAGTGACCCCGGCCGGCAAGGTGTCGGTGTACCTGGACCAGGCCGGCTACAGCGGCAAGGACTTCGCCAACGTCGGCAAACTCGCGCAGATCGGACGCGCGCATGTGATTTTGTTCGGCCCGGGATGCACCGGGGTTGATCGCGAGGGCCGTTTGATCTGGTGCGCCGGTCAGGATCTGGCCATCAAGCGCCTGGAAAAGGATGGAACGCGCACCGTGCTGGCGGATGGCTTCGAAGGGCGGCACTTCAACGGACCCAACGACGTTGCGATTGCGGCGGATGGCGCCATCTATTTCACGGATTCAGATGTCGGTCGGCGCGGCGGGATTCACAGTCCCCTGGTCCAGATGCCCGACTCGGTGTGGCGATGGAAGGACGGCAAGGTGACGTTGGCGGTGAGCCGCGAGCAGCTTGGCGCCGAGCCCAACGGTATTGCACTGTCCCCCGATGACAAGTACCTCTACCTGTCCGCCGGCACGATCACGCCGGACCCGAAGGTGATGCGCTATGCGGTCAATGCCGATGGCAGTGTCGGCACGGGCGAGCTTTTTACGCATGGCAGCGGTATCGGCGACGGGATGAAAACCGATCGCGCCGGCAACCTCTGGTCGGCCGACGCCCTGCCGGGCACGATCCGCATTACCGCTCCCACCGGCAAACTCCTGGGCCTGCTGCATCTGCCAACGCTCGGCGATGCCGAACCGCGCAAGACCACCTGTGCGTCAAGCCTCGCCTTCGGCGGGGATGACGCGAAGACGTTGTACATCACGGCGTGCGAGTACATTTATGCCATTGCGCTGCGGGCCCCAGGAATTCTGGAGGGCCCGCGGCCCTGAATCACGGAGTGCCAGCGGGCTTTGGCGGCGCTGGCGGTGTTCCCCGGAAGTTGGCCTGCAGCAGGTGCGTCAGCGTATGCACATAGCGCAACTTGCCATTCTCGACGCGGAACAGGTGGCTGTCCGGCGCACCGCTGCCGCCGTTTGGCCCGGACGCGCCAAACGTGCAGTACACCGATACCGTACCCAGCACCTCATCCACCACGAAGCGCCGGTTGGCGATATTCACACCCGCCGGAACGCCCACGTCGCAGCTGTCAGCGGGCGATCCCTTGCCGGTATAGCCGCGGCCGCCCTCGGTGCGCTCGCAAGGGAAGCCCCACGGCACCAGGTCGATCCGCTTCTCCAGAAAGGCATCGAGGTAGGCATTGGCCGCCGCCACCAGCACACCGCGCGGGGTGCGCTTCTCAGCAGGAATCGCATCCCAGTTCTCTTCTGAGGAATGCTTCAGATACGCATCCGCGTCGAACAGCCAGTAGCCCGTCGTGGTCCACAGTATCTCCACCTCGACGATCTTGTCGTGATTGACCCGCAGGCGCGTGCTGAACACATAGGGCGCGGCCTTGTCCGTCACGATCGACTCGGTAACGGACTGACAGGTATCGGTATCGAAAAAACTGCGCTGATGATCGATTTTCATGGGCTTGGTGATCAGCCCCTTGTGCAGGTCCGCCGGCGCGGTGTTCTCCCAATACCCGACGCCTTTCGCCAGCGGCAGTCCGGAGGGGTCGCCCTTGGTCTGCGCCACCGTATACAGTTCGACGGCCTGCTGCAGCCCGGGACGGGTGCAGGACACTTCAGCCCGGCCCAGTGCGGGAACCATGAGGGCGCCGCCGAGCACAATGCACAGCGACGCGAGCGTGATGCGTTTCATTGTGATGCTACCCCGGTTGATTTAGCGGATGGAGTCCCGAGTTGATGCCGCAGGGCGCGCGCCCGAGCCGAGAAAATGGCAGTATTCGCCAGGCCTGGCAAGCCCGGCGCGGCAGTCCAAGGCCACGGAGAGGGGAATGAGCGCACGCACAAAACAAGAATTGGCCAACCTGCGCCTGGTGAAGCGCATCTATGCGGAGGTCCTCGGGCCCGTTGACTCCGGTGCGGTCGATGCGCTGTTTGACCCGGGATATATCCAGCACAATCCCAGCGCCGCCACCGGCTCCCAGGGCCTGAAGGACATGCTGGATCGGGCCAAGGTCAAATATCCGCACGTCGAACACCGGGTCAAGCGCATGCTGGTGGACGGTGATCTGGTGGCCGCGCACGTCCATGTCATCTTTAATCCTGGAGATGAGGGATTTGCGGTCGTGGATCTGTTCCGCATTGCCCATGGCAAGATCGCCGAACACTGGGACGTGATGCAGCCGATCACCGGCGGCAGCAAGAACAACAACGGACGCTTCTAGGGGGAACTTATGGATCTGAGCATGCCGGCCGCCGGCGTCCAGCCGGCGGGGCGCCACGTCCTGCGCGGGCGCTGGTCATGGGCGCTGTTCGACGGAGCACGTATTCCTGACAACGTGCTGGTCAATATCTTCGTGTTCTCGGCGTATTTCAGCACCGTGGTGATCTCCGACCCGGTGCGCGGCCAGATCATCTGGAGCTACACCAGCGCCGTGGGCGCCATACTGGTTGCAATCGGGGCGCCGATCCTGGGGGCCATCGCCGATGCGGGCGGCCGGCGCAAGCCCTGGCTGGTGGGCTGCATTGCCTTCGGCGTTCCGAGCATGGCGGCGCTGTGGTTTGCGACGCCGGGAATGGACGGCGGCCTGATCTGGATCATGGCCGCCATCGTCGGCAGCATGCTCTTCTATGAATACTCAGCCATTTTCTGCAACGCCATGCTGCCGAACATTGCCCCGCAGGGCATCGGGTTCTGGAGCGGCATGGGTTTCGCGCTGGGTAATGCCTTTGGCGTCGTCCTGTTCCTGTTCTTCCTCTTCGCCTGGAGCTGGAACCCCCACCCGCTGTTCGGATTGAGCAAGGCGATGCATGAACCGGAGCGTGCCGTGGGCATGCTGGCGGCGGTGTGGATGCTGGTCTTTGGTCTGCCGCTGTTCGTGTTCACCCCGGACACGGCCGGCACCCGCTTAGGCATGGCGACGACCATCCGCAAGGGACTGCACAGCCTGATCGAGACCCTGACCCGGTTGCGCAACTACCGCAACGTCGGCGTGTTTCTGATCGCCAGGATGATCTACAACGAAGGCTTCGTGGTCCTGATGAGTTTCAGCGGCATCTATGCCGCCGGCGTCCTGCACTGGAGTGCCGAGGCACTGATCGTTCAGGGCCTGCTGAACAGTGTGGCCGCCGCGCTCGCCGGAGCGCTGGCCGGCTGGATGGATCTGAAGGTCGGATCACGCCGCAGCGCCATGATCTTTGTCGCCGGGTCATTGCTGGCCATCGTGATCGTATGTTCGACCAGCCCCGACACGGCGCTGTTCGTCAAACTGAACCTGCCGCTGCACAGCTATGGAGGCATGTTCCCGACGATTCCCGACATCGTGTTCTGCATCGCGCAGGTTCTCGCCGCCACATTCGTGACCGGGGGTCTGTCCTCGAGCCGCGCGCTGATGGGCAAACTCGCACCCCCGGCCATGCTCAATGAGTTCTTCGGCGTCTACGCCATGTCTGGGACCGCCACGTCCTTCATCGGACCCCTGGCGATCGGGCTCGTGACCACCATTTCCCACAGTCAGCGCATCGGTATCGCCAGCGGCATAGCATTTCTGCTGGTCGGAATGGTGCTGCTGCTGCGGGTGAAGGAGCCGGAGATTCCGGCGGCGATTTAGGCGCTGGCCCACAGGTGCTGGGCCGCGTAGGCGCGCCACGGGCGCCACGGCTCGGCACGCGCCAGCAGTTGCGGAGCCGTCGGACGCTGGCCCTGAGCATCGACAAGGGCGCGCATCAGCCCAACATCGGCGGCGGGAAAGGCGTCCGGTTCGCGCAGCTGCCGCAGTGCAATGTACTGGGCGGTCCACTCCCCCACGCCGCGTATCGAGCGCAGGCGCGCGATGGCCTCATCCAGGTCGCAGTGGGCACCGAACAGGCGCGGATTCTCCAGCGCGGCCGCGGCCACGCCGCTCAAAGTGGCCGCCCGGCTGCGCGGCAGCCCCAAGGTCGACAGATTCACGCGCCTAAGCGCTTCCGGGGTGGGAAAAACATGCGTCAAGTCCCCGTCCGGCTCTGCCAGGGGCGCACCGCAGGCCCTCACCAGGCGTCCCGCCAGACGTATCGCAGCCGCGACGCTGATCTGTTGTCCGAGCACCGCGCGAATGGCCAGCTCAAATCCGTCCCACGCGCCGGGCACCCGCAGTCCCGGGCGAATTTTCAAAAGCGGCGCCAGCACCGGGTCGGTGCCCAGGTGTGCTGCGATGCTCAACGGGTCCGCCGCCAGGTCAAACTGCCGCCGCAACCGGGCGATGATATTGGGCAGGGTTGCCAGCCTCGAGATGCGAATGCTGGCGCGCAGGGCATTGGCCCCGCCTGCCTGTACGCTGATCCGGCCCTGCACGCCATCGAGCGCGATGCTGCGCGAATACGTGCCCTGCGCCACCCGCTCCACCCCAGGAATGGCGCGCCGTTGCAGGAAACTGAGCATGGCCGGCCAGTCGTACGGCGGTTTGTAGCGCAGCAGCAGGCTGAACTCGCTGCAATCCGCGCTGACCTCAGGCCCGCTTAAGAGGCGCAACTCACCCGGCGGTCGGCCAAACAGATCACGGAAAGTCTCATTGAAGCGCCGAACACTGCCAAATCCGGAAGCGAAGGCGATTTCGGTCATCGGCAGATGCGTCTCATGGATGAGCTGCTTCGCGAGCAGAATGCGGCGCGTCTGCGCCACGCCGATCGGGGATGCTCCGAGGTGCTGGCGGAACAGCCGCCGTAAATGCCGCTCGCCCAACCCCAGGCGTTCGGCCAGCACGTCCACGTGGCCTTCATCCAGAGCGCCGAGCTCGATCAGCGCCAGACCGCGGGTCACCGTGGTCGAAGTCCCGCGCCAGGCGGGCATGTCCGGTGCGGTCTCCGGGCGGCAACGCAGGCAGGGACGGAAACCCGCCTCCTGTGCGGCAGCGGCCGTGGGGAAGAAACTGACATTGCCGGACTTGGGCGTGCGCGCCGGGCACACCGGACGGCAATAGATCCCGGTGGTTTTCACGGCCGTGAAAAACCGCCCGTCGAAGCGCACATCGCGCAATTTGATCGCCCGGTAACAGGCGTCGTGATCGAGGTCCATGGCAGAATGATGGCACCGGCAGCGGGAACTCACTAGCGGTTTTCGGCCATCGATATGGCGGCCCTGCATGGCTGACAGTCAGGTCCGAATTCCGCCAGCGGAGGCTGCCTCAGGACGACCAGAATTCGGCCCCTGAGCAAATGAGGAACCAGCCATGAGTTATGTGTACCAGACCATGAAATCACCGGTGGGCGAACTCACGCTGGTGGGCAGCGACCGGGGCCTCGCGGCCGTGCTTTGGGAGGATGACGATCCGTCACGGCTGGGCCCCGGCGCCATGACCCTGGACCCCCGACACCCGGTTCTGCGGCAGGCGCAGCGGGAGCTGGCGGAATACTTTGCCGGCAAGCGCCGCTCGTTCAACGTGAAGCTCGACCCGAACGGCACGCAGTTCCAGAACAAGGTCTGGAAGGCGCTGCGGACCATTCCCTTTGGTGAAACCCGCAGTTATGGGCAGATCGCAGATCAGATCGGCAGCAGCAAGGCGGTCCGCGCCGTGGGGGCAGCCAACGGCCGCAATCCCATTCCCATCATCGTGCCCTGCCACCGGGTGATCGGCGCCGACGGCACGCTCACCGGCTTTGCCGGTGGCCTGGCGATCAAGGCGCAGCTGCTAGCCCTGGAGCGCGCCGGAGAACTTCATCTGGATTGAACCGCGGCGCTCGAGGAATTTCCACGCGCCCCGTTCGCGCACGAAGCGGTCGCGCATTTCGCCGAAATACATCGGGCCGCTGGAAACGAAGGGCGGGGCCGCCCCTTCGGGAGGCGTGGTCGCGATCATGGTGAGGTAGGACAGACCGCTCGCCGAATCCCGGCTCTCGACATCGATCATCACGCTGGTGGTCAGATGCTTGGTCAGCAACGTCTTCGGTCGCGTCAGCAGCGACGTGCGGATGGCCTCACGACCCTGGATGATCTGCCCGGGATTCATCGGCCGCGCGAAGCTGCCGTGCTCGGCAAAACAGTCCGCCGCGGCGTTCATGTCGCCCAGATCCAGCGCCCGTCCATAGGCATAGGTCAGTCGCTCGCAGGCCCTCTCGATTTCCATGCGCTCCATGGCGCTCAGCACTTCGGACATCGCGCACCTCTCCTGCCCGGAATCAGTTGGCCGTCGAAGTGTACGATAATGCCCCAGGGCAAGTCCTGATCAATCCCGAGGAAGCCTCCCATGCTGAAGCTGTACCACGCCGAGCCGGTCGCCAACTCTTTGAAGACACTGATCACCATCAAGGAAAAGGGGCTGCCCTTTGACAGCGTCTATATCGACCTGCACAAGTTCGAGCAGCACGAGCCGTGGTTCGTGGCCATCAATCCAGAAGGCCAGGTGCCGGTTCTGGATCACGACGGGCACATCATCACGCACACCACGGTGATCGGTGAATACCTGGAGGATGCGTTTCCTGAGGCGCCGCCGCTGCGCCCGGCGGATGCCCTGGGCAAGGCGCGCATGCGCTACTGGAACAAGTTCTGCGACGAACATGTCATGAACTTCGTCTCCATGCATGGCTGGCATCGCCTGGTCGGCGCCATCGCGCGGTCAGTGGAGGCAGGAGAATTCGAACGGCTGATGGCGCGCATCCCCCTGTACGAGCAGCGTGAGAAATGGCGTACCGCCCGTTCCGGGTTCAGCGAGGCCGACCTGGCCAACGCCACCCGCAAGATCGAAGTGGCGGTGGACAAGGTCGAACGTCAGTTGCAGCAGACCGCCTGGCTGGCCGGCGACAGCTACACGCTGGCCGACATCAATTTCTTTGCCATCGGGGGCATGGCCCTGGAGCGGCTGTTTCCACAGATGCAGGTGGGCTCACGCGCGCCCCATCTGACCCGCTGGGTGGCACGCATGATTGAACGCCCGGGCGTCAAGGCGGCGTTCGCCATGCCCGACCGGACCAATCCCGCCTTGCGCACCTTCAGCGGCGAAGTCCACTGAGAATCAAGCCAGGAACTTGCGCGCGCCCGCCACCGTCTTGGCATCGCCGGTTCCAAGGTCCGCGGGTGGTGGCACCGCGCGCTGGTAGCGGTGGGCAGAAGCTGGCCGCACTTTTCGGCCAGATAAATCATGATGGCGCGACATTCCTCACTATCCCCAGCGTGAATGCTCAGGCCCGGGTGCAAAGGCCTCATCCGACCGCCCGGTGCGGCTCATGGCCAGTGCCGCACGCACCGCCGGCCGCTCATGGATACACGCCAGCCACTTGAGCAGCTGCGGGGTGGTACCGGCATTTACCAGGTCCGGTGTCAGTTTCGGCAGTGACAGGCAGATCGAAAAGGCATCGATGTCCGCCAGGGTATACGTGTCGCCCACCAGCCATGACGCGCTCGCCAGGCCCGCCTCCAGGCGCCGCACGGCCAGCGCCACCTTGCGCCGCGAATCCTCGAGGAGCTCGTGCGGATAAAGGTTCGCGAGCGCGCTCTGCCAGCCCTCGCGCAAGTAAAGGCTCGGGATCCGCGCGGCGAGCTCGGCCGCTGCCGCTGACGGGCGCGCCTTGAGCTGCGGCGCCAGATAGGCGTGACAGCCCAGCGTGCTCACGGCGGGCATGAACACTTCGTTGATGAAGCGGCCCCAGGCCAGAATTCTGGCCTGCAGGATCGGTTCCGCCGGACGCAGCGCCGGCTCCGGGAAAGCATCCTCGAGATACTCCATGATGAACAGCGACTCGGTGATCTGCCGGCTATCATGGATGAGGATGGGTCCCTCGCCTTCCAGAGGCAGCTGCGTCTCACGCGAGGCCACGAGGTATTCCGGACCATGCTGCTCAAGGGTCAGCACCTCGACGTAGCGGCTCTGGAACTTCAGTGCCTTCTCATGCAGCGCAATCAGCGGCTTGAGCCAGCTGCCGTTGGGCTCCCAGTGATACAGCTCAAGCATGGGAGCGTCCCGCTCCAGGCGTGGCCTGGCGATCCAGGTGCGCGTAACGTCGCACGAGCTCGGTGCGCCCCAATGCAAAGCTCTTGCGGATGGCGGGCCGCTCGTTGATCTTGCGCAACCACTCCAGGATATGCGGCGTCACCGCATCGTTGGCCACCTGCGGATTCATCAGCGGCAGCCCCGCCAGCATGTTGAACCCGGCGATATCGGCGATCGAGTAGGAATTGCCCGCGACCCAGGGCCGCTCCCCCAGCGCCGCTTCCAGCTGCCTCACGCCCTGCGCGATGCGCCGGCCGGACTCGGCCATTTCCTCCGGCGAGAAGGTGCCGTAGATGGCCTTGGACCAGGCGATGCGGCGCTCCTTGAGCGGAATGCGCTCGATGCGCGCCCGCAATTCCTCGGGATCTCGCTGCCGCATGGCCGGCCCGACGAAAAAGCTCCAGCCGAACATGCTGATCGAAGGGCCCACCACCTGGTCGAAATAGCGGCACCACCAGCGCATGCGCCAGCGCTCGAAGGGATCCTCGGGGCGCAGCTTCGGCCCGGCGAAGCTGCCATCGATGTACTCCATCATCACCGTGGATTCGGGCACCAGCACGCCGTCATGAAGCATGGCCGGCACCGTACCGTTGGGGTTGACCTTCAGGTAGTCCGGGGCGTGCTGTTCGAAGGCCAGCATGTCGATGTAGCGGCTCTCGAACTCCACGCCCTTCTCGAAGGCCGCAAGAATCGGCTTGCCCGAGTTCGCGTTGGGCTCCCAATGATAAATCGTCAGCATGCGCAGCCTCCCCCGTGCCCGCGTCAGTGCCGGATGGTCGCCAGGGCGCCGCCGTCGACGGCCCAGGCCGCGCCATTCACGAAGCTCGCGGCCTCCGACAGCAGGAAGGTCACGACCTCGCCCACTTCCTCCGGCGTGCCGATGCGGTCCATGGTGGCGACCTTGCCCAGCACCTTCTTGCCCGCGGCCACGTCACCCTTGAACATCATCCGCACCATGGCCTCAAGCAACGGCGTGTCGATGACGCCGGGCATCACCGCATTGACCCGCACACCTTTCGCGCCCACTTCACTGGCCGCGGTACGCGTGAGACCGATGACGGCGTGCTTGGTTGCGTTGTAGGCACAGGCGCCGGCCAGGCCGCGTTCGCTGGCAATCGATCCGGTATTGACCACCGCACCGTGGCCCTGGTCCAGCATCACCGGCAGAACATGGCGCAGTCCCAGGAAGATACCCTTCTGGTTCACCGCGACGATCCGATCGAACTCCGCTTCGTCGTACTCGTAGATCGGGCCAAGCTTGCCTTCCATGCCGGCGTTGTTGAAGAACCCGTCGATGCGCCCGAACACTTCCAGGGCCCGCGCCACATAGCCTTGGACATCGGCGGCCTTGCTGACATCGGCGACCACGGTCTCGACGTGCCTGCCCAGTGCCGCAACGGCGCCGCGGCGCGCCGCCAACGCGGCAGCGTTGATGTCCACAAGCATCACATCGGCCCCCGCCCTGGCCACAGTCATGGCCGTGGCATGGCCGATCATGCCCGCGCCACCGGTGATCACGACCACCTTGCCCTGCATCGACGGTGATTGAGTCATTTGCCCCCGCGAAACAGCATGGTCAGAACGAAGAAAATGCCGCGCAGCCCCAGCAGCTTCAGGCCTTCGCGTGCCTGCGCGGGACTGAGGCTCGCGCTCAAGGGCATGGTGCCGAACACCTTGCCCTTGATGAGCAGCTGATTACCGTCGCGTTCAATGCGGCTGATGGTCATGAGCTCGCGGCGATCCGGCCCGTACAGCTTCACGCCGGCGTGTCCCGTTGGCCGAAATCGATCTTCAGGTCATCGCACATGACCTGCGCCGTCGCGCGACCGGCGCCAAACACGCCGCCACCCGGATACTGGAACGGGCCCACCAGGTACAACCGCTCGACTCCTGGCACACGGTACTGCCCCAGATCGGGCGTCGGACGATGCGCCCCGCTTTGATAACTGGTGGTGGCAATGCCATGCAGGTCGCCGCGCATGAAGCTCGGCGAGGTGCGTTCCATATCCACCGGACTGTCGCAATGAAATTCCAGCAGCACTTCATCAAGGTTGGCGACATACACCCGCAGCCGGTCCAGCATGCTGCGCGCGAAGGATTCCTTGGCATCGTCCCAGGGCATGCCATCGGGACGCTCGTAGGGCGCGTAGTCCCAAAGATGCGCGATTGCCTTGCCGGGTGGGGTGCGGGTGTCATCAAACATCGACAGCGAGCCCAAGCCCAGCAGGTGCGTGCGCATGAAGCCGCCGTAGCGCAGGTCATCGAAGCATTCGCGCAGCACCCGATACGACGCTGGCATGAGCTCGATCATCACCGACTGCACCGGATCCGGGGTGCGGAAGCGCAGCGGACCCTTCAGGGCGGCATGCACGGTGACACAGGCGGCTTCTGTGATGTGGGTGGCCTCGGCCGCCTTGCGCACCTGCGGATCCAGTCCCGGCACCATCGAGGACAGTTGGTGCGGATGAATGGCGCCAATGACGGCATCGCGGGCGTTGTAGCGGCCGCCATCGGCCGTGATGACGCCGCTGGCGCGACCATTCGCGACCACCACTTCACGTACCTCCTGGCTCGCCACCACCACACCGCCGCGATCCTCGATGCACCGCACGAGAGCCTCGGTCAGCTTGCCGCTGCCGCCGACCGGGACTCCAAATCCATAGGCTTCCAGGAAGCCGAGGAAAACGAATACCCCCAGGCCCGTCGCCTTCTCATCGGGCGACACCAGGTTCTCGCCCGCGACTCGCGCGAAATGCGCCCGCACGCGATCGTGCTCGAAGTACTCCGCCAGCACGTCGTGGCTGCTCATCTGCATGGCGCGCCAGAACTGTTGGCCCTCACGACTCTGGTCCAGGAAGGCATGGCCGGCTCCCTGGGGCATGGGCGGGGTATACAGCGTCGAGACCAGCATCGGCAGCCAGGCCGCCGACTGCGCTGACAGACGTAGGAAGGCCTGCGCGTCACGCTTGGAGAACTTTGCAATCTGCGCGGCGGACTTGGCCGGATCCCGGTACAGCGCCAGTGTCGAGCCATCCTCGAACACCGACATCATCGGCGACTCGGGGAACAGGTAGCGCAACCCGTAGCGGCTCTTCAGTCCGAGTTCATCCCGCTGCAGCAGCGGATTGGCCTGGATGAAGATGTGGGTCATGGAATGCTGGTCGTGGCGGAACCCCGGTAGCGTCAGCTCGCGCGAGACCACGCCGCCGCCCAGCCAGCCGTTGCGCTCCAGCACCAGAACCCGTTTGCCGGCCTTGGCCAGGTACGCTGCGGCCACCAGCCCGTTATGGCCGCTGCCGACGGCGATGACATCGAAGTCTTTTTGACTGATCATGTGCTCAGGTTACAACTGTTTTGCGAAGGATGGTTTATGAGTCAGTCCAATACGCAGGCCGAGGCCGTCGTCAGGAAGTTCTTTGAGCTGCTGAACGCGGAAGATCTCGAGGGCGTGCGGGCGCTGCTGACCGAGGACGCCGCCTGGCTGCCGCAGGCCCGCGACATGCCCGGCGCCGGCGAACACCGCGGGCGCGATGCCATCGTCGATGGCTTCCTGCGGCCCATCCGCGGCCTGTTCGCCCCCGGCAGTCCTTCAAACCGCATCCTGTCCATGGCCTCAAATGGATCGTTGGTGTTGGCCGAAACCCACGGCACCGGGCATCTTCTGGATGGCCGACTCTACGACAACCGCTACGCCTGGGCCTTCGAACTGCGCGGCGAGAAGATTGCCGTATTGCGCGAGTATCTGGACAGCTACTACATCGTGCGCACCTTTGGCGCCACCTGAACGCTGCATCGGATTCAATTTGCGTACAGGCGGACCGGCAGTTTGGCCGGTCCGTGGCCAATCGTGGTCATCCAGGGCGTCGGCTCCGCGGCGATCTCGAAGCGCGCGACGCGCCGTGCCACCTCGGTGAGCAGCACGTGGGCCTCGAGCTGCGCCAGCACCCGGCCGACGCAGGCGTGTATCCCATAGCCCCAGCCCACCTGCTTCTTGAGGTCGCGATTCATGTCGTAGTCGTCGGGCCGCTCCCAGGCCCGTGGGTCGCGGTTGGCGGCGGCAAACATCAGTCCGACGCGCTGTCCGGCCGGCACGGTGTAGCCGTCGATATTCACTTCCCGGGTGGTGATGCGGCCGGCCATGCGTGAGGGCGAGTCCCAGCGCAGACTTTCATCGAAGGCGGCGCGCACCAGGGTGGGGTCCGCGCGCAGCCTCTGATACTGCTGCGGGAATTTTGCAAAGGCGTACATGGCGTTGGCCATGGTCAGGATGGTGGTATCAGCGCCCGCGGCCAGCACCGTCTGCAACAGCAGTTTGGCCTCGGCCTGGGTAATGACACCATCATCCGCCATGCCGTAGAGCACCATGCCGATGCCGCCGGCGGACAGGTTGTCCCGGTCGCAGCATTGCTCAAGCCAGGCCAGCACCGGCTCGATGTTCACCATGGCTTCGCGGAACAGCTCGTTTTCGGGCCCCATGGTCGCCCACACCATATGGCTGAAGGCGTACATGTGCTCGCGCCCTTCGACCCGCAGGCCGATGGCATCGGGCAGCGCCTTGTATACGAAGCGCTGCGTGATCTCGCGAACGGCATCGACCGCATCCCCGCAGCGCGGCATGAGGCTGTCGAACAGCGCCACCGCATCACGTTCGAATGAGGGCCGCAGGTTCCCCAGCACCTGCGTGGACAGTGCCCGGGCGATCGCCTGCCGCACATGGGTGTGGCGCGGCGGGTCGTCCGTCAGCAGGATCTCGGGGCGCAGCGAGTTGGGGTCGTGCCAGGGCCGCGACCTGTTGGAGAATGTCTGCCAGTCCTGCAGGCCCGCGGTCACATCCGCGTGCCGTGTGATCATCACCGTGCCGTCGGCCAGGCGTACCACGGGTGAATACTCGCGCAAGGTGTCATCAACCGCGCGTGCGTTGCGCACCGACTCGTGACTGAACAGATCGACCGGGTATTGCGGAATTGGCTTGCCCATACTGGTTCTTAGTCCGGCGAATGCAGTTTGCAGGCGGCCCCGTTGCGCACGATATATCCCGCGCCGGGGTCGGCGAAGTGGCTGCCGATGATGAGCACCGGCTTGCCCTGGAAATTATTCACGAATTCGACACGGGTCCTGGCGCCCGCCGGCTTGTCCATATCGAAGGTCGCCGCATGCTCGGGCATCGCGACCTGGATGGGGTGGTGCATCATGTCACCGGTGATCACCGCCTCCTTGCCCTGGGATCTGATGTGCACGCTGACATGGCCGGGCGTGTGGCCGGGGGTGGGCAGCAGGCGGATTTCATCGGTGATGGCATGGTCGTGGGGAATGAAGTCCACCAGTCCCGCCTCCACCACCGGATCCACCGCATCGCTCAAGTGATTGATGCCGTGGTAGCCGCCGGTGTCGCGCAGCATCTGCCAGTGATCGTATTCCTTGCGGCTGAACAGGTAACGCGCCTTGGGAAAGGTCGGCACCCAGCGGCCGTTCACCAGGTGCGTGTTCCAGCCCACATGGTCGAAGTGCAGATGCGTGCACAGCACCGTGTCGATATCCGTGGGCGCGATCCCTAAGGAGGCCAGATCCTCCATGAACGTAGTGCGCATCCGGGTGAAGACCGGAAACTGCCGCTCACGGTCGGCACCAATGCAGGTGTCGATCATGATGCGCCGGTTGCCCGCCTTCACCACGAAGGCCTGGAAATTGATGAACATCCGCCCCTCGACGGTCACGTGGTTGGGAAGCAGCCAAGGCTGGGTCTGGCAAATGGCGGGCTTGCTGTCTTCCAGCACCATCCAGATGTCGTCCTCCCACTTCCACACCTCGACCAGGCGGGTGATCTCGACCCGCCCGACGGTCCAGGTCTTCATGTGTTCAATGGCCATCACAGCTCCTGTGCGGGTGCCAGCAACGGTCGTTGCCGGATCAGGTCCGCGGCTTTTTCCGCAATCATCACCACCACGGCGTTGGTGTTGCCGCCAATGAGGCGCGGCATGACCGAGGCGTCCACGACTCGCAGCCCCTCGAGGCCGCGCAGGCGCAGCTGGGAGTCCACCACCGCATCAGGATGCTCGCCCATACGGCAGGTCCCCACCTGGTGGTGGACGGTGTAGGAGCTTGCCCGGATGAAGTCGGCAATCGCGGCATCGCTCTGCACGGAGGCGCTCGGCGCGATCTCGGTGCCGTGGTAGTGGGCGAAGTCCGGCGCGGCCAGGATGCGGCGCGCCAGTTTGATGGCACGGATCAGCGGCTGGATGTCTTCTGCAACGCTCAACAGCGCCGGGTCAATCGCCGGCGCGGCATGCGGATCAGGGCTGTGCAGCGTCACGGTGCCGCGGCTCTTCGGATACAGCGATACGGGACTGATGGCATAGCCATGGCCAATGGGCAGCGGAAAGCTCGGACGCGGGCGCGCAGCGGGCTGGAATACGAACTGCACATCCGGGCGATCCAGGTCCGGGAGCGTCCTCAGGAAGCCCACGGACTCGAAGACATTGCTGGCAAAGGGCCCGGTGCGCCCGAGCAGGTACTGAAATACATTCCACACCCCCCGTGGCAGCGCGCGGCCCGAGATTCCGTAGGAGGTGGAGTTGGTCGTGGACATGAGCACCGGGCAGGCCAGGTGATCGTGAAGGTTGCGCCCGACACCGGGCAGGTCGTGCACCGGTTGGATTCCCAGGGCCTGCAGTTGCGCGGCGGGACCGATACCCGACAGCAGCAGAACCTGCGGCGTCTGGACAGTTCCCGCGCTGAGTATCACCTCGCGGGTCGCGCGCAGCTGCTGGGTGTGTCCGTCGCGCTCACACACCACCCCGACGGCGCGGCCCGACTCCACCACGACGCGCAGCACCAGCGAATCGGTGTAGAGCGTGACATTGCCGCGGGCCATCGCCGGGCGCAAGAACGCCCGCGCCGTAGTTTCGCGCCGACCGGCGCGAATCACACCCTGGCGAAATCCGACGCCTTCATTGGTGGCAGCGTTGAAATCCTCGGTACCGGGGAAGCCCAGGCTGCGGGTCGCCGCAACGAAATCCTTGTTGAGCCGGTTCGGGCGCCGCGGCCGCATCACATTCATGGGGCCGCCATGAGCGTGGTAGCGCGAGACCGGCAGATCCTGGTTGTTCTCGGAGCGCAGGAAGTACGGCAGGACCTCCGCGTAGCTCCAGCCGGTGGCCCCGGCGCTGACCCAGTCCGCGTAGTCACGCGGATTGCCGCGCGAATACACCATGCCGTTGATGGAACCTGAGCCACCGACCACCCGGCCGCGCGGCTGCGCAATGCGCCGGCCATTCAGGTGCGCCTGCGGCACGGTTTCAAAGCGCCAGTTCAGCTTTCGAGTCGCGATGGCCGCGGCCACCAGCGCCGGGGTGTGGATGAAGGGGTGCCCGTCGTTGCCACCCGCCTCGATCAGGCACACGCGCACCGCAGGATCCTCGGCCAGCCGCCCCGCGAGGACGCAACCGGCAGTGCCCGCACCGACGATGACGTAGTCGAACGCGGCGGCGGCGGATTCCATCATGTCTACAGCGCGGCAGCGAGCAGGATGTCCGCCAGTTTCTGCCAGCGCCACAGGTTGTCGATGGTCTTCATCAATCCGGTCATGAGTCCGACAAAACTGATGTCACGATCCGGATCCACCCAGAAAATCGTGGTGCCGGCGCCATGCGCACCGAAGGTGCCGGGTGACCCCAGGGTGCCGAACATGCTGGTGCCCATCTGCGCACCGCGCATGGAAAATCCCAGGCCGATGTTCGCCGGCGGCGCGATGCCGCCGGCCGCGCGGATGCCACTGGCATAGAACTCATTGGGCTTGTCGCCGGTCCAGATGGTGCTCGCCTGTCTGACCATGGCGCTCGAGACGATGCTGCGACCCTCCAGCGTGCCGCCACAGCGCAGCATTTCCGCGAAGCGCATCATGTCCTGTGCCGTGGACACACAGCCCACCCACGGCATCTCGACATGCTCTTCCTCGAAGGCGCCGTTCGGCCCCAGGTTGCCGTGCCCCAGGTGCTTGATGGGATAATTGTTGCGAAACTCGGGCACCAGGTGCCGCGCCTTCAGATCGCGACGCACCCCCATCGAGGTGTCCTTCATGCCCATGGGATCGAACAGATCCTGGTGCAGGATGTCCTTGTAGGAGCGCTTCTTCGGATCCACGCGCCGCACGGCCTCGCCCAGCAGCGCGTGATTGAAGAGCGGCGCATAGGCGACGCTGAGGCCCGCGGCCTCGACCGGGAATGCCACCGCGACAATGGCCGCGATGGTGTCCGCCAGCACATCGATATACATGCCGGGCCGCGCCTCGAACATGGTCGGCAGGCCGGTGCTGTGGGTCAGCAGGTGGAAAATCGTGATCCGCTCGCGCAGGCCGCCGGAGAACTCCGGGATGATCTTGCACAGCGGCGTGGTCAGGGTCATCAGGCCGCGCTCGATGGCCTGGAACACCAGGATATTGGTGAACGCCTTGGTGACCGAGAACAGGCTGTAGACGGAATCGTCCGCGACCGCACGTTCCTTGCTCTCGCTGCTGTGGCCGAACACCCGGTGATAGGCCGGCTGGCCGCCGCGCTTGACGCTGATGACACCGCCGAAGTAGTCCCCGGCGGCGATGTCGCGCTCGACCGCGGCGGTCAGAAAGTCAAGACGCTTGGCGTCGAACCCGGGATGAGCTGTCACGATATCCCCACCTTCAATTGAACCTTGGCGTAGCCGGCCGACGAGGGTATTCCCGGCCCCAGGGCATTGCAACATGGCCCGACCGGCGCCCTGATCAGGCGGCGTCGATTTCGGCAAAGGTTTCTCGGGCAATGCGGAAGCTGTCCACGGCCGCCGGCACGCCCGCGTAGATGGCCACCTGGAGGAACACCTCGCAGATCTGCTCGCGGGTCACCCCGTTGGTCAGCGCGCCGCGGATATGCGCCTTGAGCTCATGCGGACGGTTCAGGATGCTGATCATGCCCAGGTTCAGCATGCTGCGCTCGCTGCGCTTCAGGCCCTCGCGCCCCCACACCGCGCCCCAGCAGTACTCGGTCACCAGTTCCTGCAGCGGCCGGTTGAATTCATCCATGCTGGCCAACGCCTTCTTGACGTAGGCCTCCCCCAGCACTTCGGTACGAATCTTCAGACCCTTGTCAAATAGTTCACTGCTCATGTTGATTCCTCGAGAAAACGGATGGGCTCATGCGGACCGGTCCGGGTCCAGTCCGGATTCGGACTCGACGATTTTAGCCATGGCGGTGAAGTCCGAGTCGGGCCCCAGGGTGCTGACGGTGCGCTGCAGCAGATCGCCCACCGCAGACCCCACATCAAGCTGCACGCCCAGAGAGTCGGCGGCCGCCAGGCACAGTCGCACATCCTTCAGGCACAGCCCGGCGGCAAAGCCGAAATCGAAGGTGCGTGGCAGCACCGAGCGCGGCCACTTGTCCTGCGTCGCGCTGCTGCGCCCACTGGAAACATTCAGCACCTCGATCATGCGCGCCGGGTCCAGCCCCGCCTTGATCCCCAGCGTCATGCCTTCGGCGGTGATGGCGATGGCGCAGGCGCCCAGCAGGTTGTTGACCAGCTTCATGGTCTGGCCAGCGCCGGGACTGGCGCCCATGAAGAACGGTTTGCCGAACACTTCCAGCAGCGGCCGCACCTGCTCCCAGATGGCCGGCGGGCCCGCAATCATCAGCGACAGCGTACCCTCGCGCGCGCCCTTGATGCCGCCGGACACGGGCGCTTCCAGCGATGCAATCTGGAATTCAGCCAGCCCTGCCGCGAGCTTCACGGCGGTTTCGGGTCCCGAGGTCGACAGGTCGACGCAGACCTTAAGGCTGCGGCCCTCACGTATTCCCGGTGCGCCCAGCACCACGTCCTGCACGATCTGCGGAGTGGGCAGACTCAGGAACACCACTGACGCCGCATCCGCGACCGCCAGCGCGCTG
>JBARBG010000175.1:0-39843 GCA_049792815.1 Steroidobacteraceae bacterium | reverse complement strand
GTACTGCATTTACACTGATCACAATCCAGGCGCTGATGGGTGGCTTCGACAATCTCTGGCATCACGAGATTACGGAGCGCCTTCCAGCGCGGCGCAGCGCTGCAAACGAACTGGCATTGCACGCCCTGCGCGAGCTGCTATACGGCTTCGTATTCTTTGCGATTGCCTGGTACCGCTGGCAGGGAGCGTGGGCCATTCTGATCGGCGGGGTGCTTGCCCTGGAGGTTCTGGTCACTCTTGCAGACTTCGTCGTTGAGGACCGGACTCGCCATCTACCCCCCCTTGAGCGCGTGCTCCACACTCTCATGGCCTTGAACTATGGAGCGGTCCTGGCTTTCGTGATACCGATGCTCATCGGCTGGTCCAAACTACAAAATGCAGTCGTCGCAATCTCGCACGCATATTCTTGGGCTTTCAGCCTGTTTGGCGCGGGCGCCCTGGCATGGTCTGTGCGCAACGCCTTTGCGGTGCTGACACTTCGTCGGCCGCCGGAATGGGTGCGCAATCCGATTGCGGCGGGTCGGACCACAACACCCCGAAACATCCTCGTGAGTGGCGCCACAGGTTTTATCGGAGGGCACCTGGTACCGCGACTCATTCAGCGCGGGGAGAAGGTCATTGTCTACACGCGCAACCCCGAGGTCGCGTTGGATAAATTCGGCCCGCACGTCCGGATCGTCAACAACCTGGATGATTTGGACGCTTCCACCTATATCGACGCAATCGTCAATCTCGCGGGCGCTCCGATCCTGTCCATGCCATGGACGAAGGCGCGACGCCAGCACCTACTGGCCAGTCGCATCGACACCACGCGCGCATTGACGACCCTTATCGGTCGCCTGACGAGGCCGGTTCGTGTCTTTGTCAGTGCCAGCGCTATTGGTTACTACGGCGTTCGAGGCGAGGAGATCCTCGACGAGCAGGCTCGGCCCACTGAAGATTTCCAGTCGCAGTTGTGCCAAGAATGGGAGGCAGCTGCGCGGGCGGCCGCGAGGCTCGGCGCTCGACTGGTGCGGATGCGGATTGGTCTCGTCCTGGGCCGAGATGGTGGCGCACTACCTCAGCTTGCAAGACCCGTACGGCTTGGCTTGGGGGCAATCCTCGGGAGCGGGCGGCAGTGGGTGTCGTGGATTCACATTGACGATCTCGTCCGGCTGTTTGAATTTGCCCTGGATACACCGCGTGTCAATGGCGCGTTTAATGCGGTTTCACCAGCGCCGGTGACTCACCGGCAGTTTCAGGCCTCGATGGCTCGAATTTTGAAGCGCCCGCTCTGGTTGCGTGTGCCCGCTGCACTTATCAGGCGTGCCCTCGGTGAAATGGCCCAGCTACTGGTTGACGGTCAGCGTGTCGTTCCAGCTCGCGCCACGAGTCTTGGATTTCAGTTCCGTCACACCCAAATCCAGGAGGCATTGGGCGATTTACTCCGCGGAGAGGCCGTCGGTAACGTTGCGGCGGACATATATTTCAATGATCAATGCCCGGTCTGCAATGCAGAAATGTCGCATTACGCGGGTCTCTGTGCCAAGGCGCGACCCGATTTCCACTTCATTCCCGCGACCCAGCACCCTGATGCGCTGGCCCAATGTGGTTTGCGCCAGGAGCACTTGGCACGCCGTGTCTACCTGCATCGCCCTGACGGTGTCATCCTCAGTGGCATGCCCGCCCTGATTGCACTCTGGTCGACAATGCCGCGCTACCGGTGGCTTTCAAGACTTGTCGCCCTGCCATTGCTGCGAGAAATCACTGTCATGCTCTACGATCATGTCATCGCACCGACATTGGCGTTCTGGGCGAGCCGGCGCCAATCCACAGTGGCTCGCGCAACCTGACGGGACATCTGCGTTGGGATCTATCCTTAGGCGACGCGGACAGAAGAATCCACTTCCGGCATTCTGTTTGCCAAGTCGCGCTGCGGAATTGGCTGCGATCACTGTGGCATTAATTGCTCGCCCGCAAACCATCGAGATAATCCGCCCACGCCTGCATCATCTGCCGCCGCTCGGCCAGGCGCTGGGCACGATTGTAAGCAGCTCGGACCTTGTTCCTCTCCTTATGAGCCAGTTGCAGCTCGATTAGGTTAGGGTTCCAGCCCTGCTCGTTGAGCAAGGTACTGGCCAGTGACCTGAATCCATGGGCCGTCATTTCCTCGTTGCTGTAGCCGATGCGACGCAGGGCAGCTCCTACTGTATTTTCGCTCATTGGGCGCGGCTGTCGGCCAATCGCCGGGAACACGAGGGGTCCGTTACCTGTGTGGACACGCAGCTCGCGAAACAGCTCGACCACCTGACGCGACAAAGGCACGACGTGCGCTTCGCGCATCTTCATGCGCTCTGCGGGAATTCGCCATTCCGCAGCTTCCAGTGAGATCTCCGACCATTCGGCGCCACGCAGTTCGCCAGGCCGTACGAACACGTAAGGCGCAATTCGAATGGCAAAATACGTGGTTCGCTGACCCTGAAACCCATCGATCGCCCGAAGCAGCTCACCTACCTTGCGCGGATCGGTGATGGCCGCATAACTGACACTTCGTTTTGGGGCGAGCGCACCCTTTAGATCCGCGCTGATGTCGTGCCGCGCTCTGCCCGTCGCGATCGCGTACCGGAATACTCGTCCGCACACGGCCCGAACCCGGTGCGCCGTATCATTCACCCCGCGCTTTTCGAGCCCGCGCAGGACGGCGAGTAGGTCCGGTGCTTCAATCGTCGAAATGGGCCTCTTGCCAAGGTAAGGCCCAACCATTTTCATCAATTGATCTCGATCGCGCTGCCAGGTGCTCTCGGTGAGATAGCCGCGTTTCATCTCCAACCATTCTTTGGCGATGGCTTCGAAGGTGTTCACCAGCGCAGTCTTTTCAATCTTGCGCTTCATGCCAGGATCGCCACCGCCGGCCAGGACCACCCGCGCTTCGTCCCGCTGCTCCCGCGCTTTCTGCAGGGAGGTGTCCGGGTACTTCCCCATTGCGAGAAGCTTCTCGACACCGGCATACCGGTACCTGAACCGCCACAGGCGGCCTCCGCTTGGATTCACCAGCAGGTATAGACCCCTACCGTCCGACAGCTTGTACGGCCGGTCGCGGCTCTTTGAGGCTCTGACTTTCGCATCGCTGAGCATGGGATTTTGGGGGTATCTCGGAGATGACAAATGGGGGTATGGGCAAATTTTGACCACATCGTACCCCCACTTTTACCCCAGAAAAAGTTTGGTCAGCCATAGACGCCGGTGGACGCCCATGGACATCGAGCGACAAAAATGGTTCGTAACTTATTGATTTTTATTATTTAGATTAGACAGCCATGGACGCCGGTAAACGGCCATGGACAGCGGTGGACAGGGGGTCTGGTGGAGCGGAAGGGGATCGAACCATCGACCTTCGCATTGCGAACGCGACGCTCTCCCAACTGAGCTACCGCCCCACATGTTCGCGCGGGGCCCGCAGCGCAAGGATGGCCGGACCCCAAAGAGCGCGCGATTCTAGCACCCGCATCGGGGATGGCAAATGCCATAAACGCTATGATGCCCCGGCCGCGCCTGCGGCAGGTTTTTTCAAGGAGTTGGCGCAATGCTGGCGGTCGGCAAGCGCGCGCCGGAATTCACGGCGCGCAACCAGAATGACGTCCCGGTTGCGCTGTCAGACCTGCTGAGAGGCGGATCGCTGATCCTGTACTTCTACCCGGCCGATTTCACACCGGGGTGCACTCGAGAAGCCTGTTCCTTGCGCGATGTGTATTCGCAGCTGCTGGCGGCGAAGGTCGCCGTGGCCGGCGTGAGTCCGCAGTCAGCGCAGAGTCATGCGGCCTTCGCGGCCAAATATGACCTGCCCTTCACCCTGCTTTGCGATCCGGACAAGGCGCTGGCCCGCGCCTATGACGTCATCGGGCCGCTGGGCTTTGGCGTGCGCCGGGCGAGCTTCCTGATCAGCCCTACGGGAATCATCGAAGACACCCTGCTGGCGGACCTGCGCATCGGCCGCCACGAGGCCTTTTTCCGCAAAGTGTTAGCAGCCGGTTCCCGTTAGCGTTGCAGCGGGACATCGCTCAATTGCAGCCGGCCCAGGCGCATGTAGCACAGCCGCACCAGGATCAGCGCGGCCACCGCACCGATCCACATGGGCGCGGAGGCTGCCAGAAACAGCTGACGCATGGGCAGATGCATCTTGATCAGGTAACCACCCACGATCGGACCCACTATGGCACCGAAGCGTCCGATACCCAGTGCCCAACCCACTCCCTTGGAGCGAAAGGGGGTCGGATACAGCAACCCGGCCGCGGCGTTGTTGCCGAACTGCGCGCCCAGAACCGAAAATCCCGCCATGGCCGCCAGCGGCGCGAGTACCGCATAGGACATGCTGCTGCCCCCGATAGCGGCTATGGCAGGCGCCGCGCAGACAAACAGCGCGGCGATGACGATGAAGCCAAATCGGTCCAGCAATACGCTGATCACCAATCCGCCAACGGTGCCACCGATATGGTAGAGGCTCGAGGCCAGCGCCGCCTGTTTGGGTGTCAAGCCCGCATTGTTGAACAGCTGCGGCATCCATGAGTTGAGGAAGAAGTTGGCCATCAGGGTCGTGATGAAGCACGCCCACAGCAGCGGGGTAATGGCACGGAAACCGGGCCCGAAGATGTCCGCGAGGCCGACCGCACCTCCCGGGGGTTGGGCGGTCACTGTGGACTCCAACTGTAAGTTGTCGTCCAGCACCAGGTCCCGGCGCATGCGCCGCGCCGTGGCCAAAAGTTCGCCACGCCGCTCCGGGCGACCCGCCAGGAATTTCACCGATTCGGGCAAGGTGAAGTACAGGCAGCCGGCCACGGCGAGCGGCACCGCGCCGCCAACCAGGAACAATACCGACCAACCAAAGGTCGGCACCATCCATGCCGAAATGAACCCGGGAGCACTGCTGCCCAAGGTAATGCCGGTGAACATGAGAACAACCAGCGTGGCTCGCAGCCGCTTCGGCGACAGTTCCGAATTCAGGGAAATCGTGTTGGGCATCAGCCCGCCGAGGCCAATGCCGGTACAGAAGCGCAGTGCGATGGTTACCCACAAGCCGTGCTCCCAGATCACGGCCAGAGTGGTCACGCCGTAGATGACGCTGCCGATCAGGATGGCAGTACGGCGGCCAAATCTATCCCCTACATAGCCGAGCAGGGGCGAGCCGGCCAGAACGCCGAACAGGCTGGCCGTGAGCACCCAGCCCTGCAGCCCCGCATCCACATGCCACAGCTTGGACAGCGTGGGCATGGCGAACGGCATGACACTGATGTCATAGCCATCGGCAAACATGGCCAGGAATGACCAGAACAGCAGGTTGAAATTGAACCCACGAAACTTCTGGCCATCGACGAGATCATCGATCCGGATGCTCTGGCCCACTGCGCCCCCTTGGTTTTGCACGGCGACCGGCGCGCTTCTGCGGCGCGATCGGCCATTATGCCAAAGCCGCGTCAGGACGCGTCGCTAGTCTTCGTGGAGCGTCACGCTGCTCTGGGTCACCTTGGCCACGCAGTCCGCCAGAGTCTCCACGGTCAGCTCGGCGGGGTCGCGCCGCTTCGCATCCCAGCGCACCCTCACCGTGGCGGCTTCCTGCAACTTCAGGCCCGCCAGGATGTAGCAATCGACGCGGGTCCCATCGCTGACAATCCACAGATCGCGCGCGGTGGCCGGATCCCAGGCGCGCGCATAGAAACTCGCCGCCAGGCGCGGGCGCAGCTCCTCGGGTTCGGGCAGCTCGCGCAGCAGCCGTCCGAACTTTGCCGGGTCATCCAATGTCGCCGTCAGCCGGCGGACGGACACGCCTGGCGGCGGCGCCTCGCGGCCCCAGAACCACTTCAACACACCGTTACTCGCTGCCATGGGTTTCAAGCGCACCAGCATACATGCGCAGCGCTCAGCATAAGACCCCACGGGCCGTCGCGAAATCCCGACGTGATTCCGTTAAAATGGCCATTGGCCGGCCAGCCTGAGGCGATGTGCCCTATTCCATGACCCTTGGCGGATCGGTTCACCGCTTTGACGACCTGCGGGCGCTGTTCGCGGCCGCGACGCCCCTGCGATCCGGCGACGCCCTGGCCGGCATCGCGGCCACCAGTATGGAAGAGCGCATGGCGGCCCGCTATGTACTGTCGGACCTGCCGCTGCGTCAGCTGCTCAACGAGGCCCTGATACCGTACGAGTCGGACGAGGTGACGCGGCTCATCCTCGACTCACACGAAGCCGTGGCCTTTGCGCCGGTTGCCTCTCAGACGGTGGGTGAATTCAGGGATTGGTTGCTGACAGAGGCCGCGACGCCACAGCTGCTGCGCGCGCTGGCGCCAGGGCTGACGCCCGAGATGGTGGCCGCGGTGTGCAAGCTGATGCGCAATCAGGACCTGATCAGCGTCGCCCGCAAATGCGGGGGGCCGACGGCCTTTCGCTCGACCATTGGCTTACCCGGCCGGCTCGCCGTTCGGCTGCAGCCCAATCATCCCACCGATGACTGCGGCGGCATTACCGCCTCCATCATTGACGGACTGCTGAATGGCTGCGGTGACGCCGTCATTGGCATCAATCCCGCATCCGACAGCCTCGCGGTGCAGATTCGTCTGCTTGAGCTGATTGACGAGTTGCGCGAGCGCTTCGCCATTCCTACCCAGAGCTGTGTGCTGTCGCACGTCACCAATACCCTCAAGGTCATCGAGCGCGGTGCACCGGTGGATCTGATCTTCCAGTCGGTCGCCGGCACGCAGGCCGCCAATGCGACCTTTGGCGTCGATCTAGCGCTGCTGCAGGAGGCGCATGCCGCGGGCCAGTCGCTCAAGCGCGGAACCGTGGGCACGAACCTGATGTACTTCGAGACCGGCCAGGGTTCGGCACTGTCGGCCCAAGCCCACCACGGCGTGGACCAGCAAACACTTGAAGCCAGGGCCTATGCGGTGGCGCGGGCGTTCTCACCGCTGCTGGTGAATTCGGTGGTCGGTTTCATCGGTCCGGAGTACCTGTACGACGGCAAGCAGATCACGCGCGCGGCGCTGGAGGATCACTTCTGCGGCAAGCTCCTGGGGCTGCCGATGGGCGTGGACGTCTGCTACACCAATCACAGCGAAGCAGACCAGGACGACATGGACAGTGTGCTGACGCTGCTCGGAGTCGCCGGGGTCAATTTCGTGATGGGCGTGCCGGGAGCCGATGATGTGATGCTCAACTACCAGAGCACCAGCTTTCATGATGCCCAGTATCTGCGCCGCACCCTGGGATTGCGCCCCGCACCGCAGTTCGAGCAATGGCTGGCGAACATGGGCATCAGCGATGACCGCGGCTGGATCCGCGAGCCCGAGGCACTCACCGCTGCTTCACAACGGCTGCTCGCCTTCGACAGCCCCGCCGCGGGCCCATGAAACCGCCGGCTGGCAGGGGCCATGACCTGCTCGGGGCGCTGCGCAGCCGGACGCCGGCGCGCGTGGCACTGGGGCACGTGGGTGCGGGCCTGCCGACCCAGGCGCTGCTGGAATTCCAGCTCGACCATGCGCGGGCGCGCGATGCCGTTCACGAGGTCCTGGATGCACAGCGTCTGGCGGCGGATCTGGCGCCGGCGCGCGTCCTGCAGGTCCACAGTCAGGCACCCGACCGCAGCACCTACCTGCAGCGTCCCGACCTGGGCCGGCGTCTGGCGCCAGAGTGCGCCGGGGCGCTGACGGGGGGACCTTACGATGTGGTATTCATCCTTGGCGATGGTCTGTCGGCGCGCGCCGTGCAGGCGCATGCCGCACCAACGCTGCGGGCCCTGCTGCGCGCCCTGCCCGATTGGAACAGCGCGCCGCTTATCATCGCAACGCAGGCCCGGGTCGCACTGGGCGATGACATCGGCGCACGCCTGAATGCCTGGCTTTCCGTCATGCTCATCGGCGAGCGTCCCGGGCTCAGCGCGCCGGACAGCCTTGGGATCTATCTGACCTGGAAACCCGCCACCGGTCGACGCGACCATGAGCGCAACTGCATTTCGAACATCCGCCCGCCACAGGGGCTGTCCTATGAGGAAGCCGCGGCGCGCGCCGCCTGGCTGATGCGGGCAGCACGCCGCGCGGGCTGCAGTGGTGTGCGGCTCAAGGATGATTCGGAAGTTCCCGCGTCCCTGCCGCCCGCTTAAGTTTCCATGCGCAGTACGGGCTTGATGACCTCGCCATGCTCCATGTCACGGAAGGCCGTGCCAATGTCTTCGAACGCATAGAAGCGCAGCAAGCGGTCAAACGGCAGCCGGCCCTGGCGGTGGTAGTCGATCAGCACCGGTATGACGCTCTGGGGCGCCGCATCTCCCCCCAGTATGCCCTGCAGCCGCCGCCCTCCGGCCAACATCGGAAACATGGCCGGTTGCCACTCGGCCGCCGGCGCGGCGACGAAGCCTGCTACGCCCTGCATCGCCAGACTCTGCATCGCCACCGTGAAGACCCCCGGCACGCGCGTCGTATTGAGGCTGCGGTCGACGCCGCCGCGGGTAATCTCGATGATCTTCTGCGCGATATCCGCTGTCGCGGCATCGATGGTGTGCGTGGCGCCCAGTTCGCGCGCCAGTTGCAGCCGCGACGCGATCCGATCGACGGCAATGATTTCACGCGCACCCACCAGACGCGCCGCCATCACCGCGGACAAACCGACGCCGCCGGCACCGAAGACGGCCACGGACTGACCCATGGTCACACCCAATGAATAGAGTATGGCGCCGGCGCCGGTGATGACGCCGCAGCCCAAGGGGCCGAGCAGCTCAAGCGGCACGTCTGCCGGCACCTTGACGGCGGTGCGCTCCTCGGCGACGCAGTGGCGCGCGAAGGAAGACTGGCCGAAAAAGTGCCCACCCAGGCGTGCACCGTGCTGACTGAGCGCACTGCTGCCATCCATGCGCTGGCCGCCGAAGTTGCGGGGCATCGCTTCGCGGCAATAGCTGGGAAAATTGCGCCGGCAGCTCGGACAGTGGCCACAGGAGGAGCCGCTTAAGACCACATGATCCCCGACCTCAAGCTGGGTGACGCCCGGACCGGTCTCAACCACCACCCCAGCGCCCTCATGGCCCAGCACCGCCGGCAGCGGCGTCCCCGGGCCACGTCCGGCGTGCACACCCAGATCCGTATGGCAGATGCCGCTGGCGACGATGCGGACCAGCACCTCACCGGCCCGCGGCGCCGCAAGGTCCACCGGCTCCAGCACCGGCACCGCCACTCCGACCCGCGAGATCGCTGCTTCTGTGCGCATTCCGCCCCCTCGATGCGCTGAGTATACGGCCCGGATGCCGGCCTTGAGCATGGAGTACGCTAGGCAGGAACGATGAGTCCCGACAACAACAATATGGAGTCCGACGGCCCGGCGCCGGCCGGGGATTCACTCGCGGTGCCCGCGCAACTGCTCACGGGCTGGCAGACTGCCCTGGATTCCACGGCGGAAATCCTCGAAGTACCGGTGGCGCTGGTCATGCGCATCGTGGGGCGCAGGATCGAGGTGTTCATCAGCAGCCATACAGCTGCCAATCCCTACCAGCCCGGAGAGTCCGAGCACCTGCTGGACTCGGGGCTGTACTGCGAATCGGTCACGCGCAACCGTGAGCCGCTGGAGGTCCCCGACGCCCGCCTGAGTGCGCGCTGGCGCACCAATCCCGACATGAAATTCGGTCTGCTGGCGTACCTGGGATACCCCCTCATGCTGCCCAACGGCCGCGTGTTCGGCACCGTTTGCGTACTGGACCGCCAGCCGCGCCAATTCACCGATCCGCAGCGGCGCCTGGTGGGCAATGTCCGCAAGCTCATCGAAGGACAGCTGTCTTTGCTTACGCCCAGCCCCGCCCCCAGCGCGGAGCTTGCGACCCGGGTCCTCGAACACACCCAGCAGCTGCGCCGCTCGAAGGAGCTGCTCGAGGCGGTGGTTGACGGCGCCACCGACGCCATCTTCCTCAAGGACACCGAGGGCACCTTCCTGCTTTTCAACCGAGCCGCAGCCACCTTCACCAACCGCGATCCGGCCGACGTCGTCGGAAAAAACGCCGATGATGTCTTTGGCCCGGTACTGGGCAGGGTGCTTCGGCAACGCGAACTGGCGGTGCTCACCACTGGGGTGGCGACAACGGTCGAGGAGACCATCCCGGTCAATGGGCAGGAGCGCACATTTCTGACCACCCGCAGTGCCCATCGCGACGAGGACGGGAAAATCATTGGCCTGATCGGCATTGCCCGCAACATCACCGCGATGAAGCAGGCCGAAGCCGCCCTGCGCGACAGTGAGGCGCGCTGGCAGTTCGCCGTCGACAGCGCCGGAGACGGTATCTGGGACTGGAACGTCCACAGCGGCAAGCTGTTCTATTCGCGCCAGTGCAAGGCCAATCTGGGTTATGCCGATGATGAGCTCGGGGACTCGATCAAGGACTGGACTGACACGGTCCATCCGGCCGACCTGCCCGTGACCTGGCAAGGCATTCAGGACCATCTGCAGGGCAAGACGGCCGACTTCGTCGCCGAACAGCGCATGCGCACGCGCATGGGTTCCTGGCGCTGGATATTGGTTCGCGGCAAAGTGATTGAACGCGATGCCAGCGACGGCGCGGTGCGCGTCATCGCCACGCAGACTGATATCACGGCGCGCAAGCTTGCCGAAGAGGAGCTGATTCGCAGCAACGAGGCCCTGCGCCAGGCGGCCGGGGCGTTGCGAACCGCCCGTGACAAGGCGGAAGCGGCCGAACGCGCCAAGGGTAACTTCCTGGCAGCCATGAGCCATGAAATCCGCACCCCGATGAACACCGTCATCGGCATGTCGCGGCTGGCGCTGAGCACGGAACTGACCGTGCGCCAGCGAAACTACCTGGAGAAGATCGACTCGGCCGCACGCTCATTGCTCAGCATCATCAATGACGTGCTCGATTTTTCCAAGATCGACGCCGGTGGTCTGACGCTGGAGAACACCGAATTTGATCTGGACACGGTGCTGGACTCGGTCAGCAATGTGACCGCCATGAAGGCCGAGGAAAAGGGCCTGGAAATCATCTACGCCGTGGCCGATTCGGTACCTTGCAACCTGCGCGGCGACCCGCTGCGGCTGGGCCAGGTGCTGATCAATCTGCTCAGCAACGCCGTCAAGTTCACCTCCAGCGGTGAGGTGCTGGTCACCGTCAGCAACCTTGCACAGCAGATCGGGCGGGTCACACTGCAGTTCGCGGTAAAGGATACCGGGATAGGACTTGAACCGGGGCAGATCAGCGGCCTGTTCCGGGCCTTCACCCAGTTGGGGCCACATATCTCGCGCACCTACGGCGGCACCGGCTTGGGGCTGGCCATTTCCCGGCAGCTGGTCGAGCTGATGGGGGGAAGGATCTGGGCCGAAGGCGAACCTGGTCGCGGCAGCACCTTCCACTTCACCGTCGATGTGGCCCTGGCGCACGAGAGCCATGCTGCGGCCACCCCGGCGCGGCGCCTGCCGCTGAGGACGCACCGGGTGTTGATCGCCGATGACCACGCGCATTCACTCGAGAACCTCGCCGACCTCTTGCGCGGCTTCGGACTTGAACCCACCACGGTGAACTCGGGTGCTGAGGCCCTGGCCGCACTCAAGGCAGGGGCGCGGGCACACCGGGCCTATGACCTCCTGCTCGTCGACTGGCGCATGCCCGGTCTGGATGGCATCGAAACCGCAAGGCGGCTGCGCGCGGACGACGAACTGGCCCAGGTGCCGGCAGTGCTGATGGTCACGGCCTTCGGGCGCGAGGAGATACTGCAAAGCGCCGAACAGCTGGGTCTGGCCGCCGTACTGATCAAACCCGTCACGCGCTCCGCGATGCTCAATACCTTGAGCAAGATTTTCAGTGACGCCCCGGCCGCCGAGGCTGATCTGCGCCGTGCCGGCGCCAGCGCACCGGGACGCGGCCTGCGCATTCCGCCGCAGGCCGCCGAAAAGCTGGCCCATCGCAGTGTGCTGGTGGTCGATGACAACGCCCTCAACCGCGAGGTCGCCACTGACCTCTTGCTCGCCGTGAACATGAAGGTGGACAGCGCTGCCGACGGCCTGGAAGCCATTCGCAAAATCAGCGAGTACCACTACGACGCAGTGCTCATGGATGTACACATGGCGGGAATGGACGGCCTCTCCGCCACACGGCAGATCCGGGCGCGACCACGCTTTGCGAAGCTGCCCATCATTGCACTCACCGCCCAGGTGATCGTCGAGGAGCGCGCGGCGACGTTGGCGGCCGGCATGAATGCCCATCTGAGCAAGCCTATCGACGAAGCGGCGCTGTATGCCACGCTGCTGGAGGTCCTCGAGCCCTGCGATGCCTTTTCGTTGACGCGACTGGGCGATGATCCCGTGCGTCTGCAGCGGCTTCTGGGTGATTTCCTGCGCGACACGCTTGCAGCGCCGCAAACGCTTCGCGCTCACGTCCAGGCGGGCGAACTGAAGCAGGCCGCGGCGCTGGTGCATTTCATACGCGGAGCGGCGTTCTACATGGAGGCGGTATCGGTGTGTGAGTGCGCGGGGCGCTTCGAGGCGGCGGCCCGGCAGGCCGACACCGCAGCGGTGCGCGCAACTGCCGAAGAGTTCATCGCCCTGCTGCTGCCCTTGCGCGAGTTTCTGGGCGCTCGACTGCAGCAGCTTGGCGCCACTGCCAGGGTCGCGGCGGATACCGCCAAGGGCTAATCCTGTCGCAGGCGGTAGCCCAGCCCCGCTTCGGTCACCAGGTACTTTGGCCGATGGGGCAGCGGCTCGAGCTTGCCACGCAGATTTCGGATGCATACCCGCAGGCTGCGGCTGTCATCCAGATGCCCCGGTCCCCACACTTCGCGCAGCAGCTGGGTCTGCATCACGATCATGCCGCTGTGCCGCGCCATGCATTCGAGCACCCGGAACTCCAGCGGCGTCAGATGCACGGGCCCGGCGGGACCGTGCGCGTCGCGCCGATGCAAATCCACTTTGATGACCCCAAAGGCGAGCACCGGCGCCTGATCATTGGCGCGCACATTGCGCCGCAGTGCTGCGCGCACCCGTGCCAGCAGCTCCGCTGCGCTGAACGGCTTGGTGACATAGTCGTCGGCCCCGGCATCCAGGGCCGCGATTTTCTGCTCCTCCATGGTGCGCGCCGACAGCACGATGATGGGCACCGGCGACCAGCTGCGCACACCGCGGATCACATTCAGCCCGTCCCCGTCCGGCAGACCCAGATCCACCAGCAGCAGATCGGGCTTGTGGGCGCGTGCTTCGATATCGGCGCGGGCCGCGGTGGGCGCCTCCACCACCCTGAAACCCACCGAACCGAGCAATGCCTGCAGGACTTCACGGATCGACGCGTCGTCCTCGATGACCAGTATCTGGTGCATCGCCTGGGTCACGGCGGCTCCAGCGTGGGCAATGTCAGTTGGATTCTCGTCCCACCGCCGGGTCGAGTCTGCGCCTCGATCTCCCCGCCATGGGCGCTGATGATGGCCCGGCAGATCGCAAGCCCCAGGCCCACACCCACTATCGTGCCCTCGCCCGAGCCGCGCTGAAACTTTTCGAACAGCCGTGCCGGATCGCCCGTGGGCAGTCCCGGCCCATCATCATCCACCGTCACCCGCACCTTCGAGCCGGGCGGCCCCCTGCCGCCATCATCAAGGGCTGCGGTGATCTGGATATGGGTTCCGGCCGGTGTGTACTTGACGATGTTGTCCAGAAGATTGGTGAAGACCTGGGTAATGAGATTGGCATCCACGTATACCGGTGGCAGATCCGCCGGCAGGCGCAGCTCCACGCCGTAGCGTGACAGTGGCTCCTCCAGTCGCCGCAGCGCCGTCTCCACCAGTTCATCCAGGGTCTGCCAGTCGTTGCGCAGCCGCATCTGTCCGGATTCGAAGCGCGTCAGGTCCAGGACGTTGGAGATCAAATCGGACATCTCCCGCGCCTTGGTTTCGATGGAGCGGGCGAGGGTTGCGCGGGTGGCCTCATCCAGCGAGGCGCCATGTTCGGCGAGGGTGCTGCCGGCTCCGGCCATCACCGCCAGCGGCGTGCGCAGGTCGTGGGAAATCGAGGCCAGCAGGGTGTTGCGCAGACTCTCGCCTTCGGCGGAGATCCGCGCCGTCTCGGCCTGCTCGGCCAGCAAGGCGCGCTCCAGCGCGAGGCCCGTCTGGCCGGCAAAGGTCTCGAGCAGGTGGTGCTGCTCGGGAAGCATGACGCGGCGACGATTCTCCGGCAGCACCGCCAGCACCCCCAGCGGGCGGCGCGTATCGCCCAGGGGCACATACAAGGCGGCAGCGGCCGGCAGCGTATCGGTGCCCAGTCCCGCCTGGCGTCCATGGTCCGTCACCCATTGGGCCACGGCGAGATCCGCGCCCCGCAGCGAGGTCTCCCCCGGCGGGTCGTTGGGAAAGTGCAGCCGGCCACTGGCGTCCGGCAACAGCACCACGGCCTTGCAGCCGAAGACCTCGGCCACATGCCGGACCGCGACGCGGCACATATTCGCCGCGCCGCGCGTGGTGGCCAGCTCCCGGCTCATGGCGTACAGCAACGCGGTGCGCCGTTCACGGGCTCCGGAAACCCGGGTCTGCTGGCGCACGCTGGCCATCAGCGTGGCGATGACCAGTGAGATCAGCAGCATGACCGAGAAGGTGATCAGGTACTGTGCATCGGAGACCGCGAAAGTGAAGCGCGGCGGCACGAAGAAGAAATCGAACGAGGCGACACTGAGCACCGAGGTGAGCACCGAGGGCCCGCGTCCGAGTCGCAGTCCGGCGATGGTCACACCCAGCAGGTACACCATCACCAGATTGACGATATCAAGGTGCGGAAACATCACGAACGCCAGCAGCGTACAGATGACGGCCAGCACTACGGCCCAGACATAGCGGCTCCAGCGCACCGGGGAGGCCAGTCGCTGCGGATCGGCGGCAGTGCGAGCCGAGGCGACCGTGGTCGTCTGCGACGCCGCCACCGTAATGACATCAAAGCCGCGGGCTCTTAAGGCCAGTTCGGTGGCGGTGGAGGGCCGCAGCAGTGCGCGCCAGCCGAAGCGTTTGGGTGAACCGACGATGATGCGCGTCACATGGCGGGTCGCCGCATATTCCAGCAGCGCTTCAACGGCCGTCGGGCCATCCAGCGTGACGGTCTCGGCCCCCAGCGACTCCCCGAGCCGCAACAGCTCAATGCGACGGTTGCGCTGGGCCTCGGAAAGTTTGAGCAGGGCCGGCGTCTCGACATAGACCACCGTCCAGTGAGCGTCCAGTGCATCGGCCAGGCGTTTACCGGCACGGATCAGCTGCTCTGACTGGGCATCCGGCCCGGTCGCCACCAGCACCCGGTCGCTCGCCAGCCGTGAACGCGGCGCGCGGTCGCTGGCGACCGAATCACGCGCCGCCGCCTCGACCCGGTCGGCGACCCGCCGCAGGGCGATCTCGCGCAGCGCCATGAGGTTGGGCTTGCGGAAGAAGCGCTCCACCGCATTGGCGGCATCCGCCTGCAGATAGATCTTGCCGGCGCGCAGCCGTGCCAGCAGGTCATCCGGCGGCAGGTCGATGAGTTCGATCTCATCGGCCTGGTCGAACACATGATCCGGCAGGGTTTCGCGTTGCTGCACGCCGGTGGTCTGAACGATGAGGTCATTGAGGCTCTCCAGATGCTGGACATTGACGGTGGTCCACACGTCAATGCCGGCCTCGAGCAGCTCCTCCACATCCTGCCAGCGTTTCGGATGGCGCAGGGCCGGTTCACCCCCGACCAGATTTGAGTGCGCCAGCTCATCCACCAGCAGAATCGCCGGATGGCGCGCGAGCGCAGCGTCCAGATCGAATTCCGCCCGCGCCAGGTCGCGATAGCGCACCGTCAGTGTCGGCAGGCGCGGGAAGCCCTCAGTCAGGCGCTCGGTTTCGATGCGCCCATGTGGCTCGATGTACCCCAGGACCACATCGGTGCCGGTGGCCCGCACGGCGCGCGCCGCCTCGAGCATGGCGTAGGTCTTGCCTACCCCGGCCGAGGCCCCGAAGAAAATTCGCAAATGCCCACGCCGTGCCCGCTCCTCTTCGGCCTGAACATGTTCCAGCAGCTGATCCGGATCGGGTCGTTCCACCATGAGACCAAGGCTACCTGCTGCCCGGGGCGGAGGCGAGATCATCGAGAGCCAGATTCAAGGCGAGCACATTGACCCGCGGCTCACCGAAGACCCCCAGCCACCGACCCGTGGCATGGGCGGAAATCACGGTGCGCACCGCCTGCACTTCCAGGCCGCGCGCCCGCGCGACTCGCGGCGCCTGGTAGAGCGCCGCAGCAATACTTTCTTCCGGGTCAAGGCCGCTGGCCGATGCCGTCACCAGGTCCACGGGAATGGGCGCCGAATTGCCCGGATCCGCAGCCCGCAGTGCCTGAATATGCGCCTTGATGCCATCGGTCAACGCCGGGTTGAGCGGCCCCAGGTTCGAGCCGGTGGAGCCGGTGCCGGCGTAGGGCTGTGGCGTGGTCGCAGAGGGGCGACCCCAGAAATACTTCGGGTCACTGAAGTTCTGACCGATCAGGGTTGATCCGACGGGCTTGCCAAGGCGCAACAGGACACTGCCGGAGGCCGCGGGTCCGAATGCAGCCTGGGCGATACCGGTGATCACGAGTGGGTAGAGTAGCCCCGTCAGGACGGTGAAAAACACCAACAGCACAAGTGCGGGACGTAATAGTGAACGCATGACGCTTGCCTCAGGTCAGGTGGACCAGTGTGAGACCCAGATCGATGACCTTGATGCCCGCAAACGGCACCAGGATGCCGCCCAGACCATAGACCAGCAGGTTACGACGCAGCAGTACCGCCGCACCCAGCGCACGGTACTTGACACCCTTCAGCGCCAGGGGGATCAGGAAAATGATGATCAGCGCATTGAAGATCACCGCAGAGAGGATCGCCGAGAACGGACTGGCCAGGTGCATGACGTTCAGCGCGTTGAGCTGCGGATAGGTGCTGGCGAAGGCTGCGGGAATGATGGCGAAATACTTCGCCACATCGTTGGCGATGCTGAAGGTGGTCAGTGACCCGCGGGTCATCAGCATCTGCTTGCCGGTCTCCACCTCCTCGATGAGCTTGGTGGGTTTGGAGTCCAGGTCCACCATGTTGCCCGCCTCCTTCGCGGCCTGCGTCCCGGTATTCATCGCCACCGCAACGTCGGCCTGTGCCAGAGCGGGCGCATCGTTGGTGCCATCGCCCGTCATCGCCACCAGGCGTCCTTGGGCCTGGTGATCGCGGATCAGGCGCAACTTGGCCTCAGGAGTCGCCTCGGCCAGGAAGTCATCGACGCCCGCCTCGGCCGCAATCGCAGCGGCGGTGAGTTTGTTGTCACCGGTGATCATGATGGTCTTGATGCCCATCCGCCGCAGCTCGCCGAAGCGCTCCTTGATCCCGCCTTTTACAATGTCCTTGAGCTCGATGATGCCGAGCACCCGCCCGCCATCGGCGACCAGCAGCGGCGTGCTGCCGCGACGCGCCACTTCCTGCACCGCGGCTGAAATGCCCTTGGGGAACACGCTGCCCGTGGCCTCCACCAGTTTGGTGATGGCATCCGCGGCGCCCTTGCGGATCTGGCGCGTGCCGATATCCACGCCGCTCATGCGCGTGTGCGCCGAGAAGGCCACGAAGGTCGCCCCCAGTGCACCCAGGTCGCGCTCGCGCAGCTGGAAGCGCTGCTTCGCCAGCACCACGATGCTGCGCCCTTCCGGGGTCTCATCCGCGAACGACGCCAGCTGTGCGGCACTCGCCAGCTCCTCCTCGGTGACACCGGCCGCCGGCATGAACGCCGCCGCCTGCCGGTTACCCAGGGTGATGGTCCCGGTCTTGTCGAGCAGCAGCACATCGACGTCGCCGGCCGCCTCCACCGCACGGCCGGAGGTGGCGATCACATTGGCCTGCATCATGCGGCTCATGCCCGCCACGCCAATCGCCGACAGCAGTGCGCCGATGGTGGTCGGGATCAAGCACACCAGCAACGCCACCAGCGCCGTGATGCTCACCGGCGTGCCCAGCTTTGCGACCGCGACACTGTAGAGCGAATACGGCAACAGGGTGGCGGTGGCGAACAGAAACACCAGTGTCAGGGCGACCAGCAGGATGGTCAGCGCGATTTCATTCGGAGTCTTCTGGCGTTTGGCGCTCTCGACCATGGCAATCATGCGATCGATGAAGGTCTCGCCGGGATTGACCGTCACCTTGACGATGATCCAGTCAGACAGCACCCGCGTGCCGCCCGTGACCGCGGAGAAGTCGCCTCCTGATTCGCGTATGACCGGGGCCGATTCTCCGGTGATGGCGCTCTCATCCACCGAGGCGGCGCCCTCGATGACCTCACCGTCCGCCGGGACATAGTCACCGGCTTCGATGAACACCACATCGCCGCGCCGCAACTGGGTGGCGGGAACCGAGGTATGACGCGTCCGATCCGCCGCATCGGCGAGCTTCTTGGCCAATGCGGATTGCTTCAGGCCGCGCAACGCCGCGGCCTGGGCCTTGCTGCGTCCCTCCGCCAGCGCCTCGGCGAAATTCGCGAACAGCAGCGTGAACCACAGCCAGATGGCGACATTGATGATGAACCAGGGCGGCGCCTCGCCGTGGCTCAGCAGCGCCTGGGCCCCCAGGAGCGTGGTCAGGATGGCTCCGATGTAGACCACGAACATCACCGGATTGCGCCATTGCACGCGCGGATCAAGCTTCGCGAAGCTCGCCGCGACCGCGGGCCCGAGCAACGATCGATCGAACATGGACAATTTTGGATGGGTCATGATTTTGCCTTCAATGCAAGCCGTCAGTGCCAGAGCATCAGGTGCTCAACGACCGGACCCAGCGCCAGCGCGGGCACAAAGGTCAGGGCACCGACCAGCAGGATGGTGCCGATCAGCAGCACGACGAATGTCGGGCCATGCGTCGGCATGGTTCCGGAGGTCACCGGCACGCGTTTCTTGGCGGCCAGAGATCCCGCCACGGCGAGCACTGCAACGATGGGCCAGTAGCGTCCAATCCAGACCACCAATCCCAAGGCCACGTTGTAGAACGGCGTATTGGCCGAAATTCCCGCGAAGGCGCTGCCGTTGTTATTGGCGGCCGAAGTGAATGCATAGAGAATTTCAGAAAATCCATGGGCGCCGGGATTGGCGACACCCGCCTGCCCCGCGGTCACCGATACGGCCACCGCGGTGCCCACCAGAACCAGGGCGGGCATGACCAGGATGGCGATGGAGGTCATCTTCATCTCGAAGGCCTCGATCTTCTTGCCCAGGTATTCGGGCGTGCGTCCGATCATCAAGCCGGCGATGAACACTCCGACGATGGCGAACACCAGGATGGAGTACAGACCCGTGCCCACGCCGCCGAAAACCACCTCGCCCAGCTGTATCAGGAACAGCGGCACGAACCCACCCAGCGGAGTGAACGAGTCGTGCATGGCATTGACGGCGCCGCAGGATGTCCCCGTGGTTACGGCGGCGAACAGCGCCGATGCGGCGATGCCAAAACGGGTTTCCTTGCCCTCCATGTTGCCGCCGGACTGCACGGCGCTGGCGCTCTGATCAACGCCGAGATGCGCGATGAGCGGATTGCCCACCTGCTCGGAGTACTCGGCCAGCCCCACCAGCGGCACCAGCAGGATGACCATGGCCGCAAGTACCGCCCAACCCTGACGTGTATCCCCCACGGTGCGCCCGAAGGTGTACGTCAATGCACCGGGGATCAGCAGAATCGCAAGCATCTCCAGGAAGTTCGTGAGCGCGTTGGGATTTTCAAAGGGATGGGCGGAGTTCGCATTCATGAAGCCGCCACCATTGGTGCCCAACTCCTTGATGCTCTCCTGGGAAGCAACAGGCCCCAGGGGCAGCGTCTGGGTGTGGGTGGTGAGGGTCTCCAGTACCGCGTTGCCGGCAGCATCCTTGACCGGATTGCCCTGGGCATCCACCTTGGGCTGCTGGTAGGTCAGGGCCTCGACGGTTGTCACATCCTTATAGGCACTGAAAGTCTGGACCACGCCCTGCGAAGCCAGCGCCACTGCCAGAACTGCGGCCAGCGGTAGCAGCACATACAGCGTGGTGCGCGTCAGATCCACCCAGAAATTGCCGATGGTGGCCGAACTGTGCCGCGCCAGTCCGCGAATCAAAGCGAACGCCACCACGATTCCGGTGGCGGCAGACATGAAATTCTGCACCGCCAGACCCGCCATCTGGGTGAGGTAACTCATGGTCGATTCACCCGAGTACCCCTGCCAGTTGGTATTGGTGATGAAGCTCAGCGCGGTATTAAAAGAGGAGTCTGGCGAGACATTGGCAAACGCCTGGGGATTCAAGGGCAGCCACAGCTGCAAACGCTGCAGCGCATACACCAGCAGCGCGCCCGCGGTGTTGAACACCAGCAGTGCCAGCGCGTAGCGCTTCCAATCCATCTCCACCGCCGGATCGACACCGGCGGCACGATAGGCCAGACGTTCGATGGGAGCGCCAATACGTAGCGGCCAAATGGGCGTTCCGGCCATCACATGCGACATGTACAGGCCCAAAGGCTTGACGCACAGCAGCACCAAGCCCAGGAACACGATGACCAGCGTGACGGTTGCGGCGGTCATCAGAATTTCTCCGGCTTGATCAGCGCGTACAGGAGGTAGCCGCCCAGGGCCAGCGACAGCAGTCCGCTGATGATGTAGATGGTGCTCATTCAGGGCTCCTGAGGCGGTCGATGGCCCAGACCAGCCAGAAAGTCACGGCGCAAAGCGCGATGATGGCCAGAACAAATATGACGTCCACGACGCTCTCCTTTGCGATTACGCGCACATTAGCGAGGCCAGGGTGAGTATCGTGTTAGGAAAATTCCTGTCGATAACTGCTGGATTTGACAGGTAATGCTTACCTGTACATCCTGCGCAACAGGCTCAATAGGGGGAACTGCCGTGCCGCGACTGCTGAAGACGCTCGCCCTTTTCCTGATCCTCGGACTGCCCGCCACCCTGACGGCAAGTGCCGCCCGGGCGGTCGACACCGCGACGGCGAAGATCGGCATCATCGGCACGGGCCGAATCGGCGGCGCGCTGGCGCGCGCCTGGGTCAAGGCGGGTCACGAGGTTTTTGTTTCGTCGCGCCATCCCGAGGAGCTTCAGGCGTTGGTGACCGAGCTCGGTCCGCGTGCCCACCTCGGCACGCCGCAGCAGGCGGCGGCCTTTGGATCGGTCATCCTGGTTTCAATTCCCTACGGGGCCATGCCCCAGATCGGAACGGATGCGCGGGCGGAACTGGCGGGCAAGGTGATCCTGGACACCAGCAATCCCAATGCGAGACGCGACGGTGACATGGCCTTGGACGCCCAGAAAAAAGGTGCCGGCGTCACCACCGCGGAACTGCTGCACAGCACGCGCGTCGTGCGTGCGTTCAACTGTATCGGCGCAGCCTCCCTGGCCAGCGACGGCTTCCGTAAACCCGAACGTCTCGCCATCCCGATTGGCGGCGACGATGCGCAGGCGCTGGCGATCGCTGGCGCACTGATACGGGAGATCGGATTTGATCCGGTGGTCATCGGCTCACTGGCGCGCACCCGGATTTTCGATCTGGGACAGCCACTGGCCACTGGCCAGCTCACTGCTGCTGAAATGCGCAGCAAACTGGCACAGCAATAACGGCATACCCTCCAGGAAACCCGCCATGCCCACGATATCGGTGACCCGGCAGAGCTTCGCCGGACAGGCCATTCTCCTGATCCGGCGCAGCATCCCGCGCCCTGAGCTTCAGCCCATGCTCGCGGAGTGTTTCGGCAAGTTGTTCGCGCACGGTCACACGGCCGGGCTGCCCGTTGCCGGCGGGCCCATCGCGCGCTACCTGGTCGTTGGATCGGGACCGTGGACCGTCGAGGCCGCGATGCCCCTTGCGGCGCCCGTCGCGGGTCAGGGCGAGATGGAGGCGGGAATGCTGCCGGCCGGGCCCGTTGCGGTCGGCATTCATGGCGGACTGTATGAGCAGCTGCCTGAAACCTATGCGGCCATCGAGAAATGGATGGCCGCCAATGAGGAACGCGCCGCCGGCGCGCCCTGGGAATCCTATGTGACCGATCCGGGGCAATTCCCCAACCCGGCCGATTGGCGAACCGAGGTCTATTGGCCGCTTGAGAAGTAGCGTTCGCCACCCCTCATGAAGCCCGGTCTTATCTGCCTGGTGTTTGCCTGCACCAGCTCCACGTTGGCTGCCGCCACAGGTCAGTCCGCAGTCTCGGTACGCCAGCTCCCAGGCGGCAGCTACGAATTGACGGTTACGGTGCAAGACACCGCCGACGTCGGTGTAGCACAGCAGGCGCTTGTCCCAGAGGCGCAAAGGATATGTGGTGGGCAGCTGTTCAGATTTGGGCACTACGATTTCAAATCGACTGAACAGGTACCCCATGACAGTGCTCCTTCAGCAGCACCGCGGGTCACGCTACGGCAGCAGCTCAGCTGCGGCCCGGTTGCGCCGCAACCCGTTCCCCACACATCCTATGACTGGACACCTTCGGCGGCTGATGATCGCGTGGTTGCAACGCGAACCCAGGAGTACCTCGCACACAAGGACAAGGGCGAACTGACTCTGGCATATGGGCAATTCTCAGCTTCCATGAAGGCCTCGACGGGCTTCGCCACCTGGAGCAAAGGGGTCAAGGCCTTCATTGCAAAAGCGGGCAAAGTGGACTTCAGGAAGATTCAAAAGGTCTCTTGGGTCAAGGACCCGGCCGGAGTTGACCCTGGCTTTTATGCGGCTGTCGACTTTTCAGGGAAATTTCAAAATATTCCCGACGAATGTGGCTACGTTGCTTGGTATCGTGACGTGTCGGGTCAGCTGCAAATCGCCCACGAGCAGGAAGGCTATATTGATCGCGAGTCTGAAACACGAATGACACCCGATGAGCTACAGGCGACGCTTGGGAAAATCGGATGTGTCGGAGCGCCACCCAGTCCGCTTCCGGAATCAAAGACTTCCGAGATCGGCTACAAGAATGTGGCTGAGGCGCTTGCAGCGCTGAAGCAGATGAAAGGCGCGTCGTTTTCCACGGTGCGAGGCTGGACCATTGTGACCGACGAGGCGCACTTCACCGTGTGGTCGTTTTCGCCGCAGTCAGATCCCTCGTATCCGGCCGTGGTAAAGCGCACGGTGACTTCCGACGGCGCAGGGTCAGCCGTAACAATGAACGTCTTGTGTGAGGCGGACAAGACCTCCTGCGACACTCTCGTTCGTGAGTTCTCTGATCTGAATGCGCGTGCCGCCGGAGCCCAGCCACAGACTCATTGAGCCTGATTCTGACGTCACGTGCTTTTACTCTACCGGCGTGAACACCACCGGCGCGCGCTCCACCTCGGCGATATCCCCGATCATCAGGATTATCTGGTGGGGCACCCACAGGTCTATCGTGGGCGCATTGTCATCCAGAGTAATCGTCAACTTGGCATAGACGGGGTGGGTCAAGTCCATGCGGGCGCACGCAAGAATGAGTCGGTGGTCGCTCGGCGGTTTGCCGGAAGGCGGCTTTTTCGCAAAAGCACGGAATTCGCTGGCCTCCAGTGGCGGCAGATCCGGCCGCAGGCGGACGAAATATCGGCTTTGGACAATTGCCATGCGCGCAGTGTACGCGCTTGGTGGCGGTGCCCAATGTTATTTCGCGGGCCAGAACGTGATGATGAGGCCACCGGCGATGATCAGGAGACCGCCGGCGCACACCGGCAGTGCCGGAAGAGTGCGAAATACGATGAACGTGATGACCTGCCAGACGACGAACAGCGTTGCGATGTACAGGCCAACCACGCGTCCGAAATCCACCGGCGCGGTGTTCAGGAATGATCCGTATCCGAGCAACAGCAGCGCTCCGACACAGAGCAGTGCCAGGCGGTTGGTGCCTATACTATTATAAAGTGCAAGGCGCACGACGGCGTCGCCGCTGACTTCGAGCGTGGTGGCCAGCAGCAACAGCAGCGGGATGGGGAAGCTTTGGAAGAATTTCAACATGATGGTGGTTCAAAGTAGTGGCGGAGAGGGTGGGATTCGAACCCACGGTACCCGTGAAGGTACGCCAGTTTTCAAGACTGGAGCATTCAACCGCTCTGCCACCTCTCCGTTGCGCAAATCAACCGGCGCCGGGGTGGCTCCCGGCGCCGGCAAGTTTACTTGGCCTTGCGCGAGATGTCGTAGGTTCCAAGGCCAGGTTTGTAGCTCTTCTCATCGATGAACTGCCGGATGCCTTCCTTGCGGCCCTCACTGTCGAAGGAATTCGCCGCCTCCTGGGCCCGGATCAGGTAATCCTCGGCGTTTTCGTAGGTCATTTCCAAGACGCGGCGCACGGCGTCCTTGGCCGCCTTCAGGGCCACCGGATTTTTCTGCAGCAGCACCTCGCACAGCTCGGTGACGCGCTTCTTGAGCATTGCCAGCGGCACGGCCTCATTGACCAGCTTCCACTCGGCGGCTTTCTTGCCGCTGATATTCTCGCCGGTGAGGGTGTGGTACATGGCGTCGCGGAAACTCATTGAATTGGTGGCCACCTTGGTGGCGCCCCCACCGGGCAGAATCCCCCAGTTGATCTCCGACAGGCCGAAGGTGGCTTCCTCCGCAGCGATCGCCAGGTCGCAGGCATACAAGGGGCCATAACCGCCGCCGAAGCACCAGCCATTGACCATGGCGATGGTGGGCTTCTGGTACCAGCGCAGCTTCCTCCACCAGGCATAGGCTTCGCTCTGGGCCTTGCGGGTGCCCTTGAGCCCCTGCGCCTCGGTCTCGCGGAAGTATTCCTTCAGATCCATGCCCGCCGACCAGGCGCTGCCCTCGCCGGTCAGCACCAGGACCCCGACATCGTCGCGGAACTCAAGCTCCTCGAGCGCCTTGAGCATGGCGCGATTGAGCGCGGGGCTCATGCAATTGCGCTTCTCCGGACGATTGAACTTCAGCCACGCGATGCGGTTCTCGACGTGATAGGCCACTACCTCTGTGGTGCTCATGATGGCTTTCCTCTAGGGTTTCACCATGCGCGCAAGCCCGCGCATGTACGGCTGCAGCACGGCGGGCACGGTAATGCTGCCGTCTGCGTTTTGATAGTTTTCAAGCACTGCGACCAGCGCACGTCCAACGGCCACTCCCGAGCCATTCAGCGTATGCACCGGTTCAGGCTTGCCGGTGGCCGGGTTGCGCCAGCGCGCCTGCATGCGTCGGGCCTGGAAGGCCTCAAAGTTGCTGCAGGAAGAGATCTCGCGGTATTTCTCCTGCGCGGGCAGCCACACTTCCAGGTCATAGGTCTTGGCGCTGCCGAAGCCGACGTCACCGGCGCACAGCGCCACGGTGCGATACGGAATCTCAAGTCTCTCCAGCACCACTTGCGCATGCGCCGTCAGCTCCTCATGCGCGGCATAGGATCTGTCAGGGGTCACGATGTGCACCAGCTCGACCTTGTCGAATTGGTGGTTGCGGATCATGCCGCGCGTATCTTTGCCCGCCGACCCCGCTTCAGACCGGAAGCACGGCGTGTGGCACACGAACTTCAGCGGCAACGACTCTGCGCTGAGGATTTGCTCGCGCACCAGATTGGTGACCGGCACTTCAGCCGTGGGAATCAGATAGAAGGGCTGATCGCCACGAATGGCGAACAGATCCACCTCGAACTTCGGCAGATTTCCAGTACCCACCAGCGCCGCCGCATTCACCATGTACGGCGCGTAGATCTCGGTGTAGCCGTGCTCGATGGTGTGCAGGTCCAGCATGAACTGCGCGAGTGCACGGTGCAGCTGGGCGACCTGACTGCGCAGCACCACGAAGCGCGCGCCGGAGATGCGCGCGGCCGCCTCGAAATCCATACCGCCCAATCCCTCGCCCAGGGCCACGTGGTCCAATGGCTTGAAGTCAAACTTGCGCGGCTCGCCCCAGCGGCGCACTTCGCGGTTGGCCGATTCATCACGACCATCGGGCACGGACTCGTGCAGCAGGTTGGGCAGGTTCAGCTGCAGGGTGTCCAGTTCGACCTGCACCGCGGCCAGCGTGGCATCCACCTGGGCCAGCTCGTGGGTGAGTGCCTCGGCGCGCGCCAGCAAGGCGCCCGCATCCTGACCCTTGCCCTTGGCAAAACCCACGGCCTTGGCATTGAGGTTGCGCTCGGCACGCACCCGGTCGGCATCGATCTGCGCGCGCTTGCGCGACTCCTCGAGGGCGGCGATGCGCGCCTCATCGAGCACAAAACCACGGCGCGCCAGATTGCGCACGACGCCGGGCAGATCGCTACGCAGCAGTTTCGGATCAATCACGTCGGACCTTCGCAGTTAAGTTTTCTTGTCCCGCAGGCGCGCCAGTGCCTCACCGATGCGGATCTCCAGGCCCCGGGGCGCGGGGCGGTAGTATCGCCGATCCGGCAGCTCCTCGGGCAGGTAGCGTTCCCCGGCCGCATAGGCGTCGGGCTCATCGTGGGCGTAGCGATAGCCCTGCCCATGCCCCAGTTCCTGCATTAATCGTGTCGGGGCATTGCGCAGCCGCGCCGGCACTTCCAGGGTGCCGAACTGCTCCACGTCCGCGACCACCTCGCCCATCGCCACATATACGGCATTGCTCTTGGGGGCGCAGGCCAGGTAGACCACGGCTTCAGCAATCGGCAGCTCCCCTTCGGGACTGCCCAGCCGTTCGTAGGCCTGCCAGGCGTCGAGTGTCAGGGCGAGGGCCCTGGGATCGGCAAGGCCGATGTCCTCGGCCGCCATGCGCACCAGCCGCCGGGCGATGTACAGGGGGTCGCAGCCGCCATCCAGCATCCGCGCCAGCCAGTACAGCGCGGCATCAGGATCCGTGCCGCGAACGGCCTTGTGAAGGGCCGAGATCTGATCGTAGAACTGGTCTCCGCCCTTGTCGAAGCGGCGCCGGCCGCCGCTGGCAACCTCCTGGGCAATGCCCACCGTGAGTTCGCCATCGCGCGCCGCCACGAGGCCCGCCGCCAACTCCAGCATGTTCAGTGCGCGGCGCGCGTCCCCGTCCGCCGCCCGGGCGATGAGTTCCAGAGCCTCGGGCTGCGCGCGTATCGATTCCAGCCCCAGGCCTCGTTCCTGGTCATTGAGGGCCGTGTGCAACACTTGCACCAGCTCCCCCACCCCCAGCGCCTTCAGCACATAGACCCGGGCACGCGACAGCAGCGCGCTGATGACCTCGAAGCTGGGGTTTTCGGTGGTGGCGCCGATGAAAATGAGGGTGCCGTCCTCCAGGTAGGGCAGGAAGGTGTCCTGCTGGGCCTTGTTGAAACGGTGCACTTCATCCAAAAACAGCACGGTGGGGCGCCCGCGCGCCTGTCGCTCCTGACGTGCCTGCTCCACGGCCGCGCGGATATCCTTCACGCCCGCCATCACGGCCGACAGCGACAGGAACAGGGCCTGGGCCTGGCCCGCGATAAGCCGCGCCAGAGTGGTCTTGCCCGTCCCCGGCGGACCCCACAGCACCATGGAATGCAGGCGCCCGCCTTCCAGGGCCTGGCGCAGGGGCTTGCCCGGCGCCAGCAGATGCGCCTGGCCCAGGAATTCCGCCAGCGTGCGCGGCCGCATCCGGTCGGCCAGCGGCCGCAGCGCCGTGCTGCTTCCGGTGAGGTCGGCTGTCACATCAGCGCCTGATGAGTGTTTCCAACCACAGCAGCCAGGACCCGCGGCGGCGCGGCACCAGGATCAGCAGACCCAGTGCGATCAGGACGCCGCAGGTATCCGCGACCCAGTCGTTGATATCCATGTCGCGCCCCAGGCCGCCGAACCAGATGGTCATGCCGAAAAAGGCCGTCGCGTGTTCGATCTTGTCGTTGATGTGCAGGTCGGGCACGTAGCGCCCGGGCGCCAGCGTCGAATAGGTGATGAACAGCACCAGCGCCCAGCCCAGCGCCCAGCAGATTCCGTTGAGCGGTGAGGCTTGCGCCGCGGCGTTCAAGGCTGCGGCTGCCCGATGACGTCCACGCCCTTGGGCGGTGTGAACGATACCTCCGCCACGGTGACTGGAGCATTGCGTTGTGAGCGGCTGAAGGTGAGCGTGGCCTGTTGCCCGAGTTTGTCCTCCAGGATCATCTGCTTCAGTTCGCCGCCGGCAAATCCCAGGACGGCCTGGCGGAAATCAGCCTCGGCCGCGCGTGGCTTGACGCGCAGCCACGACAGTCCGTCGCGGGTGCCGGCATCGCTGATGGCGAAGGCCTTGCGCACCGCGGCGCCACCGCTCAGCAGCATCATGGGTGTAGCCGACAGCGCCGCGTCAGCGGGCTTGACAGTCACCTGCTGCAGATCTCGGTCGTAGAACCAGACGTTGCGGCCATCGGCGATGAGCACCTGACCCGAATCAGCGCTGGCGCCACTGCCCGCGGCCGCGCCCGCATCATCGTGCGATTCCCAGCGAAACCGCCCGGGACGCAGCACCAGGAGCTGCCCGCTGGTCTGATCGGTGGTGTGGCCCTGCGCATCCTTGACGGTCTGCGTGAACTGGGCGCGCAACGAGGTCAGTCCCGCCAGCCAGGTATCAAGGGCCGTGTGGGTATCTTCAGCCGCTGCGGCAGCCAGAGCCAGAACCGAAAGCGCGCAGAGGACGGCAGGCCGGATGCGCACCTCAACCCCCGGGAGGCGGCGGCGCCAGCACTTCGCGCGCACCGTTTGATTGCAGGGGACCGACAATGCCGGCCGTTTCCATGGCCTCGAGCAACCGCGCGGCGCGGTTGTAGCCGATCTTCAGGCGCCGCTGCACATAGGATATGGAGGGCTTGCGCTCCTGGGTGACGATCTTCACCGCTTCGTCATACAAGGCGTCGCCTTCGATGTCCCCACCCAGCGAGCCGCTCTCACCCTCCTCATCCGAAAATCCGGGGATCGGCATCGACGGGCCGGACAGCACCTCCTCGACATAGTCCGGCGGCGTTGCGCTCTTCAGCGCCTCCACGACCCGGTGCACCTCGGCATCCGAGACGAAGGCGCCGTGACAGCGCGTGGGCAGGGAGGTGCCCGAGGGCAGGTAGAGCATGTCGCCATGACCCAGAAGGGTCTCCGCGCCCATCTGATCGAGGATGGTGCGCGAGTCGACCTTGGCCGAGACCTGGAAGGCGATACGGCAGGGAATGTTGGCCTTGATGAGGCCCGTGATGACATCCACCGAAGGTCGCTGCGTCGCCAGGATCAGATGGATGCCCGAGGCACGGGCCTTCTGCGCCAGGCGCGCGATGAGTTCCTCAACTTTCTTGCCGACGATCATCATCAGATCCGCGAGCTCATCGATGATCACGACGATGTAGGGCAGCGGTTCGAGGTGCGGGATCTGCGACTGATCGATCGACGGATCATTGGCGGCACGCTGGATGAGTACCGGATCGAGAATGGGTCGGCCCTTGTCGTTGGCCTCGCGCACATGCTTGTTGAACCCGGCGATATTGCGCACGCCGATGGCCGACATCAGCTGGTAGCGGCGCTCCATTTCGGCCACCGACCAGCGCAGGGCATTGGCGGCCTGCTTCATGTCGGTCACGACCGGTGCCAGCAGGTGCGGAATCCCTTCGTACACCGACAGTTCCAGCATCTTCGGATCGATCATCACCAGACGCACATGCTCGGCGGTCGACTTGTACAGCAGCGACAGCACCATCGCGTTGATGGCCACGGACTTGCCCGAGCCGGTAGTCCCCGCGATCAGCAGGTGCGGCATCTTCGCCAGGTCCGCGACCATCGCCTGCCCGGAAATGTCCTTGCCCAGCGCGATCGCCAGCGGCGAGGTGACGTCATCGTAGGTCTTGGAGCGGATGATCTCCCCGAGGGTGACCAGCTCGCGCTTCTCGTTGGCGATCTCCAGTCCCATGACCGACTTGCCCGGGATGAACTCCACGACCCGCACGCTCATCACCGACAGGGCGCGCGCCAGGTCCTTGGCGAGGGTGGTGATCTGACTCGCCTTGACCCCGGGGGCAGGACGCAGTTCGAAGCGCGTGACCACCGGCCCGGGCTGCACCGCGACCACCTCGGCTTCCACGCCGAAGTCGCGCAGTTTGATCTCAACCAGCCGCGACATGGCCTCCAGGGCCTCGGGGGAATACAGCGGTTTGTGCAGCGGCGGATCATCCAGCAGGTTCAGTGGCGGCAGCTCGCCGGGCTTGGCCGCCGCGAACAGCGGTACCTGGCGCTCCTTCTCCACCCGGTCGCTCGTGGCAACGGCCGGCGGCGGCGCCTCGATGCGGGTGGGTTTGCGGGTCGCGGCCTTCTTCTGCTCGGTCTCGACGTTGACCTTGCGGGCCTCGCGGCGTTCGCGGCCCTCGGCGGCTTCACGGCGCGCGGCCCGGCGGTCGCGAACCAGGGCGACCGCGCCCCAGGACCAGGCGCCCAGACGATCCATGACCGTGAGCCAGGAGACCCCGAGCGACAGCGAAGCACCCGCCATCCAGGCCGCCAGCATCAGCAAGGTGGCGCCCAGGAAATCAAGGCCCGCCTGCAGGCCCCGGCCCACCGTGTCGCCGACGGCACCGCCGGCGGTATGGGGCATCCCCGCATCCGACCAGTGCAGCGTCGCCAGACCGCAACTGGCCACCAGCAGCAGCACGAAACCGGCCATGCGCACCACGGTATTGGCGCGTGAGGGTTGCTCGACCTTGCGCCCGCTGCGGAACAGATTCCAGGTGCAAAGGCCGATCATCACCGGAAACAGGAATGCCGGACGCCCGAACACGAAGAACAGCAGGTCCGAGAACCACGCGCCGATGGGGCCGATGCGGTTGTGGATGGTGGTCGGCTCGGTCGCCTTCGACCAGCCAGGGTCAGCGCCGCTGTAGCTGGCCAGGGCCACCAGCAGCACGAGGCCGGCGACGGCCAGCGCAATGACCGCACTTTCCCGCAGGCCGCGGTTCACCGCGGCGGAAAAACGATTGGCTCCCCGGGCTTGCGCGGTGGTGTCGGCCAAATTGTATCCTTGGGTGAGTCTGGGGATGCTACGCGCTAGTATCTGTGCACATGCAAGAAGGACGATTATACATGTCGACTACACGGCACAGCCGCCTCATCATTCTGGGCTCTGGACCGGCCGGTTACAGCGCCGCGGTCTATGCCGCCCGGGCCAACCGCGCACCGCTTTTGATCACGGGCGTGGAGCAGGGTGGGCAGCTGATGACCACCACTGAGGTGGACAATTGGCCGGGGGACGTGGAGGGCCTGCAGGGCCCGGCGCTGATGGAGCGCATGCGGCGGCACGCCGAGCGCTTCGCCACCGAAATCGTCAACGACCACGTCCACAAGACTCACCTGAACGAGCGTCCGATCCGTCTGGAGGGCGATTCGACCCAGTACACCTGCGATGCCCTGATCATCGCCACCGGCGCCACGGCCAAGTATCTGGGGCTGCCCTCCGAGGAGCGCAATCGCGGACGCGGCGTGTCCGCCTGCGCGACCTGCGATGGCTTCTTCTTCCGCGGCCAGCGTGTCGCCGTGGTCGGTGGCGGCAACACCGCGGTCGAGGAAGCGCTGTATCTGTCGCATATCACCGAGCACGTCACGCTGGTGCATCGGCGCGACAAGCTGCGCGCGGAAAAGATCATGCAGGACCGGCTGTTTGCGCAGGAGCGCGCCGGCAAGATCAGCATCTTGTGGAATCACGCAGTCGCGGAAGTGCTGGACGATGGCCAGGGCGTCAGCGGCCTCAAGGTGCGCGGCACCGCCAACGCCACCGAACGGGTGATTCCGGTCAGCGGGGTGTTCATCGCCATCGGTCACTCGCCCAACACCCAGATCTTTGCCGGCCAGCTGCACATGCACGACGGCTATATCCAGGTCAACGGGGGCGCCGCCGGCAACGCCACCGCGACCAGCATTCCCGGAGTCTTTGCCGCCGGCGATGTGGCCGACCATGTCTACCGGCAGGCCATCACCTCGGCGGGTTCAGGGTGCATGGCGGCGCTGGATGCCGATCGCTTCCTGGAAAGCCACTAAGGAACATGCTCGCCCGCCAGCACACCAGCATCGATCAACTGGATCCGAAAGCCTGGAATGCGCTGGCGGGGACCGAGGTGCCGTTCCTGCGGCATGAGTTTCTGGCGGCTCTGGAGCACAACGGCTGCGTCGGTCCGCAAAGCGGCTGGACCCCCGCCTATATCACCCTGCACGACGACGCTGGCCTCGCCGCGGCTGCGCCGGCCTTCCTCAAGGCCCATTCCTTCGGTGAGTTTGTCTTCGACTTCTCCTGGGCCGAAGCCTATGCCCAGTTTGGCCGCAACTATTATCCGAAGTTGACGGTGTGCGTGCCCTTTACGCCGGCCACCGGCGCGCGGCTGCTGCTGCGCCCGGATGTGGCCGGCGCGCCGCTGCGCCAGCGCCTGGCGCAGGCCATCGAGGAGTTCACGAGCGCGAACCGCCTGTCCTCGGCGCACGCGCTGTTCTTCGATGAGGCGGACCGCGTGGCCTTTGAACAGTCCGGGTGGCTGCTGCGCCGGGACTGCCAGTTCCACTGGAGCAACCAAGGCTACTCCGACTTTGACCAGTACCTGGCCACCTTCACCGCCGAGAAACGCAAGAAGGCGCGGCGCGAACGCCGGCGCGTGCACGAATCGGGCATTCACTTTGAAACCCGCTACGGAACCGATATCGGCGAATCCCTGCTCGATACGGTGTATGCCTTTCATCGCGGCACGTTCCTGCGCCACGGCCATGAGCCCTACCTGTCACGGGATTTCTTCAGCGAAATCGCGCGCACCCTGGGTGAGTCGCTGATGTTCAAGATTGCCGTCAAGCACGGCAGGCCGGTGGCCGCGGCGGTGTTTTTCTGGTGCCAGGAGGCGCTCTACGGACGCTATTGGGGAGCCAGCGCCGAGCACCACAGCCTGCATTTCGAGACCTGCTACCACCAGGGGATCGAGTTCTGCATCGCGCGCGGCATCCGGCGCTTCGAACCCGGCACCCAGGGCGAACACAAGGTCGCGCGTGGTTTTGCGCCGGCGGTGACCTGGTCGGCGCACCACATTGGCGATCGGCGCTTCCGCTCCGCCGTGCGCGACTTCCTGGTGCGCGAGGGCGCGGCGGTGGATGCCTATGCGAGCGAGGTCGGCGAACACGTGCCCTATCGCCGCGCGCCATGAAAACCATCACCTGGCTGTCGCCGACGGATCCTCCGGATCATTTTCCGCCCCCCGATCGGGCCTTGGATGATCCGGCGGGCCTGCTGGCGGCCGGCGGGGATCTGACCACGGCGCGGTTGCTCGCGGCCTACCAGCGCGGCATCTTTCCCTGGTATTCCCAGGGCCAGCCGGTGCTGTGGTGGTCACCGGATCCGCGCGCGGTGCTGATGCCGGGGGAGTTTCGCCTCACCCGCAGCCTCGCCAAGACGCTGCGCAATCGCGGCTTCGACGCCCGCATCGACCATGACTTCCAGGGCGTCCTGGATGGCTGCGCGGCGCCACGTGCCCGCAGCCCGGGGACCTGGCTGTTGCCCGAAATGCGCGCCGCCTACCTGGAACTGCACCATCTGGGGCATGGCCACAGCTTCGAGACCTGGCTGGGTGGCACGCTGGTCGGGGGCCTGTATGGCATCCGCCTGGGTAATGTGTTCTTCGGGGAATCAATGTTCAGCCTGGAGCGCGACGCCTCCAAGGCCGCCCTGGCGCGCCTGGTCGAATACTGTCAGTCGCAGGGCGTGGTGGTCATTGACTGCCAATTACCCTCGCGTCACCTGCAAAGCATGGGCAGTCGGCTGATTTCCCGGGCGCAGTTCCAGGGCCTGCTGCGCGAGCACATTGCAATGACGACGGGGTTTGTGCAATATCCGCGCCCCAATGTCTAAAGAAGATGCGATTCAGATGGAAGGTGAGGTCGTCGAGACTTTGCCCAACACCACCTTCCGCGTGAAGCTCAAGAACGGCCACGTCGTGACCGCTCATATATCGGGCAAAATGCGCAAAAACTACATCCGCATCCTGACCGGGGACGCGGTGACCGTGGAAATGACTCCCTACGACCTGTCCAAGGGTCGCATCATCTACCGCGGCCGCTGAGGATCGCGGCAGCGCCGAGCGCTAAGCCGGCACCACCTGCTGCGAGGGCTGGATGTCCAGCGCCAGTTTCGAGTCGTCCTCAGCCACCGTCACCCGCACATTACCGCCGCCCACCAGCCGTCCGAACAGCAGTTCCTCGGCCAGTGGCCGCTTGATGAACTCCTGGATGACCCGCGCCATGGGACGCGCCCCCATCTTCGGATCGTAACCCTTGACCGCGATCCAGCGCCGCGCGGCGTCGTCCAGTGTCAGGCTCACGCCCTTCTGCTCCAGCTGCGCCTCGATTTCCACGACGAGCTTGTCCACCACCCGCTCGATGGTCGCAGGATCGAGCGACGCGAACTGGATGATGGCGTCGATGCGATTGCGGAACTCCGGCGAGAACAGCCGCCGCACGGCCTCCATGCCATCGGTTGCATGGTCCGCGGTCGTGAAGCCGATGGAGGGCCGGTTCATTTCGTGCGCCCCGGCATTGGTGGTCATGATGATGATCACATGGCGGAAGTCAGCCTTGCGGCCGTTGTTGTCGGTGAGCGTGCCATGATCCATGACCTGCAGCAGCAGGTTGAACACATCCGGATGGGCCTTCTCGATCTCATCCAGCAGCAGTACGCAGTGCGGATGCTTGGCGATCGCCTCGGTCAAGAGGCCGCCCTGGTCGAAGCCGACATAGCCGGGGGGCGCGCCGATGAGGCGCGAGACCGTGTGCCGCTCCATGTACTCGGACATGTCGAAGCGGATGAACTCGATGCCCATGGCGATCGCCAGCTGCCGGGTGACTTCGGTCTTGCCGACTCCCGTGGGCCCGGCGAACAAGAAGCTGCCCACCGGCTTGCGCTGGTCCCCGAGGCCCGAGCGCGCCATCTTGATCGATGAGGCCAGGGCCTCGATGGCCTTGTCCTGGCCAAAGATCACGAGCCTCAAGTTGCGCTCCAGGGTCTTGAGCACTTCGCGGTCCGAGGAGGACACGCTCTTGGCCGGAATGCGCGCCATGCGGGCCACCACATCCTCGATGTGCCGCACTTCAACCGTCGACTCGCGCTCGCCGATGGGCTTCAGGCGCAGCCGGGCGCCGGCCTCGTCCACCACATCGATGGCCTTGTCAGGCATGTGCCGCTCGTTGATATGGCGCGCGGCCAGTTCCGCGGCCGCAACCAGGGCGTCGTCCGCATACTTGATGGAATGATGCTCTTCGAAGCGCGGCTTCAGGCCCTGCAGGATCTCGATGGTCTCCGATACCGAGGGTTCCACGACATCGATCTTCTGGAAACGGCGCGCCAGCGCGTGATCCTTTTCAAAGATCCCGCGATATTCCTGGTAGGTGGTCGAACCGATGCAGCGCAACTCGCCATTGGTCAGTACCGGCTTGATGAGGTTCGAGGCGTCCATGACACCGCCCGAGGCGGCGCCGGCGCCGATCACGGTGTGGATTTCATCGATGAACAGAATCGCACCCGGAATCTTCTTCAGTTCCGTGATCACACCCTTCAGGCGCTTCTCGAAATCACCGCGATACTTGGTGCCGGCGATGAGCGAGCCCATGTCCAGCGAGTAGATGGTGCAGTCCGAGAGCACCTCGGGAACCTTGCCCTCGACGATCAGGCGCGCCAGCCCTTCGGCGATGGCGGTCTTGCCCACGCCGGCCTCCCCGACGTAGAGCGGGTTGTTCTTGCGGCGGCGGCACAGGATCTCGATGGTGCGTTCGACCTCGAGCTTGCGGCCGATCAAAGGATCGATGCGGCCTTCCTGGGCCATGCGGTTGAGATTGGCCGCGTATTTCTCCAGCGAGCCGCCGCTGCCTTCGGCGTCGCGCTCCCCGTCGCTGGTGGTCTCCTCCTTGTCGGTTTTCTCCTCGGCAATTTTGGACAGGCCATGGGAGAGGTAATTCACCACATCCAGGCGCGACACATTCTGGCGGTTCAGCAGGTACACGGCATGGCTCTGCTTCTCGCTGAAGATCGCGACCAGAACATTGCCGACGCCCACTTCCTTCTTGCCGCTGGACTGGACGTGGAATACCGCGCGCTGCAGCACCCGCTGGAATCCCAGCGTCGGCTGCACTTCGTTGTCCTCGGCCTCTTCCAGCTTCGGGGTGGACTGGTCCAGGTGCTCCTTGAGCTCCTGTTTGAGCTTCGCCAGGTCGGCGCCGCAGGCCTTGAGGATCTCGCGAACCTTTGGCGTATCCAGGATCGCCAGCAGCAGATGCTCCACCGTCAGATACTCATGGCGGGCCTCGCGCGCCTGGTGGAACGCATCGTTGAGACAGTATTCAAGCTCGTTGGACAGCACGTTGAGTGATTCCTTACGCCTCTTCCAGTGTGCACATCAGCGGATGCTGATGATCCCGCGCGTACCCTGTCACCTGGGCCACCTTAGTTTCTGCGATCTCGAAGGTAAAGACCCCGCACACCCCCTTACCCTTGGTATGCACCTCCAGCATGATCCGTGTAGCGGCCGGACGGTTCAAACTGAAGAACTTTTCCAGAACATCGACGACAAACTCCATGGGGGTGTAATCATCATTCAGTAAGACCACCTGGTAGAGAGGCGGCTGCTTGACCTGGGGTCGCGCCTCTTCGACGACGACACCGCCATCGTGGCGGGCGGGAACGGGATCCGACATGTACTCTTTATAGGGTTACCAAAACGCCAGCACAAGACCCCCGGACTGTCGGCAAACGGACACATTGAAACTAATTGGAAAACAATTGCTTGAGAGCAAAAGCGTAGCCCCCGTATGATGGCCCTAACTGAGGGGCGGGTTCGCATATGAGCACTGTTTCGTGGCTCGAGGGAGCTGGCCTGGCGTCACGCACCCAGCTGGCCACGCGCGCCCCGGAACTGGCCGTCTGGGTCCTGGCAGCGGCCCTGGGGGTCCAGGCGGCCATTATTGTGACCCACCTCGCAGGCAGCGGGGCCGCCCCGCCCCACCACGATCAGGGCGTCACCAGCGTGGCCGCGCATGCGCCGCTGAACCTTGCCGCCCTGGCCAATGGCCACCTGTTCGGCCTGCCGCCGCCGCCGCCGCCCGTCGATGACGCCAATGCGCCGGCCACCAACATGCCCCTGGTGCTGACGGGCATTATCGCGGCCACCGACCCGAAAAACGGGCTGGCCATCATCGGCACGTCCGCCACCAACGCCAGGATCTATCCGGTGGGCGAGCGGGTTCCGGGCAACGCGCGTGTCCATGCGGTGTACGTCGACCGGGTGCTGCTGGAGCGCAATGGCACCCTCGAAGCGCTGATGCTGCCGCGCAAGTTCGGCGGCGGACCGTCGCCCACCGGTGGCCCCGCGCCCTCGCCCCTGGATCGCATGCAGCGCGCCATCGCCAACGAACCCGGCCTGATTTCAGATGTCCTAAGGCCGCAGCCCGTATTTGCCGATGGCAAATTGCGGGGCTACCGGGTCTATCCGGGCCAGAACGCGCGGGCCTTCGCCTCTTTGGGGCTGAGAAATGGTGACCTGGTTCTCGCTATCAACGGTACGGCGCTGGATGATGCCGCGCGCGGCAATGAGATTTTCAGCAGCCTCGGCAACTCAGATCAGGCACGCGTCACAGTTATGCGCAATGGACAGCAGCAGGATCTCACCTTGAATATGTCGCAGATCGCAAGCCAGGCCGAGCAGTTGAGCAACAGCGCCGCCGAACAGGGCACCGCGGCCGTTCCCCCCGAACCCGTGGTCGCGGCACCGCCCGATGCGCTGCAGCCGCCATCGGGTCCGCCACGGACACTCAGGGACAGCCATTAGGCACACTTGCTGCCGCACGCTCCAAGGAAGACTCGATGACATTCTCTGAATTTCGCAAAGCCCTGGCCGCCACCCTGGCAGGCGTCGCGGCGCTGCTGCTGGTAGCCGCCGCACCGGTGGCCGGTCCGGGTCTGGCCTGGGCCCAGGACGCAGGAGCCGCGCGCAATGGTGCGCCGCGCAATGGCCAGGACCAGGCGCGCATTACGGTGAATTTCGACAATGTGGATCTGGGACTGATTGTCGAAGCGGTGCAGATGGCCACCCACAAGACCATCATCGTCGACCCGCGGGTGCGGGCGCAGGTGACCATGCGCTCCTCCACCCCGGTGACGCCGCAGGCTTTCTGGGAGATCTTTCTGTCCATCCTGCAGGTGCACGGCTTCATCGCCGTGCCGGGTGCGGACGGTATCTGGAAAATCGTACCCGACGCCAACCAGCGCTTCTATCCGGGCAGTGAGGATCTGCAGGACAACATCAGCCCGACCTCGGATGCCATCGTCACCCAGGTGATCCCGATCAAGAATGTCAGCGCCGTACAGCTGGTCACGGTGCTGCGACCGCTGGTGCCGACCACCGGCCAGATCAATGCCTACAGCCCGGCCAACATGATCATCATTTCCGATCACGCCTCGAACGTGAACCGGATCATGAAGATCATCGCCCGCATCGACCAGGTGGGTGATGCCGACGTGGAGGTGGTGCCGCTGCAGAACGCCTCGGCGGCCGAGGTGGTGCGCGATCTCACCAGCCTCGCCCAGGGCCAGGCGCAGCAGGATCCGGGCGTGCAGCCGCTGCGGCTGGTGGCCGATGACCGCTCCAACAGCGTGCTGATCAGCGGCGAGCCCGGGGCGCGGCTGCGTACCAAGGTTCTGATCGCCCACCTGGACACCCCGCAGCAGTCCGGCGGGGATACCCAGGTGCGCTACCTGCGCTACGCCAACTCGGACAAGCTGGCGGCGAAACTCAAGGAGCAGCTGTCCGGAGTGGCTGCCGCCGCCACCGGCGCCGCCGGTGGCGGCGGTGGCGCGACGCCGCTCGCCCAGGAGAGCAAGAACTCACAGATCTGGTCCGACCCCAGCAACAACGCGCTGGTGATCACAGCGCCACCGAAGGTGATGAAGCAGATGATGTCCATCATCGACAAACTGGACATCCGCCACGCCCAGGTGCTGGTGGAGGCCATCATTGTCGATGTGGATCTGACCAAATCCTCGGAGCTGGGCGTGAACTGGGCCACCTGGGGCCAGACCACCAGCGGCACGAACATTCCCGGGGCCACCTTCCTGACACCGGTGGGTGGCGCGACGCTGGTGGATCTGGCCAGTGCCATCGCCAGCCCCACCACCATCAACTCGGCCCTTCAGTCCGGCACGACGGTGGCCCTCGGCCGGGTCGCGCAAACCGGCGTCAGCTTCGCCGCCATGCTGCGCGCCCTGCGCAGCGACACGGATACCAATGTCATCGCCACACCCTCGGCGCTGACCATGGACAATCAGGAAGCCACCCTGAAGGCCGTCGAGGAAGTGCCCTTCGTGACGGGTCAGTACACCAACACGGGAGCTGCCAGCGGCGCGGTGAGCCCGTTCCAGACTCTCCAGAACGAGGAAGTGGGCACCATCCTCAAAGTGACGCCGCAGATCAACCTGGGCGATGCCATCGTCCTGAAGATCGACATCGAGAGCTCCAGTGTGCTGCCCAGTGCCAGCACCGCCGTCAACCCCACCACCAGCAAGCGCGAAATCTCCACCGATGTGCTCATCGAGGATGGCGGCATCATCGTGATCGGCGGCCTGATCAGCAATCAGTACAACCATTCCGAGACGCGCGTGCCGTGGCTGGGCAGCATTCCGATCCTGGGCCAGCTGTTCAAGGATCATTCGGCGAGCCAAACCAAGAGCAATCTGATGGTCTTCATCCGCCCGCAGATCATGCACGACGACACCGAGATGTCGATCGAGACCAACTCCAAGTACAACTTCATCCGCGAGGAGCAACGTAGCGCCAGCAAGGGCCAGATTGGCGACATTCCGCTGCTGCCGGGCGTGAAGTCCCCGGTGCTGCCGGCAGTACCGCCGCCGCCCCCGCCGGGCTCGACCCCGGCAGCGCCGATCACCGAACAGGAGCGCGAGCGCGCCGCCGAGAAGGCGCAGCGTGAGCTGGATGCCGCGGCCCGGCGC
>JBARBG010000174.1:0-6404 GCA_049792815.1 Steroidobacteraceae bacterium | reverse complement strand
CCCGACCCCTACGTTCCCGATCCCACCAAATTTCGTTGGTTGAGAATCGGCGTGCCCGGACACATGGGAGAGCAGGGGACCCAGGTGGATCCAAACGCGGTTGCCAGGATCAAACTACCTGCCGATTTTGCAACCCGGCTCAATGGAATACTGTCCCCTGGGGCGACATTGTTCGTGACCAATGAACCTCTCAACCCCGCATCAAGTGGGCCCATGGTTCAAGTCGTGGACGCCGATCCCCCGGCCACCAGTCAGCCGCTTGGCTCAGGCTAAATCCTCACCCGCCGGCCGCTATCTGCCATTGTATGATTTGATCCACGGGGGTGAGCCGGATTCGACCGGCGGGAACTTCACGCCGGCACCGCGCCCCCGGCGGCTCATTCCACCAATGGAATCTGGGAAGCCAACTCGTAACGAATCACGGCGCGGATCTTGGTTTCGATCTGGATGTAGCGCGCCACTTTCATATCGGGCAGCGCCTTCTCGAGCTTCGGCACATACGAACGCATCAACTGCACATCCGCCTCCTGTGTGCCGAGCCAATCTTCCAGCAGCTTCTTGGCCGCCTCATTGGTCACAGGACCACTATTGTAGGCAGCGGCATACGCGAGGATCGCTTTCTTCATCCGCTCGTTAATCTTTCCTAGATCTCTCTGATACGCGTCGTAAATGGGCCAGAAGGCGCTCGCCTCCGAATCGGTCAGTTGCATGTTCTGTGCGACCACCAGCTTTTTATCTGCCTGGACTTTGTCGCGCAGAATTTGCATGTTCATGGAGGTGCTGTCCCCCGTCGTTGCCTTGTCGGACACGCCGGTTTGGGCAATCGCGGGTACGACGCCCGACAGGGCGATCACTAGCCATGCGGATTTCAACAGGTTCATAGGCACTCCTTGTAAATTGGGACAAGTGTTTGGCAATTCGCGGGCCGGAATGTTTCTGCAAGTGGACTCATGGGCCGTTCCTTTTTGAATTGAAAGTGGGTCGGTTCGCTCGCGTGGATGACAGCCCCATTCCCCTTTCAATTCGCGTGGGCGACGGCAACTACTTACCGGGTGATAGCCAGCCGGATAAGACCGCTGGCCTGATCACCAGAACCATCGTTCGGTACACAGTACTGCCGGAATCTCACCGCTCACTCACGGCTAGACTCAAGACCAGGGCCAGCAGCACCAAGATGCTCGGCACTGCGAGCGACAACAAACCCCAAGCGGCCGGCAGATTGGTATCCCCATTTCAACGGTGGCGGCCAACACTCGCACACCATCTTCGTCTCGTACGCGAGCCAATGCGATACCGATATGCGCATTCGACGTGTGTCACGCCCTTAACGTCGTGGGCAGCCCACTCGGCCGTCGCACTCAAATTGCGCGAATCAGTGAGCTAACTGCGAGTGGCAGCACTCGATAATGCCATTGCAACGGCTAAACACAGGCACGGAGTTCCAATTTGACCGAGAACTCGGCGGATAAGGATCAGCGAACCGTGGAAGAAATCATGGATGAGGAAGATCCCGTGAGTTCACGATCGGTGTTGTTTGTGAGCATTTATTGGTTGCTCGCGATCTTTGTGGCATTACTGGTACCCATCGCAGCCCTCTATATTGGTTTCAGAAGCTAAGCAGGCAGTGCAGACCTACGTTTCTCATAGTCTATTGAACACGCTTCGGGGACTGCCCGAAGTGCCGTCCCTCGAGCATCTAGAGGAAGACTCTGGGCGCAATCACGAACCCGCAGGTGATGTCTTCGCGATGGCGGATCTGTTCGTCCGCGATTCCCTGCGAACTGGTCTGAGGAGGGTGCAGCTAATGTGCATCAGCGAATTGATCGCTGATGAAGCTGCGCCGGGGGAGGCCCGTGCTAGCGACTTCTCGCATGATCTGCATCAGCCGGCCGGGCCCCTCGACGGCGGTTCCTCCACTGTGCTGAGGATTCATTCTGCAGATGGGCACGGGTGCGACTCGGCTGAGCAGCGGCAGCACCGTGAGCGAGATTGGGCCGCCGCCGACACTCTCGAAATAGCTATCGATCCCATCTGCGCAGGTCCTCGAATCAGTTCTCAAGCGGGATGGTGTCCGATTGCAACGGGTCGACGCCTCACGGTTGCACAAACCACTCATCGCCCCTGGGATCTGGGACTGAGTCCGGGTGGCCGTTACCAATATTCGGCGAAGGGTCCACCGAACGATGTGTCCGTTCTCGACATGGCCAAGATGACCGTTCTAGCCGCTTTCCGGTCGACACCCGTCCCTGGGGAGGCGCGATTTCCGCGCGGCAAGAACCCAGCAATGACATCCGCGGCGATTGGGGCAACGCGCGGTCACAGGGATACCAAAGCAAGGCAGGTAGCATGAAAAATCGAACCGCATCAATGCGACAGCAGCTTAAGCGGCGCCAACAATCCCCAATCCTTGTCCCCTCGGACTTCGATCGGGCGCGGGCGCGGGACATTGAGGGCGCCATGAACGCCATTTTGGCGGACGTGTTCGCCCTATACCTTAAGACCAAGAATTTTCATTGGCATATGAGCGGAGCGCATTTTCGCGACTATCACTTGCTGCTCGACGAGCAGGCCGATCAGCTATACGCCATGACAGATCCGATCGCCGAACGCGTACGCAAGGTCGGCGGTACGACGCTTCGATCCATTGGCCATATCGGCCGGATACAGCGCGTGCTCGATAATGATGAGGGCTACGTCGAACCATTGGATATGCTCGCGGAGCTGCGTGAGGACAATAAATCGCTGGTCTCGCGCTTGCGAGAGGCCCACGGCGTTTGCGATGAGCATGCCGATATTGCCACCGCGAGTTTGATTGAAGTGTGGATCGACGAAGCGGAGCGCCGCAGTTGGTTTCTGTTCGAGGCCGGCCGATAGCGAGGCTCGCATTGGTCCAAAAGAGGCCAGCCGCGTTCTAATTCGTCATCGCGCGCATGGAACGCGGCTTTGCGGACTTCGCAAAGGTGCCCCGAAAACACCCTCATGAGAGATCAAAGGGCACGAATTCTTGATGAATTGGAGGTAGAACAATGTCGAACGACTGGGACGAAAGGGTGCCGAGTCATTGACTGACCTATGCGGTAATCCGTGAGTCAACTGCGAGGGACGGCGTCCTATCTTGGTCTTGAGGCAGTTTGATCAACGCAACCACATGCCAGGAGATTCATTATGAAATGGGAAATTCCGCAGGCGATTGAATTTCGGTTTGGTATGGAGATCAATCTTTACGTCGCCAATCGCTGACGAGTGCCTCGGGCGCAGGGCGGTCCGTACGGGCACCCCCACCTTCCCATGAGACTTCGCGTTCTGGGGTCGAGCGCGGGCGGTGGCTTTCCACCGTGGGATTGCAACTGTCCCAACTGTGCAGCCTATCGTTCAGGAACGCGGTGTGCCCAGGCGCGAACACAATCATCGATCGATTCTGAGGGATTGCACTACTTTCCAAGTCAAGTGAACCCTTCTTGGCGTGACGTGCAATTCGGGCTCGATAGTCTGAAATTCAAGTTGGACGTACTCTGGCAGATGGTTAACGCGATGGCACGGCGCACCCGGTGCTACCATGAATGAGATATCAATCGATGCCGCCTCTCGGCCCGCGATCGAGCGCCACTTTCGCCTGCAATGGGAGAGCGCGCAAAATGCGCACGTCTTGCGCTATTCCGAAGGGATGATAAGGCTCAACGGCAGTGCCGGCGAGATCTTTAAGCGCTGTAACGGGGAGGCGACGATCGCTGAAATCATTGCGGATCTCGAAGCCGCCTACGCAACAACCGGGCTGTCGGACGCGGTCACGGCCTTCTTGGTGCAGGCACTCGAGAAGCGATGGCTCAGGGTGATGCGGTGAGCACCGAACTCGCCCAGGCGAGCGTCAAGCCGGGGCCGCCGCTATGGCTGCTGCTGGAGCTGACCTATCGGTGCCCGCTGCATTGCGCGTTTTGCTATAACCCCACGGATTTCGCGCGCAGCGGCCCGGAATTGCACACCGAGGACTGGGTTCGCGTATTGCGCGAGGCGCGCGCGCTCGGTTCCGTGCAGTTGGGACTGTCGGGCGGTGAGCCGCTGGCACGGAAGGATTTGGAAGTGATCGTGGCCGAGGCGCACCGACTCGGGTTCTACATCAATCTCATCACCTCCGGGGTCGGTCTCAATGAAACGCGGATCCGCGCATTGAAGGCGGCTGGGCTCGATCACATTCAACTCTCGTTTCAGGACAGCTCACGGCAGATGAATGATTTTTTGAGCAGCACGCGTACCTTCGAATTGAAGTCCAAAGTCGCCGCGCTCATCAAGAGGTACGACTACCCCATGGTGCTGAATGTCGTCCTGCACCGGCTCAACATCGATCATGTGGAGGAAATCCTCGAGATGGCGGATCGGCTAGGCGCGGATTATGTGGAACTTGCCAACACTCAGTATTACGGTTGGGCCTGGCGCAATCGCGAACAATTGATGCCGAGCCGCGATCAAGTCGAGCGCGCGGAGGCGACAATGCGGCGTTTCCGCGAGCGCGACGGCCGGCCGATGCGCATTTTTTTCGTAGTGCCCGACTACTTCGAGCGGCGCCCCAAGGCGTGCATGAATGGTCTGGGCTCGATGTTCCTGTGCATCACGCCGGATGGGACGGCACTGCCGTGTCATGCGGCGCGCATGTTGCCGGGATTGGAATTCCCCAACGTGCGCAGCTCCAGCATAGGGGAGATCTGGTTCGAATCCTCAGGGTTCAATTACTTCCGTGGTGATTCATGGATGAAGGAACCGTGCCGAAGTTGCCCTGAAAAGGTTCGCGACTTCGGCGGCTGCCGATGCCAGGCGTACCTCTTGACAGGCGATGCGGCCAACGCTGACCCGGTGTGCGATTTGTCGCCGCATCATCACCTGGTTTCGGCGGTCGTAGCCCGCGCAGATACGTCACGTGATGAGGAAAAATGTGTTGATGATCAGCCCCTGATATTCCGCTCGATTGCCAATTCGGCGGCGCTAATCCCGTAACGGACGTAAGCGTGTGGCCGGGGCCACTGGAATGAAATCCTGCCCCTGCGCAGATTCCGTGCATGAAGGCTCTTCAGCGAGGACTATCACTGATAACTCAGGGTAGGCCGGAAAACATATTATAATCAGCCACTTGGCGTCGCTCTAATTTTGGGCGGTAGAGTTCTGGTTGAGCCGAGCGAGAAACCTGTCGATTCCCTCTACCGGGTAGCAAATGTCACCCGAAAGTGGCTAGAGGAGGAGTTCCGAGCCGGCGTATATTCTTTTGCGTAGGGAGCATTCGGTTTGCGGCCTAAGAACGTGGCTGACAACTCGAAGCAGAAGAAAGCACACCGAGGGAAGCAGGACACCGCGGACCCTGCACCCGATCGTGCGCGACGAGATCTATCGGATCGGGAGTGAGGCACTGCGCAATGCATTCCGACATGCCGAGGCGAAGCAGATTGAAGTCGAGCTGCGCTATGACGAGCGGCAGCTTCGATTGCGGATCCGGGATGATGGCAAGGGCATCGACCCCAAGTTCCTGACAGATGAGGGGCGTGCGGGGCACTTCGGACTCCATGGCATGCGCGAGCGCGCCAAGTTGATTCGCGGCAAGCTGACCGTCTGGACGGCACCGGGTTCTGGCACCGAGATCGAACTCAGCGTACCGGCCTCCCGTGCTTACCCCGCATCCCCTTCTCCGTGGCGTTCATGGTTCACTGAGAAGTTGTCGGGTAGCGCACGCAGTTCCGGTCATGAGCCGCCATCACGGTCCGATTCGGATTCTGTCGAATGAAGGTCGTCGCATCACGTGCAGCCGAGGGGAGAGCGCATCGACGACGGAGGTTGGTAGTCACGGCGAGCGTCCTGTTGGTGTATTGCTGTTCTGCGTTTGCCTCGGATCCGTCTCTAGATCTCAGTCAGTATGGGCACACGGCTTGGAAGGTCCGTGACGGCGTCATCAAGACCAAGGTTCTTGCAATCTCGCAGACGCCGGATGGATATCTATGGCTGGGCACGGATTCCGGTCTGTTTCGCTTCGATGGCGTGGCGGCGATACCGTGGCAGCCGCCAGCCGGTGCGCATCTGCCGGGCAAGTACATTCCCGCGCTAATGGTGACGCGCGACGGGACGCTTTGGATTGGCACACACACCGGTGTGGCGAGTTGGAAGGACGGTCGACTGACAAATTATCCCGAGCTGGCTGGGCAGAACACCGATGTGCTTCTTCAAGATAGTCAGGGAACGGTTTGGCTTGGCGTGGATGCACCTGCTCGGGTCTGCAAGATTCAAAACGGAAAACCGCTATGCGAGGGAGCTGGCGAGTTAGGTGTGTCCGATGGAAGCATGTATGAAGATCGCCACAGAAATCTGTGGGTCCTGACGCAGAACGGACTGTGGCGATGGTCGCCCGGGCCTCCAGAGCGCTACCCGGT
>JBARBG010000173.1:0-21477 GCA_049792815.1 Steroidobacteraceae bacterium | reverse complement strand
GACGCTGATCGACGCGCCGCTGATGGTGTCACCGGCGCTGATCGTCGCCGTGTTCTGCACATCCCCGACGTTGATCGCCACCGCCGCGCCAATGCCGACACCGCTGCTGCCACTGCTGCTGCTGCCGGAGCCACCGCCCTTGCCCACCGCCGTGCCGTCGGCTACCGCCGTGACCGTGTCAGCTACGGACGAGCTCACCGCGACTGCACCACCAGCGGTGACGTTGACGTTGGGCGCGATGCTCGCCGAGGTGCGCGTCTGACCGATGTTCACGGCCAGCGCGCCGGCCACGTTCACCGAGGAGGAGCCGCTGGAAGAACCGGTGCTGTCCGCCGTCTGCGCCTTCGGTGTGGCACCCGCCCCGCTGCTGTCGGGGGCGCCGTGCGACTTGGCGAGCTGGTCACCCAAGCCACGCTGCGCCGTGTTCTGCGAATCGGTCTGCCCGTTGTGCGAGCCGTCGTCCGAGTTGCCGCCCTTGGCGCTCGCCTTGGCCGTCGAACTCGAGGTCTGTTTGCTCGAGGCGCCGACACTGAGCGCACCGGTAAGCACCAGCGAGCGATTCAGGACGGCGCTCGTGGTGTCCACCGCCGTACCGAACGCAAGCGCCAGACCGAGGCTGAGATTGCTGCCCGAGGCGGCGCCCGTCGCGGTGGTCGTCTCGGTCCCGGTGTGGTTGGCGGAGATGGCGACACTCTGCAGCGTCAGTGGCGCTCCGGAATTGATCGCTGCGCTCGTGCCGTCGTTGGCGATCGTGATCGCCGCCGCCGGTGAGATTGCCGACCCGCCCGCCGCGCCGCCGGCAACGCTGGTGGTCACGGTATCGTTCGATGTGGCCGCGAGCGTCAGCGCTGAGCCACTGCCATGCACCTGCGAACCGGTGTCAACCAGCACCTGCGAGTTGCTGTCTGCAATGTTCACCGCGACCGAAGCGCCGACACCCACACTGTTGCCGCTGCCATCGAGTTTGGAACTGGCGCTCGAGCTGTCGGCAGTTGTCGCCTTGGAATTGAGCGCGAGTGGGGTATTGTTGAGCAGCGTGATATTGGCGCTGCCCGCCACCAGTGCCTCGGCATCGGTCACATCGATGTTGATACTGAGGGCACCGGCCACCCCGACGTTGCTGGCGCCTGCGCCCGATGTGGCCTGCGCGCCGATCTGCGTCGTCGTCAGATCAGCCTCGACGGTGAGCGCGGTCGCACTGAAGCTGGTCGCGCCGGTCAGCTCCGCAAGGCTCGAGACATTGTCGCTATTGATTGCCACCGCGGCACCGATGCCGATGGACCCGCTGGAGGTGTCCGACCCGTCCGCGATGGTTGCGAGGCCGCCGCCAAGCGCGGCGAGCGTGGCGCTGCTGGTGAGGGTCGCCGCGCCCGCGGACGCGATCGTCCCGCTGGTGCCGATATCGAGGATGGTGTTGCCGGTGACGTTCGTGACGGCCACCGCCGCCGCGATGTTCATCGGCCCATCGCTGGTCTGTGCCCCGTTGCCCGAGAGCGCCGTTTTCGACTGCGTGTCATTGGCCGTGCCGTCGTCGGTCGCACCCCCCTGCGTTGAGGTCGCGTCCGTCGCGACGCTGCGATTGCTCAGCGCCTGAAGTTCAAGGGTGGCACCGTGCAGCGCGGCCGTGCCCGTCACGTCGGTCTCGGTATTGCCGCTCAGCATGGTGATGGCGAGCGCGGCGCCGACTGCCGTCCCTGCGGATGTGCCGGACGAGCCATCCGCCGTCGTGGTGTCGCTGACCGTGTTGGTCGAAACGATCGACAGATCACCAGCGGCCGTGAGGTTCGCGGAGCCGCCGATCGCCACGTTCGCCGCGCTGTCAACGGTGCTGACGGCGACGACGCCGTCCGCGGAGGAGTTGCTGCTCGATGAACTCGGTGCGGCGGCGATCTTCGTGGTGGTATCCGCCCCGGCCTCGATCGACAGCGAGCCGCTGGCGTTGATGGTATTGGCGCCGGTCAGATCCACGGCGCTGGTCGCAGTCGCGTCAATCGCCCCCAGTTTCACCGCTCCGCTGAACAGCCCCAACCCAGTGCTGTCGACGGCGATATTCGACTCGGAGTCGATGCCGATGTTGTGGCCGGTGAGTGACGCGCCCAGCAGATCCACGCTCGTGATCGCGTTGGCGACGATGAGCGGATTGCCGTTGGAATCGGTGCCCTGCACCGCCCCCGTCGTGTCCACTTCCGAGTCCAGCCGGATGTCGTTCGCCGTGACGCTGGCGCCGGCCAGCAGGTTGATCTGGTTCTGGGCCTGGATGTCCAGATCGCCGGCAACCGACAAAGTGCCCTGCAGGTTCACCGCATCGGTGCTGTTGATGAAAAGGCCGGTTGGTACGTACGCCTTCGAGCCACTCGGGTTGATGGACAACTGACCCGGGCTCGACGCGCTCTCAGTGCCGGCGTTGAAGGAGATTGCGATGGCTTCGCCGGTGAAGGTGCTGCTGGTGCCGTAATTGAGATTCACCGTGAGGACGTCACCCAACCCGGTGCCCGTGATCGCCACGCGCACGTTCTCGTTGAGTAACGCGGAGGCGAGTACGGTGCTGGTGGAGGAAACCAGTTCGAGCGTCGGGCTGGCCCCGCCCGTATCGACCACCTCGAGCGTCGCATGCAGCGGCGTGCCCGCGGGAGCGGTGTAGTTGAGCGAGCCGGGGTAGGAAGGTTGCGGCAGTGGCGCCGTGGACAGCAGCAGCCGCGGCTCCAGGGTCTCGAGAATCGGGCGCGCGGCGCGAGTGCGCGGTTGCTCCCCAGCCGCCTTCAGCAGTCTTGCGATCAGCTGCCTGAGGGTGGGCTTCGCTGCAGGCTCGGCCGGCCCCTGCTCCGGCTGAGCACTGCGCGATCCGCCGCGATTGGTGGAGCGCTGGCGCTCTTTCTTAGCCATGACTTACCTTGGCGTGCTCCCCGTAACGGTCCCGGCCTGAGTCTGCTTGCCAACGCGCGGGGCGCTCGCTGCCGCAGGCGCTTGCCTGCAGCGGAGCGTTCGAGTGCGCTGCTGTGTGCGTGAATGCTCGACTGTGCTCTTGATTTTTTTCGATTCCCAGTGTAGTGAATCGCGCGCCCTGGATCCACACGATCTGACACGCCCGCAAATGAAAAGCGATCGTTTACCATATTGCGAGGCGCGCTCATCGTCGCGCCGGCGCCTCCACGAAGTCCCCTGCAAGATCTTGCGCACCATCATTGTTGACGGCGCACACCCACTCGCGCCGCGACGCACTCGCAGCATCGCAGTGTCAACTCAGGCACTCATCGGCTCAATTACGCCGCCATGTCGTACTCTAAAAGCGCAAAGCGGCGCGCAAACGGCTCAAGATAATCGGCCGGGGGTAGTCCAAGCCATCAAAGCGATGGCCGCAAGCGTGCGGTGTTACCGAGTCGTCGCTCGCTGCTCGAACGGGTAGTAACGAAAGCTGCCGAACACGCTGTTGAATGTTGCCACCGGCGTGCCGCCGACGCCGGCAAACGCCTTAATTTCGGTGCGCGAGTACTGGATACCCCAGCGCAAGGTGCCGAAATTTCCGCTGTAGGGCTGGTACCAGAATCCGGCAGTGCCCTGCTCGGCCAGTTGTTCATTGGCAACACAGGGTGCCGGCACGGCAACGACTTCGCTCACGCAGCCGGCGTTTGAGTACATCGGGTTGCCGTACCCGTAGTTGACGATCACCGGCGGGGGACCGGGATCGGTGGTCAGATCGAACGACTGCTTACTCGCTTTCTCCTGGCCTGCAAACACGTACACGTCCAGATTCCGCATCGCATGCACCGTCAGACCCGCCATCGCGATCAGCTCGCGGATGGGCTGAATCGTACCGGTGGGATCGAAGGTCACATCGGCAAGCTGTGCGCTGCCATAACGTCCGATGCCTTTGCCTGCCAGGCCCGAAACCTGCAGGTCCAGCCAGCGCGGTATCAGCGGCACGACCAACCCAGCGCCGGCGCCGCCGCCGGAGACGCTCTTACCGGCGTAGTTGAGACGCTCGTAGAAGCTGCTGTACAAGCCGAAGCCCTCGACGTGAAGCGTGCGGCCGAGGAAGGTCACGTCTCCTGCCAGCTTCAGGACCGCGTCGGGGATGTGATTGAGCGAAAACGTGTCCTGGGTGTTATAGCCCAGGCCCGTACCGGAGGTCTGGTAGTTCAGATTGACGGTGGCCGGCAACGGATTGGCGCCGGTGTAGAAGGTGGTCTGGGGACTCTCCAGGCCTAGGGCCAGCCAGAAATCCTGGTCGATGTCCTGCGTCAGGCGAATCTGCGGCTGACGCGCCCAGGCAAAACCGGGCATGTACTGCCCATCGATGGTCGGCGGGATCACCACGCTGTCCGGGCTGATGCCCGTCCGGTTGAGCGTCACCAGCGACCAAGCCTGGCCGGCCAGGAAGTGCAGATGCAGATCGTCCCAATCCATGGCACCGTACATCTGCATCAGTCGGGGATTGTAGGAGTTGCTCTCCACGGAGTCGGCGGTCTGCGCCGCGCCCTGGAAGTCCATCTGGGCGAACAGGCTCAGATGCGTCTGCGGTCCCGGATCCGCCTGCAGCAGCGCCGACAGGGTGCTTTGTCGCGCGCTGAAGACGCTCTGCGAGAGATGCGCAAGGGGATCGTTCCGGTAGTAGCTCTGGTTGTAGCCGGTGGCGATGTCGTTGGCGGTGTCGATCGAGCGGTGTGCGTACTCGGCCGCGAGGAACCCGCCGAGGGTGATCGTCACTCCTTTATAATAGATCTTGTCGGTCTTCGGCTTCGCCGCCTCGACGGCGCTCTTCACCTGGGCAGGTATAGTCGCGGTCTGCGCCTTAGCCGCAGCCGCCTGGGCCTCAGCGGCCTCGAGCGCCGCCTTCACGTCCTGCATTTCCTGGATCTGGGAATCCAGACGACGCTGCAGCGAATCGAGCCGATCGCGCAGCGCCTTGATCTCCTGTTCCTTGTCGGTCGAATCCTGCTCCTGCGAGGCCTCCTGCGCTACGGCCGCACTTGCGACGCCCAGGTAGATGATCGCCAATACGACAGCGCCGACCAGCGGTGACTTTCGCGCGTGCATTCAAGACCCCCCAGTTCATATTCGAAACACAGGCAATGTTACATTGGCGGTACGGTGCTTTGGTACAACTGCTTTGAATTTGTCCGCGCCGCACTACGCTCGACTCGCAGCGCGGCGCTCGATCAGCCGTGACAGATCTGCGCTGACCCGCTGCACCACGGCGTCCCAATCCCCCGGCTGGTCCTGACGATAGATCACTACCGTTGGATACCACGGACTGTCGGTTCGGTGGAGGAGCCAGCGCCAGCAGGTGTCGAAGCGATTCAGGAGCCAGACCGGTTTGCCCAACGCGCCCGCCACGTGGACCGTCGCGGTATCCACCGATATGACCAAATCCAGATTCTCCAGGAGCGCCGCTGTGTCGGAGAAATCATTCAGCAGCCGGGTGAAATCGATGAGGGTCGGGCCTTCCCAGTTGCTCGCGACCAAATCTGTCAGCTCCGCCTCCGCCGCGCGGCCCTTCTGCAGACTGTAGAACTGCACGTCAGGGTGCCGCAATGGCGCAAGCTTCGCCAACGGGATGTTTCTGCGCTGGTTGACGGACCAAAGTTCCGGTTGATCGGGCCTGAACCCTCCTGACCACACCAGACCGACTCGCAGCCTGCGCCGCTCTCCGAGAAGCTCGTTCCAAAGCAGGACCTTCCCCGGGTCGCTCTTAAGGTACGGCACCCGCGCCGGAATCGTGGCCAAGACTGTTTTGAAAGCCAACGGCAGGCTCATCAGCGGACAATGAAAGTCGAACGACGGCAGCGGCTCGCCTCGGATCACCAGGCGTGCTATGCCGTCCAGATTCCTCAGCAGACTTGCCAGAAATTCAGGCGTCTCGAGGATCACCGTCGCGCCGAGGTCGGCGACCCAGCGCGCGTAGCGGCAAAACTGCAACGTATCGCCAAATCCCTGCTCCGCGTGCAGCAGGATTGTCTTGCCGCACAGTGATTCTGACCCGAGCCACAGCGGTCGCCCAAAGTTCCTGCGATCCTTGGACAAAGGGTCCTTGTGATTGCTCCAGCGCCACTCGTGATCGGCCCAGCCATTTATGTAGTCTCCGGCCAACAATGCTGCGTATCCCCGGTTCTGGTAGGCACCCGCAAAGTCCGCCCGGATTGCAATCGCTTTGCTGTAGCTCTCCACCGCAAGTCCCGGCTCGTTGCGGTCGTAATACACCGCACCGTGATTGAGATGGGCCTCGGGCGAATCCGGCACCATCACCAGCGCACGCTGACAGTGAGCCAGCGCCTCCTCCGGTCGACCGAGTCGCCGTAACACGTTGCCAAGGTTGATGTAGATCTCGGCCGACTCCGGCTTCAGGCTCCGCGCCCGTTCGAGGTCATCGAGCGCCTCCTCAAGCCGCCCGAGACATGACAGCAGGTGCGCGCGATTGGTGTAGGCATCGGCATAATTGGGCCTGATCTCCAGCGCACGCGCGTAAGACTGCAATGCTTCGTCGAAGCGCTCCAGTTCGTGCAGCAGAATGCCGCAGTTGTAGCAGGCCTCGGCCGTTTCCGGCCAGATCTGCAGCATGTGCTGGTAGCTCTCCAAAGCTTCGACCGAGCGCCCGAGATACTGCAGTATCACGCCACGATTGAATTGCGCCTCGGCGTAGGCCGGCCTGAGTGCGAGCGCGCGCGCACAGCTGTCCAGCCCTTCGGCAAAACGTCCGAGTGCGCGCAGCGTCGCGGCACGCCCGTTGTGGGCCGCGGCGTCGTCTGGGCTTATTTCCAATGCACGCGCGTAGCTTTCCAGAGCTTCGTCGAGCCGTCGCACACTGCGCAGCGCTTCACCATAGTCCCGATGCGCGAGAGCATCGGCGGGACGCGCCGCCACGGCGCGCGCGAGCAGTTCCACGGCATCTGCCGCGCGTTGGGTACCGGCCGTAATGACACCGAGCAAGTGCAGCGCATCGAAGTGATCGGGCTGCTCGGCAAGCACCCACCGACACAACTGCTCGGCTTTAGCCTGCTCGCCGGCGTCGTGCCAGCTCTGGGCTTGCCGCATCGCCTGCGCAAGCGTCGCGGGCTCTTCGTTGCTGCTCGGTCCCGTAGCGACCCGCAGGTCGGCGCGCTCCTCGGCGGGCGGGGTTGAGGTGAATGCGTTCATCGCGCGACCGAATCCCGAATCATGTAGCGCTTGCGGTGGACAAAAACGCGGTGCATTCGGACGGCGCGCGCACCCGCCGACCACCGCGGATGAGGCGCGCGGCACGGAGATCCATGTGGTTGCGGAGAACCTCTCGGCCCACATCCGTGCCCGACTTGAGGAGGAGGCTCATGCGTTACATCCGCCGATACAACGAAGCCCCCAAAACCGTGATTCAGCCGTTGCAGTCCACTAGACCATCTCGCGCCCCAAGCCGTCAACAAATTGGCGTCGCGGGGCAGAACCTGCGCGTCAAGCAGCTCGTTGAGCGGGTAACCCGCGCCGGAAACCCCTTCGACGCAAAAGTGGTACCCCTGTGTCCGGAAGGGAGCAATGCCGATTGGTGGCCAGGGGTGGAATAAAACCACCGACACGCGGATTTCCAAGCCCGGCCGTCGCGAGCCGACCCAGGCATTTTCCCCCATAAACGCGCGATCTTCGACTAACTTACGCAAAAATCGATCGAACGCGCAATCGTCCTCGACGCTAGACCGCATTGCACAAGTCCACTCTATCGATCCCGTTTTCGGTTTTGCGAGCCTGAGGTTGGTCCGGCCCGAAGAGCCTCAGCCCTTCGGCAGCACCAGCGGCCGTTCGCGCAACAGCAACACCCAATCGCCGCTCTCCATGAGGGCTTCGCGCCCGAGCTGGCGCACCAACGCGCGCTCGGCTGCGCTGCGCTCCGGCCCGTGGGCACGCGCCTGAAGACGTGTCATGACAGTGTCGGCATGTTGGAAGATGGTTGCGAACCTTGCGTATTGGTTCGCCTGCGCGCGTACGGCGGACTTCTCGGCGAACGCCTCCGACAGGGCCGCTGCGATGGGCGTGAAGCCCATGACCAGTACCATCCAATGGTGCAGGCTCGTATGCCGCTCCAGAGTGGGCCATAAGACGACCAGGGCGAGAGTGGCGAGCAGGCCGATCGCGAGAAGGACGCCCGATGCCCACTCGATCCGACGCATCCGGTGCTCCTGGCGTTCCGTGCGGGCACGGAAGTACTGGGTTTGTCCCTTGACCCAGTCCACGAATACCCGTTCCATCCGCGGCTGCGCCCGCGGCGGCGTCGTGGCGCAGCCGCGCAGCGCCTCGCGAATCCAGCGCAATTCATCCAGCTGTTTGCGCAGGTAGTTGGCCGAAGCGCTGTCCGGCAGTCCCGCGAGGCGCCAGTAGAACTGTACACGCAGGCCCTCGGCGACGGCCCGATAATCAAGATAGCGCCCCTGCGCGTCAATGCGACGCTGCCACAGATAAATGAGTGTGATCGATGCGAAAATCGCCAGATACAAAATGGGCAGCGCCCGGATCGACAGCACTTCTGCATACACCTCGAAGGTCAGCGTCAGGGTTGCCGCCAACAGCAGCGTGAACTGCAGAACGCGATGGGTGATGCGCTGGTAGTAGGCGGCCAGGCGGTCGGCTTCACCGAACGCCGCGGCCAGCATGCGCTCCTCGGGCTGCGAATCATCGACTCCAACGAGCAGCTCGTCGGCGACTTGCGCTGCGGGGCGGGCGATACGCTGCCGCGCCGCATCGCTGTTGAACCGCTCGATGCGCCCACAGACTGTCCGGAAGGTTTCCTCACCGGCCTCCTCCGGGTATAGCCAGACCGCCTCCCCGGTGGCCGGAGCCGAGTCGCCGTCGCGATGCGCTCTGATGTGGTACACCGGCCCGCTGTCCTGAGTGTCGAGTGCGCCGTCTCCGGTATCGCGAAACGTATGGGATCCCTCGAGCTTCATGCGCACCACGTCGGCCGTGCCCGCGTCGGCCGCACTGGCCGCGCCATCCCACAGCGCCAGCAGCAGGTGACTGTGCAAAGCGATGAAGTCACCGACCTGCGCGTACTGGCGCACGCGGTGAGCAGAAGTCTCGCGTACGCTGTGCCCGGTGCTGCCTTCGGCCAGCGGGATGGCGAATGCCCGCTGCGACGGTATCCGCGCCAGCAGGGTGCGAAACTCACCAATCGAATCGGGGAAGTCACGCTCGTATTCGCCTGCCTCGAGCGGCAGGGCCGCGATGAGTTCGCAGCCGCTCTCGAGCGCGACTTCGGCAACCAGCCGATCGGCGCCTTCGGCGAGCGCGGAAATGACCCGCAGCGGCGTGCCGGGATACTGCTGCCGCAAAGCGCCGATCATCTCGCTCACCAACCTTCGGTAGACGGGGAAGTCCGCGCGCCTGAGATCACGGTGGCCCGTGACGCCGATGACCAACGGCAGATGGCTGACCGAGACGCCCGCCAAATCCGCGTGCATCGCGCTCTGGTTCAATCGCGCGCCTTCCACAGATGCCGGCAGGAGTCGAGAAACTGCGCGCGGTCGTGATCGGACTGCACTTCGCGCGCAAGTTCCGAACACAACCCGCCCAGATCTGCTGCGCCAACGGCCGCCCGCTTCGTCAGCACGCGGGCGATGGGTCCGATGTACTGTGCGAGCACGCGCTCGATGCTGTGTAGCGCCTCGGAATCGAGGCCGATGGCACGGTCAGGTTGCACCTCGATAGCGAGCAGCTTGGCCGTCGCGCCCGTATTCGGGCCGGCGCGCAGATATTCGCAAAGTCTTGCGTAATGCGGCGCACGCGGCGGCGGGAAGGCATCGAGCCAATGCGCGGCACTCAGAAAGTATTCGAGACTCTGGGAGGGCAGCACATTCTCGATCCGGAACGGCAGGATGCGTACCTGCTTGTGTACCGCGCGCTCCACCTCGCGTCGTACCTGAGGCGATGCGTTGCTGCTCGCGGAGAACACCAGCACCATGATGCGGGCATTACTGATCGCCTCGATGATGGCCGCAGCCCAATCCGCGGCAGGTGTGATGTCACGCGGCGCAATCCAGCAGCCGACGCCGCCGGCTTCCAGCTGAGCGACCAGCTCCAACGCACACTCGCGATCGGGCTGCGAGTAGCTGATGAATACTTCGTTGGCCATGTTGTCAGGGGTCGAGCAGCTTCATGGCCTTCTCGAGGCTGGTGCGCAGACGGTCGAAGGCGCGTCCCAAGGCGCCGATTTCGCCGCCTCCGGTTGGAAAGGACGGCGCAGACAACTCCCCGCTGCTCAACTTATCGGCGACCTGGACCGTGAGCCGCAGCGGCCGTACGACGAGCAGATACAGGACAATGTTCACCGCGACGAGAAGCGCAACGAAGACGGCGATGAGCGTGCTGATCATGGCGCGCAGCAGATGGGCCGCGCGCAGCTGGGCACTCGCAAGCGGCACGGAGATCACTTGTGCGCCAATCACTTCCCCAACCTGCCAGCCAAAGCCATTGTTGGACCCATAGCGCGCGAGCACCGGTTGCGGGGCGAGGCTCGGCAGGCTGTGGCAAGTCAGACATTCACGCTCGGCGCGGATTGGACGCGCCAGGTACAGTGCCGGACCCATGGGCGTGTCGCGCTCGCCTTGAATCTCGTGCGCAGTGGCATCATTGCGAAAACGCTGGATGATGTCGGCCTCCCAGTCCGCCGCCCGATCGCGGGGATTGGTCGGATTCAACGTCGCCTCCTTGTACAGGTACTGGGGGTGCTGCTCGCGCACCTTCAGGAAATTCTGGGTCGCGGCATAGAAGGGCACGCTTTGCGGCAGGAAGACCGTCTTCAGCTGCTCCGTAAGCAACGGCGCAATTTCATTTGCGGTGTAGGCGCGCACGGCGAGCGCACTATCGAGCATCAGGCCGGCGTCATTCAAAGCTTCATCGCGCGCGCTGGACTCAAGACTGCTGCGGGCCAGGTAGACGCTGGCGAGCGTACCGGCCGCAAAAACTACGACCAGCGCCACGTTGATCCTGGCCAGCAGATTCATGTGACCACCCCCGGAACGCCCGAGCATACGTGCATCGGGACCAGCCACGCCAGCGCTTACCCGCCTGGCGCTTGCACAGGACCTCTGCGCTGAGGCTGTCGCGTCCTTACTCTTCTGTCGATCGGGAGCGGATGGGAAACGCGGTTGAATGGCGGCAGCTGCGAAGCGCACGCCGCTGGAACAGACCCGATTTAAATGGTGGCCAGGGGTGGAATTGAACCACCGACACGCGGATTTTCAGTCCGCTGCTCTACCAACTGAGCTACCTGGCCGCCTGGGGGAAGGGCGCGTATTAAACCGGCCCGGCGGGCGGGCCGTCAAGCGGCAATCAAGCGTAAGTCATTGATTTGCGCTGACAGCCAGATCAGGTGGACTCGGGGGGCTTGTACCCCTCCGGCCTGGTGGAGCCCGCGCCGAAGAAGAACTTCTCCATCTCCCCCTCCAGGAATTTGCGGGCTTTCGGGTCGACGGGGGTCAGGCGGTACTCATTCATCAGCATGGTCTGGTGGCTCAGCCACTTCGCCCACGCTTCCTTGGAGACGCTGTCAAAAAGGCGCTGCCCCAGCGGGCCGGGATAAGGCAGGCGGTCGAGGCCCGGGGCTTCGCGCTTCAGATACACGCACTGGACCATTCGCGACATTCAGGCTTCCTTATATAAGCGTTCCAGCAGCGTCTTCACCGGAGCCGGAAGGCCGATGCTGGCGGGGTGGCGCGCGTCATACCAAAGGCTGTGCCCCGCCTCCATGACGCCCGAGGGGCCCTCGCAGCGTACCAGCCAGGGAATGATGGTGAGATCGAAATGCGTAAAGGCATGCTCGATCGCGGGCAGTTCCAGCGGCTCCCCGCCGAGGCTCTGGTGGGCGAAGCCGCGTGCCTCAACCGCGCTGTCGAAAGCAGGCGCTGCCCACAGGCCTCCCCAGATTCCGGCCGGGGGTCGCTGGCGCAGGAACACGCTGCCATCGGGCCTCAGGGCGATGACCATGTGAGTGTGGCGGGCCGGCCTCACTGCACGTTTTGATTTGGGATTGGGCAACTCGTGCTGGCGATGCGTCTGGCGCGCAACGCAGCCCTCTGACACCGGGCAGTGCAGGCAGCGGGGATTTCTGCGGCTGCAGAGGGTGGCCCCCAGGTCCATGATGGCCTGGGTATACGCGGCGACATCATGCTGCGGGGTGCACTCCTCGGCCCGGCTCCATAGCAGCTGGGTCGTGACCCGATCCGTGGGATCCCCATCGATCCCGTACCAGCGACTCAGGACCCGGCGCACATTGCCATCCATGATGGGGTAACGCTCATCCCGACTTAAGGCAAGGATGGCACCCGCGGTGGAGCGCCCTATTCCGGGAAGGCTTGCGATCTCTTCAAAGCGCGTCGGAAACTCCCCACCGAAATCGTCCCGGATACGGATGGCGGCGCGGTGCAGGTTGCGGCCGCGGGCGTAGTAGCCGAGGCCGCTCCACAGGTGCAGGACTTCGTCGATCGAAGCCGCCGCCAGGGTTGCCGGGTCGGGGAAGCGCGCCATGAAGCGCTCGAAGTACCCGATGACGGTCGCGACCTGGGTTTGCTGCAGCATGATTTCGGAGATCCATACCCGGTAAGGGGTACGGTTCGCCTGCCACGGCAGGTCACGGCGGCCATGGCTGGCCTGCCAGGTGATCAGAGCTTCGGCGAATGCACTGTTTGAGTTCATGATCCGGTGGGTCCGACCTATCTTAAGGCAGCGCGGCGCACAGTAAGGGCGCATACGCTATCGTAGCGGTTGATATGACTCCGTACGATGAAATGCTGGATGCGCACCGGGTCCCGCGTCCGCACTGCCGGCCCTACCAGTCGTGGCTTGCCGGCCAGTCCGCGCAAGTGCTGGCCGCCAAGCGCGCCGAGGCGGATGCGATTTTCCACCGTGTCGGCATCACCTTCGCCGTCTACGGGGAGGGGGGTGACACCGAGCGTCTGATCCCCTTCGACATCATCCCGCGCATCATTCCGCAGGATGAGTGGCGCACCCTGGAGGCGGGGCTCAAGCAGCGCGTGCGCACGCTCAATGCCTTCATCCACGACATCTACCACGAGCAGAATATCCTCAAGGCCGGGGTGGTTCCCGCAGAACACATCCTCTGCAATGCCCAGTACCGCCCCGAAATGCAGGGCATCGATGTGCCGGGCGGCATTTACGCCCATATCGCCGGGGTTGATGTGGTGCGCTCGCACGACGGATCCTACCGCGTCCTCGAGGACAACCTGCGCGTCCCTTCAGGGGTCTCGTACATGATTGAGAACCGTCGCATGATGATGCGGCTGTTCCCGGAACTGTTCGCGCAGCAGTCCATCGAACCGGTGGGCCATTACCCGGATGTGCTGCTGGAGAACCTGCGCAGTGTCGCGCAGAGCGCGGTCTCCGACCCGACGGTGGTGGTGCTCACGCCCGGCGCCTTCAACAGTGCCTACTTCGAACACGCCTTCCTGGCCCAGCAGATGGGGGTGGAGCTGGTTGAGGGCCTGGACCTTTTTGTGCGCGATGAGATGCTGTTCATGCGCACCACACGCGGCCCGCAGCGGGTGGATGTCATCTACCGCCGGGTGGATGATGATTTCCTGGATCCGCTGGCGTTTCGCGAAGACTCGATGCTGGGCGTTCCAGGTTTGCTCACCGTCTACCGCGCGGCCAATGTCACCATCTGCAACGCCATCGGCACCGGCATTGCGGATGACAAGTCCATCTACCCCTATGTGCCGGCCATGGTGAAGTTCTACCTGGATGAGGAGGCCATCATCCAGAACGTCGAGACTTTCGTGCTGCGCAACCCCGCTCACCTGGACTATGTGCTCGCGAACCTGCCACAGCTGGTGGTGAAGGAAGTGCATGGCGCGGGCGGCTACGGCATGCTCATAGGACCTGCGGCCACGAAGGCCGAGATCGAGGACTTCAGGGCCCGCATCAAGGCGCATCCGGAACGCTACATCGCGCAACCGACGCTGGCGCTGTCGACCTCGCCCACCTTCGGCGCCAACGGCATCGGGCCGCGGCACATCGACCTGCGGCCATTCGTGCTCTCGGGCAAGGACATCACCATCGTTCCAGGCGGGCTGACGCGGGTCGCGCTGCGCGAAGGGTCGCTGATCGTCAACTCCTCACAGGGAGGCGGCACCAAGGACACTTGGGTGCTGGCCGGCGCAGGCCTTTAGATGCTCAGCCGCACCGCCGACCACCTGTACTGGATGTCGCGCTACCAGGAGCGTGCCGAAAGCACGGCGCGCATGCTCGATGCGCATGCCCGACTGAGCCTGCTGCCCCGCCCGCCCGAGGCCGTGCTGCAGGGCTGGGCCGCCACCCTGGTGTCGTTGGGGATGGAGCAGGCCTATCGCGAACAGCAGGACGAGGTGACCTCGCGCTCGGCCTTCGACTTCCTGGCCTTCGATACGACCAACCCGGGCAGCATCCTCTCCTGCATCCGCGCGGCGCGCGACAATGCCCGGGCCGTGCGCGGCACCATCACTTCGGAGCTGTGGGAGACGGTGAACGCCACGTACCTTGAGTCGCGCACCTTCAGCGCGGTGGGCCCGGAGGCCGCGCGCCATGAGTTCCTGGAGTGGGTGAAGTTCCGCTCGCACCTCGCCCGCGGCGTCACCATCGGCACCATGCAGCGGGACGAGGCCCTGTGCTTCACGCGCATCGGGACCTACCTCGAACGGGCGGACAACACCACCCGCATGCTGGAGGCGCGGTGGCGCGATCCGGGCGGCCAGGGCGAACGCCTCATCGAGGAAGCCAGTGAGTGGGCGGTGCTGCTGCGCGCGATGTCGGCGTTCGAAACGTACCGGCGCATCTGTCGGACCCAGGTGACACCCAAACAGGTCACTGAGCTGCTGCTGATGCGCGATGATGTGCCGCAGGCGGTTCACCGCTGCCTCGCGGAGCTGCAGCGTGATCTGAAGACCGTGGCCAATAATCGCTCCGGGGAAACACTGCGGCGCGCCGGCGAGCTGCATGCGCAGTTCCATTACGGCCTGCTGGATGAGCTGGCAGCCGATGGCATCACGCTGTTCCTGGATCGCTTCCAGCAGCGCCTGCGGGATCTGGGTCAGCGCATCGCCGAGGACTTCCTGGTCCCATTGGGGGCGGATTGACTCGCCTGCGCATCCAGCACAACTGGGAGTACCGCTATGCGCAGCCGGTAAAGTACAGCGCGCTGGCGCTGCGGCTGACGCCGCGCCGGGACAATTCCCAGCATGCGCTCAGCTGGACGCTGCATGCGCAGGGCCGCCGCACCGAAAGGCTCGACGCGCACGGCAACATCACGCACCTGCTGACGCTCGAGGATCCGCACCGCTTCATCGAGGTGGTGGTCACGGGCCTCGTCGAAATCGACTGGTCGGAACAGGCCCTGCCACACGAGGGGCCCCTGTCACCGCTGGCCTACCTCGCGACCACCGCGCTGACCCGTCCGACAGCTGCGCTGGTGGACCTTACGCAATCCCACCGGCCCCAGAACGGTGCGAACTGGGAATGGATCACCCGGCTCGGCCGCGAGGTGCGCGAGCGGCACCCCGTGGAGACTGCAGCGCAGGATATCGCTCATGCTTACCTGGCCTGCTGCCGTGCGGCAGGCGTACCGGCCCGCTATGTCAGCGGCTATCGCCAGATCGACGATGATCGATCCGACCGCAGCGCCTGGGTGGATATTTGGAGTGCGTCTCAGGATGGATGGATTGCACTGGACGTGGACCGTCTGGAACCGGCACGATCGCGCCATTGCCGGCTCGCCGTGGGACGCGATTACCTGGACGCGGCGCCCATCCGCATCGCGCGCCAGGGAGAGTCGGTGGAAACCTTGAGGATACGCGACCAATGACATACTGCGTCGGAATGCTGCTCGACACCGGCCTGGTCTTCCTGGCGGACTCACGCACCAGCGCGGGCGTCGATCAGATCAACAGCTTCCGCAAGACGGCGGTGTTCCAGCGACCCGGCGACCGCGTCATGGTGCTGCAGGTTGCGGGCAACCTCGCCATCACTCAGGCGGTGGTGACGCTGCTGCGGGAACATGAGAACAGCACCACCAAGCCCAGTCTCGACCTGCAGGCCTGCGCCAATATGTTCGAGGCGGCACGCTGCGTGGGCGAAGCGCTGCGCGAGGTGCACCGGCGCGATGCGGCGTCGCTGGCCGAGTTTGGCGTCGAGTTCAATGCCAGCATGATCCTGGGCGGGCAGGTGCGCGGCGAAGTGCCGCGCCTCTTCAGCATATACTCGGCGGGCAATTTCATCGAGGCGCTGCCGGAGACCACTTATTTCCAGATCGGTGAATCCAAATACGGCAAGCCCATCATCGATCGAGTGATCCGCCGCAGCAGCAGTTTGAACGAGGCCACCAAGTGCGCGCTGGTGTCGATGGACTCGACCATCCAGTCAAACCTTTCGGTCGGCCTGCCGCTGGACCTGGTCATCGTGCGCCGCGACCAGTTCTGCGTCGCACGCCACATGAGCATCGATGCGGACAACATGTACTTCAGCGGGATCCGCTCGCGCTGGAGCGCGGCGCTGCGCGAGGCCTTCGTCGAGTTGCCCGATCCGGACTGGCTGTCGGACCGGTCGCTGGACCGACCGGCCAGCGCCACAGTCACGAAAATCCAGGGCAGTTGACGCGCATCGGTTGGAGTGCCAGCATTTGCGTTCTCCTGGGGGATTCCTCACTCAGGTTCGCGCCAAGGGAGGTCGGATGACGCGCTTCCCCGGATTCATTCTTCTCGCCAGTGCGCTGGTGCTCGTGGCATGCGCCACGTCCCTGCCGACGCCTGAACAGTATGGCTTTCGGCGCGAGGCCATCAACGGCAAGGACTATTTCTGCGCTCCGCCGCAGTGGGTGATCCCGCCAGCCTCTCCCGCCATGTTTGTGCCGGGTGCCGATCTTTCCGGCGACATACCCAGTGGAATCTTCGGCACCAGCTATCCGAAAACCCACGAAATCTGCCTGACGCCGGCGCAGTGGCCTGACTGGGTTACCTTGCGACATCAACTTGACCGGCAGTGGCCCATGACTCCGGACACGCCTTGGGCGGCCACGAGTCACTGACGAAGACGAAACAGGTGTCTGGGATGTCAGTCGCGCGAGCGGCTGGCGTACCACTTCAAGGCGTACTGCAGCAGCTGCGGGTTGGTTGCGAGGTTCAGCTTGCGCTTGAGACTCTGGCGATGGGATTCGACAGTCTTGACGCTGACGTTCAGGGACTGCGCCGCCTGACGCGATGACAGGCCACGGCCGATCAGGCTTAAGACCTGCAGTTCACGGTTGCTGAGGCGGCCCACCGGATCGACGGGATCCGGCGCACCTTCCTCACCATTGCGGCCGAGCCGGCTGGCCATGGCATCGCTCAGGTAGACCCCGCCGGCCAGTACCCGCCGCAAGGCGACCAGCAGCTGGTCAAAGGCAGCCTCCTTCATAATGTAACCGCGGGCACCGGCGGCGAGCAGGCGTTCGGCGTAGATGGCCTCGTCGTGCATCGACAGCACCAGCATGGGCAGTTGCGGCCGCTGGGCGTGCACCTCGCGCACCAGGTCCATGCCGTCGCCCTGGGCCAACGAGACATCCACGATCATCACATCCGGGTCCACCTCCGGCAGGGCGGCGCGGGCCTCGCGGTCGCTCTGGGCCTCCCCGCAGACCATGAGATCCGGCTGCGCGTCGATCATCTGCCTGAGGCCGTGCCGGACGATGGGGTGATCGTCGACGATCAGCACCCGACGTCGTTCCCCGGCCGGGCGCCCCAAGCCCGTATTTGCGCCAGTTGGTTCATTCATCTTATGGGCGCCATACTGCCCGGCGCTGCGTGGATTTACCACTTCACGATGGGGGGCAGGCTCATCAGGTAGGCCTCAGGGTCGGCATCGGTGCCAAAACCAAATTTGGTACCCCGGTCATAGACCAGGTTGAACTCCACGTAGCGTCCCCGCTTGAACAGCAGCTTTTCCCGGGCGGCCTCGTCAAACGGGGTGCGGAAGCGCCGCTCGACCAGGGCAGGATAGACGCCAAGAAAGGCCTCGCCCACGGCCTGTACGAAGGCGAAGTCGCGCTGCACATCGCCACTGGCCAGATCATCAAAGAAGATCCCGCCGACGCCGCGCGGCTCCTGGCGATGTGGCAGGAAGAAGTACCGGTCGCACCAGGCCTTGTATTCGGCATAGGCATCGGGCCGGTAGCTGTCACAGGCACCGCGCAGGGCCGCGTGGAAATCCGCCGTGTCCTCATCAAAGGGAAAAGTCGGCGTGAGATCCGCGCCGCCGCCGAACCAGGCGCGGCTGGTACACAGATAGCGCACGTTCATGTGCACCGCGGGGACATAGGGGTTGGCCATATGGGCCACCAGCGAGATGCCACAGGCCGTGAAGCGGCCTTCGGACTCCTCGGCCCCCTCGACCTGGGCCCGGAACTGCGGTGGGAAGGAACCCCAGACATGGCTGAAGTTCACGCCCACCTTCTCGAACACATCGCCGCGCATCAGTCGGCTCTCACCCCCGCCCTGCAGCCGGTGTCCCTCGGGCTTGCTCCAGGGCCGCACGCTGAATCGCGCCTGCGGTTCGAAGGACTCGAAGCGGGCGCAGATGCGCGCCTGAAGATCCCGGAAACCGGCGGCCGCCGTGGGCGCGAAGACATCGGCGCTCACGGTACACCCCGGGCCGCGCGCGCGGTGCGCGCATGCACGTGATCGATGAGCCGCGCGACGGCATCCGGATCCGTATCCGGCCAGATGCCGTGTCCCAGGTTGAAGATATGGCCCGGCCCCGGGCCGGCCTCGCTGAGCACGATGTCGATCTGGCGCTTGAGTTCCTCGGCATCGGCAAACAGCGCCGCCGGGTCGAGGTTGCCCTGTACCGCCTTGTCGGGCCCGAGGACGCGGCGCACCGCACTTAAGGGCGAGCGCCAGTCGACGCCGATGACATCCACGTCCAGCGCCCGCACTTCTTCCATGAGGGCAGAACCCTGGTTGGCGTAGTAGATCAAGGGCACGCCGAGGGTACGCAGCGCGCTCAAGGTGCGCTTCGCGCCCCGCAGCGCGAACTGCCGGAACTGCGGCGGGGCCAGCAGGCCCGCCCAGGACTCGAACAGCATCAAGGCCTGTGCCCCGGCGCGCGCCTGGGCGGCAAGGTAGGCGGCCATGGCATCGCCGAGGTGATCGATCAGCGCGGTTGCGGCCTCCGGCTGGTTGTAGAGGAAGCTGCGCGCGATGCCGAATTCCTTGGAGGGCCGGCCGCTGACCAGGTAGCACAGCAGCGTGAAGGGCGCGCCGGCGAAGCCGATCAAGGGTACGCCGCGCGGCGCATTGGCGCGCACCAGCTTCACGGCGTCCAGCACGAAGGGTACGTCGCGCTCAGGCAGCAGCGCCGGCAGCGCCTGCACCTGTTCGAGGCTGCGAATCGGGGTCGCGACCACCGGGCCGGGCTCGAAAGTGAGTGGAATACCCATACCCTGCAGTGGCGTCATGATGTCGCTGAACAGAATGGCGGCATCCAGCGCGAAGCGTTGCACCGGTTGCAGTGTGACTTCGGCGGCCAGCTCCGCGCTGCGCGTCAGGGTGACGAAGTCCACGCGTGAACGCAGCTCACGGTACTCGGGCAGGTAGCGTCCCGCCTGGCGCATCACCCAGACGGGCGTGTGCGGCACGTCCTGGCGGCGGCAGGCCTTGATGAAAACCGTGTCCGCGCCGCTCATTTGAGCCACCCTGCGATCTGCGGGGCGAAGTAGGAAAGAATGAGGTCCGCGCCCGCGCGCTTGATGCCCACGAGGGTCTCAAGCGCAGCGGCACGCTCCTCGATCCAGCCGCGCTCGGCGGCGGCTTTCAGCAGGCTGTATTCGCCCGACACCTGGTAGGCCACCACCGGAATGTTCACCGCCTCGCGCACGCGGCGGATCACATCCAGGTAGGGACCTGCCGGTTTGACCATGACCATGTCGGCACCCTCCTCCACATCCAGCAGCACCTCGCGCAGTGCTTCACGCGCATTGGCCGGATCCATCTGGTAGGAGCGCCGATCGCCGAAGGCCGGCGCCGAGTCGGCCGCCTCGCGGAACGGTCCGTAGAAGGCCGACGCATACTTCGCGGCGTAGGACACCACCGGTGTTGCCGCGAACCCCTTGCCATCCAGCAGCTCTCGGATCGCGGCCACGCGCCCGTCCATCATGTCACTGGGCGCCACGGCATCCGCCCCGGCACGCGCATGATTGAGCGCGATCTCGGCCAGGGTCGCAATCGAGGAGTCATTGTCGATGTCGCCATTGGGCAGCACGTGGCCGCAGTGCCCGTGATCGGTGGCGCTGCACAGGCACACATCGGTCCACACCAGAAGTTCGGGGCAGGCCGCTTTGATGCCCGCGATGGCGCGCGGTACCAGGCCCTGCGGATCAAGGAACGCCGAACCCTGCGGGTCCTTCTGATCCGGCGCGCTGAACAGGATGATGGCGCGCACGCCGGTCTGCGCCACCTGGCGCGCCTCGTGGATGATTTCATCCACGGAGAACTGGGAGACTCCCGGCATGCTGGACACCGGATGCCGTACCTTGGTGCCCGGCACGATGAACATCGGGTACACGAAATCCGAAATACTCAGTTCGGTCTCGCGCACCATGGCCCGCCAGCTTTCGCTGCGGCGCAGGCGACGCGGTCTTGCGGTCGGAAAACCCATAGTCATGCTCTCATCTGGATCAATCGAAGTGTGGTGTGGGCCATGCCCGTCAGGGTCGGCGGTGTGGCGAGGACACTGGGGTAGCCTCGCGATGCCAGGGTCCGACCGGTGGTCGAGCCCAGGGTGATGGCGGTCGCGCTGTCCAGCAGCGCATCGAAGGCAGCGGGGCCCAGGGCGCGGTCAAGTTCGTCAACTGCCGAAGGGCTGGTGAAGGTCACCACCCCGATGGCGCGTCGCTCGACCCAGTCGTGACAGGCTCGGACATCCAGCGTGCCGGCCTGGGTGGCGTAGGCCTGCACCTGCGTGACCTCGGCCCCGGCGGCCGTGAGTCCCGCGCGCAGCGTCGGCAAGGAGCGCGACCCGGCGGGGAACAGCACGCTGGCGCCGGGCGCAAGCCGCGGGGCGAGCAATGCCACCAGCGCTTCGGCGCTCGGCTCTTCGGGCACAGCGGTGACGGTCCAGCCCGCAACATTGAGCGCCTGCGCGGTGCGCGCGCCCACGGCGGCAATGTTGAGGTACGCCGGCGGCACCGGCACGCGCCGAACCACTTCGTTGACGGCATGCTGGCTGGTGAACACCAGCCAGTCGAATTGATTCAGGCGGCGCAGCGCCTGCTCGAGCCCCGTGGGGTCGGTCGCCGGCCCGATCCTCAACACCGGCCAGCCCAGCACGGTCAGTCCCAGGGCGCGCAGCTCGCGGCTCAAGGGGCCGTCCGCCGGTTCATCCCGCGTCACGACCACGGGCCAGCTCATGGCGGTGCCGGACTCAGCGGCGTGCGCTGTTGCGCGATGATGCCGGCGGCGCCGCGTGCCAGCAGCTGATCGGCGACGCGCACGCCCAGGG
>JBARBG010000172.1:0-1744 GCA_049792815.1 Steroidobacteraceae bacterium | reverse complement strand
GCTCAAGGGACGGGAATGCGCCAACTATTTCAGGCACGCAGGCTATGCTTCCACATGACCGGAATCCGCTCTAGCCTGGATTTCTCAAACGTAAGCAGTGCATCGAGGCCGCGAATCTGGGAAAGTGGTTTTGTGAGAACGACTTAGTCCTACTGAGTCGCAAAAATCTGGATCATCCGGAAGATTTCACTTGGCGCGACGCGGGTGCGGTTTGGTAGCGGTGAAGATTCGAACCTTCCGGAGGGGTGGGATGGATCTGCACGATGTAACAGGGGCGGAAGCACGGTTCCGCGCCTATGCGGCAGACCTGACATCGGTGCTGGGGCATGCCGACCGGGTCAGACCGTTCGCGGACTACTGTGTCGGTCTGCTGTCGGCCGAGGGTCGCAAAAGCGTCGAACCCCTTGCGGCGGTGACGGCGCCGAAGCGAACCGCCGCGCAGCACCAGTCGCTGCTGCATCTTGTGGCGCAAGCACCGTGGTCTGATCAGGCGGTGCTGAGCCGTGTGCGTGAGCGGGTGCTGCCATCGATCACCCGAGACGAGCCAGTCCGGGCATGGATCGTCGATGACACCGGCTTTCCGAAGAAGGGTCATCACTCCGTCGGTGTGGCCCGACAGTATTGCGGCCAGTTGGGCAAGCAGGACAACTGCCAGGTGGCGGTAAGCCTGTCGGTGGCCACCCATCAGGGTAGCCTTCCCGTTGCCTACCGATTGTATTTGCCAAAGGACTGGGCCGACGATCCGGTTCGCCGGGCTGTCAGCGGAGTCCCCGAAGACATTCGGTTCCAGACCAAGCCCGAGATCGCCTTGCAGCAGATGCGCCAAGCGCGCGCGGATGGCGTGCCACCAGCCGTGGTGTTGGCCGATCCGGCGTATGGCAACGACAGCAATTTTCGAGCTGGGATCACTGAACTCGAGATGCCTTACGCAGTCGGTATCATGCCCAGCACGACGGTCTGGCGGCCCGGCGAGATGCCATTGCCGCCGACACCTCGTTCGGGCCGTGGCCGGCCTGCCAAGCGATTGCGCCGCGACGGGACGCATCGGCCGGTCTCGGTCAAGACGCTGGCCATGGAGCTTCCCGCCGATGCCTGGCAGCAAATCGCCTGGCGGGACGGCAGCAACACGCCGCTGACGTCGCGATTTGCTCGACTGCGGGTGCGTCCGGCACATGATGACACCAGGCGGGACCAACCCGCGGCTGAAGAGTGGCTGCTGATCGAATGGCCAGAGGGCGAAACCGAGCCGGACCACTACTGGCTCTCCACGTTGTCGGCCGACATCTCATTCGAGTGCTTGGTCGACCTGACCAAGCTCCGTTGGCGCATCGAACGCGATTATCTCGAACTCAAGCAAGAAGTTGGGCTCGGCCACTACGAAGGCCGCGGCTGGCGCGGCTTCCACCATCACGCAAGTCTCTGCGTTGCCGCTTATGGGTTCCTGATCTCCGAAAAGGAGACGATTCCCCCCTCAGGACCTCCCCGCACCTGGAGAGGCCCGCAATCTGCCCTTCCCGCAGGCTACCGACCCAGAGGAGCTGCCGCTGCGTTCACAACGCCACATGCCGAACTCGATCGCCACGTTGCGTATCCGCCTCGCACGCACCCTGCTTCATGTCCTGCCACGATGCCCATGCTGCGGCCGGACGCGTCAGTGGCCGGTCCAGCAGAATGAGTGACGCAGTAGGATTAACCGGACCCCACGTAATAGGGGCAAAACCCTGGGCCGCGCGCGGGTTCAGGC
>JBARBG010000171.1:0-57068 GCA_049792815.1 Steroidobacteraceae bacterium | reverse complement strand
GAACTGGCCGGTCTGCGGCGGCGGCGGCGCGGACCGCGGCGCGCGCCGTCGCGACGCGGTGTCGAACCGCCCAGATCATCGGCCATGGTCTCGCGTTCCGGATTTGATGCTTCCTGCAGACGCGTCCACCAGTCGACCGTCTCCTGGGACGCCAGTCCCAGCTGTGCCCGCAGCAGCAGCAGGTCGTACGAGGCGCGAAACCGCGGATGTTCCAGTGCCCGCAGGGCGCGGCGGCCGCGCGGATGCTCAAGGCGCGGCTGCAGCGCGAACATCTCGCGCACGCCCAGGGCGAAGCGCCGTGGAATGGCGATGCGCGTCTGCGCCTCGCGCAGGGCGCGATCACAGGCGTCCAGGATAGCGCCGGTCTCATGCCACTGCTGCTGCGGCAACGCCTCGATGATGCCCGCGATGGGGCCGTACAGCAGCAGGGCGAACAGGAAGGTCGGCGTGACAGGCTTGTCCGCGAGCACGCGCTCATCGGTATTGCGCAGCCCCTGCAGCAGCAGTTGCTCCACCAGGTTGCCGGGGTTTGCTGACGCGTAGCCATCCACCGTGGGCAGCAGCGCCGCCAGCAGGCCGCGGCGTCGCAGCGCCTCATAACTGCGCGCGCCATGGCCGGTCAGGAACAGCTTCAGGGTTTCATCGAACAGGCGCGCGGGCGGCACGCCAGCCAGCAGATCGGCCAGTGACGCGATCGGCGCCGCGGTCGCCGGATCCAGGGAAAAGCCCAGCTTCGCCTCGAAGCGTGCGGCACGCAGCATGCGCACCGGATCCTCACGATAACGGGTCTCGGGGTCGCCGATCAGGCGCAAGGTACGCGCGGCGATATCGGCCGCGCCGTTCACGTAGTCCCACAGCGAGAAGTCCGCGATGTTGTAGTACAGGGAATTCGCCGTGAAGTCGCGCCGCCACACATCCTCGTCAATGTTGCCGTAGACGTTGTCGCGCAGGATGCGGCCGGACTCATCGAAGGCCCGGTGGGTGTCGGCCTGCTCGAATGAATCACGCCGGCGGCCGACGTTCTCCGGTTCGCTCACCGGCTCGCTCACCGGCTCGTCGGTAATCTCGGATTCGACCGGATCGCCCTCGTCATCATCGAGGTCCGCAACCGGCTCTTCAGCCTGCGACGGCGCGCTCGAGGCGCGGAAGGTCGCGACCTCGATGGTCTCGCGGCCAAAGAAGACATGCGCCAGGCGGAAACGCCTTCCGACCAGCCGGCAGTTGCGAAACAGCTTGCGCACCTCCTCGGGCAGCGCATCGGTTGCGACGTCGAAGTCCTTGGGTTCAAGCCCCAGCAAAAGGTCGCGTACGCAGCCGCCGACCAGGAAGGCCTGGAAGCCGGATTCGCGCAGGCGATACAACACGCGCAGCGCGTTGGGTGAAATGTGGGCACGGGAAACCGAATGGTCGGACCGCGGAATGATGCGCGGTTTTACGGCCGATGCCGCGGGGTCAGCAGGTGAGTTCAAGGAGTATGGCTTCTGAGGCTTGAGCAATGTGTACAGCTCTCTATAATACCGCGCTCTCGCGCCAGAGCTTGAAACCTCGCTCCCTTCGTCTAGAGGCCTAGGACATGGCCCTCTCAAGGCCAGTACACGGGTTCGAATCCCGTAGGGAGCGCCAATGAAAACAAGCACTTAGCGTATTTCATCGCGAAGCCGTACGTAACCTGTACGTTATTCACACCCCACTCGCTCAGCGCCGCTGACAGCGGCTAAGGAATCAAGGCATGGCATTCATCAACGTATATCGGTTCACGCACCCCGATGAGCACCTCAAGGGCAACGGCACCGCCCCGCGCATGGCGACCCGTGAATCCATCCAGCGCGTGCACGGCGCGATAATCGAGGCCAGCGCCAAGCAGGTTAACGAGGCGGATCTCGACGACAGCGGGTTCTATCCCCGCAAGCCAGTGCCCGTTCGCTGAACCCACCGGCGGGCCATGCAGGGGGGGCACTGAATTGCGTATTCGACGCCGTCGGGCGTCATGGGCGGTGCTCGCATTGCTGCTCAGCGGCGTGGCCGGCGCCGATCCCCACCCGGACGCCGTGGTCGACGTTCAAATCGACCCGGCCACGTCCGGTCCAAGAATCAATCCCAACATCTTCGGACAGTTTGCCGAACACCTGGGCGCCGGAATCTATGGCGGCATCTGGGTCGGGCGCGACTCGCCCATTGCGAATGTCCGGGGCATTCGCAGTGACGTGGTCGGCGCGTTGCGGGCCTTGCATGTGCCCAACGTGCGCTGGCCCGGTGGCTGCTTTGCCGATGAATATCACTGGCGCGACGGCATCGGTCCGCAAGATCAGCGCCGGGTCACCCTCAACGCAAACTGGGGTGGTTCCGTTGAGCCCAATACCTTCGGCAGCGATGAGTTCATGGATTTCATCGCGCAGATCGGCAGCGAAGCCTACCTTTCGATCAACTTAGGCTCGGGTACGCCACAGGAGGCTGCCGACTGGCTTGCCTACCTGACGGCCCCCGCGTCCACGACGGCGGGCCAGGAACGCGCCAGGAACGGCCACGCGGCCCCATACCGCGTCAAGTTCCTCGGGATTGGCAATGAGAGCTGGGGATGCGGCGGCGCCATGACCCCGGGCTATTACCTTGACCAACTGAAGATCTACAGTCGTTTCGTCCGTAATTTGAATCCGCTGCAAAGCGGGGATCAGGCCATGCGGCGCATTGCCGTCGGCGCCGACGGGGCCGATTCGAGCTACGTCGAGGCCGACATGCAGGCCTGGCATGACAAGGTCTGGAGCTGGAGCATCGAGGGCGTCTCCCTGCACTCGTACACTTCAGCCGGCTGGCCGCCCGCGCACCCGAGCGAGCAGTTCGACGAGCGCGAGTATGCCCTCCTCCTCAAGGACACTTTGAGGATGGAGACGCTGATCGCGAAGCACTCAGCCACCATGGATCGTTACGATCCTGAAAAGAAAGTCGACCTGGCCGTTGACGAGTGGGGCGTGTGGCTGGCGCCGCTGCCGGGCTCAAATCCCGGATTTCTCGTGCAGCAGAACTCGCTGCGCGATGGCATCGTGGCGGCGCTGAACCTCAACATCTTTGCGCGCCACGCCGACCGGGTGCGCATGGCCAACATCGCGCAGATGATCAACGTGCTGCAATCCATGATCGAGACGCAAAATGAACGCATGGTGCTGACACCCACCTACCATGTCTTCAGGATGTATGTGCCCTTGCAGAATGCGCAACGGATTGCCGTGAAACTCGATGCGGGCGTCTACGCCCACGAGGGCATCGAGTTGCCGCGCCTCGATGCCCTCGCTGCCGTTGATGCGCAGCACCGTGTCTGGCTTGCGGTGGTGAATCTCGATCCCGCGCACGATGCGCCACTGGCTATTTCCGACGGGCCGTCGCGCGCTCGTTCGGCCCAGGGTGAAGTGCTGACGGCGCCGCGCGTCGACTCGGTCAACAGTTTTTCCGCCCCTGACGCGGTTGTGCCACGGCCCATCGCAGCAACCCTCGAAGCGGGGAAACTGATGCTGCGACTGCCCGCAAAATCCGTCGCAGTGGTGGAAATCAGATAGCGGCCAGGAAGCCGGTGTTGAGAAAAACTCAACGCGCCTTGCACAACCTGCAATCGAGTCGCCGGGCGTCGGCCCATAGTCCCAGTGGATCGGCCCAAGCTTACCGCCTACCATATGGCACACGTCAGACGGTGAGGAGACCAGGACCATCGCCACGCACAAGCGCGCGCCGCCGCCAAGCGTTCGCCGGCTGCCCCTGGGAAGCCTGCGCGTCTTTGTGGCGGTCGCGCAGCACCTGAGCTTCACGCGGGCGGCCGATGCGCTGGGCGTCACGGCAAGCGCGGTGAGCGTACAGATCCGCACGCTCGAGGAATATCTGGCGCGGCCGCTGTTTCGGCGCAACGGGCGCGAGGTACATGTGACGGCCGAAGGCCGGGCTCTGCTGCCGCGCGTCCAGCAGGCCCTCGAACAACTGGAGCGCGCCATCGATGATGCGCGGACTGAGCGCTACACCGGCACGCTCAAGCTCACAACGCTCGCCTCGTATCTGCAGCAGTGGCTGCTGCCGCGCCTGCCACGGTTTCGTGCGCAGCACGGCGAGGTCGACCTGCATTTGCACAGCTCCAGCGACTTCGTTGACTTCATGCGTGAGGATTTTCAGCTTGCCATACGCTTCGGCAGCGGGGGCTGGCCCAACGTGCACGCCGAAAAGATCCTCGATGAATGGGTGTTGCCGGTGTGCTCACCGGCGCTGTATGAGAAGCATGGCCCGTTGCGTAGAGCCGATGACTTGCGGCGTTACCCGCTGCTCCACAGTGTCACTGAACCCTGGACCGTGTGGCTGTTCGACGGCCCGGCGAGCGAGCCGACAGCCGCCTTTCGCGGCGCGCTGTTTGATGACTCACACGCGCTGGTTCGCATGGCCGTGCAGGGAGCAGGACTCGCATTGGCCCGCTGGAGCCTGGTCGCCGATGAAATTGCCAATGGCACGCTGGTCAGAGCCAGCGCCAAGACCATACCGTGGGACCGCAGTTACTGGCTGGTATGTCCGCCACGAACTGCGGAACTGCCCGCCGTCAAGGCCTTCAGCGCCTGGATCAGGGCCGAGTCGGCGGCATTCGCCCGGCCCGACGACCCGTTAAGCAAATCTTAACGTGTCATGAGCACTTGGAATCCACGCGACTGTTTGTAGCCGCACACTCTCTCCTACGCAGTTGGAACCAATCACCAACTAACCAGGAGACAAGTCATGATTTCTTCACGTGTATTGGCATCGATCATCGGCGCCTACGCCCTTGCGGTCGTTCTCATCGCGCCGCGCGTGACTTACGCCGATTCCGTCGCGCAACCACCGACCGTAGCCGTGCGCTTCAGCGGTCTGAATCTGGATACCCGCGCGGGTGTGGAGACACTGTATCGCCGTATGCAAATTGCCGCCGGTGAGGTCTGTGAGCAGTATGAGCCGCACGGCACACTGGTGCCCTCCGCCGCCTTCCGCGGCTGCATCCGCGAGGCGGTATCAGGCGCAGTGCGCAAGGTCGACTCACCCTTGCTGACGGCATATTTCAGCGAACGTGACCACCACCACGCGTTGAACACCGCCAGCCGGTAGGTGTCGCAACAGCCGGGCAATGGCGCTCAATCACCCCGTCTTGCCCGGCGGCGCCACCAGGGTAGAACGTCCTCGATAACCAGCACGCTGCCCGGCACGGCGGCGGGACGATAGCCCGGCAGGTCAGCGAGGATACTGCGCCACCGGGGTCCCGCCAGGATTTGGCGCAAATGCTCGATTGCCGGGTGGCGAAGATCCTCGCCGAGGCATGCGAGAAAGTAACTCTCCTCGACCAGGGGCACGAAATGAAGGCCGAATTGCAAGGCAGCGGCCTCGATGCCTACACCTGCATCGACCACTCCGCTGGCCACGCACAGCGCGACGGCAACGTGGGTATTCTCGATATGTTCGCGGTCGCCAAGCACGCTGCCTGGCTCCATGGCATGTTGATTGATCAGATGGTCTACGAGCATCCGGGTGCCAGAACCGGGCTGGCGATTCACAAAGCGCAATCGATGGCGCACAAGGTCCGGAAATTCATGAACCAGCGCCGCATGCTCCTTGCGAACCATGAGTCCTTGCATCCGCCTTGAGCAGGCGATCAACTTGTGGACCTTGGGTTTGAGCCAGGGCTTTAGTGCCTTGGCGAAGATTGGCGCACCAGCAGACAATGCAGGAACGTGGAAACCCGCCACCAGGCACTGCCGGTCGTTGAGTGCCCGCAACGCGTCAACGCTGCCCTGAAAACCGACATCCAGGTGCAGATCTGCCGCCCTCGCGGCGTGCTGCTGCAGAACTGGGAGCGCAAGGTCGTGGCTGGCCCTGACCGTGAGCAACTGGGAACGATCGTCCCGCGCGTCGACGAGGACGCGGTTCAGATCGGAACGCAAGGCTTCAATATGCGGTTGCATTCTGATTCTTGCCCGTCGTTCGGCCCAGGCCAGCTTCTCTGCGAACGGCGTCAGGCGTGCCTTTCGCCCCTGCGACCAGGTGACGAGGGGTTCACCGAGGCTGGCCTCCCATTTCCGCAGCGAGTCCCACACATAGCGGTACGAGCAATTGAGCAGCTTGGCCGCGTGCCGGATTGAGCCCCCTGCGGTGACTGCCGCGAGCAATTCAAACAGCGCGTTGCCCAGCTCTGCGCCACTTTGCTCGCCGGGCTCGAAAGCATATCGAAGATGCAGGCCGAGTTTGCCTTTGGTCGCCTGGAGTTTGCTCTGCCGCGGCGCTCTGAGCGCCATGGATTCGATTTCTTTGACTGTTTTGGTCGGTTCCACTGCCGTAATGTATCGCGTTCGGCGCCGACAGGCAGCAGCGCCGCTCCGATCTGGGGGAAAATCGCCTCAGAACTTGACGGTAACCGAGGCGTCGAGCGTACGCGGCGCACCAAGGTGGGCCACGAGGTTGCCCGTGTTGGCACCGGTGATATTGCTCGGTCCGATGGTGGACCAGTAATGCCGGTCTGCAATGTTTTCTACCGCCAAGCGCCAGGCGACAGGCGTGCCCCACATCCTGCGCGTGTAGCGCGCGCCGAGGTCGACGAGGTTATAGCCCGCCACCAAGACCTGATTGGTGTCATCGGCCGGCCGCGGTCCTGAGAACTGGTAGTCGAAGGTGGCTACGAGTCCGGGCACTGCCGGTACGTGGTACTCAAGCAGGACGTTGCCCTTCACCTTTGGCGTCCCGACGTACAACTTGTCGCTGGTAGAGGGAAGCGGCGTGTCCTGCAGCGTCGAATTCAGGAGCGTGAGGCCGCCGTACATCGTCAGCCCACCGATCAGGTCGCCCACCGCAGCCAGCTCCAGACCCTTGTTGATCTGGTCGCCTGTGATCTCGAACGTATTGTTGAGCGTATTGACGTTGGCGAACGGACGTTCGATCCGGAATAGTGCCGCGGTGAAATTTATCGTGTCGAAGTTCGTCTTGTAGCCAACCTCGTATTCCTTGCTGCGGTACGGCGCGAGGCTGTCGCCCGCATTCACGGTGCCCGCCGGAGCCAGGTCCCCAGCCTGCAGGCTGCTGGCCCAGGTGGCATACAAGGAGCTGTTCGCGGCGGGTTTGAAAATGACGCTGCCCGTCGGGCTGATGCCGTGGTTGCTGTATTCGGTGGTCCCCACGCTCGTGTTGTTGAAGTTTCTGGTATGAAACCAGTCCTGACTCGCGCCCACCCGCAGCAGCCAGTGGTCGCTGAGCTTCAGGGTATCGCCCAGATCGAAGCCCTGTTGGTAGGCATCCGAGGAGTCATAGATGTGGCTCGAACTGACATTCGGCGGACCCGCCGCAGGCTCCGCATAGGTGACGGGCGCATCGATGTTTGCGGTACCCAGCAGCACGCTGGCAGGCGTGGCTGCGGTGATGACTGCATAGGATGCTGCCCGGTAGCCGGCCGAGCCAATGGTCAGGTCGTGCCCTATGCCCCAGGTGTCGAAGGTACCATCCAGATACGCCGTGTCGCTGGTAATGGCGAAACGGGGCGCGAAGCCGTTGCCAAACGAGGTGGTGTAGGCGCCGGCGTTCGACGTCAGGTTGTTCACCGCCGTATTGATATTGCGCTGTACGGTCTGGTTCAGAATGCCGGCCACTAGGTGCCAGTTGGCTCCAAAGTCCTGCTTGATCCGCGCCGTGCCAAGGGTGGTGCGCAGGTGGACGCCCGCGTAAGGCTGGCCAAGGCCCACCACCTGCGGATTCGGTGCCGGCGGCAACAGGATCTTCTCCGAATAGGTGAACCAACCGGGGAACCCGCTCACGTCCAGCACGTTATTGCTGTAATTGAGCTCCAGAACCGTGTGCTGCCAGGGGCGCACGTCTACCCCCAAGTCCACCAGGGTGCGCCGTTCGTGGCTTTCGTCCACGAAGCCGTCGCCACTGCCATACAGCGCGTTGAAGCGGTAGCTGACTATGCCATTCGAATCAAGCCGGCCGCCGAAGTCCGCTTTCGCGGTGCCGAGGCTGTCACTGACATAGGTCGCCGTGAGTTCACGCAGGTCGTAGTCCGTGGGGCGTTTGGTGATCATGTTGAACATGCCGGCCGGCGGAGCCGGCCCGTACAGCGAGGCGGGCACACCGCTGACCACCTCGATCTGGTCGAACTGTTCCATCGCCGTGGTGCCGGTGAAAAATACCGTCATGCCGTCGATCTTGGTGTTCTGGAAATTGCCGCCCTGCATACCCCGCGTCATCGGCCGCAGGATGTCCGGACCCTGCTGCTCCTGAAACGACACCAGCGGCATGTACTTGGACACCTCCTTGAAGTCGACCGCCTGAGTGTTCTCGATCAGGTCTGAGGGCAGCACCGAGATCGAGTAAGGCGTATTCACGATGGGTGTCGTACCCAGCGGACCGATGGAATCGAGCGTATTGACGCGGTAATCGCCCTTGTCCCGGGAGGTCTGGATCACGACCTCCTCGACGCCCGTCGCGGACGAGGTTCCCGCATCATCAGCGTGCGCGATCCCTGTCAATGTCAGCGCAACGAGCGTCAGGAACACCGAGCGGATTGCGTTCATCATCTGTTTTCCCACGGCTAGACAGGGTGCAAAACGCCACCCTTGCATGCGCGCGGAAAGCTACCATGAGGAACTAACGCTAACGATATGAACGCGAACGCATAAGTTCGCGGCGGGCCACGGCTAGGAATTCGGGTCGAAACGCTCGAAGCCGGCGTAGCAGATGTAGCGACCCTTGCCTGCGTGTCCGAACAGAGTCATCCCAAGCCTCTCGGCCAGGTCATAACACAAAGCCGTTATGCCCTTGCGCGAGACAATCGTTGAAATGCCGCTCAGCGCAGCCTTCATGATCACCTCGGCGGTGAGCCGTCCAGTCATGAACAGGATCATGCCGCCGCCCGGAATACCGTGAAGCGCCATCCAGCCGCAAATCGTATCCAGCGCGTTGCGACGACTGACGTCCTCGACGCTGATCCACAGTTGCGAATCGCAGAACAGGGCGCAGCCGTGCACCGACCCGGCCGCGCGATAGATGGCATCGTTCTGCAACGGGTATTGCACAATGGCAAGCAACGTGGATCGCGATATGCGCCGGGGCGGAAGCGGTCCGAGACTCAGCGCCTCAGCCATCAACAATGCGCCACCCGGATCGGTTCCGATCTGGCCGGCAAAATCGAGCCAGGGCGGCACGGTGTGGCGGTGCGCCGGAGAAAATCCGCCGCGGGTGCTCACCTGCGCGACGCCGTCCGCCCAATTGATGCTGATCGATTCGATTGCCGTCACGTCGGTGACGAACTGGCGAGTCCACAAATAACCCAGCACCAGCCATTCGGCACTCGCGCCCAGGGTCCACAGCGCCGCAACACTCTCGCCGTCGAGGCATATGGACAGCGGTCGCTCAACCGGAACCTCGATGACGCGATGATCACCATACTCATCGACAATCTGGATTTTGCGCAGCAGTGCGCCGGAAGCCTGGCTCAGTCGCGGCCCACCCGGAACCGCGGAGCGCGCCTGCGCCGCCGGCTGCAACTTCAGGGCAAGTATCAGCTCGGACTGAGGTTCCGAAGGCGGCATTACACTTCGCATCCGCTACAATGTAGCAGCAATAACGGGCTGCATTCTCACCCAAGTCTGATCAAACACCAAGCGAGGCGTTACGGCAATCACTCCGCAAATGGCTGAGGCGGCCATCGAGAATCGGATCGCGCGAATGCCCGCTGAGTCGCGGCCGTTGGAACGCTGCCTGGGTCAAACGCTGCGGGAAGATGTCCACGCCGAACGGGAAAACCCGCCCTTTGATCGGGTCTGCATGGACGGCATTGCAATCTGCAGCGACGGCTCAGAGGATGGCGCTCGCCAGTACCTGGTGGAGGGCACGCAGGCGGCGGGCGTGCCCGCGCGGGCCTTGTCGGGCCCTAGATCGGCAATCGAGGTGATGACGGGTGCGGTATTGCCCACCGGTGCCAATTGCGTAATCCCGCTCGAGGAATACGCCCTCGCTGAGCGCATCGCGCGGCTGAAGGCCAATGCGCTTCGCGAACCCTATCGAAATGTCCAGCGTCGCGGCGCCGACAGCCGGCCCGGCGTGCCGATGCTGCGCGCAGGAACACGGCTGAACGCGCCGGATATCGCCATCGTCGCCTCGGCGGGCATGGCGAGCGTGCGCGTGAGCCGGCAACCCAGGATCATGGTCGCCTCGACCGGGGATGAGCTGGTCGAGCCTGGCAAGCCCATCGCCCAGCACCAGGTCCGGCGCTCAAACTCCTATGCCCTCGTGGCGGCATTGATGGGGCATGGCTTCCAGGAAGTGAAAAACGATCACATCCTTGATGATGAGACCATGCTGCGGGAACGACTGACGCGACATCTCGCGCAGTCCGACGCCCTCATTCTCAGTGGCGGGGTGTCGAAGGGAAAATTCGACTTCGTACCCAAGGTGCTCAAGGAATTGGGTGTGGAGGAGGTCTTTTACCAGGTCGCACAGCGACCCGGGATGCCGATGTGGTTTGGCATGAGCCAGGGATGCGCGGTATTTGGTTTGCCCGGAAATCCGATTGCCACCCTGGTGTGCCTGGTGCGATACGTCGTTCCCGCCCTGGCTACCGCCATGGGCGCGCAGCGCCCATGGCCGGTACCGATCTCGCTGGCGTCGGCCATCAAGCGGGGTCGTACCATGACGTCCTTCGTACCGGTTCGGTCGCTATGCGACGCGCACGGCCGGCGTCTTGCCGAACCGCGAATACCCAATGGATCGGGTGATTTTCTGGCGCTGGCGGGAACCGACGGCTTCGTCGAACTGCCACCGCAGCCCGAGTCCTACCCTGAGGGGTTCATCGCCAATATGTACGGTTGGTGAGCAGCTGCCTGCGTCAGCCAAATCTGCCAGCAATCGCCGCCAGGTCCGCTCGGGTGTTGATGTTGGCAAAGGCGAGCGCATCGTCAAATCGAATCCGGGTGGCGCCAAGACTGTGCAGCAGGCGCCAGGTCGGCGGATGATTGCCGCCCTGAAGCGCTGCGGTGACCTGTGGCAGGACGCTCACCGGCCACAGCGCACATAACGGCTGAGCACCATCCGCAGTTTCGGCCAGCGCGGGGCCGCCGCCCGCCGCTGCAATCAGACGGGTAAAGAGATCATCCGGCAGCAGCGGCGCATCACAGGGACTGACCGCGAGGGCGCGTGCGCCCTGCTCACGCGCCCACATCAGTCCTACCTTTACGCCAGCCAGCGGGCCGAGGGCATCCCCGGGAATGTCATACAGGAGTGGCAGCCCCGCGGCCCGGGCGAGCCGCTCCGACTCGGTTCCCGGGCGCACGTTGGCGGCGACGACGGGACAGCTGCGCTGCAAGCGCTTGGCGGCCCAGATGATGAGCGGGCGCCCTGCCAGATCAGCGGCGGCTTTCTCGCCCTCAAAACGGACGGAGCGGCCGCCGGCCAGCACCAGGCCCACCACGCTGCCCTCGGCCAGTGATTGTTCGACGTTCGATGTCATCGTCCGGGACTGAATATACGCCACCCATCCATGCTGCGGCATACTGTGACCCCGCGGGTGATTCACGCGGACGAGACAGGAGCCTGGAATATGGTCCGAGGCGGAGTTTGCAAACGACTGCTGCCGACTTTGGGGCTCCTGGCCTACGGAGCGGCAAGTCCGGCCGGTCAGCCCGATAGCGTGCAGATTTTTGCCGCAGGCAGCCTGCGCGGCGTGGTGACCGCCCTGGCCGCCGCCGCCGGCCCGGCCCTGGGCGTCGAGCTGCAACCCAGCTTCGGCGGCTCCGGCGCAATGCGCGAACGCATCGAGAAGGGCGAGTCACCGGACCTGCTGATGTCAGCCGATCTTGGGTCGCCGCGCAAGCTCGAACTGCAGGGTCGAACGGTCGTACCCACCATCGCTTTTGCCCGCAACCGAATGTGCATCGTGTCGCGGCGCAGTGCCGGTGTCACCTCTGCCAATCTGATCGATCGCATGCTGGCCGACGCGGTGCGCTTGAAAACCTCGACGCCCATTGCCGATCCCGCGGGTGACTACGCGTGGAGCATATTCAGCAAAATCGAAGCGGTCCGGCCTGGAGCTCAGGCGATCCTGGAACGCAAGGCTCAGGCTTCAATGAATCTGGTGGCCAAGCGCGCGACGCCCACTCAAAGCGCCGCAGCGGCCCTCTTCACAGCGAACGCCATCGATATGTCCATCACCTACTGCAGCGGCTCCGGGGCGCTTGAAAAGGAAGTACCGGACCTCACAAGTCTGCCCGTGCCACCCGAGCTCGACGCACATCCCACATATGGTGTAGCGGTTTTATCCACCAAGCCGCAGGCACTGCGACTGGCCCTGTTCCTGCTGTCCGAGAAAGGTCAGGCGATCATCGCCCAAGCAGGCCTGGTGCCGCTCGTGGGCGCTGCGGAGACCTCACAGTGAGCAGCCCCCGGGTGCTGGGCATCGTTGGCTGGAGCGGCTCGGGCAAAACCACGTTGATCACCAGGCTCATCCCGCTATTGGCGGACCGCGGTCTGCGCGTCGCCACGCTGAAGCACGCCCATCATGCATTCGATGTCGATCAGCCCGGCAAGGATTCCTACGAACACCGAAAAGCCGGAGCCTGCGAGGTGCTTGTGTCATCAGCACGGCGCTGGGTCCAGATGCATGAAGTAGGTGACGGCGCCGAGGCGACGCTCCCCGAGCTATTGCAAAGGGTGTCGCCCTGTGACCTCATTCTGGTGGAGGGCTTCAAGGCCGCGCAACATTTCAAGCTGGAGGTTTTTCGTCAGGCCAACGGCAAGGCGCTCCTGCATCCCGACGACACTCGCATCCTCGCCCTCGCGAGCGACCAACCCTTCCCCCACGCCCGCATTCCGGTCGCCGACCTGAATGACATTCCCGCAATCGCGGATATGGTCCAGCACTGCGCGACACCCTTGGAAGCCACGCTCATCGCGCTTGCCGCCTGCTAGACTGCCGTGGCCTCGCGCACCGGGGAAACGCGCGCCGCACAGAACTTGAACTCGGGTATCTTGCCCGTGGGATCCAGCGCCGGATTGGTCAATAGGTTCGCGGCAGCCTCGGCGTAGCAGAACGGCATGAACACCATGCCCACCGGTACATCCGAGTCGGCCCGCACCTTGACCTCAATGGCGCCGCGACGCGTCTCCAGTTTGAGTTTGTCCCCGGGCTCGAGGTCCAGTCGATGCAGTTCGCGTGGCGCCAGAAAGACAACGGCCTCGGGCTCAAGCGCGTCAAGCACGCCGGCGCGGCGCGTCATCGAACCGGTATGCCAGTGTTCCAGTACGCGCCCGGTTGAAAGAACCATCGGATAGTCCATGTCCGGCACTTCATCCGGCGGTCGGATGTTCGCCGGAACGATCCTTGCGCGCCCGTTTTCGGTCGGAAACCCATCGGTGAAGATGATGTCGTTGCCTGGCACATCGGGACCATCAACCGGGTAGGTCACCGACCCCTCGCGCTGGACCCGCTCCCAGGTGATGTTATTGAATGACGGCATGGTGACCGCCAATTCGGCGAATACTTCGGCCGGACCGGAATACTGCCACGGCAGTCCCAGACGCTTGCCGATCTCCTGAATGATCCACAGATCCTGACGCGCGTCACCGGGCGGATCGAGTACCGGATTGGCGATCTGCACGCGCCGGTCGGTATTCGTGAAGGTGCCTGCTTTCTCAGCGAACGCGGAGGCCGGCAAAACCACATCTGCGTGGAAGGCGGTTTCGGTCAGAAACAGATCCTGCACCACGAGGTGATCGAGCATCGCCAAGGCCTGTCGCGCATGATTCAGGTCAGGATCCGACATGGCCGGATTCTCCCCTTCGACGTACATGCCATTGATGGTGCCGGCATGAATCGCATTCATGATTTCGACGACCGTCAGACCCTTCTTGGGATCAAGCTTCTGACCCCAAAGCGATTCAAACAGCTTGCGAACCTCCGGGTTCTCCACCGACTGATAGTCGGGATAAACCATCGGAATGAGGCCCGCGTCCGATGCACCCTGCACGTTGTTCTGCCCGCGCAGCGGATGAAGGCCGGTGCCCTTGCGGCCAATCTGGCCAGTAACCAGCGCCAGCGCGATCAGGCACCGCGAATTGTCCGTGCCGTGCACATGCTGGCTGATGCCCATGCCCCAGAAGATCAACGAACCTTTGGAGGTGGCATACAGCCGGGCCACCTCGCGCAGGGTTTGAGCATCGACGCCGCACACGGGCGCCATCTTTTCCGGAGTGAAGTCGACGATATTCGCCTTCAGCGCCTCGAAATTCTCCGTATGGGCGGTGATGTACTCCAGGTTGTACAGCTTCTCCGTAATGATGACGTTCAGCAAGGCATTGAGCATCGCGACATCTGAGCCGGGCTTGAACGACAGGTGCTTGTAGGCGTGACGCGAGAGCCCCTGGCGGCGCGGGTCAATGACGATGAGTTTTGCGCCCTTCTGCTTGACGGCGTTCTTGATGAAAGTCGCCGCCACGGGATGATTGATCGTGGGATTGGCACCAATGACGATGATGACCTCGGCATCCATGGCCGCCTCGAACGGTGCCGACACGGCGCCGGAATTGAGCCCCTCCATCAGCGCCGCCACCGAGGAGGCATGGCATAGCCGCGTGCAGTGGTCGACATTGTTTGATCCGAACCCGGTTCGGACCAGTTTCTGGAACAGGTACGCTTCCTCGTTGGATCCTTTGGCCGAGCCAAACCCCGCCAGCGCTTTCGCACCCTTGGTGTCACGAATGGCCTTGAGGCCGCCGGCGGCGCGATCCAACGCCTCCTCCCAGCTCGCCTCGCGAAAATGAGTCCAGGGATTTGCCGGATCCACCTGGTCGTACGGGTCCTTGGCGACGTGATCAAGGCGGACCAACGGCTTCAGCAGCCGATGCGGATGATGCACGTAATCAAACCCGAAACGCCCCTTCACGCACAGGCGGTTGTGGTTGGCGGGACCGTCCCGGCCTTCGGCGTAGATGATCTTGTGGTCCTTCACCTTGTATGAGACCTGGCACCCCACACCACAGTACGGGCACAGGGAATCCACGGAGCGATCCGGATAAACGCTGCGAGTCTGGTTTTCGTCGAGGTAAGTCGCCGGCATCAGCGCGCCGGTCGGACAGGCCTGAACGCATTCGCCGCAGGCCACGCAGGTGGACTGGCCCATCGGATCGTCGAAATCGAACACGATCTTCGCCTGGTGCGACCGGTAGGCCATGCCGATCACATCATTCACCTGCACTTCCCTGCAGGCGCGCACGCAAAGATTGCATTGAATGCACGAATCAAGATTGACACGCATTGCCGGATGGCTCGCATCGGGCAGCCAGCGCTCGCTTGCCGGAAAACGGCTCTGCGTCACCGCGGCGAAATCGGCCTGCTGCCAGAAATGCGAGGTCGGATCATGTGACGATGCGCGTTCCGGCTGATCGGCCACCAGCAATTCCATCACCATGGCGCGTGCCCTCGACGCACGCTCGGTGGCGGTCTTGACCTTCATGCCGACACCCGGTCCGCGCTTGCACGAGGCTGCCAGAACCCGCTCGCCCTCGATCTCGACCATGCACGCACGGCAATTGCCGTCCGGCCGGTAACCTGGATCGGGCTTGTGACAAAGATGCGGAATATGCGTGCCAAGGCGCTTCGCCACCGCCCAGATGGTTTCGCCCGGCTGGGCTTCGACTTGCTTGCCGTCAAGTTCAAAGATGATTCCGGGCTTGGCGAGATTCTGGGCGTTGCCACTCATGATTAACCTACTTCGCCGCGACCACCCGGGGGGCTGGAAACAGCTCCGGGAAGAAACGAATAATGCTCGTGAGCGGATTGGATGCAGCCTGACCCAGGCCGCAAATGGAGGCCTCGCGCATGCACTCGGATAACTCACCCAGGAGCGCTGTGTCCCACACACCCTGTTCCATCAGCACGCGAGCCTTCTGCGTGCCAACGCGGCACGGTGTGCACTGGCCGCAGGATTCGTCCTCGAAGAAACGCATGAGATTGAGCGCCGCGCCGCGCACATCGTCCTGATCCGACATGACAATGACGGCCGCGGACCCGATGAAGCAGCCGTACTTCTCGAGGGTGCCGAAATCCAGCGGAATATCATTCATTGACGCCGGCAGGATGCCGCCCGAGGCACCGCCGGGCAGATAGGCGGCGAAGGTGTGACCCTCGCTCATCCCACCACAGAATTCGTCAATCAGCTCCTGAACGGTGACTCCGGAGGGCGCCAGCTTGACGCCGGGGTCCTTGACGCGGCCCGACACCGAGTACGAACGCAATCCGAAGCGGCCGTTGCGACCGTGGCTTTTCCACCATGCGGCGCCGCGTTCAATCAGGTCGCGGACCCAGAAGAGGGTCTCGACATTGTTCATCAGCGTCGGCCGGCCGAACAACCCCACCTGAAAGGGGAATGGCGGCTTGTGCCGGGGCAGACCGCGTTTGCCTTCCAACGATTCAAGGAGCGAGGATTCCTCACCGCAGATATAGGCTCCCGCGCCGCGCCGCAGATGCAGGGTCGGGCCGCCCGCGGGCAGCTTCTGAATTTCATTGGCAAGGATTTCGCGGGCGATCGGGTATTCGTCCCGGATGTAGATATAGACATCCGTTGCCTCAACCACATGGGCACCGATCAGCGTGCCTTCCAGGAACCGATGCGGATCAGTGTTCAGGTAGTACTGATCCTTGAAGGTTCCGGGCTCACCCTCATCGCCGTTCACCACCATGAGCCGGGGGCCCGGTTCGCCGCGTACCGAACGCCATTTGCGCGCGGCGGGGAAACCCGCGCCACCCAAACCCTTCAATGCGGCATCATCCAGCACCTGAAGAATGGCCTCGACGCTCTGGGCGCCCGAGCGCAGGCGCTCCAGGGTTTGATAGCCGCCGCCCTCGCGATACGCCTGGTAGTCAATGTAGTCCGGAACATGCGGGTGGGTATCCCCGTGCGCCACCGCCGACTGCACCGCCGCGACATCCGCGCGCATCAGGAAATTGTGACCCACTTCCACCGCGGGTGCGAAGTCGCACAGCCCGACGCAGGGCGCCCTGACCACGCGAACGCCCGGTCCCAGGGTTTCCTGCAGTGTCGTCAGGAGTTTTTCCGCCCCAAACATCGCACAGGTCAAACTGTCGCAGACGCGTACGGTCAGCGCCGGAATCGGCTGATCCTCTTCTTTCACTACGTCAAAGTGCGCGTAGAAGGTCGCGGTCTCGAAGACCTCCGCAAACGCCAAGCGCATCTCATCCGCCAGCGCGGCCAGGTGCGCGGCCGAGATTTGCCCGAACCCGTCCTGGATAAGATGCAGATACTCAATCAGGAGGTCGCGCTCCCGCGGCCGGTCCCCAAGGAGCGCCTGGATCTGCGCCGTGGCGTGCGGCTCGACCGTGCGTCCCTTCGGTACCGGTCGAGCCCGCTCGCGCCCGCGGCCCGGGTGCTCAAATTTGCGGACTTTCCCGAACTCTCCTGGAATTTCGCTTTTGCTCATATGTCCAAATCGTCGTTCCCACAGTCGTCGGCGGCGCACGGAGGCTACTTTACCGGAGGGTCGCCCGCCGAATCACTGGTTCGGCTGATGCATGCCATTTGCGGCGGCGATCATCCGAGCTCCCGCGGCCTACGGTTTCGTCAATCGTATGTAAACTCAATGACTTACAGCATTGCGACCGCCCCAAACGCCACCGGGCACGCCGCCTACAGCCGCAGTTGTCCGCGTCGCAGCAGAACGGCGAGAATCAGCCCCGCGACAAAGGCGAGTCCCACGTTCCACATCGAGAAAGCCGCCGTGGCGAGCGTGATGAAGCGCTCTCCTTTGCTCTTGCTGAAGTCACACGAACCAAGGGCGAGCTGCGCGCCGGTGAGAAAAAGGATGACCCCCAGGACCGAGTGGGGCAACAGATCCAGGACGACGGTGATCGAGCCGCTGAACCCTAACGCGAGCACCAGAAGCACAGTGCCCAGTATGATCGGAGCACCGCCGGTGCGTGCGCCAAAGGCCACGTGGCCCGCCATGCCGCCCGCACCGTGGCACATCGGAATCCCGCCTAATGCCGCGCTTCCGCAGTTCATCAGGCCAGTTGAGATGGCGACGGAATTTTCCGTCACGCTACGATCCGGGAACAGCCGATTGTTCTCTTCGCGAATTGCGATAACAGCGTTGCCGAGGGTCAGTGGCAGTTGTGGGAGGGCAAGAAACGCTGCACCGATGATCAGGTCGTGCCAGCTGAGCGTACTGAGGGCGAATGTCGGAAGCCGCAGGTGCGGCCTGATTGCTCCCAGGGCGGCCATTGCATTCGGATCTTGCGCGATCCCGCACACCGCACCGAAAAACAGCAGCAGAAACATCGCGGGGAAGGTCTTATTGGTCAGCAGCATGACGGTTCCGGCAAGTCCGATTGCCGCAATCGGCCAGCCGGTACTCATCATCCTGATCCCATCCAGCATGAACCCCATTCCCAGACCCAAGACAATTCCCACGACCACAAATCGTGGAACCCATCTTGCGATCTGATTCGCGGCGCCTGTCAGGCCGAGGATCAGCCAGGCAACTCCCGTAACGAGGTCCGCGCCGTATACCGTGGCCTGCGTAATGGTGGCCGTCTGGGCCGCTTGGGTCGCAGCCACGGCGCCAATGGCCTTCATGGGCTGGATCGGGAAAGGTGTCTTGTAGTGCAACCCGCCGATGATCAGAGCGACCCCGAACGAGAACAGGACCCCAAATGGATCCATGCCGACGACCGCTATGTATGCGACGACGAACGGTATGAGCGTGCCGAGATCGCCAAAGGCCCCAGCCCATTCCATCCGATCCCAACGATTGTGGGCGGCTGCGCGAGCCTGACTCCCCATGTGAAAACCTGTGCAGCAGTGATTGGCCCCCGGGCTGGAGAGCGGGCGGAGTGTAAGTCGAAGCGCTATATACTGGGGGGGCGTACGCTGCGGGCGCGGAACTCTAAGGCGCAGCGGCCGATCGCAGATCCGCGCCGCACGCGCCGTGCCCGGGCGCATCGCTGAGCGCGGCGCAGGCATCCACCACACGGATCTGCCCGGACGGGGATTCCACGCGCCGCGAGCTGCGCAACAGCAGGCTGCGCACCTCGCCGGCCGTCAGGTGCGGCCGTTCGGCGAGCATCAGTGCCACGATGCCGGAAACCTCCGCCGCCGCCAGCGAACTGCCGGAGGCGAAGTCGTAGTGATCCCCAGGCGCGAGCGTCAGTACGTCGTGTCCGGGCGCCAGAAGATGCCGCGGATTGCCGCTGCTCTCCTCCGCCGCATCCACGGCGAGCACTTGATCCAGGTCGGCCGGAAAACTGGCGCCGCTGGCGGGATTTCTCGCAGCGCCCACGAAAATGATTCCCTGCAGGGCGCCACGCTCGACCAGCCGCGCCAGCAACGGATCCGCGGGGCCCGCCAGGCTCATGTTCACAATATCGGCGTGCGCGACGATCGCGTACTCGAGCGCCTGCGCGAGCGTAAAGCTGTTGCACACCGCGGCGCCCCCGCTGGCGGCCTGCCAGCAGGCCTTCAGGGCCATGATCCGGGCCTCCGGTGCGACCCCGACAATGCCGATGCCATTACCCGCCACGGCCGCGATGACCCCGCTCACTTGCGTGCCATGGGTGTCGTGTTGGAACGCGGCCTCATCGCCATCGACGAAATTGCGTCGTCGGCTGACCTGGCCCTTCAGGTCCGGATGGTCGTAGTCCACGCCCGTGTCGATCACCGCAACCTGCACCCCGGCGCCGCGTGAACGACGCTGCGCCGCCACCACCGCAAGCTCGCGCAGCGACACCTGCAGTTTCGCGTAGGGGTCGTTGTAGGGCATCGGTTGCGCCACCGCGTCGGCAGCCGCCTGCAACGACTCCGGTGCCGATAGCGTCGTGAACTCATTCAGGGGCTGCACCGATTCCACGCGCCGATCGGTGGCGAGACTGGTGATCACGGCCGCCCGGGTCGCAGCTCCGGGCAGCTCGAACATGACGCAGTGAACGTGCAGCGTGGCAATCGGCCAGGCCGAGATCGCGCGCAGACCATACTGACGCTCCAGGGCTCGCGCCTGCAGGCTCGCGCCGGCGGTGACGCCGTAGCGCCCGGCGGCATCGTAGCCGCGCGGCGTGGATCCGGGATGCTCCGCCGCGGCGTGCGGCTCGTTGCGCAGGGTTACCACGATGTAGCGCGCGGCATCATCACGCGCGCGGGCTGGAATGGGACTTGCCGCCTGGATTCTCGCCGTGGTGCAGCCGCTGCCCAGAAGGCCGATGAGCAGCGCGGCGCAGGCGATGGGCAGCGCCCGGTTCATCTCGATTCGTTACCCGTTCCGAGCGGCTCGGCGAACAGCACATCACTGCTGGCCCGCAGCAACGTCACACGCTGCTCGATCACCGCCGGCGTCACGTCAGCGCCGCTGAGGCCCAGCGTATAGACATTAGAATCCGTCGGACCATCGATGATATGGGCACCCGCCTGGTGCAGCAGCATCCCCAGGCCCTGCACTGACAGTCCGGAGCGAAAGACGATGCGGATGCGTGGCGAGTCGCGGTACGAGGCCGCCGGCGAGGTCAGGGTCACATAGGGGGACTGCGCCGCAGCGCTGAAGGTGTGCAAGGCCCAGGCACCGTAGCCCAGTGCCAGGCCCTCGACCACCGCGGCGGCCGCCAGCCAGCGCGCAACGCGACGCGGCGCACGCGCAGCCTTCGTTGTCGGCACCCGTGCCACAGGTACGGGGCTACCGCTGGCCAGCTCGCCGGCGTCCTCCTGAGTTCCGATTCGCGTCATCAGTTTTCGGAATGACGGCTCGGCGGCGAATACCAGCGTGCCATCGGCCTGCATGGCTTCAAACAGCCGCACCTGTCCATCGTATTCGCGGCGGCAGGCTTCGCACGCTTTCAGGTGCGCACCTACTCTGGCTGCCTCGGCCGCCTCCAGCGTTCCGTTCACGTACCACGGTATCGACTCCGTGGCACATGGGTAGGGATCGAATTCGGGGGGTTCTGGGTTCAAGTTCACTTCTCCTAAAACCTACAGCGCGCCCGACAACGAGGTCAGCAGACCCTTGAGCTTGCGTCGCGCATGAAACATCCGGGTTTTCACGGTATTGACCGGACACTGCATGATCGCGGCGATTTCCTCGCAGGAATGCCCGACGTTATAGGCCAGCTCCAGCACCATGCGTTGCTCGTGAGGCAGCTTGGCCAGCGCCACGCCCAGCCATTCGCGCAGCTCCGCCTGCTGCCAGGGCTCCTCGGTCAGTTCCAGGGCCTCGTCAGACTCGGCCGCCAGGTCGGGCCGAACCCGCTTCAGGGTCTTCAGGGCGCGACGGTAGGCAATGCCGAATATCCAGGTCGACAGCTGCGAGGCACCGCGAAAGTCCGCGGCGTGCTGCCAGATCACCCAGAAGGTGTCATTGATGACTTCCTCGGCCAGGTCGTAACGGGACGTCAGGCGCATCAGGAAGCGCGCCAGCCGCCGGTGATACAGGTGGTAGAGCTCGTGCATCGCCTGCGCGTCACGTGCTGCGATGCGGCTCAGCAGGGCCAGTTCCAGCTGGTTTTGGTCGGCCCCCGGCAAATCCGGCCGGCGATCAGAGGCTTGGTACATGTCCGTAGGTCCCTGTCCGAGGCGTCCCGGTTCAAGATAGACCGCTTCGGGAGGCAATTCCTTTCTAGAATCGCCACAGCGCCGTGACGGACACCCGGTTGCCTGCGACATAAGACCCGAACAGCCGTACCGCGCGCGTGGCCGTGTCGAAATACGCCGCCGTCAGCTCCACGGGCCCCAGCGTGTAGCCGACGCCGGCATTCCAGAACCCGTAGCCGGTGCCACTGGGGTCGGCCATCTGGTCATACCCGGCCCCCGCGGTAATCGACAGGCCCGCCCGCAGCGGGTGGTGCAGCTGCAGCCCGTAGGACAGCGCCGAGCGGTTGCGCGCAAAGGACTCGTAAGCCAGGTGCAAGGCGTCGGGGGTCCAGGCCAGCGTCAGGTAAACCTCGTCCTGCCAGGCCCACTGCGCCTCGAGCGCGTCATAGTCGTAACGAAAGCCCGCCAGCCGCCTCAGGGTGTAGCCGCCTCCAGGATAGTCATAGTGGGTGTAGGTGAGCGTCGCGCTCGAATCCGCGCCCGTCGCGAATCCGTAGCCGCCGTAGAAATCGACCTCCCGGGCATTCCCACAGCCGGACTGTCCGAGGCCGGCGGAGCCCCAGACACCGGCAAAGAACTCGGTGGGGCTTTTGCCGCCGGCACTGCGGTAGTTCAGGCCGCCCTGCGCCGCCGGGTCGCCGCAGGTCTGTGAAATGCCGTGGAAAACGTAGTCGGTGGTCAGCGCCAGGGAGCCGCCGAAGTCATCGGGCGCGATCGCGGCGCACGCCGCGCGCGCGCCGAGCAGGCTGACCCCTAGCAGCACCCAGCGGCGCGCATTGACCATGGCGCCGAATCTAGCGCGTTTTGTCTCGCTTTTAGAAGAACCCGTGCAGTTCGATGAAGTACTGGCGGGTGTTTTCGGTGTTGCTTTGAGGAATTCCGTCGTAATAGCGCACGCCGGCCCGCAGTTGCGCGAACTGGATCGGTGTCAGCTCGTAGACCACGCTCCAGCGTGTCTCACCATTGTTCTGGACGGCGCGGTTTGGATCCAGGTACTCGCCGGTGATCTTGAGGTTGTTGCCGCGCGCGATGAGCCAATTGGCCTCCACCAGGGTCGCCAGCATGCGCCCCTGCCCAAACCCCAGGCTCTTGTCATCGATGACATCGGCTTCGCCCAGCCAGCTGATGGGACCGGTGCGCAGGCCGCCAAATACCCCGTAGGTACCGCGACCGCCCCCCAGCTTGTCGTTGTAGTTGGCGGCCACCCCGGTGCGCCAGACTGATTCGACGTAGACCAGCTGCGTGGTGAACTCCTTGCGCGAGTCGGTCACCACGCCGCCGGCCGTGCCGTTGCTCACATCCAGTTGCGCGTCCCAGTGGCCGCGCAGCCAGCCGAACTCCACGCCCTGATCGGGGGTGGTCATGTTGATACCCGTGGCCTGCAGGACAAAGGCACTCTGGTCCTGAAACCGCCAGCCGAAGGGCAGATACATCTGTCCGGCCTTCACATACCAGTCGTGACCGGCCGACCAGTACAGGGCGTAGGCCTCGCGGTTCAGGGCTCCGCCCGGGGCCACCTGCTCATCGGCGTAGACCAGCAGCCGCTCGGGTATGACCTCCGCCTCGAGATAGACCCGCATCTGCTCGACCTCGAACTGCGAGATGGTCTTGGAATGCGGCACCTCCGTCGCGAGCGCTTCGGTGCGCAGGTCCCCGCCGATGCGCAGGAACTTGCTGACATCCCCCGTCCACAGGTCCGGGCCGGTATCGATTTTCGTGGCCGGCAGCAGCGTCTGCGCGAACACATCCCCGTAGGCCCCGCGCAACCCGCCGCCGGTCGGATTCACATGGCACTGGCTGCATTTCAGGCCCGTTTGCACGGCGATATACGGTTCGGCATAGCCGCACCCGGCCGCGAACCCCAGGCTCACCAGCAGCCAGCACATGGCCGAGCGCACCCAGCGCTCGGCGTTCACGGAACACCCACGGTGAAGGTGAATGAGTAATCGGCCGACAGGGCCTCGCCCGCGACGGAGGTCAACGCCGTGGTGCCGCCGCCATGAAGGGTGATGCGGTAAGTGCCCGGGCCCAGCGGCGCCAGCGGCGTCAGCAATACGGTCGCCGGGTTGCCCTCGGCCTGGCCCACCATGACCGGCACGGTTTCGGGCGCCGCGCTGATGTTCTGCAGCTGCACCGCGTCGTTCAGGTAGGAGGCATCGGGGCGCTGGCTGAACCCGACTGCAATCGTCGCCACCGGGGCATCCACGAGCGCGTGGTCGACGGGCGTGGTGGCCGTCACGGCCATTGCGGCGCTGCTGCTGGACAGGGCCTGTGCCGCGCCATTGACGATCCACTGTTGAATGACGTCGATGGTCGACTGCGGCAGATAGGGCCCACCAAAGGGCATCTGCACGCCGACTATGCCGGCGGCGCCCTCGAGTTTCTGGATCAGGTAGCTGTTCGCGGGATCCCCGGGCTTGACCCGCAAAGTGCCCGGGACTTCGGCGCTCGGCACGCCCACCAGCAATGCATAGCTGTGGGCCTGATCCAGCTGCAGACCTTCGGGTGCATTGGCACCCAGATGGCACTTGGTGCAGATCGGCGTGAACACATTGTCCTGAATCGACTGAAAGTCAGCGGTAAGGGGTGCGGGTGCCATAGACCCTGCGACGATTGGATTGCCGTTGGCGTCCAGTCCCACGCCGTTACCCGCGCAGCCGCCCAGCAGCACGGCCAGGCATGACAGCACCGCCCTTGGCACAGGTATCGGTCGCGGAAAGTGAATCGCCATGGGTTGCCTCGCGCACGATGCTGCGTTCGTGCGTAAGTGGCCCGGCGGCCCGCGCGGGTTTCGCCCGTGACGAGATTTTTTATTTGCCGGCGCGTTGAACCGGTCGACAGGGAATGTCTAGACCGCTGCCGCGCCCTGCGGTCGCAAGCCCGGCTTGCGACCCTCGTGCGACTGGATCCAGTTCATGACTTCGCCGGCCGGCATGGCCTTGGACAACAGCCAGCCCTGCACGAACATGCAGCCGTATTCCTGCAGCAGCCACCAGTCCTGCAGGGACTCGACGCCTTCGGCGACGGTGTTCAGACCCAGCCGCATGGCCATTTCCAAGGCCGAGCGCAGCATGACCTGGACGCTTTCGCGCTCATGCACGCCGTGCACGAAGGAGCGGTCGATCTTAAGTTCCGTGAAGGGAATGCGCGCCAGCTGCTGCATCGAGGAAAACCCGGTGCCGTAATCATCCAGCGACAATCCGAAGCCGCGCAGCCGCAGGCGGGTGAGCACCGCCAGCGCCACCGACAGGTCGCGCAACAGTGAGGTTTCGGTGATCTCCAGGACCACCTGCTCGGCGCGCAGCCCATAGGCCTGCTGCAGGCCTGAGATCTCCTGCAGCAGATTCGGGCTCTCCAGCAGCGTGGGCGAGAGGTTGATGGCCACCGCGAGGTCCAGGCCATGTGCATTCCAGGTGGCGGCCTGCAACAGCGCCTCGTTCATGACCTGCAGGGTGAGCTTGTGGATGAGCCCTTGCTGCTCGGCCATGGGAATGAACTGGTCCGGCTGGATCAGGCCCAGCGTCGGATGGTTCCAGCGGGCCAGCGCTTCAACACCGTGCACATTCCCGGTCGTCACGGCGATCTGCGGCTGGTAATGCACCACGATCTCGCCGCGATCGATGCCGGTGCGTAAGGCTTCCGGATCGATGGGCAGAGCGTGCGCGGCCTGCTTGCGCCGGTCCGCGACACTGTCCCAGTTGCGAAGGATGGCGCTCAACGACTCCAGGCGCAGCGGCTTCTGCAGTCCGCCGATCAGGCACAGCCCCATGGTGTTGCCCATGTCCTGAACCGAATGCAGCAGGGCGCGCTCACGCGAGGAGGCAACGATGATGGGTGACTCGACCCCGCGCTCACGCAACCGGGTCAGCAGTTCCGGCCCGTCCATGGTGGGCATTTCCAGGTCGACGATGAGCAGATCAGGCGGGGTGGGAAGAGACGCGAGCAAGGCCAGGGCTTCCAGGCCATTGCTGGCCTCGCGGATCTCTTTGATACCCAATTCCTGGCACAGGGCCACGGCATAGGCACGCTGTGCCGCGCTGTCATCGACAAGCAGCACCGACCGGATCGCCGGCAGGGTGTCAGCAGTTGGGGCAAATCCATCCATGGCCCAGAATATGTCTCAGCTTATATCCGTATTGGTGCAAGCTTACCGGCCCGCTGCCGCTGAACATTGGTCACGGTTCACACTCCGTACCCGAGGTAATCCGTGGCGCGTTGCGGCATGGCCACTGGTCGGACAGCGAATGCGACCGCTATCACAGGGCGCCTGCCTTGCCTCGGTACGCCCGAGGCGCGAAGCTGGGCCGACGGTAACGATGTAGGGGAAGTGAAGGATATGCAGGACCTGGGCGGCAAAATCGCGTTCGTGACCGGCGGCAGCAGCGGCATCGGCCTGGGGCTGGTCAAGGTTCTCGCCGGGGCGGACATGAAGGTCGCCTTCACCTATCGGCAGGCGCGGCACCGTGATGAGGCCCTGGAGTATTTCCGCCAGCATCCCGGCCAGCGCGTGCATGCCATCCCGCTGGATGTCACCGACCGCAGCGGCTTCCGCGAGGCGGCGGATGAAGCGCAGCGGGTGCTGGGTGGTCCGGTGCAGGTGCTCATCAACAATGCCGGTGTGGGCGTGCACGGCCTGATTGAGCATGCCACCTTCGCCGACTGGGACTGGGTCATGAGCGTCAATGTCGGCGGTGTCATCAATGGCCTGCAGATCTTCCTGCCGCGCATGCTGGCCGCGGGCCTGCCGGGGCACATTGTGAACGTGTCCTCCATCGGCGGCATCGCGGCGCTGGGTTCCGCTGGCCTGTACGCCACCTCAAAGTTCGCGGTGGTCGGCCTGACAGAGGCGCTGCGCACCGACATGGTGGGCCGACCCATCGGCGTCTCGGTGTACTGCCCGGGGCCGGTGAAGTCCAATATCGGCGACAGCGCCCGCAGCCGCCCGGCCGAACTTGCGGACTCCGGCTATGCCGCGCCCGGCAAGGAACAGGGTGCACCACCACCGGAGTTCATGCTGCACGCCATGGATGCCGTCACCGCGGCCGGCTATGTATTGGAGGGCATCCGCCACAATCGCCTGTACATCATCAGTCACCCGGAATTCCGTGACGTGCTGACGGCGCGCAGTGCACTGCTGCTGGGCTCAATCCCCGATGAGCCGCTCAACGAGGCGCGCGCCAACTCGGCCCGCTGGCTGCTGTCGAACGCGGTGTACGAGAGTCAGGCCTAGGTAATGGCTACGCACGCCGTTGTCTTCCTGGTCGATGTCGACAACACCCTGCTCGACAATGACCGGCTCATCAGTGACCTGATGCAGCACATCGCCACCGAATACGGTGAGGCCAGCCGCGAGCGCTACTCACAGATCCTGGAAACCGTCCGCGCCCGACTCGGCTATGTCGACTACCTGGGCGCCCTGCAGCAGTACCGGCTCGAGCATCTTGATGCACAGGGCCTGCTGGGCATGTCCAGCTACCTCATTGATTACCCCTTCGGGCAGCGCCTGTATCCGCAGGCGCTGCAGGTGCTGGCCCACCTGCAGCGCCTGGGTGAGACTGTCATCCTGTCCGACGGCGATGTGGTGTTCCAGCCGCGCAAGATCCAGCGATCCGGCATCTGGGACGCGGTCGCAGGACGGGTGCTCATCTACGTCCACAAGGAACAGATGCTTGAGGCCGTCGAGCAGCGCTATCCGGCCCGACACTACGTCATGATCGATGACAAGCTGCGCATCCTGGATGCGCTGCGCAGCCACTGGCAGGACAAAGTCACCACCGTGTTCCCGCGCCAGGGACACTATGCGCACGACACCGCCGCCATCGCCGGCTTCGCGCCGGCGGATGTCACCATCGAGTGCATTGCCGAGCTGCTGGACTACGATGCCCGCGACTTGCTGGGTGCCTAGTGCTCAGCGCTGATGAATGGCAGGCCGTGCGCCTGAGCCTGGAGGTCGCGCTGTGGAGCCTGCTGTGGAATCTGCCCGTGGCCACGGCCGTGGCCTGGGTGCTGGTGCGACGACGCTTTCCCGGGCGCACCTTGCTGGACGCCTTCGTGCACCTGCCGCTGGTGTTGCCGCCGGTGCTGACCGGTTATCTGCTGCTGATTCTGTTCGGGGCGCGTGGCCCGATCGGCGGCTGGCTGCAACGAAGCTTCGGCGTGCACCTGATTTTCACCACCGCCGGCACGGTGCTGGCGGTGGCGGTGATGACTTTCCCCCTGATGGTTCGCGCCATACGCCTGACGCTGGAGGGGATCGACTTGGGCCTCGAGGAGGCGGCCCGGACGCTGGGCGCGGGTCCCCTTGACCGCTTCTTCAGCATCACCCTGCCGCTGATGCTGCCCGGCGTCCTGGCCGGCGCCGTCACGGCCTTCGCGGCGGGCCTGGGCGAATTCGGCGCCGTGATCACCTTCGTTTCGAACATTCCGGGCGTGACCCGCACGCTGCCGCTGGCCCTGTACACCGCGCTGCAGGTGCCCGATGGCGATGCCACCGCGGCGCGTCTGGCCATCACCTCCTTCGCACTCGGGCTCACCGGCCTGGTGCTGTCAGAGTGGCTGTCGCGAACCTTGCGCAACCGGCTGGGCCGCGGGAGCCACAATGCTTGACGTCGATGTGCGCAAGCAGCGCGGCGCCTTCACGGCGCAGGTGGCCTTCAGCAGCGCGACGCCGGGAGTCACCGCGCTGTTCGGCCGCTCAGGCTGCGGCAAGACCACCACCATCCACATGATCGCCGGGTTGCTGCGGCCGGATCGTGGCCATATCCGTATCGGTGACACGGTGCTCTTCGATGCCGCGCAAGGCATCGACGTGCCCGCGGAGCAACGCGGCATCGGCTACGTGTTCCAGGACGCGCGCCTGTTCCCGCACCTGCTGGTGCGCGACAACTTGCGCTATGGCGCGCGCCGCGCGCGTGGACGCGTCCCGAACCTGAAGTTCGACGATGTGGTGGAATTGCTGGGCCTGGCGTCGCTGCTCGCGCGGCGTCCCGCGGGGCTCTCCGGGGGCGAACGCCAGCGAGTGGCCATCGGCCGCGCGCTGCTGGCGCAGCCGCGCCTGTTGCTGCTGGATGAACCGCTGGCCTCAATCGATGTTGCGCGGCGCGGGGAGCTGCTGCCGTACCTGGAGGATCTGCGCGACCGCCTGAGCCTGCCCATGGTGTTCGTCAGCCATCAGTTTGAGGAGGTGCTGCGACTCGCCGGTGAGGTGGTGGTGCTTGAGGACGGCGCCGTCGCCGCTCACGGCGACGTGATTGCCATGAGTCAGTCTGCGGCGCTGCGTTCCATCGTCGGCGCCGAATCCCTGGGGGCCGTGGTCGAAGGCCAGACCGAGCAGGTCGATCCAGCTTCCGGCCTGGCGCAGATTCGGGTGGGCGCCGGGCAGTTGCTGGTGGAATCCGGGGAGCTGCGCCGCGGTCAACGGGTGCGCGTGCAGCTGCTGGCCCGCGATCTGATCCTGGCCACCGGGCCACCGGCCGGGTTGAGCGTGCGCAACAGTCTGGCGGGGACCATCACGCGACTGGAACGCGACGGCGAGCGGGCCTGGCTGGTGTTTACCGATACCGGCGGCGTCACGCTCATGGTGCGCGTCACCGATGAGGCGCGCACGGCCCTGGCGCTGGCGGTGGGTCAGCCCGCGTGGGTGCTGGTCAAGGCTGTTTCCTTGCGCGGCCACGTGTTTTCGCGGTAAGCGAACGGGTCACGGCCCGCCGCGGCGCCACCGGCGCGGCCTCCGGCGACACGCCGGACTGCAGCAACCACTCGAGCTTCTGGGAAGCGGCGCTGACCGCGGCCGTCTCGATTTCCCGAAACGCCGCGGCGACATGCCGGCCGAAGGGTGTGATGTGTGCGCCGCCGCCGCCTGCACCGCCCACGCTGGCCGTGGTCACCGGCTGACCCAGCGTCCGGTTCAGATCTTCCAGCAGCAGCCAGGCGCGCCGGTAACTCATCTTCAACACCCGCGCGGCCTCGGACAGGGAGCCGCTGCGCTCGATCTGTTCCAGCAGCGCGATCTTGCCCGGTCCGATGGAACAGTCAGGACCGATATCGATGCGCAGGCGCACGCCAACTGTCGCGGCAGGAGAGTTCATGGGGTCATTGTAGCTTGCGGCTTGCGCGGCCCGTACCGGTACCCTATCGTTATGTTCCAGGCGCTATAGCGCGTTGCACGGCCCGACATCGATCATGAGCCACCAGCCGCCAATGACCCGCCGAGCACTTCTTGCCACCCTGCTGCTCACGGGCCTGGTCGCGCGACCCGACCTCGGCGCTGCCCAGGGGGGCAGCGCGGCACCTGACCTGGTGGTGCTGGCGGCCTCCTCGCTCACCGACGCACTGAATGAAATCGGCCCCGCCTTCACCGCCGCCACGCACCAGGGCGTGAAGCTGTCGTATGCGGCAAGTTCGGCGCTCGCCCGGCAGGTCGAGGCGGGCGCGCCGGCGGATGTCTTCATGTCCGCCGACACGGACTGGATGGACTATCTGCAGACCCGCAAGCTCATCGACACTGCCAGCCGCCGCAATGTGCTGGGCAATCGCCTGGTGCTCATCAGTCCGGCGGACAGCACCGTGACCATCAGGATCAAACCTCACTTTGCCCTGGCGAAACTGCTGGGCACCGGGCGCCTGGCGACCGGCAATCCGGACTCGGTACCCGTGGGCAAGTACGCCAAGCGTGCGCTGACCAACCTCGGGGTGTGGAGCGAGGTCCAGGACCAGGTCGCGCCCGCCGACAATGTGCGCGCGGCGCTGGCGCTGGTGGCCCGCGGCGAGGCCCCGCTGGGCATCGTGTACCGCACCGACGCCTTGGTAGAGAAAAAGGTGCGCATCGTGGCCGAGTTCCCCGCAAGCTCCCACGAGCCCATTATTTACCCCGTCGCGACCACCGCCCATCCGCGCGACGGCGCGGCAGATTTCGTCAAATTCCTGTTATCGCCCACCGCCCAGGCGATCTTTGCGAGGTACGGCTTCGATTCCGCCCCAAAATAGTGCGGTCAAGGGTATTTTCCGCGCCAAGGCTTGCGCCAAGGCTCGTCGCTGGCCATGTGATCGGCTACACTTGCGCCCCCCAGGAGATTCCGGCAATGGCAATCCAGCACGCAAGAGTCTGTGGAGCATGTGAGCGCGAGTGCCCGTCATGGGCCAGTCGCTGTCCGGCATGTGGCAGCACCGCCATTTCGTTCCAGCTGATCGTTTCGCCGCCCAGCGGCACCAGCATCCGCAAGCTCGCGGACAATACGCCGCGCGTGCGTCGCAAACGTGCCCACGTGGCGGCGGTGCAGGAGCCGGCCGTGACCCTACGCACCAGCGCCTGACGTGGTTTGATCTTCCCGCAGGCCCCGCCAGTGCGGGGCCTTTTCGTTTCCGGAGCCCTTCCATGCCCTCCTCAGCCAGTCAGACCGATGCATTGCGCGCCGCCCCCGCGCCGGCCCCCGCCTATGTCGTGGCCGTTGTCGGCGCCACCGGAGCGGTTGGCGCTGAAATGGCGCGTTGCCTGGAACAGCGCAACTTCCCGGTCCGCGAACTGCGCCTGCTGGCCTCGGCCCGTTCGGCGGGCAAGACCCAGAAGTTCCGCGGTCAGGACGTGCCCATCCAGGAACTGACTGAAGCCAGCTTCGAGGGCGTGGCCATCGCCTTGTTTTCCGCCGGCAGCAGCATCTCCAAGCGCTTCGCGCCCCTCGCCGTGCGCGCCGGTGCCGTGGTCATCGACAATTCCTCGGCCTTCCGCATGGACGCGCAGGTGCCGCTGGTGGTGCCGGAGATCAATCCCCAGGGGATAGCCGAGCACCAGGGGGTGATCGCCAATCCCAACTGCTCGGCGATCATTTCCATCGTTCCGCTGTGGCCCATCCATCAGCACAACCCCATCCGGCGGCTGATCATCAGCACCTACCAGGCGGCATCCGGAGCCGGCGCGGCCGCCATGGAAGAGCTGCTGGAAGCCACGCGTGCCCATCTGGAGGGTCGGCCGTTCCAGCAGAAAATCCTGCCGCACCCCTACGCCTTCAATGTCTTCAGCCACAACAGCGACGTGGATCTGGCGACCGGCTACAACGGCGAGGAGACCAAGGTCATTCAGGAGACGCGCAAGATCTTCGGCGAGCCGAATATGCGCATCAGTGCCACCTGCGTACGCGTCCCGGTGCTGCGCGCGCATAGCATCGCGGTGACCTTCGAGTGCGAGCGCCCGATCACCCCGGCGCAGGTGCGCGAGTGGCTGCAGCAGGCCCCGGGCGTGAAGCTGGTGGATGATCCGGCCAAGAACTACTTCCCCATGCCCAAGGATGCCTCGGGCCAGGATGACGTGCTGGTGGGTCGGATCCGCCAGGACCTGAGCGATCCGTCGGGTCGTTCCATCGCCCTGTTCTGCGCGGGCGATCAACTGCTCAAGGGCGCGGCGCTGAATGCCGTGCAGATCGCCGAAGCGTGGGTACGGTTGCGGGCCGCCGCGCGTTAAGCCGCAGTGCCCGTGGTCTCATCCTCGCCAATGACCAGGCGCGTGGGGGTGGGGTAGGAATAAGGCGGAATGACCAGGTTGACCGAGGCCGGTGACCCGTCAAATACGCGTCCCGCCATGTCGAAGCGCGAGCCATGGCAGGGACACAGCCAGCCGCCCGGCCAGGTCGCCGCAAGCTCCGGATCCCCGGCAGCGAAGTGCTGCTTGGGCAGGCACCCCAGGTGCGTGCAAATGCCCCTGAGCACCAGGTACTCGGCGCTGCGCGAACGGATGGGATTCTTGCAGTACGCCGGCTGGTCGGAATCCTCCGACTTGGCATCCTTGAGCTGATCATCGTGATTGCCCAAGAGCGCCATCATTGCCGGCGTCCGGTGCACCACGTACATGGGTTGGCGGCGCCAGATGGTGATGAGCATCTGCCCGGGCTCGATCTTGGACAAGTCCACTTCCGTGGGTCCGCCCTGGGCGCGGGCGCGCTCCGAGGGCAGCCAGGATTCGATGAATGGGGTGGCGGCAAAAGCCACACCGGCGGCGCCCATGCCAATCGTGGCCCGCAGCAGGAACTTGCGTCGGCCGTCATCCACTTCCCCGCCGTCGGGGCCAAAATCTGCAGAACCGTGAGCCGTCAAATCCGCCATGAGCCTTGTCTTCCGCACTAACAGCAGCGGTTAATACTACCCCACTTGCGCTGCTGCTCGTCAACGTAAAACGCCTTCCGTGACAACGGTGGCAGTTCCGGATGGGCCGCCAGGAGATGCATCCGGTAGCGCTCATAGGCATCATCGCCGGACAGTGTGCGCAGGGCGCGCCAGCAGGTTCGCCAGGCGGTCACGATCGGGGCAGTCCTCATGACCCGCCGCCCACCGCCGACATGCGTGCCACGTGCGGGGCCTCGGAACTCGCCAGTGTCGGCAGCCCGCGCGCCGCGCGAATCGACACACGCAGCATGTCGGCGATCACCAGCCAGACGATCACGGTGAACAGTATCGTGAGCCAGCCGTCGAGCTGCTGATTGAAGATGAGCTTCGGAGCAACGGCGGCGCGCGCCGCGGGGAGCACGCCGCTTGCGAGCTTGCCGGCGAGATCCGCCGCCCCGGCGAAGAAGCCCAGAGTCGGATCCGGGCTGGTGATCTTCTGCCACGCCGCGACCGTCGTCACGATCGCAAGCCACGCGAGCGGACCGCCGGTCACCCATGAGTACTTGAGCTTGCCGCTCTTGATGAGAATCCCGGTGGCGACGCTGAGCGCGATCGCCGCCAGCATCTGATTGGCGATGCCGAACAGCGGCCACAGGATGTTGATGCCGCCATTGGGGTCGATGACCCCGACGTAGAGGAAGTAGCCCCAGCCCGCCACGATCAGTGCGCTCGTCAGCAGCACCGAGGGATACCAGGAGGTGCGCCCGAGCGGCTTCCAGAAGTGCCCGAGGAAGTCCTGCAGCATGAAGCGGCCGACCCGTGTCCCCGCATCGATGGTCGTGAGGATGAAGACCGCCTCGAACATCAGCGCAAAGTGGTACCAAGCCGCAAGCAGGGTGTTGCCGAAGGTTGAGCTGAAGATGCTCGCCATGCCGACCGCGAGTGACGGCGCGCCGCCGGTGCGGGCGAACAGCGTGCGCTCGCCCATCCGGTGGGCGAGTTGCTGCATCTGGTCAACCGTCACGGGGAAGCCCCAGCCCGAAATGGTCGCAACCGCGGTGTGCGCATCCGCGCCGACCACGCCGGCGCCGGTGTTGATGGCAAAGTACACACCCGGATCGAGCAGCGTCGCCGCGATCACCGCCATGATCGCGACAAAGGACTCGAGCGCCATGCTGCCGTAGCCAACCAGGCGCACGTCGGCCTCGCTGCCGATGAGCTTCGGCGTCGTGCCACTGGAGACCAGCGCATGAAAGCCCGACACCGCTCCGCAGGCGATGGTGATGAAGACGAAGGGAAAGATCTTGCCGGCAAAGATCGGTCCGTTCCCCGAGATGAAGCGCGTGAGCGCCGGCATCTTCAGCTCCGGATGGATGATGACGATCGACACGGCGAGCAGCGCAATCACGCCGAGCTTCAGGAAGGTCGACAGATAGCCGCGCGGCGCGAGCAGCAGCCACACGGGAATGATGGCCGCGAGCCAGCCGTACCCGATCACGAACGCGGCCAGCTGCGGGCCGGTGTAATCGAACAGACCGCGCAGTCCCGGGCTCTGATCGATCCAGCCGCCGCCCGCGACGCCGAGCAGCAGCAGTATCATGCCGATGATGGAGGCCTCCAGCACGCGGCCCGGCCGCAGTCCGCGCACATACAGGCCGATGGCGACGGCAATCGGAATGGTGGCGAACACCGAGAAGGTCGCCCAGGGGCTGCCCTTCATCGCATTCACGACCACCAGCGCCAGCACCGCGATCAGGATGATCATGATCATGAGCGTGCCGCCGAGCGCCGCGAAGCCGCCAAAAGGTCCGAGCTCATCGCGCGCCATCTGCCCGAGGCTGCGTCCGTCGCGGCGCGTGGACATGAACAGGATGGTCATGTCCTGGACACACCCGCCGAGCACCGACCCGAACAGTATCCACAGCGTCCCCGGGAGATAGCCGAACTGCGCGGCGAGGGTCGGTCCGACCAGCGGACCCGGACCCGCGATGGCCGCAAAGTGATGTCCGAAGACGATCCAGCGATGGGTCGGCACGAAATCCCGGCCGTCATTGAGGCGCTCGGCCGGGGTTGCCCGCGTGGGGTCCACGCTCAGAACGCGGGCGGCGATCCAGGCTGCGTAGAAGCGGTAACCGATGACATACACACACACGCCGGCGGTGACCAGCCACAACGCGTTGATGGGTTCGTTACGGTGCAGCGCGATGCCGCCGACGGCGTAGGCCCCGATGATCGCCAGAATGACGCCGACAATGCGTTTGAGCATGATGTCCCCCCCGAGACGGTTCTCGGGGGGGATTATGGGGCTTATGGTCTCAGTAGCGGTAGTGATCCGCCTTATAGGGACCCTTGACAGAAACGCCGATATAGGCCGCCTGCTCGGCGGTCAGGTCGGTCAGCTGGGCATTGAGGGTGGTCAGCTGCAGCCGCGCCACCTTCTCGTCCAGGTGCTTGGGCAGGGTGTAGACCCCCACCGGGTACTTGGATGTGTTGGAGTAAAGCTCGATCTGGGCGATGGTCTGGTTGGCAAACGAGGAACTCATCACGTAGGACGGATGCCCCGTGCCGCAGCCCAGATTCACCAGGCGCCCCTTGGCCAGCAGGATGATGCGCTTGCCGTCCGGGTAGATCACATGATCCACCTGGGGCTTGATCTCCTCCCACTTGTGCTGCTCCAGCGCAGCAACGTCGATCTCATTATCGAAGTGACCGATGTTGCAGACGATGGCGTTGTTCTTCATGCGTTCCATGTGCGCGCCGGTGATCACATGGAAGTTTCCCGTGCAGGTGACGAAGATGTCCGCCTTGTCGCAGGCGTAGTCCATGGTCACCACCCGGTAGCCTTCCATCGCCGCCTGCAGCGCGCAGATCGGATCGATCTCGGTCACCCACACCTGGGCCGATAGCGCCCGCAGCGCCTGGGCCGAACCCTTGCCCACATCACCGTAACCGGCCACGACGGCAATCTTGCCGGCCACCATCACATCGGTGGCGCGCTTGATGCCATCCACCAGCGACTCGCGGCAGCCATAGAGGTTGTCGAACTTGCTCTTGGTCACCGAGTCGTTGACGTTGATGGCCGGGAACAACAGGCGGCCTTCCTTGTGCATCTGGTACAGGCGATGCACGCCGGTGGTGGTCTCCTCGGTGACGCCGCGGATCTCCTTGGACATGCGCGAGTACCAGCCCGGGGAACTGGCCAGCTTGCGTTTCATGGCCGCGAACAGGAAAGCCGCCTCCTCGCCGCTCGGATTGGCGATCACGGAGGCGTCCTTCTCGGCGCGCACGCCCAGGTGCATGAGCAGTGTGGCATCCCCGCCGTCATCCAGGATCATGTTGGGTCCCAAGCCGTCGGCGAACTCAAAAATGCGGTGGGTATAGTCCCAGTACTGCTCCAGCGTCTCGCCCTTGTGGGCAAACACCGGAGTGCCCGTGGCGGCGATGGCCGCAGCGGCATGATCCTGAGTGGAAAAGATATTGCACGAGGCCCAGCGCACCTCGGCGCCCAGGGCCTTCAAGGTCTCGATCAGCACCGCCGTTTGGATGGTCATGTGCAGCGAGCCGGCGATCCGTGCGCCCTTGAGCGGCTGGCTACCGGCGTACTCCCGGCGGATGGCCATCAGCGCCGGCATCTCCACTTCGGCAATGGCAATCTCGCGCCGGCCCCAGCCGGCCTGGGTCATATCGGCAACTTTGAATTCTGCAGAGCCCGCAGCGGGCTTGAGTGTGGCGTTCATGTTCAATGCTCCAGTTGAAGAACGAGCGCCGTGTACATTTGACGTCCGGCCTCCTGAGCCTGGCAGGCGCGGCCGCAGCCTCGTGACTGCGGATGCCTGTCGCAGCGCTCCTCAGGCGCCGGACGCTGCCGCGCATGATGCGCGGCAGAATTCTGCAGCTAGGCCGCCCGGGCGTTACCCTTCAGTTCGGCCGCCAGGATCTGCGCCTTGTCGGTGCGCTCCCAGGTGAACTCCTTCTCGGTACGCCCGAAATGCCCGTAGGACGCCGTCATCTGGTAGATGGGGCGGATCAGGTCGAGCATCTCGCGCAGCCCATAGGGCGTGAGGTCAAAGTGCTTGCGCACCAGCTGTGTGAGCTTCTCGCGCGACAGCTTACCGGTGCCGAAGGTCTCGATCATGATGGAGGTGGGTTCGGCCACGCCAATGGCGTAGGAGACCTGCACTTCGCAACGGTCGGCGAGCCCCGCGGCGACGATGTTCTTCGCCACGTAGCGGGCCGCGTAGGCTGCCGAACGATCGACCTTCGAGGGATCCTTGCCGGAGAACGCGCCCCCGCCATGACGGGCGAAGCCGCCATAGGTGTCAACGATGATCTTGCGACCGGTGAGGCCGCAGTCGCCGACCGGACCGCCCACCACAAAACGCCCGGTCGGGTTGATGTGGTACTTGGTGCGGCTGTCGATCCACTTCTTCGGCAGCACGGGAATCAGGATCTCCTCCATCACCGCCTCGCGCAGCGCCTTGGTGGAGATGTCATCGCTGTGCTGGGTGGAGAGCACCACGGCCTCCAGTCCCACCGGCACGTCATTCTCGTAACGCAGGGTGACCTGGCTCTTGGCATCCGGACGCAACCAGGGCAGCTTGCCCTTCTTGCGCACCTCGGCCTGGCGCTTCACCAGGCGATGCGCCAGGGTGATGGCGGCCGGCATCAGCACATCGGTCTCGTTGGTGGCATAGCCAAACATCAGGCCCTGGTCCCCGGCGCCCTGCTTGCGCTCGTCCTTGCGATCCACGCCCTGCGCGATGTCCGGTGACTGCTTGCCGATGACGTTCAGCACGCCGCAGCTGGCGCCGTCAAAGCCCATCTCCGAGGAGTTGTAGCCGATGTCCAGCACCGTCTTGCGCACCAGCGCTTCGACATCCACCCAGGCGGAAGTCGTGACCTCCCCCGCCACGATCACCACGCCGGTCTTGATCATGGTTTCACAGGCCACGCGGCCGCGCTTGTCCTGCGCCAGGATGGCATCCAGCACCGCATCGCTGATCTGGTCGGCAATCTTGTCAGGATGACCTTCCGACACGGACTCCGAAGTGAACACGTAGTTATTGGCCATGAATGCGCTTCAAGTCCTGTTTAGGTAAAGATGGTAAAGACCCATGATACAGCCCCGGCCTGCCTCAGGGCAGGCTGCTGCCAAAGGCGGCCCGGTAGCTTGCCGCAAATTCGCTCCGGGTGAAACGGTGGTTCTGGGTGCCGCGGGTGGCCACTTTCAGTGCCCCCAGGAGCGAGGCAATCCGGCCGGTGGCGGCCCAGCCGTGGCCATGCAGCAGGCCATGGATGAGGCCCGCGCGGTAGGCATCCCCGCAACCGGTCGGATCCACGACAGCCTGCGCCTTGGCAGCCGGTATGACGATCTCCCCTTCCGGGGTATGGATGGTCGAGCCTTCCGCACCACGCGTCACGATCAGCGCCTTCACGTGCTTGACCACATCGCCGGCCTTCCAGCCGGTGCGCTGCTGGACCAGCTCCCATTCGTAGTCGTTGACCGTGAGCCAGGAAGCCTGGCCGATCAGGGCGCGCAGGTCATCGCCATTGAACATAGGCAGCCCCTGCCCCGGATCAAAAATGAAGGGGATGCCGGCGGCGGCAAATCCGGCGCAATGCTGCACCATGCCATCTCGGCCATCCGGCGAGACTATGCCCAAGGTGATCCCGGCATCCCCGGGAATGGCATTCAGATGCGACAGCTGCATCGCGCCCGGGTGGAAGGCCGTGATCTGGTTATCGTCCTGGTCGGTGGTGATGAAGGCCTGGGCGGTGTGCTCGCTGTCGATGATGCGCACGTAGTCCTGCGGCACCTGGGTGTCCGTCATCCATTTCTGGTAGGGCGCGAAATCCCGTCCCACCGTGGCCATGGGATAGCCGGCATCCCCCAGCAGGCGCAGGTTGTAGGCAATGTTGCCCGCGCAGCCGCCGAACTCGCGCCGCAGCTGCGGCACCAGAAACGAGACATTCAGCATATGGATCTTGTCCGGCAGGATGTGCTCCTTGAACCGGCCGTCGAACACCATGATGCTGTCAAAGGCGATGGAGCCGCAGATCAACGCCTTGCCCACGGTGCTCATCTAAGCGTTCACCGTGAACTTCTCGCCACTCGGGTCCATGGTGAAGGTCCCGTCGATGAGATGACGCAGCCACTGCGCCGTCTCCATCACGCCGCCAAAGGCGTAGTAATGCGGCTGCACCAGGCGGCTCGGCGCCGCGCCGGCGCCATTGGCCAGCACCGCCAGCAGCATTTCATCCGGGGCCATGGCCATGCCGGTCGCAAGCTTGGTCATGTTGCCCATGTTCTTCCACAGCGCCCCGAGCGAAGCGCCGATGCCGCACATGGCGGCGAACTTCAGCAGCTTGGCGAGCGGCGTCGGGCCGGCGATTCCCAAGTGCACCGGCAGGGTGATGCCATGGGCCTGCAGCTGGCGGTCCCATTCAGCGACGGCGCCGGGATTGAAGCTGAACTGGGTGGCGATATGTACCTTGACGCCGGTACGCTGGGCGAAGGCCTGCTTGTAGGCCAGCGCCTTCCACAGCGTCTCGGTATCCACCGCCGGGTGCCCTTCCGGATGGCCTGCCACGCCGACGTGGGTAATGCCCGCGTCGGTGATGGCGCCGGTGTCCAGCAGCTCCAGGGTGCTGGTAAACGGCCCCGCCGGGGGGGTGAGGTCACCGGCCACCAGCAGCACCTGCTCGATTCCGGCATCGCGCGCCTGCTTCAGACCCTCGCGCAGCATGGCCTCGCTGGGAATGCGGCGCGCCACGCAGTGCGGCGAGGCGCGAAACCCTAAGGACTGCACCTTGGCTGCCACCCGCACCACGTCGAACATCTGTGCCTTGGGGGTGTGCGCCACGTAGATCGTGGTGCCGGCGGGCAGCACGCCCACCAGTGACTCCAGCTTCGGCTCATCGTGCGGCGAGATTTCGGTCGAGGTATTACGCGCAAAGGCGACGGCGCGTTTTTTCAGCTGGTCCAGGTCAATGGCGGTCATGGCGGAGAGGTCCTTTACGCTTTATGAATGATTCGAAGTCACGGTCTATTCGACCAGGCGGTGGCCGTTGGCGTACACCACGTGCTGTTCGCGCCGCGCAAAGGCCACGAGCGTCAGGCCGCAACGTTGCGCATGGCCGACGGCAAAGGAGGTCGGCGCCGACAGCGCTGCCATGAAGGTCACCCCCATGGTTGCAGCCTTCTGCACCATCTCGTAGCTCGCGCGGCTGGTCACCAGCATGAAACCCGCCTCCAGGTCGGAGCCGGCCTGGACCAACGCACCGAGAGTCTTGTCCAGTGCGTTGTGCCGCCCCACGTCCTCGCGCAGGCACTGGATGCCGCTGCCTGGCACCACCCAGGCGGCCGCGTGCACGCTACCGGTTTTCGCGTTCAGCAATTGCCGGGCCGGCAGGTCAGCGATGGCGGCATGCAACTGCTCAATGCTGACGATCGGTCCGGTGCCCACCGTGGACTTGGTGCGCACGGTCTGCTCCAGGGTCTCCGAGCCGCACAGGCCGCAGCCCGTGCGGCCGGTGAGATTGCGCCGCCGGCGCAGCAGCTCAGGGAACTTCTCCCAGGCGATGGCAATACGGACCTCCGCCGCTTCGGGCAGGTGATGCACTTCGATGCCGCGGATCTCATCGGGCCGCTCGACCAGCTCCTCGCTCAACGAGAAGCCGCGCGCCAGATCCACAAGATCATGGGGCGTGGCCAGCATGACTACATGGGGCTCCCCGTTGTACAAGAGCGCCACGGGCACTTCCTCGGCGACGCGGTCGGTGGTGTGTTGCGAACTGCCGCGCACCCAGCGATCCACGGTCACTTCCACCCCGCTGGCCGCAGGTGCCTCTGCTGCGCTGACTGCCTCCATGGCTAGACTGGCAAAGCCTGGGGGGCCACCCAAGAGGCGGCCTTGAGAGTGAGAGTTCGGGGAATTCGGCAGTCGATGGAGTGCATGGCGGTTAATACCTGATCGCCCCGGATTGTCGCACACCGGTGCCGAACCCTACGACGGATAACATATTTTTGCACTGCGAGGGGCCGGCAACGGCACTTGCATAATTGTGGTGCGGCACGTTAAGGGCTCAGGTGTAATCTGGGCAATCATTTTTGCGGATGGGCACTATCCGCATCCAATATAGGTGCCTGGACAAGGACTTGACGACTCAATGCAGCTGAACCGCTTCGACCTGAATCTGCTGATTGCGCTCGACGCCTTGCTGCAGGAGAAAAACGTCACCCGTGCCGCCGAGAGGGTATTTCTGTCCCAGCCGGCCATGAGCGCCTCACTGCAGAAACTGCGCGATTACTTCCAGGATGCGCTGCTGGTGCGGGTGGGGCGGGAAATGGAGCTGACGCCACGCGCGCTCTCCCTGGCGCAACCGGTGCGGGAGGCCCTGTTGAAGGTCCAGGCGACGCTTGGGACCCAGCCGACGTTTGACCCGGCAACGGTGCGGCGCACCTATACCGTGATCGCCACCGATGAGGCCATCCCGGAACTGGTGCCGCGGGTGCTGGGCCGGATGGCACGCGAAGCGCCCCAGATCCAGTGCCACGTCGAGCAGGTCTCCCAGACCAGCCTCACGCGCCTGAGCTATGGCGACGCTGACCTGTGCCTGTCGCTGAACATCACCGGGGTGTACGGACTGGGTGAGTTTCCCGAGACCCTGAAGTTCGTGCCGCTGCGCCCGGTACGCTGGGTGTGTGTGATGTCAAAGGAGATGGCTATCCTTGGGGACAGCATGACGCTCGCCGACTATCAGGCCCTGCCGCACATCTTTGCCCGCCCCAATGGACACACCGCGCCGGTGGAGGAGCTGGTCCGGCGCATGATCGGCATGGATCTGAACGTGCGGGCGACCACCCAGAGCCTTTTGGAAATGCTGTTCATGCTTCCCGGCTCACCCTTCGCCGCCACGGTGCCCGAGCGGGTGGCGCGGCTGGTGATGCCGCTGGTGCCGCTGAAGATCTTCGCCCTGCCCTTCGACGCGCTGGACGGTCACGAGATCCTGCTCTGGCACCACCGCAACGAGCAGGACCCCGGACACACCTGGCTGCGCTCACTGTTCATCGACATGGCGCGGGACCTTCAGGCCTGATCGGTCTTAACCGCCATGACGGCTCCTTATGAAGCACCGCTGCAGCTGATCAGAGCAGCCCAGGAACAGGCGGCGCGCCATTGCGGATTCAGCGCTACGGCAGAGCACGAGGAAGTCCTGGGCGAGACCGCGAGCGCGGTGCTCGAAGGTGCGGCGCGCCTGGCCCGTGAGGTGTTGTCGCCCCTGAACCGCATTGGTGATACACAGGGCGCAACACTCACCGCCGCGGGCGTGACCACTGCCGCAGGCTTCCCGCAGGCCTGGCAGAAGTTCTGCGCCGACGGCTGGCCCGCGCTTGGCGCACCTGAGGCCTGGGGTGGACAGGCCTTGCCGATGCTGCTGGCCGCGGCCACCACCGAGATCTGGGGCGGCGCCAACCTGGCGTTCGCGATGTTGCCCGAGAGCGGGGTCGGCGCCGTCGAAGTGCTGCGGGTCCATGCGGATGCCAAGCTGCAGGCCTTGTACCTGCCCTGCCTGGTGAGCGGGGAGTGGCCCGCCGCCATGAGCCTCACCGAACCTCAGGCCGGCTCGGACCTGTCCACCGTGCGCACACAGGCCCGACCCGACGCGGACTCGTGGCTGCTGACGGGGCGCAAGATATTCATCTCCTGGGGCGAGCATGACCTGGCGCAGAACATCATCCACCTGGTGCTGGCGCGTACGCCGGACGCGCCATCCGGGGTCAAGGGCTTGTCGCTGTTTCTGGTGCCGCGCCGTCTGAGGCATGAGGGCGCCTGGATCGACAATGATCTGCGCGCCGTTTCGCTGGAACACAAGATGGGCATTCGCGCGAGTCCCACCTGCGCCATGGTGCTCGGCGAGAACGCCGGCGCCCGCGGCTGGCTCATCGGCGAGCGGCACAATGGCCTGGGCTGCATGTTCACCATGATGAATCACATGCGCATCGGGGTGGGCCTGCATTCCACGGGTGTGGCCGAACGCGCGCGGCAACTGGCCCTGGCCTATGCCGGCGAGCGGCGCCAGGGTCGGGATGCGCACGGCGCCCAGCGGCCCATCATCGAACACGCCGATGTACGGCGCATGCTGCTGACCATGAATGTGCTTACGCATGCCGCGCGCTGCCTGGCGTACTGCGCGGCTGCGGCACTGGATGTGGTGCATGGCGCCAGGACCGATCCTGGCACCCGCGCCCGCGCCGAACGGCGCCTGGGCCTCTTGACGCCGCTGGTGAAGGCGTGGGCCTCCGACACCGCCGTCGAGGTCTCGTCGCTCGCCGTGCAGGTGCATGGCGGCACCGGCTACGTCGATGACTGCGAGGCTTCGCAGCTCTATCGGGATGCACGCATCGGTCCGGTGTTCGAAGGCACAAACTTCATCCAGGCCCAGGATCTGCTGGGACGCAAGATCCTGCGCGACCGGGCGCAGGGGTTTGAGGAACTGCTGGTGCAGATGGAACACGCGGCCCAGGGGCTTGCGGCCGCAGCACCGCTGCGTGGGCCACTCCTGAGTGAGTGCGCCGCGCTGCGCCAGCACGTGCAGCAGCTGCTGAACGCAGGCAGCAATCACAGCGAAGTCGTGGGCAGTATCGCCTACCCCTTCCTGCAGTGGCTGGGCGTCGTGGCGGGCGGCTGGCAGTGGGCACTGGCGGCAGGCTCGATGCCGGACCACGCGGAGTTCTACGCCGCGCACATCCTGCCACGGGCCCGCAGCCTTGCCGCCATTGTGGCCGGCGGCAGCGGCATCATCGGCCGGGCAAAGCTCTAAAACAAAACGGGGTGGGAATTGCTTCCCACCCCGCGGCTCAAAGCCAGGACTTCAAACCTTACTTGCTCTGGGTGCGCCAGCCCGAAGCGTAGTGCTTGCGGGCATCCTCACCGTAGGGCACTGCGGCGACCTGCACCCGCACTTGGGTCTGCTCGTGACGCTCCACGGTGGGCTTGGCGGTGCCGCCGTCGGCTTCGCCCCAAACCAGCGTGAGCTCTTCGCCGACCTGTACGTCCGGATTGACCACACCCAGCGACAGCGCGGTGCGCTCGTTGTAGCTGTAGCCACCGAACATGGAGTAGCCGACGACCTTGCCGCCCTTCTTGACCGCGTCGAAGGAGGACGAACCATAGTTTGCGATCGGCCACTCGAAGTACTTGTTCGAAAGCTTCCCGGGATGGAAGAACGAAGCGAAGATCTTCGCCATGTCCTCGCCGTTCCAGGCGAAGGTCACCTTGTTCCGGTGCGGCAGCTTGGAGAACTTCTCGAGCGCGTCACGACCGGCGAACTCGTGGTCGAACTTCACGAACGGACCGTAGCCCAGATCGTACGGCGTCGTGTAATAGTCTTCGATGCGGTCCGACACGAAGCTGCCGGCAATCGAGCCGGTGGCCTCGTAACTGCTGGCCGGCAGCCACTCACGGTACTTCTTCATGCTCTCGCCGCTGTACACGGCCGGCAGCGGGGACGGTATCCAACCGGACTCCAGAGTATTGGAGGCATAGGCGCGCGAGCCCACGGCCGTCAGGCCGAACTCCCGGCCCGCTTCCATGATGGTATTGAAGACCTTCTCGTATTCGGCGTACGGGCCCCAGATCTCAAGTCCCGGCGCGCCGGCCATGCCATGACGCAGCGCCTTGACCTTCTGGCCGCCCAGATTGATGGTGCTCCAGTTGAAGAACTTGATTTCCTGCGGCAGCGGCCCGCCATTCAACTTCTCGATGACTTTCCAGGCATGCGGACCCTGGATCTGGAAGCGATAGCGACGGCGGGTGACGGCCTTGCCGCGTGGCGCCGAAGGGGAACGGTCGTCACGAATGGTATCGACCTTGAAGGTGCCGGTCTCGGCCTGGAACTGCAGCCAGTTCACCGTGGGAGCGCGGCCGACGAACACCAGCTCGTCCTTGTCCTCGTAGAACAGGATGCCGTCGCCGATGACATAGCCGTCATAGCTGATCGGCACCATCTGCTTGGCCTTGCCGATCGTGAAGTTGTTGAAGCTGTTGATGGTGCAGTAGGACATCAGCTTCAGGGCGTCCGGGCCCTTGACCGTGAACTCCGCCATGTGGTGCGACTGGTCGAACAGCACCGCGCTTTCGCGCCAGGCCCGCTGCTCGTCGCGCCAGTTGGTGTACTCGCTCGGTACCACCGGGTACACGTAGGCGCCGATCTTCGAATTGCGCAACATCTGGACCGGATTGCCGGCCGCCTTCAACACACTTTCCAGGTTCTGCTGGCTCATTGCCCCACCTCTTGAAGAAACATCTAAAGAAAACCCTCCCGCAACTGCCTTAGGGGCGCGTCGGGATCAGGAAATGGCATGGACTGTCGTTTTTAGGGTGCGCATTGTCCACCGGCCGCCATTATGCCGCAACGCGGTTTGCGCGATACCGACTATCTGTCGGGCAAATGGCTGGCGCACCACCCCGGGGCGGTCAGCTGCGAAGCCCCAGCAGCCGGATGGCGTTTTCCTTCAGGATCATGGGCCGCACTTCGGGTTTAATGGGCAGCTTCTCGAAATCCGCCAGCCAGCGGTCAGGGGTGATGGCCGGATAGTCCGAACCGAACAGCACCCGGTCCTTGATCAGGGAGTTTGCATATTGCACGAGATTCGCAGGGAAATACTTGGGTGACCATCCGGACAGATCGATCCAGGTATTGTGCTTGTGCGTCGCAATGGCCAGGGCCTCGTCCTGCCAGGGAAAGGACGGGTGCGCCATGACGATGGTGAGCGCCGGGATGTCGGCGGCCACATCGTCCAGGTAGATGGGATTGGAATACTTGAGCTTGACACCCATGCCGCCCGGGAGCCCCGCGCCGACGCCGGTCTGCCCGGTGTGAAACAGGGCCGGCAGGCCCGCCGCCGCGATTTCCTCATACAGCGGATAGCACTTGGTGTCGTTGGGATAGAACGCCTGCATCGAGGGATGGAATTTGAAGCCGCGCACGCCGTAGTCCTCGATCAGGCGCCGGGCCTCGCGCACGCCCATCTTGCCGCGCGCCGGATCGATGCTGGCAAACGGAATCAGCACATCATTGTTGTCGGCGGCGACCTCCGCCACCTCTTCATTGGCGATGCGCCAATGCCCGGCGCCGGCTTCGGCGTCCACGGTGAAGATGACCGCCGCCAGGTTGCGCTCCCGGTAGTACTGCGCCACCTCGGCAATCGTCGGCGCCTTGCCGGAGCGGAAGTACTTCATCATCTGCTCATCGAAGGCATGGGCACACGGATCCCGCGGCGCGCGCCCGGAAATCGTGGCGTGCGTGTGGATATCGATGGCGGTAATCTTTTGCAGATCGATTTTCGGTTGGTATTTGGACATCGTGTTCGCCGCCAAAGGCTCCTGTGCAACTGCGCGCAAGTATAGTCCGCTATCATGCGCGCCTGCTTGGATTGCCTCATAAGGGAGACGCTATGTCAGCCGAAAAACTCGCCTACCGCCGCATCGCCACCGAAGAGGCGTGGGCCACCGCGGATATGCTGCGCATGTATCGGGAGGCCCTGGCCCGCAAGAGCATCGATGACATCGGCTTCAACTCGATGTGGGGGTTTTACCTCGGCAGCAGCAGCGCCCGGGCCACCGGGATCATTGAACGCCTGCAGTGGCTGGACGAGCGGCGCATCGCCGACATGGATGCCACGGGCATTGACGTGCAGGTGCTGGCCCTGACCTCCCCGGGGGCGCACATCTTTGATGCGGCCACCGGCACTGCGCTGGCCCGTGCGACCAACGATGAGCTGGCCGCGGCCATTGCGAAGTACCCGCAGCGCCTGGCGGGCATGACCGCCATCGCGCCGCAGGATCCGGCCGCCGCGGCGCAGGAAATCGAGCGTGGCATCCGCAAGCTGGGCTTCAATGCCGTCATCCTCAACTCCCATGTGCACAGCGAGTATCTGGACGATCAGAAGTACTGGGACATTTTCGCCGCGGCCGAGGCCTGCGATGCCCCCATCTACATCCATCCCAACACGCCCTCGGACCGGATGATCGCCCCGTTCCTGGAAGCCGGCCTGGATGGCGCGATTTTCGGGTTCGGCGTGGAGACCGCGCTGCACGTGCTGCGCCTGATCGTCAGTGGGGTCTTTGACCGCTTTCCGAAACTGCGGATCGTGATCGGCCACATGGGAGAAGCCCTGCCCTACTGGCTGTTCCGGCTCGACTACATGTACCGGGCCACCCTGCACTCCAAGCGCTATCCGCACTGGAAGCCGCTGCGCGGCCTGCCCAGTGACTACATGCGCCAGAACATCTATGTGACCTGCAGCGGCATGCCCTGGGGCCCAGCGATCACCTTTGCGCAGCAGGTGCTAGGCGCCGAGCGGGTGCTGTACGCCATGGACTATCCCTACCAGTTCGTCGCCAGCGAAGTGGCGGCCTGCGATGCGATCGACATGAGCGCGGCGGACAAGAAGAAGTTCTTCCAGACCAACGCCGAGCAGGTGTTCAATCTAAAGACGCGCTAAAGACGCGGTAGCCAGGCATCGACCACGGCGCAGCGGCCCGCGCGCAGCGCCTGCAGGGCACGTTGCAGCGCCGGGGCGACCTCTTCGGGCTTTTTCACGATCTCCGCATGCGCGCCACCGGCCGCCGCGGCGATCCCCGAGTAATCCGGCGGCGGCTCAAAACGGATGTCCAGCTCCTCGGCGCGGCTGCCGAACCCTTCAGGATGCACGCCCAGCATCGAGAACTTCGGCGCGCGCCACCCCTGGTTGTTGAACACGATCTGCAGGAAGGGCGTGCGGTAGCGGCGGGCGATCCAGTGCACCGTCGAGGGTATGGAAAACATGTAGGTGCCATCACCCGTGAAGGCGCACACCAGCGCCTCCGGACGCGCGAGCTTGGCACCGATCGCCGCGCCCCCGTTCCAGCCCAGCGAGCCACCGCCGCTCACGAAGTACGTGCCGGGCTTGGTGCGTCCCGAGTGATTGGTCACCACATGAAAATTGGTCACCGCCTCGCTCATCACCAGGGCGTCCGGGCCGATGGCCTCGCGAACCTGCGCCGTCACGTATTCGGCCGTGAGCACCTCGCCGGGTTGCTCCAGCTTTGCAAGTTCAGCACGCAAGGCGGCGTGCCGCTGGGCGAGATGCGCGGCGCGCTCGCGCACCGCGGCCGCATCGATGTGCAGCGTGTCCAGCGCGGCGTTGATCTGGCGCAGCGCGGTGGCCGCGTCCGCGCGCCAGGCGCGCGTGGCGCGCAGATACCACAGCGGCATCTGCTGCTTCAGCGGGTCCACGTCGATATGCAGGATCCGGGCAGCCGCCGCGGGCCGGTTGATCAACGGTATCCACGGCACATCGCTGTCCAGGACCAGGATGGTGTCGGCTTCCGCGAGCGCCGGATTCTGGCGCTTCTCATTCCACTGGCAGCCCTGGTGCAGGGGATCATCGGGCGCAAAGTTGACCGTGGAGGGCACCGACTCCAGCACGCCCATCCCAAGCCGGCGACACAGCCGCGTCAGCTCGGCAACGGCCGCCGGGACGCGCCCCAGGTAGGTCGTGACCGCCAGGGGCCGTCGGGCCTCCAGCAGCATCCGGGCCACCTCCAGGGCGTCCTCGGGTGCCAGGGCGCCCGCGCCGAGGCGCGGCCACAGGCGCACGTCCTCGCGGTGCGGTGTGACTTCCTGCTCGAGGATCTCGCGCGCCGCCACCAGGTATACGGGGCCCTTCGGATCGCTGCTGGCGACCTGCAACGCACGGTGCACGATCTGCGGTGCATTGGCCCCGACCCGGATCTCATTGTCATAGCGCATGTAGCCGCGCACCAGGCCGCGCTGGTCAAAGACATCCTGGATCCAGTGGATGAACTCATTGCGGCTGCCGCGCGCCTCGCCCTCCTGCGTGGCGGGGGACATGCCGGCCATGATCAGCACCGGCACGCGGCCCTTGGCCGCATTGTGGACGGCCCCCGCGAGCGCCTGCGTCCCGCACTCCACATGTACCAGCACCGCCTGGGCCCGCCCGCTGACCGCCGCATGACCGTGCGCGGCGCTCAGGGCCACCATTTCGTTCGGGCAGGTGATGACATCCGGATAGGGAAACCCCCCTGCCTGCTTTGACGCCCGGGCGATGGCATAGGCCTCCATGAAGGCGCTGTGGTCGCTGCCCAGATTCACGAACAGATACTGCACGCCCGCTTCGCGCAGGGCCGACAACATGGCTGAACTGGTGGTGTACATGAGGTCATTTTAGCGTATCGGCTCACACGCCGCCGCCCGGGTGCCTTAGACTTCCGCCAATCAACTTGAGGTGCAGCCATGGGCGAGATGCTGAAGGGCCAGGTTGCCATCGTCACCGGTGCGGGACGTGGCTTTGGCCGTGCGATCGCAATGCGTTACGCCGGCGAAGGCGCGGCGGTTGCGGTCACTTCACGTTCCATTTCCGAACTGGAGGCGGCGGTCGAGGACATCGGCCGCATCGGCGGGCGGGCCATCGCGGTCGCGGGCGATGTGACCAAGCCTGAAGATGTGGAGCGAGTGGTCGCCACCACGGAGCGCGAACTTGGACCGGTCAGCATTCTGGTGAGCAATGCCGGCGTCCCCGGTCCCTTCGGACCGGTCTGGGCGGTGAATCCTGAACAGTGGGTGGCTGCCCAGTACGTGCATATCCGCGCGCCCTTCTATTACATGCAGCGGGTCATGCCCGGCATGACCCAGCGGCGCGCGGGCACGGTGATCCTGGTGTCGGCCATCGCCAGTCGCATCGTCGCGCCCTACCTGAGTGCCTACTGTCTGGGCAAGATCGCGCAGACGCGCCTGGCCGCCGTTGCCGCCGCCGAAGCGCGCGAGTTCGGCGTGAACGTGTATTCCATCGACCCCGGATTCGTGTACACCGGCATGGCCGAGGACACCGCCAATCATCCCGATGCGCAGCGCTGGCTGCCCGGCATGGTGGATCGATTGCGTTCGGTGCGCGAATCCCCGCACCGCAACGCCGACCTGGTGCGTTGTGCCCAGCGCTGCCTGGATCTGGCCAGCGGCCGCTACAGCGCGCTGTCGGGTCGCTACCTTGAACTGGGTGATGATCTGGATGCCGCGGTGCGCGATGCCGCCGCGGCTGCCGGCAAGCCCGCCGGACACTGAGCCAAAGGAGCCGCCATGCGCATGAGGAAGTTCGGCAACACGGGCCTCGTCGTGTCGGAGGTCTGCCTCGGTGCCATGACCTTTGGCGGCGCCGACGGCATCTGGGCGCAGATCGCCAGCGTCGGGCAGGCCGTGGCCGATGACCTGGTGAAAACCGCCATCGATGGCGGTGTGAATTTCTTCGACACCGCCAATGTGTACTCAGGCGGTCGCTCCGAGGAGATTCTGGGCCAGTCGCTGCGCAATCTGGGCGTGCCCCGCGACCAGTTCGTGATGGCCACCAAGGTGCTCGGCCGTGCCGGCCCCGGGGTCAACCAGCTGGGCCTGTCGCGCTATCACATCATGGCGGCACTGGACGCCAGCCTGAAACGGCTGCAGCTGGAGCATGTGGACCTGTACCAGATTCACGGCACCGACCCGGTGACACCCATCGAGGAGACGCTGGAGGCGCTGGATGACTGCGTACGGGCCGGCAAGGTGCGCTACCTCGGCGTCAGCAATCACGCCGCCTGGCATATCGCAAAATCATTGGGCATCAGTGAGCGCAAGGGGCTGGCGCGTTTCGAAAGCGTCCAGGCCTACTATTCCCTCGCCGGGCGCGAGCTCGAGCGTGAAATCGTGCCGCTGGCCAATGATCAGCGCCTGGCCATCCTGCCCTGGAGCCCGCTCGCCGGAGGCTTCCTGTCCGGCAAGTTCAAACGCGACGCGCAGGGCCCTGAAGGGGCGCGGCGCACGACCTTTGATTTTCCGCCGGTGGATCGCGAGAAGGCCTTCCGCATCATCGATGTCATGCGGCCGATCGCGCAGAAACTGGGCGTCTCAGTGGCGCGCGTGGCCCTGGCCTGGCTGCTGCATCAAGGCGCGGTCACCTCCGTGATCATCGGCGCCAAGAGCCGTGAGCAATTGCTCGACAACATGGCTGCCACTGCCGTGAAGCTCGGCGCCGAGGACTTAAGCGCCCTGAACCAGGTGTCGGCACTGACACCCGAATATCCGGGCTGGATGGTCGAGCGCATGGGCAGCGATCGACTCAATACCCTGCGTTAACGCGGTTGCTCGGCCACGCTTTGATTGACGCGATGGGCCACATAGGCCCGGATCAGTTCAATCTTCTTAGGCTCAAGCAGGCTGCCGAAGGCGACCATGCCCTTGGACTGCAGCACGCCGTCATGCACGATCTTCTGGAACAGCTCGTCATCGTGCAGCGCGGCCGAATAGCGCAGGTCCGGCATGGTGCCGCCGCTGACCGCCGTGTCCCCGTGACAGTTGCCACAGAAGGTGTGGTAGAGCAGTTTGCCCTCTGCGACCTGCGTGGCATTACCCAGCTCGGGCTGTTTCGCCAGCACCTGTGTCGAGGCCGGCGGCAGGGGCGGAATCGTATCCGTGCCCGCGAGCGCGAAGACCAGCACGCGCGGCACATTGCCACGATCAATCTGGGTCCGGCGCGCGAGCTCGCCGGCCGAGAGCGCAAAGGCGCCACCCCAGCCCGCCTCCACTGCGACGTACTGCTTGCCGTTCACCGCGTAGCTGATCGGGGGCGCCAGAATGCCGGTGCCGGTCTGCACGCTCCACAGTAGCTTGCCATCGGCATCCCCGTAGGCACTGAACCGGCCCATGGCATCCCCCTCGTAGACGACATGACCGGCCGTCGCCAGTGTGCCGCCGTTCCAGGGATAGGGGACCTCCACGCGCCATACTTCCTTCTGCGCCACCGGATCCCACGCCGAAAGGTGTCCCTTCAGGCCCTTGAGCGCGGCCGCCTTGATCACCGGATCCTGCGGCAGGCTCCCCGCGTTCTGATCGATGCCGACATTGAAGGTCAGGTTCGTCGGGTGGAAGGCCTGCTGACCGATGTACGGGAACGACACCTCAATGACGGGCACGTAGACCAGGCCGGTCTGCGGACTGAAGGACATGGGCATCCAGTTGTGGCCGCCACCCGGACCCGGAGCACCCACCCAGGGCTTGCCCGTATGGTCGTACAGCGCTTCGGGTTTGACGTGCGGCCGACCCGTCACCGGATCGACGCCACGCGCCCAGTTCAATGTATCCACGTACTGATGAATGCTGATCGGCTTGCCGGTCTGCCGGTCGAGTACGTAGAAATAGCCGTTCTTCGGCGCCTGCATGATGACGTGGCGCAGCTCACCGCCGATGGTCAGGTCCGCCAGCACCAGGGACTGCGTCGCGCTGTAGTCCCACATTTCACCCGGCGTGTTCTGGAAGTGCCAGACGTATTCGCCGGTATCCGCACGCACCGCGATGATCGAGGTGATGAACAGATCATCGCTGGACCCGGGTGAGCGGAACTTCTTGTTCCAGGGACCGCCGTTGTCGGTACCGAAGTACAGCAGGTCAAGCTGCGGGTCATAGGCCATGGCGTCCCACACCGTCCCGCCACCGCCGCCTTTCCACCACTGTCCCCGCCAGGTCTTGCGTGCGAGCTTCTCCAGGATTTCATCCGAGGCCGCGCCATCCCTGACGCCGGGCTGGCCGGGTATGGTGTAGAAGCGCCAGATCAGTTTGCCCGTATCCGCATCGTAGGCCGACACGAAGCCACGTGCGCTCTCCTCGCCGCCGCCGTTGCCAATGATGACTTTGCCCTTGATGATGCGCGGCGCGCCGGTGATCGTGGCCCGCGAGCCTTCGGCAATGGTGCGCACCTCCCAAACTGGCTTGCCCGTCGCGCTGTCCAACGCCACCAGCCGACCATCCAGAGTGCCCAGATACAACCGGCCCTGCCAGGCGGCCAGGCCGCGATTGACCACGTCGCAGCAGGCATCGACACCGGTATGTCCTGGAACCTTCGGGTCGTAGCTCCACTTCAGAGTTCCGCTGGCGGCATCCAGCGCGTACACATGGCTCCACGCGGCCGTCACGTACATCACCCCGTCGATGATCAGCGGCGTCGACTCCTGCGCGCGCGCATCCACCGGCAGATCAAAATGCCAGGCGGGCTTCAGGCCCGACACATTGGCGGCGTTGATCTGCTGCAGCGGGCTGAAACGGTGTTCGTCGTAGGTGCGACCGTAGGTGAGCCAGTTGTCACCCTCGCCGCCTGCTCCCAGCAGGCGCGCCGCATCGACCGGCGCCGGCTGCGGCAGAGCGGGTGCCGAGACAGCCGCCCCAACAGGTGCGGTGGAATCGTGCTGACTGCAACCGGCGAACAGCACCAGGCAGGCCAAGGCAATGGCGCTTCGGCGCATGAACCCCCCTCGATATCCTTTATTACAACGCGATGCACACGGATTTTATTTCCGTGTAGTGCTCAAACACGACATGACCATGCTCGCGGCCGAAGCCTGACTGCTTGTAGCCGCCGAACGGCATGGCCGGGTCGACGAAGTTGTGGCAGTTCACCCAGACCGTGCCGGCGCGCACCTTGGGCACCAGGCGGTGGATGGCGCTGATGTCACGCCCCCAGATGCTCGCTCCCAACCCATACGGGGAGTCGTTGGCCAGGGCGGCGATTTCATCCAGATCATCGAAGCGCTGTGCGACCAGCACCGGCCCGAAGATCTCCTCGCGCACCACGGCCATGTCCTGGCGGACATTGGCCATCACCGTGGGCTTGACGTAGTAGCCCTGCCCCTGTGGCGCCTCGCCACCGGTCATGATTTTGGCCCCGCCCTTGCGCCCGGAGTCGATGTAGCCCAAAACCCGGTCCTGCTGCTCCTTGGAAACCAGCGGTCCCATCTCGGTGTGTGGGTCCAGTCCCGGCCCGAGGCGGATGCGTGAGGCGGCCTGGCTCACGCCCTCCACGACCTGGTCGAAAACCTTGCTGTGAGCGTACAGGCGCGAGCCGGCCGCGCAGACCTGTCCGGCGTTGAAGAAAATTGCATTCGCCGCGCCGCCAATCACGGCATCCAGATTCGCATCGGGCAACACGATCACCGGCGACTTGCCGCCCAGTTCCAGCGACACGCGCTTCAAGGTATCCGTGGCCGACTTGTTGATGCTCTTGCCCACCGGGGTTGAGCCGGTGAAGGCGACCTTGTCCACCCCGGGGTGCGCGACCAGCGCCACCCCCGTGGTCTCCCCGTTGCCCGTCAGTATGTTGACCACGCCGGGCGGGAAACCCGCCTCCGTGATGAGCTCGCCCAGGCGCAGCGCGGACAGCGGAGTTTGCTCCGCTGGCTTCAGCACACAGGTACAGCCGCAGGCCAGGGCCGGGCCGAGCTTCCAGGCGGCCATGGCCAGGGGGAAGTTCCAGGGGATGATCTGCGCGACGACGCCGATGGGTTCACGCAGCGTGTAGGTGTGGAACTTGGTACCGGGCCCCGCGAATATCGAGGTGTTGAAGGTTGCGCCTTCAAGTTTGGTGGCCCAGCCGGCCATGTAGCGGAAGTAATCGCGGGTGTTCGGAATATCCACCACGCTGGCGATGAACTTGGTCTTGCCATTGTCCAGACTTTCGAGCTCGGCGAGCTCCTCGGCGTGCTTGTCGATGAGGTCCGAAAGCTTCCAGATCAGCGCCTCGCGCTGCACCGGCAGCATGTCGTGCCAGGCGCCCTTCTCGAAGGCGGCGCGCGCCGCCGCCACCGCCCGGTCCACGTCCGCCGCATTGGCATCGGCCACCACGGCGATCTGCCGCCCGGTCGCCGGATCGATGACGGGAATTGTCGCCGCTGCGCGCGACTCGACCCATTCCCCGCCGATCAGCAACCGGGGCGGACGCTTGAGGAATCGGGCAACGGTCGCGGAGGGTTCGGGCTGGCGGGCGATTTCCACGGCGGCGTTCATGGCGCAATTCTCCTTTCGGGCTCTGCCTCAGTCTACCGCGCCCCGGGCCTTTACGGCAGCGCTGCCAGCGGTGTACAACCCTCGCTCATGACAACCCACATCGATCTGCTCGCCTCGTACTGGACATTGGCAGTCGGCGCCGTTCCGCATACCGGCCCCGAATACAGCGCCGTCGAATTCCGCGTCCGGGTGGAGCAGGCCGCGAAGGCCGGCTTCACCGGCATAGGGCTCTGGCACGCCGACCTTGAGCACACGCTGCGCCGCCACACGCTCGCCGAAATGAAAAAGATTCTGCACGACAACGGCATCCGCCACGTTGAGCTGGAGTTCCTGACCGGGTGGTTCAATGACGGTGAGGAAAAGCTCAAGTCGGATGTCACCAAGCAGCTGCTGTTCGAAGCCGCGGCGACGCTCGGGGCACGCGCCATCAAGGTGGGCGACTTCACCAACCAGAAGTGCCCCATGCCCAAGCTCATCGAACGCTTCGCCGGGCTTTGCCGTGAGGCGGAGGGCTACGGCACCTGCGTCGCCTTCGAGATGATGCCGTTCAGCATCATCAGTTCTCTGGAGGATGCACTGACGCTCGCCAAGGGCGCGGATGCCAGGAACGGCGGCATCTTCTTTGACCTGTGGCACATGGTGAAACTGAACATCCCCTACGACAGCGTCGCGAACTTTCCCGCCCGCTACCGCATCGGGATGGAAATCAACGACGGCTTCTCACGCGAGCATTCCATGCCGGACATGGTCGAGGAAACCACCGGCCACCGGCAACTGTGCGGTGACGGCGAGTTCGACATCAAAAGCTTCGTGGCCAAGATCCGCGCCACCGGCTGGACCGGCCCCTGGGGCATCGAAGTGCTGAACAAGAAGCTGCGCCAGGAGGACATCCATACCCTGGCGCCCAAGGTCTACCGGACCACCATCGCGCAGTTCGCCACCTGAGCGCCCCCCAAAACGCAGATGCCCCGGCTAATTGCCGGGGCATCGCGTTGACCTATATCTGCCGACCTACATCTGGTGCTTCACTTCCAGATCCACCTCGAGCGGCGGGCCTGGATTGTCGATCTGCGTCCCCTGTCCGGCGGACACCAGGTCGAACTGCCCGAAGTAGTAGCGCTTGCCGCTCAGGTTCTTGCCCTCGAGCGCAATCTGCCAATTCGCCTTCGGCCCCTCCCAGACCAGGTGCGCATTGTAGATCGTGTAGCCGGCCGTGCGGTTATACGGCGAATTCTGCGCCGCCGTGTAGATGGTGGAGCGCGTGCTGCCATCGATTCGCGCGGTGAGCGCACCGTGGGCGGCAAACGGCACCGTGTATTGCACGCCCGCCGAACCGGTCCAGCTCGGCATGTAGGGCAACACCTCGTTCGGTGTGATCCCAGTGATCGCGGGGTTGGAGTTGGTGTACTGGAACTTCAGCCAGCTTAAGTTTGCATCCACCTGCAAGCCACCAAAGCGCGCCTGAGTTTCGAACTCGATGCCCTTCTGATGCCCATCCCCGGAGTTGTACGGCAACGCGCAGGGCGATCCGAAGTTGAAGCCGGCCGCCGCAGAGGCCGCCGCAATCGAGGGGATGGCACTGCAGTTGGCGAGCGTCAGCTGGATATCGCGGTACTGGGAAAAGTAGGCGTCGATATTGGCGTGCAGGTGATTGTCGAACCAGCTGTTCTTCAGGCCCACCTCATAGGTCGAGAGCGTCTCCGGCTGGAACTCGATGGACTGCGCCGGATAGAAGGGACGCGGATCGACGCCGCCGCCCTTGAAGCCGGTGGAGAACTGGGCGTAGCCCATGGTCTGATCCGTGATGTGGTAGGCCAGATTCGCGCGCCAGTCAAAGCGATGTCCCTTGTACTGCGCTTCGACGCCGTTCAGCCCGGTGACCAGGGTCGCCGATTCGAAGCCGGTGGTGCCGTCCGGATTGACCCGCACATAGTGGTAGGTCTTGTCCTGTTCGGTGTAACGGCTGCCGATGATCGCGTCGAGTTTCGAGGTCAGGTGAAAAGTGGTGTGCAGGAAGATGGCCTTGTCATGCGCCAGCACCGGATCGTTCTGGTAGAAGTTGAACAGGCCGTTCGAAAGGTCTGTCCCCACGTTCGCAAAGGGGGGGACAGGTAAACCAGACGTGGCTCCGACAAAAGCGTAGGAGAGGTCCTCGTGGCCAAAGTACACGGAGAGCTCGCGGAAGTAGAACAGGCCGGCCGTCCAGTCAACGAAATTGTTGTAGCTGCCGTTGAGCCGCAGCTCCTGGCTGAACTGATGATGCCCCATCCCTTCGGCGCCCAGATCCAGCGGCCAGATGGACACACTGTTGTCGTGCACCCAGCTCGCCTCATAGCCGCGCAAGGCCGAGATGCTCTTCAGCGAAAGATTGTCGGCAATGTTCCAGTCCGCAGCGAGTTGCGCGCCCCAGTTGTCGGAGGTCTGGCGCGGATCGACGCAGTAGGCCTGCTGGCCGGCGTTGGTGCCAAATGGACCGTAGCTCCCCGTCGGGGTCCC
>JBARBG010000170.1:0-2972 GCA_049792815.1 Steroidobacteraceae bacterium | reverse complement strand
TCAGCCTTCAGGGCAGAAGCACCGTTGCGTCGGTGGTGCGCCGGAGCAGCCATACAACGTCGGCGACGCTAGATGCGCTCTGCGGCGACCCTCACTAAAAGGCACTTCTGCCGGTGATTCCCCTCCCTAAAGCCGCCGCTCGCGATCGACCGGTTAGGGTCAGGTTTGCTCATTAGTGGGCACCAGCTAATCCGACACCGTCAAATTCGGCGGTTTCGGGCGGAACGACCGCTATAGAGAGCGCCGAGCGGCAAAAATCGGCCACGACCGGCCGCTCGTCACCTGTTATTCGCTGCCGGTAGGCGGACTTCCATGATTGGATTCGCGTAAGTGGCCATGTTATCCGTCACCTGCTACGTTATAGATCATGAGACGGACGGATAAATCTAGTTAGACGGCTGTTCTGCCCATGCCCTTGCCATACGCCGTTGCCTACATCGCCGCAGCTGCCCTGGGGTTGGCATATCTGGCGGTCATGCACTTCTTGTTCAAGCGTCTCGCGTCGCACCATACGTCGACTTGGGAGGACATTGGCTCGCCCGAGTTCTTAGCGAGCTTGCACTTCACGACAATGCTGAGAGTCCTCGGTTTCCTCGCAAGGAAGGGCTACCTCGAATTGCACGATCCGGTTGCTACTCGCTTAGCATTGAGCGCCTCGTTTCTACTTGTCGTCATTGCTGTAGGCTGTGTATATCTGCAGGTGGTCTTTTACGTAAATGGTCTCCGATGGCCGTTGACCGCAGCCGTCTAACAGGCGGCCGCTCGCGATAAACCGCAGCGGGTCGGTCTTTGACCGTTCAACCGACGGTCTCAATTGATTTGCCAATAATTTGCCGAACGCGGGGTTCCGGGTGCAATCATCTGGCAAAAATCGGCCACAGGACTAAACCGCTCGCGCGGTAGGTGCAGCTTCGATCTTCGTCGGTGGGGCGGCTGACCGCTGAGGTTCTGTTTCGTAACTTGCAACTTGAGGCATTCCGCCTCGCGTTGTAACCGGAGCAGAACGATGAACGATTCCACCCGAGAGATCTCCCCGCTACGTCAACGGATGCTGGAGGATATGCGGCTGCGCAAGCTCGCGCCCCATACACAAGCCTCGTACGTGCGTGCAGTTCGGAAGCTGGCAGGCTACCTTCGCCGTCCGCCCGATACCGCCACGATCGAGGAGCTGCGCAACTTCCAACTGCACCTGGTCGACAGCGGCACCTCGCCGATTACCCTCAACGCCACGATCACGGGACTCAAGTTCTTCTTCGAAGTGACGCTGGATCGTCCCGAGTTGATGTCCAAGATGAAGCCGGTGTCGGTACCGCGGACCTTGCCTGCTGTACTGAGCCGCGAGGAGGTCGCAGCGCTGCTGGCCGCGGCGCGCAACTTGAAGCACCAGACCGCGCTGTCGATCGCCTACGGCGCCGGACTTCGCGCCAGCGAAGTCATCTCGCTTAAGGTCGGGGACATCGACAGCACGCGCATGACGCTGCGCATCGAGCAGGGCAAGGGCGGCAAGGATCGCTACGCTATGCTCTCCCCGGTGATGCTCGAGCGGCTGCGCACCTGGTGGCGGGTGGCGCGAGCCCAGGGGACGATGCTGGAGGGTGGCTGGTTGTTCCCCGGCATGAACCCGGTGCAGCCCATGACGGCCCGACAACTGAACCGCGCCGTGCACGAGGCTGCCCTGAACATGGGGCAATGGCTTAACACGCCCGCGGGCCGCGCGCACTACCGCCGTCGCAAGACCATATCCGAGCCGGTGTTCGGTTGGATCAAGCAGGTGCTGGGCTTTCGAACTTTCAGTCTGCGAGGGCTGAGCGCTGCGAGCGCGGAGTGGCACTTGATCTGCACCGCGATCAACTTCAAGCGCATGCACCGCCTCGGATGGGTACCCGGATGAGCTCTCAAGCCTCCGTCGCTGGCCCGCCCGCTCGCATGATAAAGCTCAAACCAGGCTCGCCCCTCACGCAAAACCCCTTCAACGCCGCGGCGTCCATCTTCAGCCGCCCAGACTCCTAGCGGTAATTCCGGCCACGAACTGCCATTCGTCATAGAACACGCTCAAAACCGGACAGCTCTTGCGGTGCATGCTAGTGTCCTCAAACTATGAATGATCAAGCGGCCGACTACCTGCCAGCCCGACGAAGGTTTCTCAAGGTTGCCGTTGCAGCGGGCGTATCGGCCCTCGATGGCAGCGCCTTTGCTGGGACGCGGTCCGAACAAATCAGGTATTGGGATAACCACGCGGGATTTGGCTACGCGGGACCGCACGACGTAGACCTGCTCGATCGATGGCGATCGGCCGGAGTGAACTACTTATCGATCAATGTTGGTTATGACCCTGTGCCATGGAGCACCACCATCCGAGCAATAGCCGAATACACGAGGGGAATCGAGGCACGTTCGGACATGGTACTTTGCTCAACGATTTCGAACGTTCTCGCGGCGTGGCATGCCGGACAAATGGCATTGACGTTCGACATCGAAGGAATGGGATCGCTGAACGGCGATTTGTCGATGGTGGAGTTGTATTACCGGCTCGGCGTTCGACAAATGCTGATTGCCTACAACCTGAACAACGACGCCGGCGGCGGTTGTCACGATCGGGACACAGGACTTACGGATTTCGGGCGTGCCGTCGTGCGCGAAATGAACCGTGTCGGCATGGTCGTGGATTGCGCCCATAGCGGGATCAAGTCTGGCCTCGAGGCAATGAAACTCTCGACCAAACCCTGCATTTTCAGTCACGCCAATGCGCGCGCCCTGCATGACCATGAGCGGAATATCACCGACGAGCAGATCAAGGCCGTGGCCGCAACCGGCGGAGTGGTCGGCATCAATGGATTGAGCCTATTTCTCGGGGATGGTGCCGCCACGGTCGCGTCGATGGTCGCCCATATCGACTACATGGCAAAGCAGGTTGGTACGGACCATGTAGGAATAGGGCTCGATTACGATCCATCTGCCAACGGCCCGGGGCT
>JBARBG010000169.1:0-39810 GCA_049792815.1 Steroidobacteraceae bacterium | reverse complement strand
CCGCTGCGGCCACTGCCACGGCCGCCCCTGCGTCCCCGGCCGCAAGCTCAGCGCCACAGGCCCAGCGGTGAGTGCGACTCCCGCCATGGCCCTGGCCGGGCCGGCAGCCGCGGAGCGACGCATCTCGTTTGCTTTCGCCAAGCGCCATGGCGTACTGGTGGGCGCCATCACCGAGGGGGTGGCACAGTGCACGGTGCGCAACGGTGCCTCGCCGCTGGCGCTTGCCGAAGTGCGCCGCTATCTGCGCCTGCCGCTCGCCATCGATCGCGTGGATGAGCCGACCTTCGACAATCTGCTGCGCCAGGCGTACGAGACCGGCGCCAATGCCATGGACGCGGTCGGCGGCTTCGAGGACACCGAGGATCTGATGCACCTGGCGCAGGTGCTGCCCGAACAGACGGATCTGCTGGAAGCCGACGATGATGCGCCCATCATTCGCCTCATCAATGCGGTGCTGACCCAGGCGGTGAAGGAAAACGCCTCGGATATCCATGTCGAGCCCTTCGAGAACCGCCTGGTGGTGCGTTTCCGCGTCGACGGCGTGCTGCGCGAGGTGCTGCAGTCCAAGCGCGCGGTGGCGCCGCTGGTGGTGTCGCGCATCAAGGTGATGTCCAAGCTTGATATCGCCGAGAAGCGCCTGCCGCAGGACGGCCGCATCAGTTTGCGCATCGCCGGGCGCGCGGTCGACGTGCGCGTGTCCACGATCCCGAGCGGTCATGGCGAACGGGTGGTGCTGCGTATCCTCGACAAGCAGGCCGGGCGGCTCGACCTCTCCGCCTTGGGGATGGATCCGAGCACCGGCCAGCAAATCGACGAACTCATCCATAAGCCGCACGGCATCCTGCTGGTGACCGGACCCACCGGCTCGGGCAAGACCACCACGCTGTATGCGGCGCTGGAACGCCTCAACGACAACTCGCGCAACATCATGACGGTCGAGGATCCCATCGAGTACTACATCGATGGCATCGGCCAGACGCAGGTCAACACCAAGGTGGAAATGACCTTCGCGCGCGGCCTGCGTGCCATCCTGCGCCAGGACCCGGATGTGGTGATGATCGGCGAAATCCGCGACCTGGAAACCGCGCAGATCGCGGTGCAGGCCAGTCTCACCGGTCACCTCGTGCTCTCGACGCTGCATACCAACACCGCCGTCGGCGCCGTGACGCGCCTGCGCGACATGGGTATCGAGCCCTTCCTGCTGTCCTCCAGTCTCATCGGGGTCGTCGCGCAGCGCCTGGTGCGCGTCCTGAACCCTGAGAACCGCCAGGCCTTCAAGGCCGGGGACTACGAACGCCGGCTGCTGAATCTGCGCAAGGATGATGAGGCGCCGACCCTGTACCGGCCGGGCAACGGCAACAACGGCTACCGCGGCCGCAGCGGCATCTATGAGCTGGTCATGGTCGATGACCACATGCGCACCATGATTCACGATGGCGCCGCCGAACAGGAACTGGAGCGGCACGCGCGCGGCCTCACCCCCTCGATCCGCGATGACGGACGCACCCGGGTGCTGCGCGGGGAGACCACCTTGGAGGAGATCCTGCGAGTGACACGCGAGGATTAGCGGTAGTGGGCGCATTCGAGTACACGGCAGTTGACATCGGCGGACGCGAAAGCCGCGGCATTCTCGAGGGCGACACCGCGCGTCACGTGCGGCAGTTGCTGCGCGAGCGGCAGCTGCTCCCGGTCACCGTCAATGCGGTCGCGGAGCAGGAGAAGTCGCAGAAGCGCAGCTTCTCCTTCGCCCGCCGCGTGTCGGCCACCGACCTGGCCCTCTTCACCCGGCAGCTGGCGACACTGGTGAAGGCGGGACTGCCGCTGGAGGAATCCCTGCTCGCCGTCTCGCAGCAGACCGAGAGGGAGCGCGTGCAGAGCGTCGTACTGGGCGTGCGCGCCAGGGTCATGGAAGGTCACACCCTCGCCGACGGCTTTGCGGATTTCCCGCGGGTGTTCCCGGAAATCTATCGCGCCACGGTCTCGGCCGGTGAACAGGCGGGACACCTGGACTCGGTGCTGGAGCGGCTGGCTGACTACACCGAGAGTCGCGAGGAAATGCGCCAGAAGGTGCTGGGGGCCATGCTCTACCCCATCGCCCTGACGACGATGTGCGTGATGATCGTGGCCGGGCTGATGGTCTACGTGGTGCCCAAGGTCGTGAACGTCTTCACTTCAAGCCACGCCCAGTTGCCCATCATGACGCGGCTGCTGATCAGTGTCAGTGATTTCCTGCGTCTGCGCGGCATCTATGTCCTGGTCATTGGCGTAGTAGGCTTCATCCTGCTGTCACGCTGGCTGGCCAAGCCCGGCCCCAAGCGCCGCTTCCAGCTGCTGCAGCTGCGGGTGCCGCTGATGGGCAAACTGGTGCGCGGCTTCAATACCGCGCGCTTTACACGCACCTTGAGCATTCTTACCGCGGCCACCGTGCCGGTGCTGGATGCGCTGCGTATTGCCGGGGAAGTGGTCACAAACCTCCCGATGCGTGATGCGGTCGCGGAGGCCTCGCTGCGGGTCCGTGAAGGCGCCTCGATCGGCCGCTCGCTCGCGATCAGCAAGCTGTTCCCGCCCATGACCATCCATCTCATCCAAAGCGGGGAGTCCAGCGGTGAGCTGGAAAGCATGCTGGAACGCGCAGCCATCAGCCAGGAGCGCGAGCTCGACGGACTGCTGACAGCCATTGTCGGGCTGCTGGGTCCGGGCCTGATCGTGCTCATGGGGCTGTTCGTAATGGGCATCGTTTTTGCAATGCTGCTACCCATTTTCCAGATGAATCAGCTGATTCATTGAGAACTTTTCACGACGGGTTGATCCTGTAGTACGACTTCGCCAGAATCCGCAAAGCGAGTCACCATGGTTGGTCGGCCATGAGCGAAAAAGCTGAATCCGAGGAATTCGAGGGAGAGGAGATCGACGAGCCGGTCGCCGAAGAGGCCGACGTCGATCTTGACCAGGTGATCAAGGACCTGGACCTCGCCAAGAAGCGCGCGCAGAAGAGCGGCGAGCCGCCGTGGCGCCGTCTGGAGCGGATGCGGGAGGACAAGCAGACCGCAGAACTTACCAGCGACTTTGACGATTACGACATCGGTGACGACTCCCGCAAGGCCGGTCGCAAGGTCCGGCACTGAACCTGCGCCGGGTCAACCGGTCTGACTCAAGGCCGTTTAAGGTAGCTGCAATGCCGAACAAGCTGACCGCCGTCACCGTCCTGCTCGGATGTGCGCTGCTCGCGGGCTGCCAAGCGCGTACCAATGTCTCGGCCACGGGTAACACTGCCGCGCAGTTCTCCCATGTCTTCCTGACCGTCAATCAGATCTGGTTCAACACCAGCGCCACGGCCCTGGCCACCGACAGCACCTGGTCGAAGTTCACACTGACCACGCCGCAGACCGTCGACCTGGTCAATCTCAACAATGGCACCTTGAGTCAGTTTGCCAACCAGCTGAAGCTCGCGGCCGGCAGCTACTCCCAGGTCATGCTGGTCCTGGCCGACTCCACCGACACGCTGGAGTCCTCCGCTTCGACCAGCGGTGCCACCAGCAATGACGAGGTCAGTTATATCGATTCCGTTGATGTGGCCCGAACGGCGCCGCTAGCCATCCTGAACGCGGCGCAGGGCATCAACATCAGCACCAGTCTCAAGGTCGCCGCAGCCACCACCAGCTCAGGCTTCGGCACCCCGACCTCCTCGGCCCCCGCGTCGTCCTCACCTGTGGTCGCCACCACCTCGGCCATCATCGATTTTGATGCCACACGGGACCTGGTGCCGATCTCACTGAGCGGCCAGCCGGCCTACGCCCTCAATCCGCATCCGCAGACCTATAACGTGAAGTACTCGGGCAACATCCAAGGCGCCGTGTCGCTGACGGGTGTCGCGACGCTCTCGCCCGCTGGCCTGCCCGATGTGCAGGTGGCCGCCGAGGCGCTCAGCAGCGACGGGACACGGCATGTCATCGTCAAGACCACACGCGTCGACTCCGCGGGCAATTTCATCCTGTACCCCCTGTCCACGGCCTCGGGTGCGCAAAGCACGTACGACCTGGTGATTCATGGCCCGGCCATCGATACCGTGATCATCAAGTCCGTTCCCGTGACCGCGGGCGCCCCGGGTGGTGCCACGGCTTCCTTGGGCACCGTCACCCTGACGGCCGCGACGCCCTTCCTGGTCAACCTCAACTCCAGCGCGCCGGCCGCCCCGACCAGCTCGGTGATCGGCTTCTACCAGACCCTGCCGCTGCCCTCCGAAGTGCCCTACCTCGTGGAAGGGCGCGCCCTGGATCCACTCAGCGGGGTATTCGCCAGCGATCAGTCCATCTCCGGCGGCAGCCTGCAGTACGGCAGCTATCTCACCGGGGGCACCATTTCGCTGACCACTGCGACTCCCAGCCAGGGCGCCGCGACCTATGCCATTGCGGCCATCAATCCGGCGTACGGCACGGCGGCGTTGGGCACCACCGTCGCCGCACCCGGCGCAGCCGCGACCACGGCACTCTTTACGGTGTCTGCGCCACAGGTTCCCACGGGCAGCAGCGCCAACAGCATCGCAGGCACGGTCAACATCACCAGCGCCGGGGCCTACGACAAGGCAGAACTGTTCCTGACCTACAACGGCGCGCTGGTGGCCGCGGCACCCCTCGACGCCTATCTCAGCGGCGCCCAGAACACGCTGACTCTCACGGCCGTGGCGCCCGGCGGCAGCTCAACGGCCAGCTATGCTCCAGGGGTTTATAACGCCGAGGTCTGGGCCTGGAACTCATCCAATCCCACCGGCACTCTGACCCGGTCACCAGCGGCCACGACCATCGATTTGAGTGCCGGCAATGCCACCGGGGTGGCACTGGCCATTCCATAAAGAACAGGCCACAAAAACCGGCCATTAAGGTCGCGTAATCCTGGTCCCCCCACCCCGCCCCTGAGGCGTTGTTCAGGGTAAGGGTTCAACATGGAGGCCTAAGATCATGAAGACTTTGATCACTGCGCTGGTTGTCGCTTCACTCGGGCTTCTCGGTGGCTGTGTGGCCGTCCCGACCCGCCACGGTCTGGTGGTCGCGCCCGTGGTTCCGGTGGTCGGAGTTGGCGTGGGATATGGCTACCACTACGGCTATGGCCCCTACTACCGCCCGTATCCCTGAGCACACCGGCAGGCCGACCCGGGCTGTCATATGACAGTCATGTGACGACCATTCTCCTGGGGCTGGCCCTGACGCCGGCGCTGAGCTTCGAGTTCGTTAACGGCTTCCACGACACGGCCAACGCCGTGGTGTGGTCGGACTGTTCGTGGTGTTCCACATGTTCGGGCTGCGTGAGTACGGAGTACCATTGAGCCTTCCTGTCAGGAGGCGCAGCCATGGGTCCGGTCCGCTATCGTTCCCGCGGCGGCGCAGCAATCATTGTCCTGGCCGTGCATATCGGCGCGCTGCTCTTCGTGATCAATACCGTGGGCCGGGTATACATCCCTGAGTCGCCTGCCAGCCCGCCGATGCTGGTGCGCCTCGTTGACCAGCCGCGCGGCCCGCACCAGGACTCTGATCCAGTGGCACTGCGGCCGCGCTTCATCAAACCGACCGTACGCCAGGCGGATACTCCGCCGAACGTGCGCATCGACATCCCGATTGAAGTGCCGCCGGCGCCCGTGCCGTCAGAAATCTCCGCAGCGCTGCTGCCCGGAAGCAAGGATGTCGAGGGCAACGCGGGCGCAGGTCCCGCCATCCTGCACCAGGTCGCCCCCACCTATTCGCAGGCCTCGGTGAGGGCGCATGAACAGGGGACAGTGACCTTGCGGGTGCGGGTTGATGCGCAGGGCGCGCCGAGCCAGATCCGTGTCTCCGGCAGCAGTGGATTCCCGCGTCTGGACCAGTCGGCGACCGAGGCCGTGCGTCTGTATCGATTCTCACCGCCCGCGCGGGAGGCACAGGCTGGTGAGATCTGGAAAACCGTCAAGGTGGATTTCGACATGCTGCGCATGCCGGTGCCAACCTCAATTGTCGCCTTTGATACGGCCATCGCCGGGCAGATCGCGGCGGCGAGACGCAGCAAGCCGGGCATTCGGCTGGATATCCTGAAGATCACCCCCAAGGTCACCCACCTTTCGGACTACCTGTTCGAGTCATTGGCGCGCGACCATGAATCCGACCCCAAGAGTTCCCGCTCTGCTGCCACGCCGGTTCAACAGCTGGCGCGGCAGGGAAAACTGCGCGCGGTGCAATTTTTGGGTTTCGCGAGCCGTGGCTTCGACTGCGGCACGGCCACTCCCCCAAGTGACCCGCGTGATGCCCGGTGCGAGATCTTCGAGGTGCAGCAGACCAGCGGCAGCTCGTACTGGCTGGCTTTGGTCGGCGAAAGCGGGACTCACTTCGAGAACTTTGCGATCGCCTTGGCCACGGATGGGCTGAGTGCCGGGAACCTGCCTCACTAATTGAGTTGCAACTTCTCACGCCCTGCGGTGTTCTCTGCCTGAAACGGAGGAACCTCTATGAACCATCCCAGCACCCTACCCGTTAAATTCATTGTGCTCTGCGTCATTGTCCTTTGCGCAGGCTGCACCTACAGCTATGGGACCGATGTCGAGGAGTACTCAAAATCGTTCTCGGTCACCGGGCGCGCAGACGTCCACATACACGCGGCCGACGCGCGGGTGCGCGTGATCACCTCGGACACCCCGAAGGTCGATTTCCACGTGCAGTTCGAGAGAAACCGGTCGGACACGGCCCTGCCCTACTCGGCACGGCAGGACGGTAACGTCGTGGAGCTCACGGACAACGAGGTTCGCCACGACGGTTGGAACTGGGGCGGCTCCGACACGGACCACGCCGTGATTGAAGTGCGGATGCCGAAGAATGCGGACCTGCAGCTACAGACCAGCAATGGCGCCATCGAGGTGACCAGTCTGAACGGCACCATCTGGCTTCACACCAGCAATGGCGCCATTACCGCAGGAGCGCTCAAGGGCAAGCTGAAGGCGGAAACCAGCAACGGTGCCATCAGCGCCGACGGTGTGGACGGGGACTGCCAACTTTCCACGAGCAACGGTAGGATCCAGGCCAGCGGGCGCTTCGACTCTCTGAACATTCACTCCAGCAACGGCGGTGTCGTGGCACGCGCCGAATCCGGCTCCACCGTAGCGTCCCACTGGAGCATCGGTACCAGCAACGCCGGTGTGGAGCTCGCGGTTCCCACCAACCTGAAGGCCGACCTGAATTTCGGCACCAGCAACGGTGGTGTGCAGCTGCAGCTGCCCGTCACCGTGCAGGGGTTCCAGAACGGGTCGCAGCTGCGTGGCGCCTTGAATGGCGGCGGCCAGGAAGTGTCGGTACATACCTCCAACGGTGGCATCCGCGTGAGCGGCGTCTAATTGGTGTGTCCCATGCGCGCCGCGGCCAGCGCGCGGTTGCGCAGCACGTCGGGCTGGTTGGGATTGAGCGCGAGGCTCGCCGAATAGTCGCGCAACGCCGCGGCAAAATCCCCCATGTCGAAATACACACTGCCGCGCCTGAAAAACACCTCGGCATTGCCGGGCTGCGCCGCGATGACCCGGGTGTAGTCATCGCGGCTGTCCGCGAGCCGCTTGGCTCCGTAGTTCAAATCGGCCCGTCCCAACAGCGCGTTGATGTTTTTCGGATCGATGGCGAGCGCCGCATTGAAATCCGCCAGAGCCTGCTGCTGCTCATCGAGCTGCACGTACAGATTGGCGCGAGCGAAATGCGCGTTCGCCGAGGGCGCGATCTCAATTCCGCGGCTATAGTCTTTCAAGGCGTTGTCCAGATCTCCCAACTGCTCCTCCGCCACACCGCGATTCAGATAGGCGAGGCTGTTGGAACTGTCGCGCCCGATCAGCGCATCAAAGTCGCGAATGGACTCGTCGAACTGCCCCAGCGAGAGTTTCAGGCTCGCACGGCTGCTCAGTGCCGGTGATTGCGCATCAAGGTCAAGGGCTTGATTGAATTCCGCCAGCGCCGCATTCGGGTCCTTGACCTTGAGCAGCACGCCCAGGGCGGCGTGTGCCGGTGCAAACGACGGCAGCAGTCGCACGGCCGTGCGATAGTCATCCAGCGCCTTGTCGACAGCGCCGCTGGCCTGCTCACTAACACCCGCGTTGTAGAATGCGATGCCGTTGTGCGGATTGATGAGCTTCAGTTTGTCCAGATCCTCACGGGCCAGATCCGGCTGGTTCATATCCAGATACAGCGTGGCCCGGCTGGCGAGCGCAATTCCGTCGCGCGGATTGAACTGGAGAGCGTCGCTCAGATCCGCGAGCGCCTCGTCATGCTGGCCCAGCGCCATGAGCGCATTGGCCCGATTGTCCCGGACCAGCGCCCGTTGTGATGGCGGAAGCACGGTCTGTTTCATGACCAGCGTGCAACTGGTCACCCGTGCGGCGGGCGGCTGTGCGGGATCTGCGCACAGGTCCGCACTGCGCTTGACTGTCGCGTAGTCACCGATGACCATCCCGGCCTCTGGCGAGGTCACCTGCGGCCGGTCGGCTTTTTCCAGTGTTTCCAGTGCCACCTGAGCCGCAGTAAACGGCGGCGAGAGGTGTGCGGCAGTGCGAAAGTCGTCCAGTGCCTTGCCGGTCGCCCCGCTGCGCTGGTAGGCGACGCCGCGGTTGTAGAGCGCCTTACCGTTGGTGGGCTCGATGCCAATCACCTGGCTCAGATCGGCAATGCCCAGGTCCAGCCGGTCGGATGCCAGGTACAGCGTGGCTCGGTTGGAGTATGCGATCACATCGCGTGGCGCGAGCGCGATCGCGTGGGTGTAGTCCGCAATCGCCTCCTCGCGCCTTCCCAGCGCGTTGAGCGCATCGGCGCGCTCATCCAGGGCCATTGCGTATGAGCCCTTCGCCAGGTTTACCCCGTCGATGACCCGCGTGCAGGCGGCAACACGGTCCGCGGGTGGCTGGGCCGGGTCGGCGCAAACATGCTCCTTTTGCCGCACCAGTTGCGGATCATAGTTGATTTGCGCGTGCACGAGCCGGCACGGCAGCACGACGCAACCGACCAGCAGCGCCAACGCGCCCGGTGCCGGTTCAAGGATCCGCATGCTCGCGCTGCCTAGAGGGTCGGCTGGACGCGTGCTCCGATCGGCAGCACCGAGCGGCCATAGTCCGCATTGATGACTTCGGCCGCCGAGAGATAGGCGGCCAGCGCCGCGCACACCAGACCCAGGTAACCGCCGAGCTTGTGCGCCGTCGCGGAGCCGAACAGATCCCCTGCCGCCAGCAGGAAGAAGGTAATCCACAGCGTCAGGAACACCAGCTGCAACGCGGTGTTGTGGCGGAACGAGGCCACCCACATGTACAGCGTGAACACTCCCCACACCAGCAGGTACCAGCCGACAAATGGCGCTGGCGCGCTGCCGCCGAACGCGTGAGCGTAGGCCACGAAGGACAGCCAGAACGATCCGTAGCCGACGAAAGCGACGGTGGCGAAGGTATTGCCACGAACGTAGGAGAGCAGTCCCGCCAGCACCTGCGCACCGCCGCCAAAAGCCAGTGCCATGCCCAGCACAATGGGTAGTCCTTCCTTGGCGATCAGCCCGGCGTTGATCAGGCTCAGCAGCCAGGTCGTACTGGCAAAGGCGAACAGACCCAGTGGGGCCGGGTTGGCAAATTTGCTGTCCATGTGAACTTCCCCCTCAAAATTTTCTTTGTTGCACCAGCGTCGAACGCGTGTGCATTGTATCGCACCTCAGTGGAAATCCCGCGATGGCAGGTTCAAGCGGCCCGTGAGCGCCGTGCGATCGATGAGCCGACGCGCCACCAGATGCACCACGATACCTTCGCGCTGCAAAGTTCCCTGCACCTCAAGCAGTGCCGCATCCACCAGGGGACGGCGGAAACGCTCGGCGATATTGCGCCAGACGATGAGATTGAGCTGTCCGGTCTCATCCTCCAGCGTCATGAACGTCACACCACTGGCGCTGGCGGGCCGTTGCCGCACCAGCACCAAGCCCGCCGTCCGCACCCATTGTCCCTGCGGCTGCTGCGCCAGATCCGCCATGCAGCTCAAGCCTTCGGCCTGCAGTTGCTTGCGCAACAGCGCCACCGGATGACGACCCAGCGTCAGGCCCACCGCCGCCATGTCCGCCACGATGCTCTGCGCTTCCGTCGGCATGCCGAGCAACGGCCGTCCCTCGCTCACCTGCAGGGCCTGAGGATCCCCCGCGGCCAGCGGCAGTGCACGCTCGAGACCCACGACTTCCCAGAAGGCCAGATGACGGTTGCCACTCAAGGCCGCCAGCGCCCCCGCCGCCGCCAGGGCTTCCAAGTCACTGCGCTCCAACGCGGCACGATGTGCCAGATCTGACACAGTGCCGAAGACCCGCGCGGCCCTGGCAGTCATCACCCGCTCACCACCCTCCTGCGTGAGCGAACGCACCAGCCGCAGACCCAGCCGCAGCGCCGGCTGCGCGTCGTCAGCGGAACTGGGCTCCAGCGTACAGTCCCAGTCGCTGTGCGCCACGCACACCGGCCGCACTTCCACGCCATGCCGGCGCGCATCCTGGACCAGCTGCGCCGGTGCGTAGAACCCCATGGGCTGGCTGTTCAGCAGTGCGCAGGTGTAGGCGGCGGGTTCATAACGCTTGAGCCACGCCGAGTCGTACACCAGCAGGGCAAAACTGGCCGCGTGACTTTCCGGGAAGCCGTACTCTCCGAAGCCCTCGATCTGCTTGCAGATGCGCTCGGCGAACTCGGGCGGATAGTGATTCGCGATCAGTCCCGCGGCCAGCCGGTCCTTGAAGCGGTGCAGATCCCCCTGACGTTCCCAGGAACCCATGGCGCGCCGCAGGTTGTCGGCTTCACCGGCGGTGAAGCCCGCGGCATGCATGGCCAGCTGCATGACCTGCTCCTGGAAGATGGGCACGCCCAGGGTGCGCTCCAGCGCCACCTGCGCGCCAGGACCCGGATAGTCGATGGGCTCCTCGCCATTACGTCGTCGCAGGTAAGGATGCACCATGTCGCCTTGTATGGGACCGGGGCGCACCAGCGCCACCTCGATCACCAGGTCGTAAAAGGTTTTCGGTTGCAGTCGCGGCAACATCGACATCTGCGCCCGCGATTCGATCTGGAAGACTCCGATGGTGTCGGCGTGCGACATCATGGCGTAGACCTCAGGATCCTCCTCCGGCAACTGTCCCAGCGACCAGTGGGTGCCGCGCCAGCCATTGACCAGCGCGAAACAGCGCCGCAGCGCGGACAGCATCCCCAGGCCCAGCACATCCACCTTCAGCAGTCCCAGGTCATTCAGATCGTCCTTGTTCCACTGCACCACGGTGCGCTCGGGCATGGTGGCGTTCTCGACCGGCACCAGGTCCGAGAGGATCGTGGCGGCGATGACGAAGCCCCCCACATGCTGGGACAGATGGCGGGGAAAACCGATGAGTTCAGCGCTCAGGGCGATGATCTGCCGCAGCAGCGGATCATCCGGATCAAACCCGGCCTCGCGCAGGTGTACGCCTGAGACCTTGGCGTCCCACCACTGCACCACTTTCGCCAGGGCCCGGGCACGCTCCACGTCAAAGCCAAAGGCGCGCGCCAGGTCGTGCAGGGCGCTGCGGCCGCGATAGCTGATGACCGTCGCTGCCAGTGCCGCCCGCTCGCGACCATACTTGCGGTACAGGTACTGGATGACTTCCTCGCGCCGCTCGTGCTCGAAATCGATATCGATGTCCGGCGGCTCGGCGCGTTCACGGGAGATGAAGCGCTCCATCAGCAGCGAGTCCAGCCGCTGGCCGATGGCGGTGATGCGCAGGCAGTAGCACACCAGCGAGTTGGCCGCCGAACCGCGGCCCTGCGCGAGGATGCCGCGGCCGTTGGCAAAGTCCACGATGTCGTACACCGTCAGGAAATACGCCTCGTAGCCCAGCTCCGCGATGAGTGCGAGCTCGCGCTCGATGATCTGCCGTGCCTGCGCGCTCTCCCCTTGGGGCCAGCGCCGGCGCGCGCCCTGCTCCACCAGCTTGCGCAGCCAGGTGGTGGGCGTCTCGCCCTGCGGAACCAGCTCCCGGGGATACTCGTAGCGCAGTTCAGCAAGACTGAACCTGCAGCGCTGCGCGATCTGCAGCGTCTCTCCCAGCAGCTGCGACGGATACAGCCGCGCCAGCCGGCTGCGTTCACGCAGGTGCCTCTCCCCGTTCGGGTGCAGCCGGGCGCCGGCCTGCGTCAGTGTCACACCGTGGCGGATCGCGGTCAGCGCATCCTGCAGGCGGTGGCGGGCGCGCACATGCATGTGGACATCGCCGCTCGCCACCAGCGGCACCGCATGCTCCCGGCCGAGTTCCTGAAGCCGCGCCAGGTATTCCCGGTCGGTGCCTTGCAGCAGCAGCTCCACGGCGATCCACAGATTTCCCGCAAAGCAGCTGCGCAGCCACAGCAGTTGTCCAACATCAGGCTTGAGTCCGGGCAGCCACAGAATCAGACAATCCGCAAGATGCCGCTGCACATCCTCACGCGTGAGATGGTAGCTGCCCTTCGGCGCCGCGCGCCGGCCGTGAGTGATCAGCGCACACAGCCGCGCATAGCCGTGACGATTGGTCGCCAGGGCCACCAGCTTCAGTCCGCAGCTCAAGGTGAACTCGGCGCCGATGATGAGCTGCAGGCCCTGCGCGCCGTGCTCGGGGTTTTGCACGGCCATATGCGCCCGCACCACGCCCGCCACGGAACACTCATCCGTGATGGCCAGAGCGCTGTATCCGAGCTGCTGCGCCCGCTGCACCAGCTCAGCGGGGCGCGAGGCGCCGCGCAGGAAGGTGAAGTGGCTGAGGCAGTGCAGCTCCGCGTAGGCCGGCGGTGGCGTGCTCATCCGCAGAGGCCATGCAGGAACCAGCGATGCGGCGGCTGACGCTCACGGAACACCCATACCGCGATGCCATGCACATCCGTCGCATGGTAGTAGTCGCGCGCGATGCCCTGCCCTTGCCACCACTGACTCTCGATGCGCTCCGGCCCATGGCGCAGCTTGAGCGGCCCGTCAAGGTGCGGCCAGCCTTGCCGTTCACGCAACCGCTGCGGTTCATCCAGCAGCCACAAGGGACGCGCCGGCAATGCTGTTTGCGCGGGCGCCGTGGCGCGCCGGAACTGCGGGTCCGCCGGTGACAGGGGCCGTGATGCGCCTTCAGGACAATGACTGTCCTGGCAGATGAGCCCCTGCACCGCCAGCTCGCCCAGGCGCATGCGCAGCCGTTCAATGAATTCCAGCGAACCGGATGACGCCGCCGCACCGCCCCCGCCATGCTCTCCGGGCCGCCACAGTGGCTCATACACCGGTGCGCGCGACTGCAGTTCGCCGGAGCGCAGCTCCAGCGAGCGCACGGGCCCCGGCAATGCAGTCCTGCTCAGGCGTTCTGCAAACCATTCCCCAAAGCGCGCCGCCGCCGCCTCGGGCTGCGCCAGCCTGACGACGCAGTCGGTATGCATCTCATTACGGTGCCGCAGCCGGCAGGTGATACGGGTGACACCACACTGGCGTGCTTCGAGGAACTCTCCCAGCTGCTGCAGCAAGGGCTGCAGCGCCTGCAGGATCTGCGCATGATCTTCGCGCTCCCGGACGAACTGGCGCTTGGCCCGGAAGCGCTCCGGGAGCCGCAACGGTGAGCGCAGATCCACACTGCGCGCCACCAGCTGGTCCAGCATCTGCAGGGGTTCACGGCCGAAGCGTCGCGTAAAACCGGCCCGGGGCAGTCGCAGCGCCTGACCCACCCGGTAGACACCCAGTTTCGAGAGCCGCTGCAGCACCTGCGGTGACCAGCGCAGTGCCACCAGCGGCAGTGGACTGACTGCACTTACCAGATGCTGCTGATCCAGCACTTTGAATGACACCCCGCTGCGTCCGCCCGCCAAGGCGGCCAGCGGCGTCGGCGCCAGCGTCAGTACCGGCGTGGCACCCGCGGCGTGACAGCCGGCACGAAACGCGCGGTACAGTCGTGAAGCACCGCCGAATAGCGCGAGACTCCCCTGCACTTCCAGCACCAGTCCATCCGGCGGTTCCACACTCACACTGGGTGTGAAACGCTGCGCGAGCACTGCCAGACGCTGCAGCAGGGCCGGATCAGGTTGCCGTAAATGCACTCCCAGCCATAGCTGCGGCAATGCCGTGGCGCGCTCCCGCTGATCCAGCGACAGTTGCACCGGGACGGCGGCCGCGGGCGGCGCTGGAAGCGACTTGCGAAGCACCCTTGAGGACATGATCAGGCACCTGCAGCAGCCCGCGCGGCATCAAGGTCCATCCACCACTGACCCGTCGCACCACCCCGGCTCTTGAGGATGCTGAGACACACGCCCGTGCTGCCATGGCCCTGGGGCTCAACGCCCAGCCGCAGCAGCGCATGCGAAGGCTCCTGCGCCGCGCGCGCACTCCAGGGGCGCAGCAGGAAGGCCAGCGTACCTCCCCGCTGGGTGGCCAGCTGCAGACGCCGCACGATCCGGGCTTTCAACGGCTGGGTGATCCAGGTGAGCACCACATCGCAGGCGCCGCAAATCAGCGCCTGTTCTGTTGCCCATTCGGGGGCCCATTGCGAACCCTGCGGTGCCCGCACCACCAGTATCCGCGCCAGGTTCACGCCATGCGCCGCCAGCGCCGGTGCATAGGGTGTGAGGGGCGGTGCGATCCAGGTGCACCAGCGGGCCTGGGGCTGATGCGTCACCGCCGCCAGCAACGGCAGCAGCAACCGCAACTCGCCACTGCCCAGATGCGTGGCAAGAATCTCCACCAGACCTACCTTGGGCCAGCCACCGCCTGCCAGCCGTGCGTCAAGTTCAGGAAAACCCGATGACAGCGTGTCGCCACGGGTGAGACTGCGACCGCGCCAGATACCCGGGTGTTCGAGCAGCCGGGCCAGAACGTCCACGACGTGTCGCTACATGAGGCCGGCCGAGCGGCCCTGACGCACCACGCCCACCACAATGCCCTCGATGAGCAACGGCTCTTCCTTGAGATCCACGCGGATGGGATCGAAGGCAGCGTTCTCCGGCATCAGCCATACCACCGAGCCTTCCTGCCGATAGCGCTTCACCGTGACTTCATTCTCCAGGCGTGCCACCACGATCTGGCGACTGCGCACATCCGGCGTGCGATGCACGGCCACCAGGTCGCCATCGAGAATGCCGGCATCCTTCATGCTCATGCCCACCACCTTCAGCAGGTAGTGCGGACGGGGTTGGAAAAGTGACGGATCGATCTTGTAGTGCGCCTCGATGTTCTCTTCGGCGAGCATCGGACGACCTGCGGCCACCCGACCGATGAGCGGCAGACCGAACTGTTCGCGCATGGTGTCCTTCAGCTGGATGCCCCGCGAAGTGCCCGGCACCAGGGCAATCACCCCTTTGCGCGCCAGGGCCCGCAGGTGTTCCTCGGCGGCATTGGCGGACCTGAACCCCAGTTCGCGGGCGATTTCCGCCCGGGTGGGCGGCATGCCGGTCTCCTCGATGCAGTGCTGGATCAGGCGCAGGATCTCGGTCTGGCGGGGTGTCAGGTCGGACATGGCGGTACCTGTGTATTTATACAGATACTGTGATTATATCCAGATCGCCTCCGGGTGCAAGCCTGACCAGAAAAATCGAGGCCGTAGTACTTGGCCGGCTGCAGATCCTGCAGCCCATGCATTGGTTGGCCGAAGTGGCTGCCGTGGCTGCCCGTCTCACCCCACAGACGGCCATCCGTGATGTCGAGATGTTGGCCGCGCTGGAGTTTCCGACGACCGATGATCCGAACGTCATGCGACGGGCCACCGCCCTCGCCATCCAGACCCATCATCATCTGTCTGACACGCTCTATCATGCCGTCGCCCTTGAGAACGACGCATTCCTGGTGACGGCCGACGACCGCTTCCACACCAAGGCCGAGCGCTATGGGAGCATTGCCTCGCTGCGAAACTGGGAGCCTGTCACAGGCACGCCCTGATCTCCGCGGTGCGCTCGCGCGGCAGAATCGCCCCCCGATGTTGGATTACCAGCGCCGCCAGCCGATGGGCCGCCGCGGCAGCCTGCGCCACATTCTGCCCGGCGTGCCGCGCGGCCAGAAAACCCGCATTGAAGGCATCGCCCGCCCCGGTCGTATCGATCACCGTGGCCACCGCAACGGCGGGCACCAGCTGCGTTTCCAAGGCGCTTGAGACCAGGCAACCCTCCGCGCCCAGCTTGACGATGACCTGCGCCGCGCCCCAGTCCCGCCAGCGCACTACGGTGTGGGCCGGCGTGGCATCACCGAAGAGCAGAGCCTCGTCGGCGAAGGTCGGCATGACGATGGCTACGGCCGGCGCCAGCGCCCGGATCGCGCTGCGCGCCTCGTCCGCGCTGGTCCAGCCCCCGGCGCGATAATTCGGATCAAAGATCACCTCGCCCTGACGGGTCCGCACCGCGGCGGCAATCTCGTTGAGCTGCGCCCGACCCGCGTGATCGAACAACGACAGGGTGATCCCCGACAGGTACAGCTGCGACGCGCCGCGGGCCCGCGCCACGGCCGCCTCGATTCCCGGCAGGCTGAACAGTTCGCGCACCGCGGCGCGCTCGCGCCAATAGTAGAAGTGGCGCTCACCCGCGGCATCGTTGCGCACGGCATAAAGGCCCGGCAGGCGCGCGCGACTGGTCAGCACCAAAGAGGTGTCCAGGCCGTCTGCCCGCCACTGCCCGAGCATCTCCTGGCTGAATGGGTCGACACCCACGGCGGTCATGTAAGCAGTCGGCACGCCGAGCCGGCTCAGGTACAGCGCCGTATTGAACGTGTCGCCCGCGTAGGCCAGCCGCCAGTGATCCTCATCACGGGTGAGTTCCAGCATGCATTCGCCGATGGCGATCATTGAATCAGTCCGGCAGACGTTCGTCACCTTTTACGGTGAGCGACGCACTGACCACATCGGGCGTGATTTGCGGCTGGCCACTGCCCACACTCACCGCGTAGCGACCCGCGCTGATCATCACCTGGCCCGCGTCGTTGACATGACTGAGCTGCCGCGGGGCCAGTGTGAAGCGCAGGATGCGTGAGGTTCCGGAGCGCAGATGCAGCCGCTGGAAAGCGCGCAGCGCGCGCCCGGGTGCCCCGGGTGCATCGCCAAACTGCAGATACAGCTGCGCCACCTCATCACCGTCGCGCGCACTGGTATTGGTGACCCGCACCTGCACGCTCAGCGGCTCCCCCGCCTGCAGCGTCGGGGAGGAGAGCTGCAGCTTGTCGTACCTGAAGGTCGAGTAGCTCAGGCCGTAGCCAAAGGGATAGAGCACCGGACCGCTGAAGTACCGGTAGGTCCGGTTCTTCATGGAGTAGTCGGTGAAGTCCGGCAGTCCATCGAGACCGCGGTAAAAGGTCACCGGCAGACGTCCCGCCGGGTTATTGCGCCCCGCAAGAGTCTCCGCCACCGCCGTGCCACCCTCCTCGCCCGGATACCAGGCCTGCAGGATGGCATCGGCATGGTCCTGCAGCCAGTTGACCGCAAGCCCGCTGCCACTGACCAGCACCGCCACCAATGGCTTGCCGGCGCCCTTCAATGACTCCACCAGCTGTTCTTCTTCAGCGGGCAGATCCAGGCTGGTACGGTCCCCGCCCTTGAATCCCGGTATGGACAGCGAGGATTCCTCGCCCTCAAGGTCCGCGGTGATCCCGACCACGGCGATCACCAGGTCGGCGTGCCGCGCCACCTCCAGGGCCCGCGCCGCGGCCTGCGGATCCTTGCGCGTCCAGACCAGGCGCACGCTGCGGGACGAAGATGGGGCATTGTCGACCGTGATCGCATAGCGATGCCCGGCTTCCAGGTGCAGTTGCGCATAGCCCGGCGGCGAATCCGCGTGCGGCCGGCCGTCGACAATCAGCGAGCCATCCACGGAGATCTGATTGCGGCCACCGGGCACGCCCAGGGTGTAATCACCGGCCTCAGCCGGCGTCAGCCAGCCGTGCCAGCGCGCAAACCTCACGCCCGCATCGCCGCTGCGGTCGAGGTTCACCGTCGGCGTGACGCGTGTCAGCAGCGCGTGGCCGCGGTGATCGGCCGTGTCAAAGTACTGCAGGGTCAATCCTGGCTGGCCGTCGTCAGTACTGAGCACGCTGCCGGGCACGATCACCGGCTCACGCAAGAACTGCGCGGTGCCCGCTTCAAAGACGATCTGCGAGTTCGGGAACTGCTGGCGGATGCCATCCACAATGGTCGTCACGCGCGAGGGCGTGCCGTTGTAGTTGCCTTCCAGCATGCGCACGCTGTCAGCCAGAGGCCCGATGACGGCAATCCTGCCGGGAGCGTGAGCCAGGGGCAGGATGCCATTGTTCTTCAACAGCACCATGCTTTCGCGCGCCACCTGCACGGCACGCTGCCGGTGCGCCGCACTGTCCACTTCATTGGCGGGTACCCGCCGCGACGGATCGGACGGATCGAACAGGCCCAGCTCAAAGCGCACGGTGAGAGCGCGCCGCACGGCCTGATCCACCTGCGCCTGGCTGATCAGCCCCTGCCGCTGGGCATCGGCGTATTTTGCGTAGTCCTCCGGGTGCGGCCCGTACTTCACGGTGCACTCATTGTCCATGCCGGCCTTGAGCGCAGCGGCCGCCGCGGCGGGCTCACTGTCGACATAGTGGTGTCCGGTGTGGATATCGTTCACGGCGTTGCAATCGGATACCACGAAGCCCTTGAAGCCCCAGGTGTCGCGCAGCGTCTGCTGCAGCAGGAAGGGGCTTGCGCAGCCTGGAATACCATTGACTGCATTGTAGACACACATCACCGAGGCGACATGACCCTCAACCACCGCCGCACGAAATGCCGGCAGGTAGGTATCCGCCAGATCATGGGCCGAAGCCCTGGCATCAAAGCCGTGCCGCAGCGGCTCCGGACCACTGTGCACGGCGAAGTGCTTGGCGGTGGTTGCGACAAGCAAGTGCAGTGGATCCGGCCCCTGCATGCCGGTGATGAAGGCCACCGCGACCGCAGCGGTCAGAAACGGATCTTCGCCGTAGGTCTCCTGGCCGCGGCCCCAGCGTGGGTCGCGAAAGATATTGATATTGGGCGAGAAGAAGGTGAGCCCCTGGTAGATCTTCGGGTCACCGGCCTGCACCGCCAGGGCGTACTTGGCCCGGGCCTCCTGCGCGATGTCCGCACCCATGTGCTTCACCAGCGCGGTGTCAAAGGTCGCCGCGATGCCGATGGCCTGCGGGAAAACGGTGGCAATGCCATCGCGCGCCACGCCATGCAGCGCCTCGTTCCAGTAGTTGTAGCCCGGAACCTGCAGGCGCGGGATGGGCTGCGCATCGTTGTTGAGCTGCGAGATCTTCTCTGCGGGCGTCATCCGGGAGATGAGGTCGTCCACCCGCCGGGTGAGCGCCAGGGAAGGATCCAGGTACGGCGCCGCACCCCACACACTGCCGGCGGGTGACAGCAGCGCGATCAGGAGTATTGCGCGCTGCATGATCAGTACTTGCAATGCCGGGCGATGATGCTTTCGGCGAGCTCTTGCCTGCCGGATGGGATCGTGGGAGAAAAATTCTGCTCGGCGCCGTGATCCGCCAGGGCCGCGAGCGTGAAGTCGCCCTTCATCACGCGCCGCCCAAGATCGCTGTTCCAGCCCTTGTAGCGCTCCTCACGGACCTTGCGCAGCGCTCCGTCACCCACCAGGTCCACGGCGGCCAGCAGGGCCCGCGCGAGCGTATCGATGCCGCCGATATGCGCCAGGTACAGGTCGGCGGGGTCCACGGACTGGCGGCGCAGCTTGGCATCGAAGTTGAAGCCGCCGGTGCCGAAGCCGCCATCCTCGACCAGCTGCATGAGCGCCGGCACCAGTTCCTGCGCGTTGTTGGGAAACTGATCGGTGTCCCAGCCATTGCGCGGATCGCCGCGGTTCATGTCGATGGAACCGAAAATGTCGTAGGCGCGCGCGATGGCGATCTCATGTTCGAAGTCCATGCCGGCCAGCGTGGCGTGATTGACCTCGATGTTCACCCTGACCTCCTTGGTCAAGCCGTACTTCTCGAGGAAGGCGAACACGGCCGCCGAGTCATGGTCGTACTGGTGCTTGGCGGGCTCGAAGGGCTTGGGCTCAATGAGTATCGTGCCCTTGAAGCCGATACGATGTTTGTGATCAACCACCATGGACAGAAAGCGACCGTACTGATCCAGCTCGCGTTTGAGTTCGGTGTTCAGCAGCGAGTCATAGCCTTCTCGGCCGCCCCATAACACATAGTTCTGCCCGCCCAGCCGATGGGTCGCATCCAGCGCCGCACGCACCTGCGCGGCCGCCCAGGCGAACACCTCAGGACTGGGGCTCGTCGAGGCGCCACCGGCATAGCGCGGATGGGTGAATACATTGGCCGTGCCCCATAGCAACTTGATGCCAGTTACCGCCATCCTCCGGGCGATCACCTCTTCGATGCGCCGCAGATTGCTGTTGTGATCCTTGATGGTGGTCGCCGTCGCCATGACATCCACATCGTGGAAAGTGAAATACGGAACACCCAGGCGCGCGATGAAATCGAATGCGGCATCGAGCTTCTCTTCGGCCATCGCCTGGGTCACCGGGGCGCCCAGCCACGGGCGCGTCAGAGTGCCGCCGCCAAAGATGTCGGCGCCGGGCCAGTTGAAGGAGTGCCAGTAACACACCGCGACCTTCAGCCACTCCTCCATGCGCTTGCCCAGCACCATGCGGTCCTTGTCATAGACGCGATAGGCGAACTCATTGCGGGTCGCGGGACCCTCGAAGCGAATGGGTTCAATGCTGGAAAAGATGCTCATGCGTCGGACTCCTGAAAGGTATTGCGAAGATCGCGATAAAGTCGCACGAATCGCCCGCGCCGCTGCGCGAGCAATGCGGCCAGGCGTGGCTGCGGTGGGACGACCCGCACGACGGGTGGCAGCCGACTCACGACCGCGGGTGCTTCACCCGTGGCGGCCATGCGCCCCAGGCGTGCGGCGCCCAGTGCGGCACCGATCGCGCTGCCGGTACGGTAGGTCAGCGAACGGTTCAGCGCAGCGGCCAGCAGCTCTCCCCAATAGGGCAGGCGCGCCCCACCCCCGGTCATGCTGATTTCGTCGATGTGGCCGCCACCTTCCAGGAGCACATCCAAGCCGTCGGCAAACGCCAGCGCCACGCCCTCAAGTACGGCCCCGACGAGGTCCGCCGGGTTGGTCTCATGGGTGAGGCCGAAGAATACCCCGCGCGCATGCGGATCATTGTGTGGCGTGCGTTCACCGGAAAGATAGGGCAGGAAGTACGGGGAGTCGGGGCGCAGGCCGCGTACCCGCGCCGCTTCGACCAGCTGCGGCAGGTCGGTTGCACCCAGCAGTTGCGCCACCCAGTCCAGGGCGCCCGCGGCGGAGAGCATTACCGCCATCTGGTGCCAGCGGCCCGGAATGGCGTGGCAGAAAGCATGCGCGGCACGCTCCGGGTTGGGCCGGAAACGATCGGTGACGACGAACAGTACGCCCGAGGTGCCCAGCGACAGGAACGCCTGCCCCGCCGCGATAATGCCCATGCCGACCGCACTGGCCGCGTTGTCGCCGGCGCCGCCGGCCACGGGCACGCGGTTCATGCCCAGAAGCGCCGCTGCCTGCTGCGTCAACTGGCCCGATACCGCATTGCCTTCGACCAGCCGCGGCATGTTCGCGCGCGACAGTCCGGTCGCCGCGAGCATCGGATCGGACCAGGCGCGACGTGCCACATCCAGCCAGCCGGTGCCCGAGGCATCCGACATTTCCCCGACCCGTTCCCCGGTGAGTTTCAGCCGCAGGAAGTCCTTGGGCAGCAGCACCGTGGCCAGTTTCGCGAACAGCTGCGGTTCATGGCGCGCCACCCATAACAGTTTCGGGGCCGTGAAACCCGGCATCATGATATTGCCGGTGATGGCGCGCGCGCGTGGCTCGCGCTGTTCGAGTTCCAGGCATTCGGCGCCCGAGCGGCCGTCATTCCACAGTATGGCCGGACGCAGCGGCCGATCCGCGCCATCGAGCAAGGTGGCGCCGTGCATCTGTCCGGACAGGCCCACGGCACGCACCGCGGCGCGCGCCGTCGCCGGCAGACCCAGCATCGACTCGACCGCGGCGTTCCACCACAGCGCCGGGTCCTGCTCCGAGAACAGGGGCTGTGGGCGCGACACGGCCAGCGGCGCACTGGCCTGGGCGACCAGCGCCTCGGCCTCATCCACGATGACGGCCTTGACACTGGAGGTCCCCAGGTCCACACCCAGATACATCAGGCCTGCTCCAGCGAAAATCTGACGGTCATCGCGACACTCTCACCCGGCGCCAGTTGCGCGAACCCACCTTGAGAGCGGCGCAACGCACCGGCCGCCGCGGTCTGCGGCTCAAGGCAGAAGAAATCGGCACGGGCCGGGGTGTAGACATGCAGCGCATGCGCTCCTGTGGCACTCATCCTGAGGATCCGGTCGGGCCAGACCACGACCGCCGCGCCGTCCCAGTCATCGAAACAATGATCCAGGCCGATGCGCGCGGCACACCGCGCCGGCTCGAACGACCAGTCCGGTGGCGCCATCACCTCCTGCACCGGCAGCGCCTGTGCGTCGGTCAGCCACACCGAACGGGCGCGGGCCAGCACCGTGGCAGCCTGCGGCTGTGGAAAATATGGGTGCAGCCCCAGCATGGCGGGCATGGTGCCGTCCGATTGGTTTTCCACTGACAGCCTGACCTCCAGACCATCGGCCAGCACCTCAAAGTGCTGCACCGCCCGGTAGCGCCAGGGCCAGTCGTCGCCTCCGCCACGGAACGCCAGGGTCGCCCGCGCCGCGTCGTTGTACTCGAGCGTCCAGGCCGCGCGCCAGCCCTGTCCGTGCAGGGGATGCGGATCGAGGTCCCAGTTGCGCCGCAGCTGTACCTCCCGGCCGTCAAAGCTGAAGCGGCCGTTGGCGATGCGGTTGGCGTAGGGCACCATGGGAAAGCACGATGTGGACAGCGGGTTGGTGTCCGTGTTCGCAATGGCCGGGCGCAGAATCGCCCTGCCGCGCCAGCTGAACTCGCGAATCGCGCCGCCGTGCGCCGCGTCCACGGCAACGCGGGTGTCGGTGTTCCGAAGCACCATGAGACGGTTTCCCTTAAGTCAACCAGCGGAGTTTACTTGGTAGCGCTACCATGCGGCAAGAGCGGCGCGGGGCGCCGGGAGCCTCAGGCGGCTGCGCTGGAATCGCGCTTCACCAGTTCGAACTTCATGATCTGCTCGCGCGCCCCCAGGGTGCGGCCCTCGCGCCGCTCCTGGATCTCCGCCAGCAGCAGCTCGGTGGCCAGCCGCGCCATTTCGGCCACCGGCTGCAGCACCGTGGTCAGGGCCGGCCAGATGCTGGTCGCCAGTGGCGTGTCATCGAAACCGACGATGCTCAACTGCGAGGGCACATCCAGGTTGAGCCGGTGGGCCACCGACACGGCAGCGGCGGCCATGTCGTCATTGCTGGCGAAAATGGCGCTGGGGCGCTCCGCGCCCGTGAGCAACTGCTCGCTCGGCAGCAGGCCCGAACGGTAGGTGAAGGAACCCTGCTTCACCCACTCGGTGCGCAATGGAATCTGCGCTTCGCGCAGCGCCGCCTTGTATCCGGCATAGCGTTCGGCGCTGGCATGCTGATTGGGCGCGCCACGGATGAATCCGATACCGCGATGGCCCAGGGAAATCAGGTAGCGCGTCATCGAAGCGGCGGCCTCGAAGTCATCGATGCGCACCGCGAGGCCCGTGCCCTGCAGGCGCCCCGTGGCGACGGCGACGAAGGGAATGTCGCGCGAGGTCAGCGCCTCGATTGCGGCCCGTGAATCCGACAGCGGCGGCGGCAGGATGATGCCACCGACCCCGTCGGCCACGAGCTTCTCGACGGCGGCGCGTTCATTGCGGTTACCGCACTTTTCCAGAAGGATCTGGCAGCCGGCCCGGCGGCTTTGCTCCAGCACGCCGACCAGCAGTTCGTTCAGGTAGGCGGCGCTGGGATTGTTGTACAGCAGCCCGATATGCACGGTGGCAGCTCGTGCCAGATTACGGGCCGCCACATTTGGCGAATAACCAAATTGCTTGATGGCCGCCTCGACGCGTTTGCGGGTCTCGGGTTTGACGTTCGCATCGCCGCTGATCACCCGGGACACCGTCATCGGCGATACCCCCGCGTGCTCGGCAACTTCGTGCATGGTCACAGCATTGCGGCCACGCCGCTTCGACTTCTTCACAAGCTCTTCCTTCGTGCCCGCCTGCATGATACGTGAGTTCCCAAGCGGCCAATGGCGCCGCTTGACAGGTTACCCTCCCGGGGCAGATGGTAGCGCTATCACCGCGGTAGGTGGCCGGACGATTCGGGCAACGGCCCGCGGGTTTAGACGCTAGACTCACGCCTGAATTTCAGAAGAACGTAGAGGGGGCTCCATGCACGCGGGTACCAACGACTCGACGCCCGGCTATGCCGCGGCGTCCGCCAACATGATGTTCGTACTGGCCATCGTGGCGGTGGCGACCATCGGCGGCTTCATGTTCGGCTATGACAGCGGGGTCATCAACGGCACGCAGGACGGCCTGCAGCAGACTTTCTCGCTGACGCGATTTGAAACCGGTTTCAATGTCGCCGCCATTCTGGTCGGCTGCGCCGTGGGCGCGTTCATTGCGGGCCGCCTGGCAGATCTCATCGGCCGGCGCACCGTGATGATCATCGCCGCCATCCTGTTCGTGGTGAGTGCGTTGGCCGCCGGTGATGCCCCCTCCTCCGTGGTCTTCATCGCCGCGCGCTTCATTGGCGGCCTCGGCGTCGGCGCGGCCAGTGTGCTGTGCCCCGCCTACATCAGTGAAGTCACCCCGGCGCGTTCGCGTGGCCGGCTGGCAAGCCTGCAGCAGGTCATGATCATCACCGGCCTGACCGGCGCCTTCCTGGCCAACTACGTCCTGGCCAAGGTGGCCGGCGGCTCCACGGCCAGCTTGTGGATGGGCTATCCCGCCTGGCGCTGGATGTTCTGGATGCAGGTCATTCCGGCGGCGATCTTCCTGATCCTGCTGCTGATCATTCCCGAGAGCCCGCGCTTCCTGGTGTCCCGCGGTCGGCTGCAACAGGCCGAAAAGGTGCTGACCCGGATTCTTGGCGCGGCGGAAGCCAAACGCAAGGTCGAGGAGATCGCACAGTCCCTGGCCACCGATCACCACCGGCCCAAGCTGTCGGACCTGCTGGACAGCGCCGGAAAAGTGCGGCGCATCGTGTGGGTGGGTATTGGTCTTGCCGTCTTCCAGCAGCTGGTGGGCATCAACGTCGTTTTCTACTACGGCACGGTGCTGTGGGAATCGGTCGGATTCAGCGAGTCGGACTCGCTGCTCATCAATGTGGTCTCCGGGGTGCTGTCGATCGCAGCGTGTATTTTCACCATCTTCACCGTCGACCGGATCGGCCGCAAACCGCTGCTCATCGTCGGTTCGGTCGGCATGGCGGTGACCCTGGGCTGCGTGGCCGCGGCTTTCTCCACCGGGTCCCTCGTCAATGGCACGCTGCAACTGTCGCATCCTGCCGGACTTGTGGCGCTGGTCAGCGCCAATCTGTATGTGATCTTCTTCAATCTGAGCTGGGGACCGGTGATGTGGATTCTGCTGGGGGAGATGTTCCCCAACCAGATCCGCGGCTCGGGACTTGCCGTAGCGGGCTTTGCCCAGTGGATGGCCAACTACGCCATCACCGTCAGCTTTCCCATGATGGCCGCTCATCTGGGACTGGTGATCACCTACGGCTTCTATGCCGCCTCCGCCCTGGTGTCATTCTTCTTCGTGCGCTCCATGGTGCATGAGACCAAGGGCGTGGAGCTGGAGCACATGCGCGGTTAGGTCGGCAGGTAACCCTTGCAGGCGGCGGTCACGTACGCGAGCTCCGCGGCGGAGGCAGTCCACTGCGGAAAACGACCACCGGGGCCAAACAGTGCTGCGGCGATGCCGCTCACGCCGTGTTCGCGCCACAACGCGGCCAGCTCCGGCGCCGCCGGATCATCGACGGCGCCGCGGTCGCCACGTACAAAGGCGACCCAGGCGCCGAGCCCCTGCAGCACGGCGGCGCAGCGCCGGCCCTGGGACTGCGCCACGCGCAGCGTGTCCAGCCAGCGTTGTGGAATCTTCTGTGACCCATCCATGGCGATCTGCCGCAGCCGGTGCGGACGGGCGCGATTGGCGAAGCGTGCCAGCAGCAGATCCGCATAGGCGTCAAGGTCCTGCCCCGGCGCCGGCTCGAAGCTGCGCGCGGCCTCCTCGCGCATCAGCACATTGATCAGTGTCGCCAGCGCCGGATCGGCGATGGCCTCATCCACCCGCTCGTGACCCAGGGCCAACCCGATGTACGCCAGCGCCGAGTGCGCGCCGTTGAGCATGCGCAGCTTGGCGGTCTCATAGGGCGCGACCACACTGACCAACTGGGCGCCGCCGGCTTCCCAGGGCGGCCTGGGGCCGGCGAAGCGATCCTCGATCACCCATTGGCGGAACGGCTCGGTCATCACCGCCGCTGCGTCCTCTACCCCCAGCTGCTGCTGCAGCCACTGATGATCCGAGGCCGTCGTGGCCGGCACGATCCGGTCGACCATCGTCGCCGGACAACGGCATTCACGTTGCGCCCACGCCGCCAGGTTCGGATCGATGCGCTGCAGAAACTCCTGCAGCAGCCGTTCCAGCTGCGGCCCGTTGTCAGCGAGATTGTCGCAGCAGAGCAGGGTCATGCCGGGCAGCGCGCGCTTGCGCCGCAGCGCCAGGGCCTGGGCCAGCAGCCCATATAGAGTATGGGCGCCACCGGCCAGATCCGCAGCCACCGGTGCCGCGGCCATATCCAATGATTGATCGCGCTGCCGGTGGTAGCCCTTTTCAGTGAGGGTGAGAGTAACGATGCGCGTGTCGGCGGCGCCCAGGGCTTCGATGACGGCCTGCGGGTCTTCCGGCACCACCAGCGCTTTGCGGATGGCGCCGATGAGACGAATCTCATGACCGGAGTTGCCGGACTGCGTGACGGTGTACAGATCATTCTGGGGCTCGAGTTGGTCGCGTACCCGGGTGGCGCGCAGCGAAACCCCGGTGATGCCCCAATCGCGGGCCCCTGCGGCCATGGCATCTTCGGTGTAGACGGCCTGATGGGCGCGATGAAAGGCCCCCAAACCGAGGTGGACGATGCCGCTGCGCTGGGCCAGCGGGTATTCCGGGCGCCGCACGTGCTGCGGCAGGCCCTCGACGGTGGCGAGGCTCAGACGAGTCGGCGCCAGACCGTTCAATGCGCAATTCCATGGTCCGGATCAGGCACAGACCGTCCGGGTGCATAACGAAAGACCAGCGCCTCGTACCAGGCCAGGGGATGCTGCGGCGCGGCCAGCCCTGCGGCCAGCGGCAGTCGCGACTGACTCTGGAAGTAAGCGATGCAGGCATCGCGCCACCACTGGGCTTCATCCTGCTGGATGCGCAGGAACGCGGCCGTCTTCGCGAAACGCTCCGGATCGATAACGGCCCTGAGCGAATCCCAGGTGCCCGCCATGGCGCGCACGGAGTCAACGCCGCGGGAGTAGCGGTAGGTGAGCTCATCCCACACGGTGCGGCCCGAGGCCAGTGGGTACGTCCAGGGCACGTGATGGAACCACAGCAGGTACTTCGCATCATCCACATTCGGGTCGGTGAGCCGCCGCGCCACCTCCGGCGCGTAGTCGGCCAGCGCATCGCTGCCCGTGGCCGTGCGGTCGAAGCCTATGCCGTCCGGGCCGGCGTGATGGTAGTAGACCGGGTTCCACTCAGGTCGCTTGAGAGTGTGTATCCACGGTCCCGGGCCATAGTGATGCCCGGTCGCCATGATGTGGGCCAGGCCCAGCGGCGTCATGTAATCCACGACCGCCTCGCGCGAGCCCAGCATCATGTTGACGATCGGCGTGACCACGGCCGGATCGTTGGAAAACGTCATGCCGACCCAGTCGTTGGCAATCCGCTTCGGATCTGCCTGCGGATCCCAGGCCAGTCGACCGAATGCATACCAGTCGGCCTGGTTGAAAATTGATCCCGTCCAGTCGCGGTCCGCGCCCACGTTCGACACCCCCGCCATGCCCGTGAGCGTGTGTCCGTCGAGGGAACCTTCGATGACATGCGCAACGGTGGAACCCGGACCCTTCGCGAAGGTATCCCAGCGCAATACTTCCGAATACAGCGCGCCCAGGTAGACCAGGTGGGTCGAGAATCCAAGGTATTCCTTGGTCAGCTGCACTTCGAGCATTTCATTCGTGTGCGGCAATGCGCCGAACAGCGGGTGCACCGGCTCGCGCGGCTGGAAGTCCAGCGGTCCGTTCTTGATCTGCACCAGGATATTGGCGGCAAACTGTCCGTCCAGTGGCTTGAACTCGGCGTATGCCTGGCGCACCCGATCCTGATGATCTTCCGAGGCGTAGATGAAGGCACGCCACATGAGCACACCGCCATGGGGCGCGAGCGCGCCGGCGATCATGTTCGCGCCCTGCGCCTGGGTGAGATGGTAGTCGCGCGGGCCGGGCTCGCCTTCACTGTCGGCCTTGACCAGGAAGCCGCCGAAATCCGGGATGGCCTGATAAATCTCATCGACCTTGGCGTGCCACCAGGCGACCACCGCCGGATCACGTGGATCACCCGTTTTGGTCTCCCCCAGGTCCTGCGGACTGTTGAACAGCACCGACAGGTAGACACGGATCCCGTAGGGCCGCAGCACCGCGGCGAGCGCTGCGACTTTCGCGATCCAGGGCGCGGTCAGATACACCGAACTGGCGCCGACATTATTCACAACGGCACCATTGATGCCGAGCGAAGCATCGGCGCGGGCATAGTCCGTGTAACGTGGATCGAGGTAGCCGGGCAGGCGCCAGAAGTCCCAGATCGACTGGCCCGCATAGCCACGCTCGATGCTGCGATCAGGATTGTCCCAGTGATCGAGCACGCGCAGCTTCAGGCGCGGGGCGTCATGCACGTCCAGCCCCGTGAGCGATTCGCGCCGCTGCATCAGCGCCAGCAGCCGAAAGCTGCCGTAAAGCAGCCCCACATCGCTGTTGGCGGCAATCAGCGTCACCGGATGACCCTGCCACTGGGTCGACTGGAGCACGAAGCCTTCGGACCCGGCGGCCGCCAGGTGCAATGCGCCGGCGCGCGCGGCGACTTCAGGCGAACTGGCCGGGGTTCCCAGTACAATGCTGCCAGCGGCGACGGTCGGCGTTACCTCAGGTGCCGTGCCCAGCATGCCCGCCAGGCCCCGGTCCAGCTCCGCGAGGGCGGCGGTGAGGACCTGCGAGTGTCCGTAGGCGACAAGGCCGGCGGCGCGCGCGGCGTAGCGGTCATGTGCGGGCTGCTCCACCGGGGTATAGCGCAACCAGAGGCGGTATCCGTCTTCGGCGCTGGCTGCCGCCGCATGCAACACCACGGCGACGATGAGGAGCCGCTGAAAAATCATGCACAATGCTCCAGTTGGCTTAGGAGTCATTATAGAGGGGATCGGCCATGCCGATTATCAAAGAAGCGCGCGTCATCGTCAGTTGTCCGGGACGTAACTTCGTCACGCTCAAAATCATCACCGACGAAGGCGTGTACGGCCTGGGCGATGCAACGCTGAACGGACGCGAGCTGGCCGTCCGCAGTTACCTCGAGGACCATGTCGTCCCCTGCCTGATCGGCCGCGATGCGCATCGCATCGAGGACACCTGGCAGTACCTGTACCGCGGCGCCTACTGGCGGCGTGGCCCGGTGACGATGTCGGCGATCGCCGCGGTCGACATGGCGCTGTGGGACATCAAGGGCAAGATCGCAGGCCTGCCCTTGTATCAATTGCTGGGTGGCGCGAGCCGCGACGGCGTCATGGTCTACGCTCACGCCAACGGCGAAACCATCGACGACACCATCGAGCAGGCGCTCAAGTATCGCGCCGCCGGCTACCGCGCGATTCGCCTGCAGTCCGGCGTGCCGGGCCTGGCGAAAACCTACGGGGTCACCCGCGAACCGGGTCCCTATGAACCCGCCAACGCAGCACTTCCCCAGGAAGCCAGCTGGTCGACGGTGAAGTACCTGCCCTCGGTCGCACCGCTGTTCGCCGCCGCGCGCGAAGCGCTGGGGCCTACGGTGCACCTGCTGCACGATGTTCATCACCGGCTCACTCCGATTGAAGCGGCAAGGCTGTGCAAGGACCTCGAGCCCTACCGGCCCTTCTGGATCGAGGACGCAGTGCCGGCGGAGAACCAGGCGAACTTCCGTCTCATCCGCCAGCACAGCACCACGCCGCTGGCGGTCGGCGAAGTCTTCAATTCGATCTGGGACTGCAAGCAGCTCATCGAAGAGCAGCTGATCGACTATATACGCGCCACTATCGTTCATGCCGGCGGCATCACGCACCTGCGCCGTATCGCAAGCTTTGCCGATCTGCACAATGTGCGTACCGGCTTTCACGGCGCGACCGATCTGTCGCCGGTGTGCATGGCCGCGGCGCTGCACTTTGATCTCGCGGTGCCCAACTTCGGGCTGCAGGAGCACATGGGGCACACGCCCGAGACGCTACGCGCCTTTCCGCACCAGTACCGCTTAGAGAATGGCTACATGCATCCCGGGGATGCGCCCGGCCTGGGCGTGGATATCAACGAGGCTCTCGCCGCCACCCAGCCCTACCAGCGTGCCTACCTGCCGGTGAACCGGCTCGAGGATGGCACGCTGTTCAACTGGTGACACCATGCCCAGACCGCTACACCTGCACCCTGACCGACTGTTACCCGCGGAGCCTGCGGTGCGGGCACTGGCCCGGCAGTTCTATCAGCACGTGTCACGCCTGCCCATCATCAGCCCGCATGGTCACACCGACCCGGGTTGGTTCGCGGACAACGCGCCCTTCACCGGCGCCACCCAACTGCTGCTGCAGCCCGATCACTATCTGTTGCGCATGTTGTACAGCCAGGGTATTGCTCTGGAACAGCTTGGAGTGGGTGCCGACGCCACGGTCAGCCCGCGCGCGGCCTGGCAGGTGTTTGCCGATCACTATCAGCTGTTCCGGGGCACACCGTCACGGATGTGGCTGGACTGGGTGTTCAGCGAAGTCTTCGGACTTGCCGTGCGCCTGGAGTCCGGCACCGCGGACCGGTATTTCGACACCATCAACGAGAAGCTCACCACGGCCGCCTTTCGCCCGCGGGCACTGTTTGAGCACTTCAACATCGAAGTGCTGGCGACCACCGAATCCCCCAACGACCCGCTGCTGCAGCACCAGGCCCTGCGGGCCAGCGGCTGGCGGGGCCGGGTCATCACCTCGTTTCGACCCGACCCGGTCATCGACCCGGAGTTTGAAGGCTTTCATGGCGAGCTGCGCCGGCTTGGCGAGCTGGCGCGCGAGGATACCGGCAGCTATCCCGGATACCTCGCGGCGCTGCGCAACCGCCGCGCCTTTTTTGCCTCGCTGGGCGCAACCTCCACCGATCACGGCCATCCGACGGCACAGACCGCGGATCTGTCGGAAGCCGAGGCGGCGAGCCTCTACCAGCGCGTGACCGCGGCGAGCTGCTCGGCGGCGGATGCCGAACTGTTCCGCGCGCACATGCTCACGGTGATGGCCGGCATGGCCATCGAGGATGGTCTGGTGATGCAGCTGCATCCGGGCTCCTTCCGCAATCACAACGCCGCGTTGCACCGCCGCTACGGTCGCGACCGCGGCGCCGACATTCCCTGTGCCACCGACTATGTCCGCGCGCTGCGCCCGTTGCTGAATCGCTACGGCAACGATCCGCGGCTGACATTCATTGTGTTCACGCTGGATGAGTCCTCGTATGCGCGCGAACTGGCGCCCCTCGCAGGACACTATCCGGCGATGAAGCTGGGGCCGGCGTGGTGGTTTCACGACAGCCCCGAGGGCATGCGCCGCTATCGCGAACAGGTCACCGAAACGGCTGGCTTCTACAACACCGTTGGCTTCAACGACGACACGCGCGCCTTCCTGTCCATTCCCGCGCGCCACGATGTCGCACGCCGCATCGACTGCGGCGTGCTCGCCCGCTGGGTCACCGAGCATCGTCTGGAGGATTGGGAAGCAGCGGAGATCGCGGTGGACCTGGCCTACAACCTGGCGAAGAAGGCCTACCGCTTGTGAACTACGACGTGGCCATCATCGGCGCGGGCCACAACGGTTTGAGCTGCGCCTGTTACCTGGCGCGCAGCGGCCTTTCGGTGGGCGTCTTTGAGAGCCGCAACATCGCCGGCGGTGCCGCAGTCACGGAGGAGTTCCATCCCGGCTTTCGCAACTCCACCGCCAGCTACACGGTGAGCCTGCTGCATCAGCAGGTGATCCGCGACCTGCGCTTGAAGGAGCATGGGCTGCGGATCATTGAACGGCCGATGCAGAATTTCCTGCCCTTGGGGGGCGCGCAGCGCGGCAACTTCTGCGTCGGGCCAAGCAGCGCCGATACACGCGCGGCACTCACGGCCTTCTGCCCCAAGGATGCCGACCGCCTGGCGGACTACTACCGGATGCTGGCGGGTGTGGTGGCCTTCGTGCGCGATCTGCTGCTGCGCACACCCCCGGCCAACCTGCGCCGCACGCGCGATCTGCTGGGCCTGCTGAGCCTCGGTAATTCTTTCAGAAAGCTTCCCGCCGACGCGCAAAGCGCAGTGCATGAACTGTTCACGCGCAGCGCCGGGGAGCTTCTGGATGGTTGGTTTGAAAGTGATGCCATCAAGGCCCTGCTGGGATTCGATGCCGTCGTCGGCGCGTTTCAAAGCCCCTATGCCCCGGGCAGCGGCTATGTGCTGCTGCATCATGCCTTTGGCGAAACCAATGGCAAGACCGGCGTCTGGGGCCACGCCATCGGCGGCATGGGCTCGATCACGCAGGCCATGGCCAAGGAAGCCACCCGCCTGGGCGTGGATATTCACCTCGACAGTGCCGTGGCGCAGGTTCGCGCCAGCCATTCAAAGGGTGACGGCCCGGCTTGCGCCAGCGGTTTGCTGCTGGCGGATGGACGCGAAATACGCGCCACCCGCATCGCCGCAAACATCAATCCGCGGCTGCTGTTTACCCGTTTGCTCGATGCGCAGCTGCTGCCGAAGCAATTCCGCTCACGAATTCAAAGATATCGCTGCGAATCAGCGACTTTCCGCATGAACGTCGCGCTTTCCGAACTGCCCCATTTTGAGGGCATGCCCAGCTCCGGTGCACACCTGGGCGCCGGGATCATCATGGCGCCGTCACTGGATTACATGGACCAGGCCTATTTGAGCGCCCGTGCGCAGGGCATCTCACGGGCACCCATAGTGGAAATGCTCATCCCCAGCACCATTGATGATTCCCTGGCGCCTCCTGGCGCCCACGTGGCGAGCCTGTTCTGCCAGCATTTCCGCTATCAGCTGCCCGATGGTCGCTCCTGGGAGCGCGAACGCGATGCGGCAGCGGACCGGGTCATCGATACCGTCAGCGCGTATGCGCCCAATTTTCGCCGCAGCATCGTCGGGCGGCTGGCGCTGTCACCTTTGGACCTGGAGCAACGCTTCGGATTGCTGGGCGGGGACATCTTTCATGGCGCCCTGGGCCTTGATCAGATTTGGGCCGCGCGGCCATTGTTAGGGTTTGGCAACTATCGGACGCCCCTGCGTAGACTCTATATGTGTGGTTCCGGCACTCATCCGGGCGGTGGTGTGACCGCCGTACCGGGTCACAATGCGGCGCGCGAGATCATCAAAGACCATCGCTCGGGGAACATTTAATTGCATAAACTTAATAAAGTGTTACGCATCAGCCGATGCAGCAGGTCATCGCCCTTTCAAATTGTCGGCGCGCACCGACACAGGGCAGCGTCCTACGCTTTAATTAGTCTTTAAGTAGTTGCATTCCTTGGCCAAATTTGATGCCATTGCCGCCGCTTGCGAAGTTCGCATTGTCCTATCACGTATTTAGGGCTCCCGTTTACCACCCAGAAGGGGATTTTCAATATGAAGAGCACGATGATTTTTAAGGCGGCCGCTGTTGCCGCCGTTATTGCCCTGGCTGGCTGCACGGACCTGAAGCCGCTGCAGGCGCAGGTTGATGACCTGAAGTCTCAGGTTTCAAAGCTGCAGTCTGAAGTGCAGGGTGCCAACTCTGCCGCCGCCCAGGCGTCCTCGCAGGCTGCGGCTGCCAACACTGCCGCCGCCGGTGCCCAGAGCACGGCGAACCAGGCTCTGGCTGCTGCCCAGGCTGCACAGGCCGCGGTCGACGCGACCAACGAGAAGATCGATCGCATGTTCAAGCGCTCAATCTCCAAGTAAGCATCCGGTCCGTCCGTTCGCGGACGGATTTTGCTGTGAGCAACGCCGCGCCTGTGCGCGGCGTTTCTTTTTCAGTAGCGGATCAGCGCCGAACCCCAGGTAAACCCGCCACCGAAGGCCTCCAGCAGCAGCAGATCGCCGCGCTTGATGCGGCCATCGCGCACGCCGACATCAAGGGCCAGGGGAATGGAGGCGGCCGAGGTATTGCCGTGATCCTGCACGGTGACGATCACCTTCTCCATGGGCAGATCCAGCCGCCGCGCCGTGGCCTGGATGATGCGCACATTGGCCTGATGCGGCACCAGCCAATCCACATCGGAACGATCCAGACCGTTCGCGGCAAGGGCTTCATCGACGGCCTTGCCGAGATTGAGGACCGCGATCTTGAAGACTTCACTGCCCGCCATGCGGATGGCACCGGCCGCGCCGCCCGGACAGTACAGCAGATCCTTGTAGGCGCCATCGGCGTGCAGGTGCGTACTGAGGATTCCCGGCTCGGCGGCCGCGTTGAGCACCACCGCGCCGGCACCATCGGCGAACAGTACGGCCGTGCCGCGGTCCTTCCAATCGGTAATGCGCGAAAAGGTTTCAGCGCCGACCACCAGCGCGTGGCGCGCCTCGCCGGCCCTGACAAACTTGTCGGCGACCGAGAGCGCATAAACGAAGCCGCTGCAGGCTGCCTCGAGACTGAAGGCCGCACCGCCGGGGCAGCCCAGACGCGCCTGCAGCAGCACGCCGCAGTTCGGAAACACAAGATCCGGCGTCGAGGTCGCGAACACGATCAGGTCGATGTCCGCGGGCGCAAGGCCGGCGGCCGCGATGGCGGCGCGCGCTGCGGGCTCGGACAGGTCGACAGTGCTCTGGGAGTCTGCGGCGATATGCCGCTGCACGATGCCGGTACGTTCGCGGATCCAGGCATCGCTGGTATCCATCGTCCGTTCCAGGTCCTGATTGGTCAGGACCTTTTCGGGCAGGAAACTACCCGTGCCGGCGATTTGCGAATACATCAACGCCCCTGTCGGCGCTGGAGGGGACTATTCCTGACCTTCGGCGTCGGCGGGCTTCTCGATCACGCGCTTGCCGCGATAGAAACCATCCGGAGTGATGCAGTGACGCAGATGCGTCTCACCCGACTGCGGATCGATGGACAAGGCGGGCTTTGCCAACCCGTCGTGCGAACGGTGCATACCGCGCTTGGACGGTGTCTTGCGGCTTTTCTGAACGGCCATTGCGATCTTCTCCGAATACGAAAACTGTTACCGAAAAAACGATCTACTGGCGTTTGAACAGCTCACTGAGCTGGGCAAAAGGCCGGTGCACTTCCTCTGCAGCGGCGCGATCGCCGGCGCATCCATCATCCTCGTGGCGCGGCACCAGTGGCAGCGCCAGCAGCAACTCTTCCTCCACCAGATCCCGGGTGCTGATCCGGTGCTCAGGGGCCAGCACGGTCTCAAGCTGTTCCGGCACCCGCTCACCCTCGGCGGCCGTTGCCACCAGTGCCGCGCGTCCGACGCTGTTCACCGGCCACTTAAGCGGCGCCAGGCACCGCTGGCACAGCAGGGTCACCTCGGCGGCAATTGTGACCTGGGCCACCGCAATCTTGTCCTCGCGGCTGAAATCCACCCGGCCCCGCGCTTCGCCTTCTGACGCCGCCAGCAACGGCAGCACCCGCGGGAACTCCTTGAGCGGGATGGAAAAATCGATGTGCGCGCGACCATCGGCCAAGGGGCCGACATCGAGCAACTTCGACCAGCCCTCTGACATGGGGCGCGTATCATAGGTAGCGAGCCCCCCCAAGTCAAAATCACTTGTGCGGGCGCAAACCCTTGTTTCAGCAATCCGTTTCACGTAGCAGCGGGGTCATTTGAGCGCTCCCCCACCCTTGATCCTGGCCTCCACATCAGTCTTCCGGCGCGAGCTCCTGGAGCGCTTGGGCCTGGCCTTTACCGTGGAGGCGCCTGACGTCGATGAAGCGCACCTGCAGGGCGAACCGCCCACCGAGCGGGCGTTGCGGCTGGCGGCGGCCAAGGCCGAGGCCGTGTCCCTGCGGCATCCCGGCGCGGTGGTCATCGGCAGCGACCAGGTCGCGGCCGTCGGCGGGGTGATTCTGGACAAGCCCGGAACCGTCGAGCGGGCCCAGCAGCAGCTCAAGCACCTCGCCGGATCCCTGGCGCGTTTTCACACCGCGTGTGCGGTGCGCTGGCACAACACCGGCTTCAGTGTAAATCACCTCGAGACGGTCACGGTTGCCGTGCGTGACCTCACCGCAGTGGAGATCGAGAATTACGTCGCCCGGGAGCAGCCGCTGAACTGCGCCGGCAGCTTCAAGTCCGAGGGCCTCGGAATAGCCCTGTTCTCGCGGATTGAGTCCGAGGACCCCACCGCCCTGGTGGGTCTGCCGCTGATCTGGCTGGCAGGCGCCTTGCGCCGGGCCGGCTATTCGCTGTTCTGACCGACCTCAGCGCCGGCGCCGCGAGCTTTTGTCGCGCGTGGACTCAGCCACCGCATCCAGTACGGCTGCCAGGTCCGCAGGCAGCGGCGCACTCGCGCTGAAATCCCCGCCATTGGGCCAGTCAAAAGAGATGCGATGCGAGTGCAGGAACATGCGCGTGAGGCCCTGCTCGCGCATGCGGGCGTTGAAGTCCCGGTCTCCGTATTTGTCATCGCCGGCTACCGGATGACCCACATGCGCCGCATGTACACGAATCTGATGCGTGCGCCCGGTATCCAGGTCCACTTCGACCATTGAAGCCACATTGCGGAAGAACTGCACCGGACTGAAGGTGCTGACGGCGCTCTTGCCGCCCGCCTGAACCCGCACCGTACGCTCCCCGCCGACGCGGCCTTCGGTGTTCAACGGGACATCGATCCGTTTCTTGCCCAGGTCCCACGACCCCTTGACCAGCGCCAAGTACCCTTTATCAACCTCGCCATCACGCATCAGCGCGTGCAACACCCGCAGCGCCGCGGGCTTGCGCGCAATGAGCAGGCAGCCACTGGTGTCACGGTCCAATCTGTGGACCAGCTCCAGCGTTTCCCCGGGCCGCGCAGCGCGCAAAGCCTCGATGATGCCGAAGCTCAGCCCGCTGCCCCCGTGCACGGCAATGCCGGCCGGCTTGTTCACGACAATCAGGCGGTCGTTTTCGGTGATGATGGCCGCGCGCACGGTTTCGATGAGGGTGCGTGGTACCCGGGCCACGGGCGGCGGGGCATCCGGCGCCGGCACATTGACCGGGGGTACGCGTACTGAATCGCCGGCCTGCAGGCGGGTTTCAGGGCCGGCTCGCTTGCCGTTCACCCGCACTTCGCCGCGGCGCACAATGCGGAAAACCCGGCTGCGGGGCACGCCGCCGAGCAGCTTGGTCAGGAAGTTATCCAGCCGGACGCCTGCCTGGTCCTCGCTGACGGCGACGTGACGCACCCCTTCCCGCACCTGCCCTTCCGGCTGCTCAGACAACTTCCACCTCAATCGTAAGATATTGTTTTTACAATGGTCTCGGCGCTATACTCCCGAAGCTGTCCAACAGAAAAGGACAGCCACAGGCGCGCGGCATGGCTGTGCGCATGTTACCGGCCTTCCGTTCGCGGGAGGTCTTTAGTTGGTCCTCGAAATCGAGGCCATCGCGTTGGGCCGACAAGATTGCTGCACCCGATTGAAGTCTTTCAACAACGACTCCGGGCGCGCCGTCGGTAGAGCTACAAAAGGTTTTAGGCAACCACCCTTTCGTGGGCGGGTCCTCATGAAGAGCGAGACTCGATCACCCCTATCCTTTTATGTCGTGCCGCATGCACTCATGTGGCCTCCCGTCGTTTGCTTGTCGGCCCCACTTTGCTGGGTTAAGGCCGAACATGAAGAGAATGCTAGTCAACGCCACTCAACAGGAAGAGCTGCGGGTCGCTCTGGTTGATGGTCAGAAGCTTTATGACCTGAGTATTGAGCTACAGTCCAAGGAACAGAAAAAAGCCAACATCTATAAAGGCAAAATCGCGCGGGTCGAGCCTTCGCTCGAGGCCTGCTTTGTCGACTACGGCGCCCAGCGCCACGGCTTTCTGCCGCTGAAGGAAGTGTCACGCGACTACTTCCGTGGCAATCCCCCAAGTGGCCGCATGAACATCCGGGAACTCCTCAGCGAGGGCCAGGAGGTCATGGTTCAGGTCGAAAAGGAGGAGCGCGGCAACAAGGGCGCCGCCCTGACGACCTTCATCAGTCTTGCGGGTCGCTTCCAGGTCCTGATGCCGAACAACCCCCGCGCCGGAGGCGTGTCGCGCCGCATCGAAGGCGAGGACCGCGATCAGATGCGCGAGGCCATGAGCCAGCTGCAGATCCCCGACGGCATGGGCGCCATCATCCGTACCGCCGGTGTGGGCCGCAATGTCGAAGAGCTGCAGTGGGACCTCGACAACCTGCGCACGCAGTGGGAGCAGATCGCTGCCGCCGAAAAGGATCGCGCCGCGCCCTTCCTGGTGTACCGGGAAAGTGACGCGGTCACCCGCGCCATGCGCGACTACCTCTCCGATGATGTCGGCGAGGTCCTGGTCGACGACGATGCCGCCTTTGGCAAGGCCCAGGAGTACATGCAGCGCTTCATGCCGACCGACGCACAGCGGCGTCTGAAGCATTACACCGACGACATTGCCCTGTTCACCCGCTTCCAGATCGAAAGCCAGATCGAGTCCGCCTATGCGCACAAGGTCTCGCTGCCCTCGGGCGGCAGTATCGTGGTCGATTACACCGAGGCCCTGGTCTCCATCGACATCAACTCGGCCCGCGCGACCCGCGGCTCGGACATCGAAGCCACGGCGCTCAACACCAACCTGGAGGCGGCCGATGAAATCGCCCGCCAGCTGCGTATCCGTGACATCGGCGGCCTGATCGTCATCGATTTCATCGACATGGAATCGACGAAGAACCAGCGCGACGTCGAGGATAGGCTGCGTGATGCGATGAAGATGGACCGCGCGCGCATCCAGATCGGCCGCCTGTCGCGCTTTGGCCTGCTGGAAATGTCACGACAGCGCCTGCGCCCCTCGCTCGGGGAATCCAGCCACATCGTTTGCCCGCGCTGCGTGGGCATCGGCAGCATCCGCAGCATCGAGTCCATGGCCCTGTCGATCCTGCGGCTGATCGGCGAGGAACTGCGCAAGGACCGCACGGTGCGCGTCGTCGCCCAGGTTCCGGTGGACGTGGCCACCTACCTAATCAACGAGAAGCGCGAATGGATGCGGGAGCTGGAAGACAAGAGCGATGTCGATCTGGTGATCGTCCCGAACCTGCATATGCAGACTCCCGAGTACACCATCAGGCGCGTGCGCGATGACGAGATGGAGTTGCCCGAGAACAAGCAGCTGAGCTACCTGATGCCGGTGGCCGCCGAAGTGGCCGACCCGGCACTGAGCGAAAAGAAGCCGCAGTCCGAAGTGCCCGCCGTGGCGACCCTGTTGCCGACGACGGCGGCGCCCATCATCGTGCACGTGCCGGTACCGGCACCGGCTCCGACTCCGGCTCCGGTCGCCCCTGCGCCACCGCAGCCGGGCCTGTTCACGCGCCTGCTGCGCGCACTGTTCGGTGGTGCCCCGGCGCCCAGTGCACAGGCTCCCGCTGAAACACAGCCCGCGCGTACCGAGGCCCGTGGCGGCGAACGTCACGGTGGCGACCGGGACGC
>JBARBG010000168.1:0-8448 GCA_049792815.1 Steroidobacteraceae bacterium | reverse complement strand
GTTACAAGTGGCCGCTATTCGGCTCATTGTGGTGGGTCCGGTTTCTCAACTGCGACTACCAATGTTCAAGAACCGCGCAACAAATCCCCACAATTCACTACAATCAGATCGTTACCGGTACGCTGCGACTTAATTTGGTCTTCAAGCAGGAATGTATGAACAAGGCCCTTGCCTCGTGGCTATTTCCGTTAGCGATATCTTCGCTTTGTGCCTGCTCGACAATTTTGGAAGGTCGTACAGTGAACCAACATGCCACTTCGCAATGGATGATAGAGCAAGAGTGCGCATGGGCAGAAATGGCCTGTGGCGGCAAATGGATTGCTAACGATGTATTTGCCGATGACTTTAAAGGTACGTCGCCAAATGGCGGCCACTACGGTAAGCCGACCGGGTCACCGACGTATGATCCAAACACGAAGTGGTCAACCGATTGCAAGCTCGATGAAGCGGACGTTCGATTTTTCAGTTCCCAGAGTGCAGTCGTATTTGGGAAGGAGTCGAAGACAGTTCCGCTTGCGGATGGGAAGCAGGAACGGCGCTGCCTTGTGTGGACCGATACGTGGATTCAGCGCAACGGAAAGTGGCAAATGATTGCTGTGCAAGACGGCCGGATCGACTGCCCCAGAACATAATAATCGTTGCGTCAGACCAACCGGATTACCAAACCTGGCGCGCTGCAATACAGCGACAACTCTTGACCCGTTGCAGACAGTCGCGAACGGCAGCTTCGAGGAAGTGGAACGGTTCCTAATTTCGCTCGAACAGGCCCAGCGGCCTTTTCAGGAAAGCGTAAGCCGTACCCAATCCCAGCGCGCCCGCAAAAAGGAAGAGACCCGCTACCACTAAGAGCTTGCCGGGGGCAATACCGCCCTCCTCATGCGACTCCATCCAGACCAAACAGGCGCCGATGGCCAAACCGGTCGCTATGGTTGCGACCCACGGCCACCAGCGATGGCTTGCGCCTACTGCCGAAGTCGCGTTCGAGCGGGCGTCCCCTGGGATCAGCGCCACCAGGAACGCGGCCATGACCATGAACAGGAGGAGGATACCAGTTGCCAGCGCCAGTACTTCGCCAGGTAGCGTCTTGATCACGAGTTCTGGAAACAGAGCCAAAGCGGCGATGAACAAAGTGACGGCTGCCGTGGGACGTCGCCACGAAGATACCGCGCGAGCAGGCGGAACGCGGCGGGCGCACCAATGTACTGCTATGCCCACTCCTGTCGCGACGACCATCATCCCTGCCAGGTATGCGATCAGTTCATTCGTGCCAGATTTCCCAAGCCACATCGAGGGGTGACGAGCCATAGCAATGAGATCAGCAGCAACAGCTGTACTCACCGCGAGAACCACGGCCATTTGCGCCCGCGCGACGCGGATGGATCCGCCAGTCATAGGCACAAAGCCGCTCGAGCGAAACGCCCGGACGGTGGCAAGTACCGCAAGTGGAATGGCAAGGATGGCTGCAAAGGAGCCTATGGAGTCGTAGGGGTCGTTGGCAAAGGGGATAAGTGAGGAAAGCGCTGGAGAGTGCTTCAGGTGATCAAACGAGAACCAGAACAGCCCAGCCAAAAGTAGGGTCAACAAGGAAAGCAATCGCGTGAGCCAAACCATCTCAATGTTCCGCTGCTCTTACATGCACCGTGAACGCGAACCGCATTTGCCGAAAAGTGTACCGAGAATACCAAAGGCACCTTTACGGTACTCATTTCGATGGGGTCAATGTCTGCTCTGGGGCCGATTGCGCACCGGAATGACTGGTTATGGGCCGGATAAGCGGCCAGTGGCTATGTACTGTAACGCTGATTCTGCTAGCAGGGATCATAGCGGGTCGAATCCGGACTACATTGCGCCGGATGTGCTGGCGCCGGCGTCAACCGCGCGTTCGCCTACTCCCGACCTTGGCTTCGGGGTGCGTAGTCCGTCCAGGTAGTTAGCCCACGCCTGCATCATCTTTCGGCGCTCATCAAGCCATTGCGCGCGATTGTAGGTGGCTCTCACCTGATTGCGTTCCGCGTGAGCAAGCTGCCGTTCAATCAGGTCAGGCCGCCAACCTTGTTCGTTCAGCAAAGTGGAAGCCATGCTGCGAAACCCGTGTGCAACCATCTCATCAGGGGTGTAGCCCAGTCGGCGCAATGCGGCATTGAGCGTATTGTCGCTGATGGGACGCTCATGAGACCGTATCGACGGAAACACGAGTCGCCCTCCTCCAGTCAGCGGTTTGAGATCCTTAAGAATTGCGACCACCTGCGCCGACAAGGGAACCAAGTGAGGCGCGCGCATTTTCATGCGCTCCGCTGGGATGCGCCAAATCGCATTCTCCAGGTCCAGTTCTGCCCACTCACCCTTTCGGAGTTCGCCAGGCCGCGGAAAGACATACGGAGCCAACTTGAGCGCCGCCGCAACGCAAGTCTGGCCGGTATATCCATCGATGGCACGCAGCAATTCGCCGATACGCAGCGGATCGGTGATCGAAGGCAGGTGCCGAGCGACAGAAGGCCTCAGAGCACCCTTCAGGTCTGCCGCCACATCGCGCTCCGCTCGTCCGGTGGCAATGGCATAGCGGAAAACTCGAGAACAGACACTCTTGGTTCGATGTGCGGTCTCTACAGTCCCTCGTGATTCCACTCGTCGCAGCACTGAAAGCAGTTCGGGGGCTTTGAGCTGCGCGATGGGCCGCTTCCCCAGATAGGGAAATATGAAGTGCTCGAGTCGATCGCGCTCACGTCTGATCGTCCCCGGCGTCAACTTCTCGTCTTGCATTTTCAGCCACTCGCGCGCGACCGATTCGAAGTTCTCGCCTGCGGCTTGTTTCTCAGTCTGTCGTTTGACTGCCGGATCGACTCCGCCGGTGAGCGGAATCCGCGCCTCATCGCACCGAGAACGCGCTCGCTTCAGCGTAACTTCCGGATAGACCCCGAGAGAAAGCAGCTTCTCGCTGCCCGAGAATCGATACTTTAATCGCCACCAACGTGAACCATCAGGATTGAGCAGCAGATAAAGCCCGCGGCCATCATAGAGTTTGCGTGGCGCGGTTCCGGGTCGCTGTTTTCGTATGCTGATGTCGGAAAGCATTTTGGGGGTAACTCACTTTTGCGTTATGAGGTTACCCCCGGAGTTACCCCCATTCCAGTCGTGCTTGCCATGGACGGCCATGGACGCCTATGGACAGTAAGGGTCGGGTTTTATTGAAATTTATTGAGAATTCGGCCGCGCAACTCAGTGGTCGAAAATGGGGGGATGGTGGGGTGTGTGGGAATCGAACCCACGACCAGCGGATTAAAAGTCCGATGCTCTACCGACTGAGCTAACACCCCAGTTCTCCGGGGGTCGACCCGGCAAGGGCGCGCATGATACTACAGCCTCTGCGACCCACGCAGAGGACGTCAAGGCACCATGAAAGTCTCGGAAGCCCTGGAGAGCCGGATGAGCTGCCGGGCGTTTTCGCCCGATGCGGTTCCCGAAGCCACCATCCGGCAGATCCTGACGGCCGCCAGCCGGGCGCCCTCTGGCGGGAACCTGCAGCCCTGGTTTGTGGATGTCCTGACCGGGGCCCCGCTGGCGGCGCTGGTGGAGCGCATACGGGCCCTGGTGCCGCAGTATCCCCTGGGCTACCCGTCTGAATATCCGGTCTATCCCTCGCCCCTGGGCGAGCCGTACCGCACGCGCCGGTATCAGAACGGTGAAGATCTGTACGCCACCATCGGCGTGCCGCGCAGCGACCGGCCCGCCAGGCTGCACCAGTACGCACGCAATTTCGCCGGCTTCGGCGCCCCGGTCATGCTGTTCATCTGTATTGATCGCAGCATGGGCTCGGCGCAGTGGGCCGACCTGGGCATGTTCATGCAAAGCATCATGCTGCTGGCCCGGGAGCATGGGCTGCATACCTGCCCGCAGGAGTCCTGGTCGGGGTGGTATCGGGAGGTGGCAGAGGCCGTGGCGCTGCCGTCCAGCCGCATGCTGTTTTCGGGCATCGCCATGGGCTACCGGGACGACTCCGCGCCCATCAATCGCCTGCGGACCGGTCGGGCAACCCTGGAGGAGTTCGCGACTTTTCGCGGTTTTGGCTAAGCGCTAAACGTAACGGGTAGGATCCTGCACGCCGGCGGCCGTGAAGCCCTCGCGGCGGATGCGGCACGAATCGCACCGGCCACAGGCCCGTCCGGCCGCGTCGGCCTGGTAGCAGGAAACGGTCAGGGAATAATCAACGCCCAGCTCCACTCCGGCGCGGATGATCGCCGCCTTGGTCCAGGAAATCAGGGGCGCATTGATATTCAAAGCTCGGCCTTCGACCCCCGCGCGCGTGGCACGCGCCGCCAACGCCGCGAAGGCAGCGATGAACTCCGGCCGGCAATCCGGGTAGCCGGAATAATCCACGGCATTGACGCCCACGTGGATGCTGCCCGCGCCCAGCACCTCAGCCCAGCCCAAGGCCAGCGCCAGCATCATGGTATTGCGCGCGGGCACATAGGTGATGGGAATGCCCTGAGTCGGGCTTTCCGGAACCGCAAGCTTTGGATCGGTGAGCGCTGATCCGCCGATGCCGGCCAGATCGACGCGCATGACGCGATGCTCGTGGGCACCCAGTGCCGCGGCGACACGCGCCGCGGCGTCAAGCTCGGCGCCATGCCGCTGGCCGTAAGCCACCGACAGCGCATAGCACTCCTGACCATTGCGCCGCGCCAGGGCCAGCACCGTCGCGGAATCCAGGCCTCCCGACAGCAGCACCACCGCTCGTTGTGTCATCGTCAGCTCATTTTCCCGGCACGTTGCCCCACAGGTATTTGTGCAGCTGCAGCTGGAAGCGCACCGGCAAATGATCCGCCAGCAGCCAGTCCGCCAGAATTCCGGGCTGCAGCTGCTCGTGGCTGGGTGAGAACAGCACGGTGCAGCGCGCGGCAAGCTGCAGTTCCTGAAGCTTGGCACGGCTCCACTCGTAGTCTTCGCGGCTGCAGATCACGAACTTGACGAGGTCCTTGGCTGCAAGGCATTGCAGCTCCCCGTAACGGTTGCTCGCTTCCTCACCGGAGCCGGGCGTCTTCACATCCACCACCTTCACCACGCGCGGATCAACTTCCTGAAGGGACATGGCACCGCTGGTCTCGAGGGACACGCGCAGCCCCGCGTCGCACAGTTCACGCAGCAGCGTCAGGCAACTTTTCTGCGCCAGAGGCTCGCCCCCGGTCACACAGACGTGGTGGGTATCAAAGGCGCGCACCTGACGCATGACATCCTCGAGCTCGAGCCACTGCCCGCCATGAAACGCATAGGCGGTATCGCAGTACTGGCAACGCAGCGGGCAGCCGGTCAGCCGCACGAATACGGTCGGAATACCCGCGGTGTCTGCTTCTCCCTGCAGCGAGCGGAAGATTTCTGTGAGCTTGAGTCGCACCACGTCACTGCGCCGGCAGTTGCAGCAACCGTGCCGCGGCGAGGTTGGCCGCGTCCGTGCCGGGGTAACGCGTCCCGACCGAGCTCAACGTGGCACGCGCCTGGGCGTTGTGCTGCAAGGCGGCCTGCGTGTAACCGAGCTTCAGCAAGGCATCCGGCGCCTTGCGCGAATCCGGCCAGCGGTCCAGGACGGTTTGAAAGGCCGCGGCGGCGTTCTGGAAATCACGGGTCACGTAGTAGGACTCGCCCAGCCAGTACTGGGCATTGTCGGCCAGTGAGCTTTGCGGGTAGGTCTGCAGGAACTGCTGAAACACCGTGATGGCATCGGCGTACTTGCCGGCCTTGAGGATGTCGAAAGCCTGGTTGTAGGCCGTCTGATCCGCACCGGCCGCAGCCGGTGACCCGCCTGGCGTGGCGCCGGCCGAAGCGGACAGTCCACTGAGGCGTTTATCCAGGTCCGCGTACAGATCGCGCTGCTGTTTGCGCAGGGTCTCGTTGGCATTCTCGAGCACCTCGATCCTACCCCGCAGTACGCTGACTTCGTTCTGCAGCTGATCGGTACGCTGCGCCAGGCTCAGCAGGCTCTGGTTCTGCACCACGCGCTCAATGTTGCCGGTTCGTGTATCCAGGTCGCTGAGTTTGCCCTGCAGGACCGGGTCCTCCTCCGGGGTGGTCGCACAGCCGGCCAGCCAGATCACCCCGCCGAGGACCAGCAGCCAACGTGCCGTCGTCATCGTCTTGCCGCGCATGGTGCCTCCGCTGGCGCTCATTGGACGTAGTTGATCAGGACGCGACGGTTCTTGGACCAGGCCGCTTCGTCATGCCCATCCACTGCGGGTCGCTCCGCGCCATAGCTGACCGTGCTCAGCTGGGTCTCGGCAACCCCCTGCAGCAGCATGGCGCGGCGTACGGCCTGTGCCCGGCGCTCACCCAGCCCGATGTTGTATTCGCGCGAGCCGCGTTCATCGGTGTTGCCCTCCAGCCGTACATGCAGGTTGGAGTGTCCGACCAGGTAGTGGGCATGGGCCGCGATCAGCGCCGTGCCGTCAGCCGACAGTTCGCTGCTATCGAATGCAAAGTAGATGGTGCGTTGGGCCAGGATGCCCTCCTGCGGCCCCGCCACATCGTCGCCACCCGTGACGCTCGCGCCCACTGCCCCCGCGGCATTGCTGGCGGCAGCGCCATTGGACTGGGCGCCCGCGGCGGGTACCTGGCTCGACGCGGCAGCCGCTGTATCCTTGACGGGTTTGTGGGCGCAGCCGCCGAGAGTCATCACGGACACCAGCACTATCAGACTCAGTAACTTTCGCATCTTGCTCTCCATCACTTGCGCAGAAAACTTGTACCACATCACCCTTGAGGACGCGTAAATGGTGCCCACACCGGGTCGCGAACATCGGCCGAATCGGCGCGCAGGCGCTGTGAGGTCTGACCGTCCACGGAGACCCGCTGCAGGACGCTGTGGCCGCCCTCGATACCCGAAAAGATGATCATGGCGCCATTGGGCGCGAAGCTCGGCGAGGCATCCAGCCGCCCATGCGAGAGGATGCGCACCGTGCCGCTGGCCAGATCCTGCACGGCAATGCGGTAGTTCGGCCCATCCTGAGTCACCAGCACCAGCTGGGTGCCATCCGGTGACAGGCGCGGCCGCGCGTTGTAGGCGCTGCCAAAGGTGATGCGCCGCGGCTTTGCGCCCGGCTCGATCCCCAGGCGATAGATCTGCGGGCCGCCAGAGCGGTCGGAGGTAAAGAACACCGACTGGCCATCCGCCGACCACACTCCTTCGGTATCGATGGCGGGTCCATCGGTCAGCCGCGTCAGCTGCTGGGTGCCCAGATCCAGGATGTACAGATTGGGTGTGCCGGCGCTGCCGCCGAGGGTCACGAGGAGTCGGTGCGCGTCGGGTGACCAGGACGGCGCACCGTTGATGCCGACGCGGCCCGAGACCAGGCGCCGCTCGCCGCTGCTCACCTGCTGCACATAGATTGAAGCGCGTTTGTTCTCAAAGGAGACATACGCCAGCCACTGGCCATCCGGAGACCAGGCCGGTGACATCACCGGCTGGTGTGATTCCAGGATGACGCGGGCGTTGGCGCCGTCCGCATCGGCCACCACCAGCTGGTAACGCTGTGCGGGCGGTGAGCCGTCCACTGAAACATACGCAATGCGTGTGGCAAATGCCCCGCGCACCCCCAGTATCTTTTCATAGATCACATCGCTGCAGCGATGGGCGGCATCGCGCAGCGCCGCCGTGGTTCCGGTGAACCGCGGATTGGCCAGCTGCTGGCCCGTCAGGGCATTGAGCAGCTCAAAATCCACGGCGACCTGGCCGGCCGCGAGCGGCGTGACCCGGCCGACGACTACATAGTCATTGCCCGCCGCCTTCCAGGTGGCTATCTGCACGTCCTGCGCGCGCGACGGCGTGGCGGTCATCGCCGCACGCGCCATGGCCTTGAAGCGCCCGCTGCCCTCCAGGTCGCTTTGAATGATCTGCGCGATATCCACCCCGCCGGCTGCGCCGCTGTCGGCAAAGGGCACGATGGCCACCGGAATGGGATCGGTGACGCCTGAGGTGATCTCGATTTTCAGCTGCGCCACGGCCGCCGCCGGCAACGCCAGCAGACACAGCAGCGCCGCACACCACCAGGCCCGTAAGGAAAGTTCTGTAGTCATTGCTCGCATCAATCAGTGGGTCGGAAGGTCACTTCCAGGTTGCGCTCAAATAGAGAAGGATCGGAGGGCGCCGGCAAGGGCGAGGCCCGAAGGGCGGCATCCAGAATGGACTGCTTCACGGCCTCATCACCATTGCAGGCACCGAGTTTGACATCGACGACCTCGCCTCCGGGCACCTGGGTCAGGTGCAAGGTGCACTCAAGTCCCGGCCGTGCCGAGGGCGGCCTGATCCAGGCGCGCTGGATGCGCGCCGTGATCTGTGCAGTCCAGGCCGACAGCGCCCCGCTGGCGCGTGCGGCATCCAGGCGCTCCTCCGCGTCAATACTGCGTTGCAGGTCCGCCTGGGTCGCTGCCGCCTGCGCCTTCGCAGCGGCTGCGGCCTTGGCC
>JBARBG010000167.1:0-4030 GCA_049792815.1 Steroidobacteraceae bacterium | reverse complement strand
GGGCTGCAGAGCGAGGTGCGGCGCCTGCCTCAGCGCGTGCGGCGGTCGCTGCTTCCCGTCGAGAAAATCTCCGCAGAACAGTTCTGGATCGAGAAGCGCTCGAGGCAGGCAGCTTCCCACGACCGCGTAGCCAAGGGCGAGATCCCGCAAAGCGCCCTATTCACGTTCAGCAAGGCGCAGCTACGGGGCGCCCAGTTCAGGTGGCCTGAGGGCGGTTTCTCGGCGCGGGAGGACGATGGTGACCGGGAAGAACGTTCAGCTTCCGCTCTCCAGCGATGAAATACGCCAGGTCATAGAAAACTGCAGCTCAGAAGCGGTATTGGTCGGAGGTCAGGCTCTTGCCATCTGGAGCGAGATTTATGGCGTGCCGCCACCCGCCGAGCTAGCGAGCGGCATCAGCGCGGACGTTGATTTCATCGGTTCCCTCCGTGCTGCCAGAGTACTGGGAAAGGCGCTTAACAAGACAGGCGGGAACTGGACGCTGCACGAGGTTACCCCCGGCGATTTCACGCCACAGGCCGCGAAACTCAGCCTAACGGTGCAGGATGAAGGCTACAAGGAAATAGACTTTCTGCGGGCTATCGTTGGCGTCGATACCGCTCAGGCCAGAAATCGTGCCGTTGAGATGACGCTTCCTACCATCTCACGAAGTGTCAAAATCATTCACCCACTGGACTTGCTGGCCAGCAAGTTACACAACCTCGCCTCACTACCCGAGAAACGCGATGACCCTGGCATCGCGCAGGCACGACTTGCCATCAACGTCGTCCGATCTTTCATCTCCCAGGCACACAAGAACCTGAAAGAGCGCGAAGTATTTCCTTTTGTCGAGGAAGTCCGCCGGATCGCGCTAGATAAGAAACTCGATCACGTCTATTACGAATACGGATTCGATGTACTTGCAGCCGTCCCTTACGAGCTATTCGAGGACGAGAACTTTCGGTCCAAGCGCTGGCCGCAGATCCGGGCGCTGGTGGCCGAACAGCGCAATAAACTGACTCGATAGGCAAAGCCTAGCGGCGCGACCCGGTGCGCCGCAGTGCGCGCATGCCGGCGATGGCTTCGATCGCCTGCGCGGCATTCGCGAAGCGCTCATCGCGCGACTTGGCGATCAGGCCCTCGAGCAGCGCCTGAAGATGCACGTGAGAGTGCGGCAACTGGGGCACCGGCGCCGTGACATGCTGCTGCAGGACATCTATGGCCGACAGGCCCGTGTAGGGCTTGCGGCCGGTGACCATCTCGTAAAACAGGATGCCGAGACTGTACAGGTCGGTGCGGCCGTCAAGCTCCTCGCCGAGCGCCTGCTCCGGACTCATGTAGTACGGCGATCCGCGCAGCACGCCGGTGCGGGTGCTGTTGGGCGCACCGTCCACGCTGCGCGCCAGGCCGAAGTCGATCAGTACCAGGGTATCGTTCTCGCGCAGCATCAGATTCGGGGGCTTCAGATCCCGATGCAGGATCCCGGCTTCGTGAACCACCTGCAGGCCGCGCGCGATCTGCTCAAGGTAACGCAGCGCATCGGCCTCGAGTATGCCGCGCAGCAGCCGGTTCTTCAGGTCGCCGCGCGGAAAGTATTCCATCGCCAGGAATTCGCGGCCCGCATTGGTGCCGTAGTCGTAGATGCTGACGATCGAAGGATTGTTGAGCGCGCTTAAGGCCTCGTATTCGCGCGCCAGCAGCTGCTGGCCTTCAGGCTCCTCGATCTCGCTCTTGGTGACCTTCAGCGCCACATCCTCGGCGCGCTTCTCGCTGCCCGCCAGATACACCATCGCTTTTTCCGACTCACCGATGGTCTTGCGGATGTTGTAGCCGGGAATCGGATCACGCAGTGAACGCGCGGCATGTGCGGCGTCAGCGGCGTCCTCGGCGGCTTCAGCGGGCTGTGGAGCATCCAGCTCCACGCGGCGCAGGGCGAGCTTCACGGCCGTGCGCAGCCGGTCAGGATTGACCAGCCTCTTGGGCAGATAGTCGACGGCTCCCAGCTGCAGGGCGCGCACCGCGGTCAGCTCGTTGCCGTCTTCGGCGACGGCGATCACCGCCGGGAAATCAATCCGATCGCGCAGCAACCGCAGCCGCTCCAGGCCTTCGGAATGCGGGTCCTCAGGGCTGTAGCCGAAATGTGCGACGAACATGATCAGGTGAAAATCCTGGCGCGTGAAGGTCTCGAGGCGCGCTTCGAATTCGCGCTCGTCCATCGCCGTCACCGAGCCGTCAGGAAACAGCACGCCCAGGTGGTTGCGCAGCCATTCCCGGTAGTGGGCATCGCGGTCGACGATCAGCAGGCGGGCATTCATGGCTACCCGTCTACTTGTAGCCGAAGTTCAGTCGCAGGCGCGCGTGTTCGTCGACCGGTAGGCCGTCGCGTTCGATGGGACGGTAACGCCACTGCCGCACGGCGGCCACCGACGACTTCTCGAAGACGCCTGCCGGCTGGGCTTTGAGGACCGTGACATCTGTGACGCTGCCATCCGCGCGCACCATGAACTCCAGATCCACGAAGCCTGTGAGGTCGTGTTCACGAGCAATTTCCGGAAACTCCGGATCCACCCAGTACACGCGCTCCAGGATGATGGCGGCGACCGACAGCGGGTCCTTGGCCTCACCGACCGGGGGCGTCGAGGTGGGCGCGCCGTCGGGGACGCTGAAGACACTCGCATCCGCAAGGGTTGCTGCACTGGCGGCGACCACCGGCGTTTCGTCGTGGGCGCTGCGACCGGTACCGATATGGTCAACGATTCAGTCTCCGGGATGGCGACCGCTGGCGGAAGGATACGAAGGCGGGCGGGCGCGAGCGCCACTGCGGGGTGACGCCGCGCCGTGACGCGCACCTCCTGGGGTGCGATGGGCGTGGCCGGAAGATCCTGTGTAGCCGGGGCCGTTGCCGGGGGCGCTGCGGGCGGAACCTGCGCGTGCTCAGGCGCCGGTGCCGCGCTCTGCGGTGCGGCGACCCGCGCTGAGCCCAGTGCGTACCAGACAACAGCCACACCGACCACGGCCGCGCCCGCCGTGATCCCGAGCCACGGCACCGGCCTCTGCATCGGCATGATCGCCAACGTTTGCGACATCGAAAGCGTCGGGTTCAGGCCGCTCGCGCCGCTGCTGGTTCCGTCGCGTTTGCGCCAGGCGGCATCGACGAACAGCTTCACCCGCTGCGCCGACACCGGCTTGTGGACGAAGCGGTATATGGTGCCGTCGGTGATCAGGGGCGCCAGTTCACTTTGGGCCGCGCCATCCCCGGCCACGACCAGCACTACGTCGGGCAACTGGCTGTGCAGGCGCTGCGTCAGCTGTGCCGTCACGGCCGCCTGGGCGGCGCCTTCCCCGGCATCGATGAACACGACTCCCGCCTGACCGCTCATGAGCTGGCCGGCAAGGGCCGCCTCATCTGGGACTACCGTGAGGCTGCCGGGGGCAACCACACCGCTTAGAGCTTCAATCAGCGAATCATCATGGGTCAGCAGCAGGAGCTCTTCGCCCATGCGGATGGCACCCGCGGACGGCACAAGGCCGGCAGGCGCCTCCGGGAAGGGGTGTTTCTGCGCTGAATCCGACACTGTAAAAGGTTGTCCCAGACAGGCTTCGCGCCCCTGCAAAAGGGGCAGGCATGGACCCATGGCAACCTTGACGGAAGGGCGCGGGAATGTCGCGCGGCGGCGTCAATTTCTGTGAAACCGGTCTCCCCGATAACGCTACTGGCGCTGCAGGAAGAACCTTGAGCCTTGCCAGGAGAGGATGGCGCCATCGGGCGTTATGCTCTCGACCCGGACGCCGGCCGGGGTGCTCTGTCCTTCCATGAGCTTCGTCATGTTCAGGAACACGAACCGGTCAGCCGGATTCGTAGCATAGGCGTGCAGGTCAAGCTTAAGCTCGGGAAGGTTCGCGCCGGGAACACTGGCCGCCTGGGCGTAGCTGGGCACTTCGCCACTGCCGGCATTGGGATGGGCATTGGCATGGCCATTGGCATGGCCACCCGGCGGCTCGATGGCCGGTGCGTCATCGGCCGCGTCACCGCCGGCCGCGCCACCGGCGC
>JBARBG010000166.1:0-18294 GCA_049792815.1 Steroidobacteraceae bacterium | reverse complement strand
AACGAAGGCCACATCGCGTATGTGAAGCTGCGCTGCTCCAAGGGCTATGTACGCTTCGCGTTCGACCCAGACATTGAGTACAAGGTGAACTCAAAGTACGGAGATTGCTCCATGGAGCTGGAGGGTGAGGTGGGCACCCAATTCACGCTGACCCAGTTTTGATGCTCGCCGAATGTCCGAGTTGCGACAATCGCTATTCCACCGCTGACGGACTGCGCCCCGTGAACTGCCTCTGGTGCCAGTAGGGATAGGCCGGGGGCCTGGCGCTGGCTGCATCGAGTTTGGCGACCTGGGCGGCGCTCAGGTTCCAGCCAACCGCACCCAGGTTGTCCCGCAGCTGCGCTTCGTTACGGGCGCCAATGATCACGTTCGACACCGTCGGGCGCTGCAGAACCCAGTTGAGCGCAATCTGCGGGATGGTCTTACCCGTTTCGCGGGCGAGCTCCTCCAGAGTATCGACGACATTGAACAGGAGCTCTTCGGGCACCGGTGGACCTATATCGACGAGAAGTTGGGTGTTCAGTCGACTGACCGGCGGTCGCGGCTGGCCGCGGCGGATCTTTCCCGTGAGGCGTCCCCAGCCCAACGGGCTCCAGACGATGGCGCCGACTCCCTGATCGAGCGCGAGCGGCATCAGCTCCCATTCGTAGTCACGTCCGACCAGCGAATAGTGGGCCTGGTGCGCGACATAGCGCGCCAGTCCGTATCGCTCCGAGACAGCAAGTGATTTCATCAGATGCCAGCCCGAGAAATTCGAGCAGCCGATATAGCGTACCTTCCCGGCCGTGATCAGATCATCAAGCGCCCTCAAAGTCTCCTCGACCGGCGTCGTCGCGTCGAAGCCATGCATCTGGTAGATGTCGATGCAGTCGGTGCCAAGACGCCTGAGGCTCTCTTCACAGGTCTTGAGCAGATGAAAGCGTGACGAGCCGACATCGTTGGCGCCCGGCCCGGTGCGAAACGTCGCTTTGGTCGAGATGAGCAGCTGATTACGCCGGCCGCGAATGGCTGCGCCCAGGACTTCCTCTGCAAGCCCGGCCGAATACACATCAGCGGAATCGAACAGCGTGAGGCCGGCCTCCAGGCAGATCGACACCAGACGCGTCGCCTCTTCGATGTTCGATGTGCCGAAACCCTCGAATGCGCCCTTACCGCCAAAGCCGGCAGTGCCGAAGCTCAAAACCGGAACCTTCAGTCCCGAGCGGCCCAGTTGGCGAAACTCCATGTGATGCTCCTCTGTACCGCGGTTAGCGGCCCCCGCCGGGGTACTTGAGCCTCATCTCATTTCGAATGTGGGCGACGATGGGCTCTGGAACGGCTTCGGAATGACCCGGGCACCCCACGTCCTGATAGTTGCGTATGAACGTTTCTATTCCAGCAATCGTATGGCGCACTTTGACAATGTCTCCGGCCCGGAAGGCATCGAATTGCGAGGCGGAGAGTTCCTCGAAGAGTTCCTGCCACGTCATGCTTGCACCTCGCATTGTCGACCACTAGCCCGACCAGTTTATCCCACTTCCAGTGGTTGACATACTTGAAGACGAACGACGGGATTGCAGCGATATGTAGGCACTATGCGTTCGACGCACTTTATCTGATTGACCGTAGGGGCGCACCCACCAATCTGAACTTAGCACTGGCTAATTCGATGGTGCTGCAGAAATTGTTGCATGATACGGACGTCACGAAGATGGGCGCATTCACTAGGGGCGTTTCGACGCTGGACATCACGCCAACTGACAGGTCGTTCCGGGCACACAGGTGGTCCAGGCGGGGCGGGGCAGATTCATGGATGACGTTTTAAGTGCAGCGTCGATGAGTGGGCACTCCGAGGCCGTAGGCCGCTCGGCGTGGCGGAAGATCCGGGTGCGGGTGCTGTTGCCCATGTTGATCCTCACCGTGCTCAGCTCTCTTGATCGGGTGAATATCAGCTTCGCAGCGTTGCAGCTGAATCCTACCCTGGGGTTGTCGGCTGAAGAGTACGGAGTCGCGGTCGGCATCTTTTTCCTCGCTTACCTGCTGTTCCAGTTCCCGAGCGTGTGGTTGCAGCGTCGCCTGGGCACCAGACTCTGGATCCTGTGTATCGGCGTGTCCTGGGGTGTGGTGGCTGCGGCGATGGCGCTGATCCAGACTCGTACCGGGCTCTACGTCATGCGCTTTGTGCTGGGCATGGCCGAAGCCGGTCTCGCCCCCGGCATTGTCTACTATTGCAGCAGCTGGCTGCCGCGCGCGTACCGGGCAGCGGCGATCACGACGACCATGCTGGCCATCCCGATTTCGGTCGTGATCGGTGGGCCGCTGTCCGGCTGGCTGCTCTCCCATCCAAATCCCCTCCACTGGTCCGGTTGGCGCTGGATGATGCTGGTGGAAGGAGTGCCGACCATCGTCATGGCGGCACTGGCCTGTTGGTTGGTCGCCAACAAAGTCGAAGAGGCCTCATGGCTCAGCGATGGCGAACGGCGCTGGCTGAGCACGCAGTTGCGTGTCGAAAGCGAGCAATTCGCCGGTGCTGCGGACCGCGTTGACACGGTGCGCAAATTGATTACCTCGGGCATGGTGTGGCAGGTCGCCGTCGTCTGGTTTGCCTTACTGCTGGGCTCCAACGGCATCCTGTTCTGGTTGCCGCTGGTGCTGAAGCAGTTGTCGGGACGCGGGGAGCTGGCGGTCGGCATCATGAGCGTCGTGCCGTGGCTGGGCCTTGGCATCGGGCTGCTCGCCAATGCCTGGCATTCCGATCGCACCCAGGAGCGATCCTGGCATGTGATCGGCGCAATGCTGCTGGGCGCACTGGGCCTCGCATCGGCCGCAGCGATCGGTGCCCAGGGATTGAGTCTGGCGTTGCTGTTCGTGGCCGGCTGTGGAATTGGCGCGGCGCAAGGCGCCTTTTGGGCGATCCCAGGAAATCTCTGGAGCGGCGCGGTTCTGGGCGCGGCGATCACCACCGTCAATCTTCTGGGTAATCTGGCCAGTCTTCTTGGCCCCTATATCATCGGCTGGGTGCGCAGCCACACCGGATCCTTCGCGGTGCCCGCCTATGGGCTTGCTGCGTGTCTACTGCTTGGCGTGTGGCCGCTCGTGTCCAGGCGAAAAATAATCAGCCAGGGTAGGGTTGTCGCGTGACCACGAACCGGATCGAAGACTTTGACGCGCTGGCACCGGAGGACTTCGACAGTCCCTATGCGGTATTTGCCGACCTGCGCAACCGCTGTCCGGTGGCCCACAGCGCCGCCTGGGGTGGATTTTGGTCATTCATGCGGTATGCAGACGTGGCGAGTGCAGCCGTCGACTTCCGGACCTATACAACAACTGTCCAGAACGTGGTCCCAAAACTTGCGTTCACCGGCCGTCGCGCACCGCTGCATCTGGATCCGCCGGAGCACACCGCCTACCGGCGTGCCATCAACCCGTTGCTGACGCGGGAGGCCGTTGACCGACTGAAGGAACCCATTCGACGATTTGCGGTCGAGCTGCTGACACCGCTCCTGAAGCAAGGGCAGGGCGACATCTGCGAGGATTTCTCATCGCGACTGCCGGTCGCGGTATTTGCCGAATGGATGAACCTGCCTGCCGAGCTCGTGGAGACCTTGCGCGAGACCGCCCGCGCTTACGTTTATGCCGTGCAGCGCTTCAACGGCGAGATGGTCAAGGCGACCAGCTATAAGCTCTACGACATGGCGCGCACTTTGATCGCGCAGCGCAAGGAAACGCCGCTGGATCCTGAGCGAGATATCACCAGCGCCCTGCTTGCGGTCAGCGACGGGGGTCAGCTGCTACCCGACGAAATGATTGTTGGTGCGGTTCGCCAGATTCTCGTCGTGGGCATCGTTGCGCCGAATGTATTGATCGGGAGCATTTGCGTGCATCTGTCACGCTTCCCGGACCTGCAGCGGCGGCTGCGCGAGGACCTGCAACTGGTGCCCAGCGCCATTGAAGAATATCTGCGGCTCTTCACTCCCTACCGCGGGTTCGCGCGTACCCCGACTCGAGATGTCATCGTCGAGAATGTACTGATTCGGCAGGGGGAACCCATTGCGTTGAACTTTGCCTCCGCGAATCGCGATGAAGCGGTGTTTCCGCATGCGGATCAGTTCATCCTCGACCGCCCGAACATCAAAGAGCATCTGGCGTTTGGTCGCGGCCCCCATGGCTGTCCCGGCGCCTGGCTGGCCAGACTTGAATTGACGATCGCTCTGGAGGAAATCCTGGCGCGGACCCGCCACTTCGAAGTGATCGGTCCGATCGCAACGACATTGTGTCCGGAGATCGGCGCCATGTCCGTGCCTGTCAGGCTGGATCCCGTGTGAGCAGGACCTGACGGTATTCAGGGGTCGCCTTTGCGCCGAGAGTCAAAACTGAAATTGATATTGAAACCAATCGCGACCTAAATGCTGGAACCAATGACGGCCGGCATCGAAAATACTTCAATGGAATCTTGTGGCCGATTGGAAGGATTTGAACCTGCGGCACCTACGTCCGAGTCATTCAGGCGGCAGGCTTCGCTGGCGGAAACAGTAATTTGTAGTTGCGCAGATCCTCCTGAAACGCATTGCACGCGGCTAGCGATTCACGCAGCTGCGGCCGTGGTAATGAGTAGTCAAAGGCCGCGGACCATCGCTGCACGCGGGTTAAGGACCTGATGAGCCGTTCGGCGGTTTTGTTTTGGCTCAACGCCTTTAATGGCAACAGATAGTGTTCCCGGTAGACCGTTGGAATGATGATTCGGCTTAAAGCGTGCGCGCTCAACATGCAGTTCATGGCGAGTCGTGCCGTTCGTCCGTTTCCGTCGCTGAATGGGTGCACTTCGGCCACGACGAACATGATCATGATGGCCTGTGCCAAGGGATGGTGCAGGGCACGAATCCGCTCGAATCCTTCCCGCAAACTTCCGACCACGAGTTCCGGAACGACGAAGTAGGTGCTGCCAGCCTGGTTGGCCTTGTCTTTCCATTCTCCCGGTTTCTTGTCCGCTCGCTGCTGCATGACCAGTGCATTGACGTTTTGCAGCCAAAGGAGAAATTCATCAGCACTTTGTGGAGAACGGTCCCGCCAGGGTGCCGTCGTGGCGGCTTGAAAGGTTCCCAAAATGTCATGCGAGTCCTCGTGTCGGTTTTCGATGATCCTGCCGTCGAAGATGATTGCTTCGGCTTCTTCGACTTCGAACGTCGTTCCTTCGATGTAATTGGAGAAATACGTCTCGAAGAACGCGAAATCCTCGCGCGCGACGCCGGTGGGCGCGGGATCTTCGATGCTTTCCAGGACCGCTTGATTCAGCGCGGTGAAAAGCGAGTCAAAGATTTCCATGCGATTAGGATCATAAGGACGGCCGGCGGCGCGTGCGAGGGCCTGTTTGGCAGTCAGGACTTTTGCTTCGTGAGTACCGAGCAAGGCGCCGATGAGGCTGTTCAGGCGCTTGAACTGTGCTTCGTATCCTAAAAATGGTGCGATCTCGCGCGCGTGATCGCGCAATTGGTTCAGACGCCGCGGGCCGCCGACCATCAGGATGCGGTCGAGCGCAGCCTCCACGTCCTCTTGCGGCAGCACTCGATGACTCCAGCCGCGCCCACGCGTGAGATTCTCCAAGAATCGGCGAGGATCACTGGCGAGATACAGTGAGCCGAAGCGTGTATCTGGCGCAGGAGGTTCAAGTCGAGGGCCGGGCCCTGGCACGATGTGGACGGTCAGCCCCGGCAATCGCAAGTCTCGGCGCGTCTTGCCGCGAGTGATGGACAGGCTGCCCGCATGCGGACGGCTATCAAAGGCTGAACGATGGGAGATCACGCCATCGGGTAGAAGATGACCAACGATCGCCTGCCAGTGCCGCAGAACGATTGCTTCGGGCGGAGTGTCTACGTTGGAAGTGTAGACGCTCGGGTACAGTCGCCGGAGCGTGCCCTGCACCGCGAGTCGTCGTGCACGGCGGGCGGCCGATGCATCGGTCTCGGCGACCAGGACGAGTTCGGGCATCGTGTCCGCTGTGAAGGCCATTCACATGCCTGGAAAGGTACGAGTGTCCGTATTATGCATTATTACGGACTTTATCGTCCGTAAAATACTGAATAGTATATCCGTGCAGCGCTGCCCAATCGCCTTTCCAGCAGGAACGGCCTTATTCCTTCTATTTAGACCAAATTGATAAATTAAGGCTTATATGGCAATATTGGCCTCATTTAGACCGACTTGAGCGCGCCATGCTGACGAACTTGCTCAGTCTTGAAGAATTGCCCCAGCAGAACGCCTCCCAGGTGAAGAACAAGTGGGGGGAGGTGGTACGTCAGGTGCGTCAGTCTGGCAGTGTGGCCATCACTAATCATTCAACGGTGGAGATGGTTTTAGTGAACGCCGCGACCTATCGACAACTTGCCGCAGAGATCTCCGCGCTCAACGCGCGGGAGCAGACCGTGCTGGATGAGTTGGCTGGCCGCTTCAACGCCCGCTTGGCCGTTCTTCAGCAGCCGGAAGTGGGCAGAAAGATGCAAGCCGTGTTTGCAGCGCGGGGCAAGCTTGCCCGGCGACCTAAGGCGGGCACGTCTTTCTGATGCTGCCGGCGGCGAACGACACACGGCCCTTCATTTTCGTGCTGGCCGGCGTCAACGGCGCGGGCAAGAGTTCGGTGGGCGGAGCGCTCCTCGAAGAGCACGGACTGACGTGGTTCAACCCTGATTCCTATGCGCGCGAGTTGATCACTCAACTGGGCGCAAGCCTCGAAGAGGCTAACGTCCAGGCATGGCAACACAGTCGCCTTCAGCTTGATGCCGCCCTGACGCAGGGCACGAATTACGCCTTTGAAACCACTTTGGGTGCCAAGACTATTCCTGACGTGCTCGCCAGGGCCGTCGAAACACACCAGGTGGTCATGATTTTCTGTGGCCTGTCCTCTCCGGAACAGCACATCGAGCGAGTACGATTCCGTGTCGCCAACGGTGGTCACGATATTCCGGAGAGCAAGATCCGTGAGCGCTGGGTTGGATCACGTGCAAATCTGATCAGACTGTTGCCACATCTGGCGCACGTACAAGTATTCGACAACAGCGCGCAAGCCGCGCCGGGGGAGTCAATCCCGAATCCCGTGCTCGTGCTCGAAACCATTGAGGGCCGCATGGTGTTCCCCGATCCGGGGGATGCCCACGCTTTGGCTGGGACGCCTGAATGGGCGCGGCCGGTGTTGCAGGCAGCGATTGAATCCGAATCCAGGAAGTAGACCGCGGCCGCCACCGCTAACGAAGCGTATGGAAGTCCCATGAACTTAGAGAATGACTACAGTCGACTGTCGGGCACGCTATACACGCGCCTCGATCCAGTACCGGTGGTCGCCCCACGACTCGTCAAGTTCAATGCAGCACTTGCGAGCGAGTTGTGCCTCGAATTGAACTCAAGCGATCCAGAGCATCTGGCGAGGATATTCAGTGGTAACGAGAAACTGCCCGGTAGCCAGCCAATCGCTTTAGCGTATGCCGGTCATCAATTCGGGAGCTTTGTACCTCGCCTGGGCGATGGACGGGCTGTACTCCTGGGCGAAGCGCGTGATCACCGCGGAATACTCAAAGACATACAGCTTAAGGGGGCGGGGCGTACTGTCTACTCTCGGGGCGGCGATGGCCGGGCAGCGTTGGGTCCGGTTCTAAGGGAATACCTGGTGAGCGAGGCCATGACGGCGATGGGCATTCCCTCGACGCGGTCATTGGCAGCCGTCTGGACGGGGGAAAGGGTGAGGCGAGGACCTGCTTCGTTGCCCGGGGCAATCCTGACGCGCGTGGCTAGCAGCCATGTCCGCGTCGGAACCTTCCAATTCCTGGCTGCCCAGGGCGACACACAGACGCTGCGAAGTCTTGCCGATTACGTCATCGATCGCTATTACCCGGAGGCCAGGCTTTCGGATACACCCTATCGCCGCCTCCTTGATCTTGTCGTGGATCGGCAAGCGGTCCTCATCGCGCAGTGGATGAAGGTGGGTTTCATACACGGTGTCATGAACACCGACAATACGAGCGTCGTGGGCGAAACCATAGACTATGGGCCTTGCGCCTTTATGGACGCTTACGACCCGCAAGCGGTGTTCAGCTCCATCGACCAGAACGGTCGGTACTCATTCTCTAATCAGCCGGCTATCGCGCAATGGAATCTGGCGAGATTCGCGGAAACATTGCTGCCGCTATTCGGTGCAGAACAGGATCAGTCGATTGCTCTGGCCACAGCGTCGATCAACGCCTATTCCGCTAAGTTTGAACAAGAATGGCTGCGGGCGATGCGATCGAAAGTGGGTCTGCTTCAGGCGCAGCCTGAGGACGAAGATCTGATCAACGCCTTGCTGGATGTTATGCACCGAACGCAGGCGGATTACACGGCGACATTCTGGGGCCTATCGGACTATCTTGAGCGAGACCGGTCAGGACGCGGCGTTGTCGAGGCGCTGCGTGATCATGCGGACTTCCAGGTGTGGCTGCGCAGATGGGAGGAGCGGGGCGCTCAGGAGTCGGAGTCTTCCGTCGTTCGCTTCGACACCATGCGACGAGCAAACCCGAGATACATACCGAGAAACCACCGTATCGAGGAGGTTATAGAGGCGGCGACGACCGAGCAGGATCTTGCACCCTTCGAGGCATTGCTCGAGGTCATCGTGCGACCTTTCGGCGAGCAGCCAAGTGCCGCTGCCTACGCGGCCCCACCGCGTCCCGATCAACGGGTACTTGAAACCTTTTGTGGTACGTAGCGAGGCTCACCTCAACGGAATGGTGGGGACCGCGCGAAACATGGCAGCTGTCGCACCGGGATAGATATGCCATTGAGCCAGCGGCGCTAGACCCACCGGTCGAAGTGCATCACAGGGCCGTAGGGCTCGCGTCGAGCTCGGAGCCGGCACCAAGGTGAAAGGTCCGGATAGCGGCGCATCAAGTCAAAGACGACATGGCGGAGCCAACGATGACCTGGATCATGGTGGGAGCGCGGACGCCAATGACTGGTAATGGGATAGGGGTCAACATCTGTTAGCCGGCGCCGAACATTGACCATACCTCGGCGTCCAATGCTAATCAGCCAATTAGGCAGCGAGCCCTTGATTGGATTGCAACTCGCCGCAGTATCCCCTGGTCAACCTTGTGCACCGATTCCATCCCCTACCTTGTCAATCAAGGATGCCGGTTAACACACCAGAACGCCCGGTTCGCCTTCGACGCCGCCTTAGCCAAAATCTTGGTCAGCCGTCGAGGCCCGATCGTCGGCGTCTCACTACTTATGAACCCATGCGGGATGCACCCCGTGTGGAGTCTTTCAGCGTAGCTACGAGCCGCTCCCGCGGTGCACTGAGTCTGGCATCAGCCGAGGCAACATCTCACTCGCCTCGGCGGATGCCGGCTGCTTGCCGAAGCGGCGACGCAACCGGTCCAGATACACGTAGATCACCGGTGTCGTAAACAGCGTGAGCGCCTGCGAGACCACGAGTCCGCCGACAATCGCGATACCGAGCGGCTGGCGGAACTCCGAGCCCGCGCCTTGGCTGAAGATCAGCGGCATGCCGCCGAAGAAAGCGCAGCAGGTCGTCATCAGGATCGGCCGCAGCCGCAGATGCGAGGCTCGCACAGCGGCCTGCTCCGGCGACATTCCCTCTTTGCGCTCCAGCTGCAGCGCGACATCGACGATCATAATGCCGTTCTTCTTCACGATGCCAATCAGCAGGATCAGCGCGATGATGCCGATCACGTTTAGACTATCTCCCGCAATGATCATCGCGAGCAACGCACCGAGGCCAGCCGACGGCAGCGTGGAGAGGATGGTGAGAGGGTGGATGTAGCTCTCGTAGAGCACACCCAGGATCACGTACACCGACAGCAGCGCGGCGAGGATCAGGATCGGCTCGTCGGCCAGTGACTGCTCGAACGCCTGCGCGGTGCCCTGGAACGATCCCGTGAGGGTCGAGGGAGCGCCGAGCTGCTCGCGCATCCTCTCGATCGCGGTGGTCACCTGCCCGAGCGCGACGCCGGGGCTCAGATTGAATGACAGCGTGACGGCGGGCAACTGGCCTTGGTGCGGCACGACGAGGGGACCGCGCGCGTTCGGATTGACCTTGACGAATAGCGACAGCGGCACGAGCTTGTTGGTGAGGGGCGACTTGACATAGATGTCGTTGAACAGTTCCGGACTAGCCTGCAGCGACGGCGGCGCCTCGACGACCACGTGATAGGAATTCAGCTGCGTAAAGTACTGCGCTACCTCGTGCTGGCCGACCTGATCGTAGATCGCTGCATCGAGCGCCGCAGGCGTGATGCCGAAACGGCCGGCCGCGTCACGGTTGATCTCCAAATCGACTGCCGCGCCGTCGGATTCCTGGTCGGTGCTCACGTCCTCGAGCCCGGGCATCTTGCGCATCGCATCCAGCATCTTCGGTGCCCACGTATTGAGCTCCTGCAGGTCCGGATCGGACAGCGTGTACTGGTATTCGGCCTTCGAGCTGCGCGCACCGATATTGAGGTCCTGCTTGGACTGCAACACTGTGCGCACGCCTACCACCCGCGCCAGCTTCGGCCGCAGCCGCGCGATCACCTGATCGGCCGTGACGGTACGCCCCTCGCCGCGGATCGTGAGCGCCACATTGAAGTTGGACTGGTTGACCGACCCGCTGCCGACGTTGAAGTGCGTCTCGATGACATCGGGGTCCGCGGCGATGATGCGGCCGACTTCCTGTACCTTCTCGACGGTCTTCTCGAAGGAAGCGTCCTGCGAGGTCTGCATCACACCGTTGAGGAACGCTGTGTCCTGCTGCGGAAAGAAGCCCGTTGGAATGAACCGGTAGACCGCGGCGGTCGCGAGCATCGTGCCGATGAAGACTGCCAGCGTGAGGCGCTTGCGCATCATGACCCAGTCCAGTCCGCGCGCGTAGCTGGTCTCGATCGCATGGAAGCCGCGCTCGAGCGCAAGCATCAGCCGGCCTTTCCCCGGTTGCGGCGCTGTGAGGAACTGGGCGCACAGCATTGGTGTGAGAGTCAGCGAGAACACCAGCGACATGGCGACGGCGGCGCTGAGGGTGAGCGCGAACTCCCGCATCAGTCGTCCGACCACCCCGCCCATGAACATCACCGGCGTGAACACCGCGATCAACGAGATGGAGATGGAAAGAATGGTGAAACTGACGTCGCGCGAGCCGGCCAGCGCAGCCTCCAGGGGCGTCTGGCCATGCTCGATGCGACGCCAGATCACATCGAGCATCACGATTGCGTCATCGACGACGAATCCCGCGGCAATCGCGAGCGCCATCAGCGACAGATTGTCCAGGCTGAAGCCGAACGGATAGACCAGCGCCGCTGCGACCAGCAGCGACAGCGGCAGCACCGCGCTGGGGATGAGTGTCGCGCGCCAGCTGCGCAGGAACAGGAAGATGACCGCGATCACCAGCAGCACGGTGATCCCCAGCGCCAGCTGCACGTCGGCGACCGAAGTGCGGATCGTCTGTGTGCGGTCGGCCACGACGCGCAGCGACATCGCCGGCGGCATGCTTTTCATCAGCTGCGGCAGGACCGCCTTGATGCGCTCGACCGTCTGGATGACGTTCGCCCCCGGCTCCTTGAAGATGCCGACCATGATCGTCTTGGTCGCGGTGTAGTGCTTGTCCGGGTTGGCCCGGCCCGGGAACGTCCATTCTCCGGACTGATCATCCTCGACACCCGCCACGGCCTGCCCGATGTCGCGAATACGCACCGGCGCGCCGTTGTGATAGCCGACGATCATCTGGTTCCACTGATCCGCCTTGAACACCTGATCGTTCGCATAGATCGTGTAGTTGCGCAGTGCGCCGGTCAGCGCACCCTTCGGTGCATTGACGGTGTTGGCGGCGATCTGGGCACGGATGTCGTCGAGTTGCAGCCCCAGCTGTGCGACTTTGCGCGGATCGAGCTGGATGCGGATGGCGGGCTTGACGGCGCCCCCGATGAACACCTGGCCGACACCATCGATGCGCGAGAGCTGCTGCGCGAGCAGGCTATCGACGTAGTCACTGATCACCCGCAGCGGCAGTGTCTTGGAGTTCAGCGTAAGGATCAGCACCGGTGCGTCGGCCGGATTGACCTTGCGCACCGTCGGGGGTGCCGGCAGGTTGGTGGGCAGCTGGCCGCCCGCGGCATTGATCGCTGCCTGCACGTCCTCCGCGGCCCCGTCAAGGTTTCGCGAGAGTTCAAACTGCAGCAGGACCGCGGTGCTGCCGAGCGTACTCGAGGAGGTCATCTCGGTGACGCCGGGGATCAGCGAGAACTGGCGCTCAAGAGGCGTCGCGACGTTCGACGCCATTGCTTCCGGACTCGCGCCGGGCAACGCGGCGCTGACCTGCAGCGTGGGGAAGTCGACCTCCGGTAGAGCCGAGACCGGCAAGTTCAGATACGCGACGATGCCAACCACCAGCGCCGCGCCCGCGAGCAGAGAGGTCGCGATCGGTCGGGTGATGAATGGCGCGGAAATATTCATTGGGCTGCGGCAGGCTCGAGCGCACCCGATGTTGGCGGTTGCGCACGGACGGCGACGGGACTTCCCGGCTTGAGGTCCATCTGGCCATCGGTGACCACGGCTTCCCCGGGTTGCAGACCTGAGCCAATCACCGCCGTCGCGTCCTGCACCAGCGTCACCTTGATCGGCCGCACCGAAACATGATGATCCGCCCCGATCACATAGGCGTAGGGCTGCCCGGGGCCCTCATTGACGGCGGCGTTGGGGATCGTCACCACATCCTGCAGCACGTTGAGCGTGAGGCGCACGTTGACGAACTGACCCGGCCAGAGCAGCCGGCCGGTGTTCGCAAAGCGCGCCTTGAGCGCCACGCTGCCCGACCCGGGGTCGACGTGATTGTCGGCGATGCGCAGTATACCCCTGCCTAACAGCGCGCCGGTGTCCTGGCTGTACGCCTGCGTCTCGAGTGGCCGGCTGAACATGTCCGACGCCTGGCGCAAGCGCTGGAAGTCACCCTCCGGCACCGAGAAGGCCACCGCGATCGGCTCAATCTGGTTGACCGTGATGATGCCGGTCGCGTCGGTTGGTGAGACCAGGTTGCCGGCGTCGACCAGGCGCACGCCCACCCGACCGGAGACCGGTGAGGTGATGGTGCAGTAAGCGAGGTTCACGCGCGCCGAATCGACCGCTCCCTGGTCGGTCAGCACCGTGCCTTCGAGTTCCTTGACCATCGCTTGCTGCTCATCGACCTGCTGCGAGGCGATGGAATCCTCCAACAGCAGCGACTGGTCGCGCTTGAGATCGAGCCTTGCGAGACCGAGTTGCGCCTGATCACGCTCAAGCGCCCCCTGTGCCTGGAGCAGCGCGGCTCGGAAGGGTGCGGGATCGATTTGCGCGATCACCTCACCGGTCTTGACCTCGGTCCCTTCCGCGACCGGGACGCGCAGCAGCCGGCCGGTAATCTGGGCGTGGATCGTGTCACTTTGCCAGGCCTGCGCGGCACCGATCGCTTCGATCGCCACGGGCACGTCGGCGCGCCGAGCCGTCGCTGCCGAAACCGGTACGCTCGGCGAATCTGAGGACATTTCGTGCGCGCGATGCCTGAGCGCCAGCCAGACACACAGGCCAGCAACCACCAATACGACCACTACGAGCCCCCACGGGCGCCTGCGCACCTTCATCGTTATTTGACTTCCTTGGGGCCTGAACTCGATCGTTCGAATGGGACATGCCGTTGATCCGTCTGCGCGGCCTCAATCGGTAGATTGAGGCTAACATTTTGATTCTTCGAGGGGCAGCCCGCAGGTCAGACCAGGCCGGGCGGGGATCACGGGTGTAGCCGGACTGGCGCTTGCTTTGCTCCCCAAATGGTGGGTCGATCTCGAATCGTGCAGGTGAGGTCGTAGCGGATAGGAGGATGGCTGTTGGAGGCGGAAAATGACCACATAGTGGTTGGATCCGGCTCGGCGGACCGCGCGCGTGGCGAAACATGCACCAAGGATTTTGCAAGGGCCGGGTCTCGACGATTAGGGCAGGCCGCGCAGCTCAGTGCTCCTTGGGCGCAGTCCCCTGTACCACCTGCACCAGGTTGGCGGGCCTGATGTATTTCTTGAAAGCGGCCTGCACCTGTTCGGCGGTGAGGTTCAGGTAGTACTTCGCGGCCACCATCGGCTGATCCAGCGGCTCGCCCTTGTAGCTCCAGTTGAGCAGCGAACTGGCGATGCGGTCGACGCTGGAGACCTGCACCGGGATCGAACGGATGCGCGCCTGGCGTGCGTTGGTCAGCTCGTCGACCCCGACCGGCTCGTCCTGCATCTTGGCGAGGTTCTGTCGCACCAGGGTGTCGACCGCACCGACCCTGTCCGGATCGCTGCCATACCGCACGAAGAACATCGAACGCGAGCGGTCGAAGTTCATGCTGGAGCTGGCCCCGTAGGCGTAACCATGCTTGACGCGGATATCGACCATGAGCCGCGAGGCGAAGCCGTTGCCGCCGAGCACCTCGTTGCCGAGTTGCAGCGCATAGCGGGCGGGATCGTGCAAGTTCAGATCCATCACCTGGCCCATCCGCACCTGATCCTGCGACGCATACGTGTTGGGCACCACGCTGTAGGCGGCCGGATTCAGCGGCACCTGTTTCGGGATCACGTCCGGCTTCGGACCGCTCGCCTTCCACGCGCCGAAATATTTCTCGACGGTGGCCCTGGCCTGTTGCGGCGTGACGTCGCCGACCACCACGATGGTGGTCATGTCGGGGCGGTAGGTCTGCGCAAAATAACCGCTGACATCGGCCAGGGTCAGCTGGTCGATCGTGGCCGGCGTGGCCTGGCGCAGGGCGGGATCATCGGCGGGCAGCAGACCCTGCATCAACGCGCGCATCGTCTTGTAGTTGGGCGACTGCAATTCGCCCGCCAGTGTGCGCGCGAGAGTTTTCTGTTGCACTTTGAACGCGCTTTGCAGCAACGCCGGATGCAGTTCGTTGTCGGCCAGCAGACGCATGCCCTCGTCGAAGTGCCTGCTGAGCACAGCGAGGCGGAAATCCGGGCCGCCGGATTCGGTCGCGGCGATCCGGTCCAGCGCGGAGTGGAAGGCATTGCGGTCCAGCGTGGTGGTGCCGTAGTCGAACTGCGAGCCGAGCAGGCTGCCGGCGCCCTCCTGTCCGGCGGGCTCCTGCATGGCATCGTCGTGGTCGACATGACCGACCACGGTGACGGTCTTGCTGACCGATTCGGGCTGCACGATCAGGGTGATGCCGTTGTCGAGCCGCATCGACACGGGATCCAGCGTCCAGTGTGGCATCTGCAGCCTGGCCAGCGCCTTGCTCGCCCACTCCGGCAACGGCACGTCCAGCTTGTCGTTGCTGGCGAATTTCTCGCTGCCGCCGAAGCCGGTACTGTCGGGCGGGCGGGCGCCGTTCGAGCTCGGGGTCAATACCACGCTGACGCGCGCGCCCGGCTTCAGATATTCGCGCGCGACGCGGTTAACATCGTCCACGCTGACCCTCTCGATCCGCTCCAGCGCCTCACGCGGAGAATCGAGACCCTGCCAGGCCAGGGCCTGTGACCACGCGGCGGCCTCGCTGACCGCGCTGTTCCTGGCGAACTCGAATTGCGCACGCTCCTGGCGCTTGGCGGCTGCCAACAGGTCGGGCGATACGCCGCTGCTCAGCAGATTCGCGATCACGCTGTCGAGCTCACCCTGGGCTTGGCTGCCATCCCCGCCCTTGGGGAAACCGGCCTCGATGACGCCGATGCCGCCCAGCACGAACGGCTGCGTCCCGGCGTCGGCGAACAGGACCTTGCCCTGCGCGGCCAGATCGGAAAGATGACTGCGAGAGTTGTTGAGCACGTCCATCAACACCTGCATTGCGGCGTAGTCCGGCGAGCGCATGCCCGGCATGCGGTACATGAACTGCACCGCACCGGTCGCGTCGGGCGTGTCCTTGGCGATGGTCTGCGGCTTGAACGGTTCCAGCTTGACCGGCAGCCGCGCGGGCAAGTTGCTTCGGGCGATGGGATCGAACAGCGCCTTGACCTGGGCCAGCGTGGCGTGCAGATCGATATCGCCGACGATCACCAGGATCGCGTTGTTGGGCACGTACCAGTGATCGTAAAACCTCTGCAGCACCGCGCCGTTGGTCTGGTCGAAAGAAGGTCGCGATCCGAGTGCGTCCTCGGCATAGCCGGTGCCGGCGTACAGGATCTTTTCCGCCTGCACGAAAGCGAGATAACCCGGTTGGGAAATATCGCGCGAGACTTCCTGCTCGATTGCGCCCCGCTCCTGTCCCCAGTCCGCATCGCTGAGCTTCGCGCCGCGCATGCGCGTGGATTCGATGTGCAGCAGCAGGTCCAGATACTGCGCCGGGGCGACGAAGTAATACTGGGTGGCGTCGTTGGTGGTGAAAGCGTTGTTGCTGGCGCCCATCTTGCCGGTCATCTCGTTCAACTGCGCGCCGGTCAGGCCCTTGCTGTCGCGGAACATCATGTGTTCCAGCGCGTGCGCGGTGCCCGGAAAACCCCGCGGAGTCTCGTAGCTGCCCGTCAAGTAGGTGATCTGGGTGGTCACCATCGGCGCCAGGGTGTCGCGCACGATCACCACACGCAGGCCGTTGTCGAGCGTGGCGCGCAGCGCATCGTCGCTACCTGCCTGGCTGCGTGCCGGCGCGGCGACTGTGGGGGCATCCGCGGCATAGGCCGGCCGGGAACCGCCGGCCGCGAGGCCCGCGCCGAGCAGGATGCTCGCCAGCAGTCCCGGCGCGAGCAGGGTGAACTTGCCGAGCTTGCTCATCTCAGGGGTCCCCTTCGCAGTGAAAGAAGCAGACGGTTGCACCTGCAGAATACATTCGGTGCGAATCGCTCCGCGAATGCTAACAGGCTCGAGGCGGTCGGCAAGCGCGCCCCGGCAGACCATGGCACAGAGAGCGACCCAAGCAGCCGGCGAGCCGCGGGCGCTTTCGGGAGCTTAAGCTGCAGCCGTCCGCGTCCACGCGACACGCCCGTACGTACCGGTCCGGTTGACATGCGCCTGCTTCGGATGAGCCTTGCTTTTCAGCAGATGCTCGACCACCGCGCCGCCATTCACGCTCGGCCCGCTCCTTTCCCAACGCCGCCGCCCGGATTATGATCCGCGTGGAATAAGCGAAGCCATATCGCTGCGAACGGCTGTGCGCAGCGCTTTCATTGTTTGAATTGAGGGGGAAGTCCTATGAGACGTGCAGTCTGGCTGACGGCGCCGCTGGCGCTATGCGTGGCTGCCGTGGCGGCGTTGGCCGCAGGTTCAAGCGGGCACATTCCCGAGAATATCAAGGCGGCCGTCGACAATCCGACCCGACCGCAGGCCGATCGGCAGCGTGACGTGAACCGCAGGCCCGAGCAGGTTCTCGCCTTCGCCCAAGTGCGGCCGGGCCTGAAGCTCGCAGAGCTCGAGCCGGCACGGGGTTACTACACTCGCATCCTCTGCAAGGCCGTCGGCAGCTTGGGGCACATTGACGCGGTCAACTTCACGCCGCATTTCTCGCAGCAGCAGCTTCAGCGCATGGGCGGGCGGACGATGGGGCCGCCGGCCGCGCCGCAAACCGACTGCGACAATGTCACCTACAGCGTGCAGGAGGCCAGCGCGCTGACGCTGCCGTCGGATCTGGACATGGTCTGGACGGCGGAGAATTATCACGACTTCCACAATCCGGAATTTCAAAAGCCCGACATGCGAACTTTCGACCAGGCGGTCTTCAACGCGCTCAGGCCGGGGGGCGTTTTCATCATTGAGGACCATGCGGCGGCGGCCGGAACGGGTGCCCAGGATACGAATACCCTGCACCGCATCGACCCGGCCCTGGTGAAGCAGGAGGTCGAGAGCGTCGGCTTCCGGTACGCGGGCCAGAGCCGGATACTGCAGGATCCGGGGGACAATCACCACGAGGTAGTCTTCAAGATGGCCGACAGGACGGATCGCTTCCTGTTCAAGTTCCGCAAGCCAAGGTAGGGTAGTTTCGCTCAGCCTGCGGTCTGGCCATCGTGGATAGGAACGATCCCCGGGTGGCACGCGGTAACCGCGGACTTAAGCTCCCGCCCGTACTAAAACGGGGAGCACCTCAGCCGGAATCAATTCTAAATTATTGTTTTCTTGGTCGGGATGACAGGATTTGAACCTGCGACACCTACGTCCCGAAAATTTTTGGGGCCTGTCCAGGGCTTTCCACCGCTGTCCATGGCTGTCTACAACTAATTGATTTGATGCAGATAAGTGTCTACGGCAGAATATGGCCGTCCAGGAGCATCCAACCAAAACTGGAACCAAAACTGGAACCCACGCTGAAAAAAAGTGGAACCCATGAAAAAACTTACCGATCCCACTCTTAAATCCTTCCTGCGC
>JBARBG010000165.1:0-9798 GCA_049792815.1 Steroidobacteraceae bacterium | reverse complement strand
GTCCATCGGTGTCAACGCGACGGACAGTCTTGGCTGCGAACAGAGCTTCGAACAGGAGACCCGTGCGCGCAGGATCAGCAACGATGAGGGCCATGTGACCGATTGAGTTGAGCACCTGCGGACTCCTCGGGCCTAACGCCCAAGTTGTCCGACGCGCCGCGACAGTGCGGCTGCCGGTTTATTAACGGCGCGTCCCCACGCTGCTGCGAATGAAATCCAAGATCGCACCGTCCACCCCATCGGTAGGAAGGGTAAGCGACCCACGTTTCAATCTAAGCACCCAAAAACCGGGGGATTCAAGTGCTGCCACGAAGTGGCTCCACGGAATACCAATGCGGCCGCCGCCTGAACGGACCTCCAACGTATCATCTGTTAGGACAAAGGTCGCACTTGGCGATCCCATGGCATGGAGCTTCGCAATGGCCTGACGAAGATGTACGAGGTATCCCGCGAAGAGAAGAGTCGGCACGAGCACCAGAATGGCTGCCGTCAATCCCTCAAGCCAAAGTGGCTGCGGGTGGAATAGGCCATAGGCGAGGGCTCCCGCAACAAGAGCGACGGCAAACCGGAACCGCCAGGTAAGTTCACGCCGCATTAGATCGCCATAGTAACGACGGACACCGCTCCGGACTATGTCTTCGGAGTAACGAACCTTAAAATCGTGGCGCGCCATAAATGCTATCGGCTAACGTCAAAGTTGAGGGGCGCGGCGCAGCATGATAGTTCTGCTGGCATGCACGGCGACGACCCAGCCGGTTTATTTATGACGTGTCCGCACCAACGCGTGTCAGGCGTCACTTCCCAAACAGTACTTAGTCGGTGAAATTCCAAGTATCAGCTCCGTCCAGGTGGCGGACTCGGATCGCGGCAATCAGGCGCGGGTCAAAGTTGCCAAGATTGACGCCGTGCTTGGCGCCCGGCGATGGGTTCAGCGGTTCCCAGTGTGTCACGCAGCCGCACGTTCTGCAGTGAATTGTCCGCAGTGTCTTGTCGCCCCATATGTATTCTGAGGTGCATTCGGGATGACCCTCAATCCTGACCGTTCCGAACTGGTAGTACACCCAAGGACCGCCAATGCGGCGACAGAGCGAACAGTTGCACTTGGTGGCCACCTCGGGTGGAAACGGCAGGGTCAAACGTACGGCACCACAATGGCATGAACCTTCAAGCACGTCCTTCCTCCTGGGGGTTCCTCTTGGCCCATGAGGGGCGCCCGCTCAAACGCATGTTAGGACTCACGCGCCTGGTCATGGCAGCATAGTAGTTCTCGCCATAGTGTGGCCGCAGCCCTGGTGCACCGTTGTCCTTGCCTCCACTCCGGATTGCCTCCTTGTGAAAAAGCGCAACTGCATCCGGCGATGGGGCGCAGAAGGCGAGATGGAAGCCAAGACCGGGCGCCAATGCACCTACAGGCCGAAGTTTGATTGCGAGCTTGTCATCTTCTCCCGGGTAACCAGACCCGACTGCAGTTTCATCAGCCCACACTCTCACATAGCCAAGTGCGGACAACGCTGCGTCATAGAAGAAGGCAGAGCGCTCAAGGTCTGTGACGCCAAAGGAGATGTGGTCCAGCATATTCTTGGCGTCCTAACGCTAGAGTTGAGCGGCGCGCCGCAACATTACGACGGGAACTTGATTCACGGCGCGTTCGCTAGAACAAATGCTGGGCGTCTCATTGTGGATCGAGGGATTTAAACATGGTGATGTCTGTCGCAATGAATCCGAGCTTCCTATACAGGGCCTGCGCCCCGGCATTGTGGCCAAATACGTGGAGCGCAATGCCCGAGAACTGCAGATCAATGGCCTTGTCGACCAATGCTAGCAGCGCGCCGGTGGCGTGGCCTAGTCTGCGATGTGCCGGGTCAATGTATATTTCATAGACGTATGCCACGCGTTTGTCCGCCCGTTTCTGTATGGCAACCCAAAGGACACCGATTCGACGCGCGCCGCCGTCGCAAATTGTGAAAAGATGGTGATCTGGCGTTCTTAGGCCCTGCGGAAGCAGCCCGGAAAATGACTGGCTCGCGAGGTTTAGCGACTCGGCCTCAGACCAGTGGCCGGCCGCGACCTTTTCCTTCGCATAGGCTGGGAGGGCAACTGACACATACGCCTTGTATTCCGGGGCCGTCATAGGAACCAGCGCAGTCATGGATGCCACCAGACCCCTAACGCTAGAGTTGAGCAGCGCGGCACCGCGCCATCTTGGCTGTCGCTTGCGGTGACAGGATTGGCACTTTATTCATGACGCCTCCGCTCGAACGAATGTTAGACATCTACGGACTCATACTTAGACAGACCCGCCAACGTCGTCCCGACTGCGACGAATCTCCATCCTAGGCTGAGAGTAGCGTCCCGGTCCCAGGGTCCATCGCCATAATAGGTGATCGACTGAAACGCCTGGCCCATTTGAGCAAGGGCGTGCTTCATGATCGACTTACGGTTTGGAAAATCATCCGCGGACGCCAGGGGAATGTCGAGAGGGAACCCCGCGCTTTTCAGCTTCAGCTGTGCAGAGAGGCCCCAGCCGCCAGTGGCATAAGCGACGGAATGTTGTCCCGATTTTAGAAGCGAGAATACGAAGTCTCGCGCACCCGGGACCTCCAAGAACGGCCCGAAGGTGTCGATCTGTCGCGCAAGGGAATCGACGAAGCATTTTCTTATCTGGTCACGGACGCCACGGGACAGCTCTAGTGCATTGTCCGCGCATATGTCCTCTAGGATGCTGGAGTCCGTCACCTGGGCGTACATGTCCCAGGGCGTCCGAATGCGCACTGGCCCGAGAACTGACCGCACCGCGGCCACGTAAAGCGCGTCGTCTGCCTCGTTTGACTGCAGTAACGTGCCGTCGATATCGAGAATTACGGCGTGCAAGACCTAGGGCCTAAGGGTGGGCATGAGCGGCGGCGGGAGGCGTGCGAGGTACGCTGGAGGACGTCCGCTCGATTCAGGAGTTAGACCGGGGGTTCGTGGCAAACGACTTCGATGTTGTGCCCATCCGGACCAATGACGAAAGCTGCATAGTAGTTCGGATGGTAGTGCGGGCGCACACCAGGCGCACCGTTATCATTGCCACCCGCCTCCAGAGCCGCGCGATAGAAAGCTTCGACTTGCTGGCGACACTCAGCCGTGAACGCCAAGTGGAGACGCGCTGGCGTCTCCTTGGTTTGGTACAGGCACAATGAAGCCTTGCCCTTTGGGCTAAGTTCAACACCGCAAGTCGGCGGTCCCTCTGAGATAACACAGACGCCGATCGGTTCGAGTGCCTTGAGAAAGAACGTCTTGCTCGCTGCATAGTCGCTGACTCCGAATTTGACGTGGTCAAACATGCGTTCTCCTGAAGTGTGTGGACCGGCGCGAGGCCTAACGCCAAAGTTGAGCGGCGCGGCGCAACAAAATTACAGGCACTTTATTCACGGCGCGTCCGCTCCAACGCAAGTTGGGCAGTGCGTTTAGCTGGTGCACAGGCATATGCGACAAGGGCACCGATAGCAAGGACAACTACACCCGTAACTTGAGTTAAGACGGAGCCTTGCTGCAACCACCAATTAATTATGGCCCGAGCCAGAGGCATTCCCAACATGGCCATTAGTGCTGTGCCAATACCAGCAATCACAAGAATGTAACCAAGGACACGCATCGCGCCTGGTACGCGGGTTTTCCGTGCCACTGAAACCAGGAGGAGACCCAAGGCGACTCGGACCATAGCAATGACGTAGAACGCGTCGGAGTTGACGAAGTGTTGAGCTATCCATTTGAGACCGTACGGAGCAAGTACACCAGCAACGCCCACCGCGGCGATGCAAAGGCCGACCACGAATGCCAGGGTCTTCATGTTTCCTCCTTGCGCTGCCTAACGCCAGAGTTGAGCGGCCGCCCGCGACCCGCCGCAAGGGATGACTTCGACGACAAACACTGGCAGTTTATTCATGTGCGGTCGGCTCGAACGAAAGTTAGGCACCCACATTAAACTAGGCTGTAGATCGGTCGTTATGCGCGGCGACGTTCCACACGTGTCCCGCAGTATCCATTATCCTTCCCACGCGATCGCCCCACGCTTGGTACGTTGCGGGGAGGAGGATCGCCGCCCCAGCATCCACCGCTCGGGCGATCACGGCATCCACATTGTCCACATATATATAGATGACAACAGAGGAACTCCCATCAGGCTTAGGAGCACGGCTTTCCAGGTGCGGATATTCGCCGTGAACCATAAACATGGTGTTGCCCACCTGCAACGTCGCGTGCACCACAGAACCATCTTTCCCGGATCGACGGGACAGCTCTTGTGCGTCGAAGGCGCGGCGGCAGAACTCGATTTCAGAGGCGGCGTCCACACAGATCAACATCGGGATGACGAGAGTGGAACTCACGGTGTATGACCTTGCTGCCTAACGCCAAAGTTGAGCGGCGCGGCACCGCGCTGTTGCACCTGCCGCACTCGGTGACAAGCCGGGCACTTTATTCATGGCGCGTCGGGTCGAACGAATGTTAGACGGCCAATTCCTGCGACCGGCGTCCACACCAGTTCGCGACGAGCCGCTCTCTGAGCCGCATCCTCAGCCGCGTAATCCATAGGCTCCGGCGCCTTCAACCCCATTGGAATCGCTTTTAATGCCCGGATATTGATCACGGCGAATCTACCTCGTGGAGATTCGATCACAGCGCCAATATAAACTCCGCACTGACGGCATACTAGGAAGTCCGTAGAATGTTGCCCGAATTTATATCGATTGAGCAGGCCTGGACTATTCTCAATAAATCGCACCCGGCCGTTCGAATCTGAAATTGTCAGCGCCTGATGTTTCCGGCAGAAGGAACATTGGCAGGCACGGACGCCCCACGACACCGGCGCTATCTCCGTATAGTAAGTAAATCCAATCGCGCCGCAGTGACACGTTCCTATCCACTCGGAGCATTCGCCTATAGTTGTATCTTCCACTGTTGTCTAATGCCAGAGTTGAGCGGCGCGACGCAACATCACGACTGGCACTTTATTCACGGCGCGTCCGCGCGAACGCATGTTAGGCCGAGGAAGTACCTATGCTCCACGTCGATTACCCCCGAGCTGAAATCGACTCATTGCGACCCAAAACTGATACCCACCTACGGCAATGAGAATCATACTCGGCCCAATGACAATTCCGATCGCGACAACATAGGTGTCTGGTAGATGCCAGCGGCGAACCGCGACTGTCGAGACTACTACCCAAAATAGCGCCACAACAAAACACAAAACGCCCCTAGCCGCCGCGACGACTACCGGCCTGATGGAATAGTCACGTTCTTCACCCAACGGGTTGGCCGTTACTTTCGACGTGTACAACATGCGCCCAATAAGAAGCGCGGCGGCGGTCACAATGAGTCCCTCCAGGCCGTGGAGTTCGTGGTTCCATAGCAAGTAGATTGCTATGACAGACACGGCTATCAGAATGACACGTTGCCAGAGTTTCATAGCCTAACGCCAGAGTTGGTAAGCGTCATCTGAAGGCCGTCTGTTCGTAAAAGTAGAGAACTACGAGGATGGTGTCCACCTACCCAAAGAAGGTGGACACCTATGCAGGATCCCAGGACGGAGCTCGTTCCCAATCTCATCCGCGGTCACCGCAAGGACGGCCGCTGCCAGTATGACAAGGCCGCCAAGCGCGAACTGGTGCGACGGTGCATGGAACCTGGCGTATCGCTAGCAGGCCTGGCATTAGCTCACGGCCTCAACGCAAATCTGCTTCGGAAATGGGTCGATGTGTTGGGCGGGCGGATGCGTCCGCGGCGTGCCAAAGCAATCAGTGGACCGGTGGCGGCGCTGCTGCCAGTCCAAGTGACGCAACCGGATACGAGCAGCAACGTTGTTGCGAGCGACGGATATGTGGAGATCCTCCTGGGCGGGGTAACGATCCGGGCCCACGGCCGGATCGATGTACAGCTGCTGCGCACGGTGCTCGAGTGCGTAGCTGCGCGGGCGTGATCGGACCACCCAGTGGCACCCGGATCTGGCTGGCTGCGGGTGTGACGGACCTGCGCCGCAGGATGTACGGGTTGGCAGCATTACTGGAATCCACCCAGACTGGTCAGGTGTATGACGGAGATGTGTTCGTGTTCCGTGGCCGACGCGGTGATCTCATTAAAGTGTTGTGGGCGGATCGAGACGGCCTGTGTCTGTTCGCGAAGAGGTTGGAGCGTGGCCGGTTCGTGTGGCCGCAGGCAACCTCCGGCACGGTGCACCTCTCGCCGGCGCAGTTGTCGATGCTGCTCGAGGGCATTGACTGGCGAAGACCTGAGCGAACCGCACAACCGCTGCATGTGATTTAGCGAATTTATCTTCTTTGATCGTTCAAGAACTGCTGCTTCAGCTCGAAAACCCTAGTAAAATAGGCTCGTGGCGATCGACTACACGAGGCTACGAGACGATCCGGAAGGGCTGATGCAGCTCCTGCTCAGTCGCGACGCCCTGGTCGAATCACTCAAGCAAGAAGTCATCCGTCTACGACGCTGGCGCTTCGGTCGCTCCTCTGAAGTCATCGACGCGAACGTCGCGCCGGAACTGCCCCTTGCTGGTGGCGCCACCCCTGCGGAGCCGCAAGCTGCGGCGGCGGCCGAACCGAAGATGCCCAAGCTCATGGCCGTGGACACTCCGCGTGGGGCGCGAGCGAGCCGGCGACCCGTGCGCGAGCTGCCACCCGAATTGCCGCGGGTAATACGAGAACATACTCCGCCCAACTGTGACTGTGCTGAGTGTGGCCGCCCCTTAAGTCGGTTGGGCGAAGATGTCTCCGAGCAGCTCGACTACGTGCCGGGGTACTTCCAGGTGATCCGGCATGTTCGGCCGAAGCTGACTTGTAAGACCTGCGCGAGGATCGTGCAGGCCCCGGCGCCGATCCGACCCATCGAGCGGGGTCTGCCGACCGCGGGGTTGTTGGCACAGGTGATCGGCGCTAAGTATGCGGACCATTGCCCCTTATACCGGCAGGAGGGCATCTACCGCCGCAGCGGCATCGAGCTGCCGCGCTCGATGATGGCCTTCTGGGTCGGGGAGGCTGCCGCACTCCTTGAGCCCCTGGTCGCAGCGCAGGAGCGCTACGTCATGGCGGCCGACAAGCTGCATGGCGACGACACACCGGTGCCAGTGCTGAGCCCGGGTAAAGGGCGCACGAAAACCGGACGCCTGTGGGCATACGTGCGGGATGACCGCCCGAGTGCAGGACCAGATCCACCCGCGGTCATCTACCGGTACTCGCCGGATCGGAAGGCCGAGCGACCCCAGGCGCATCTGCGAACCTTTACCGGCATCCTGCAGGCCGATGCGTACAGTGGCTTTGCCCCCTTGTACGTCGGCGGCCGCATCCAAGAGGCAGCCTGTTGGGCGCACGCCCGCCGAAAATACTACGACGTGTACGCCACAGATCACTCCGCTATCGCCGCCGAGGCGATCACCCGGATCGGGCACCTGTACGCAATCGAACGGGAGATCCGCGGTCAGCCGCCGGTGGTCCGGGCCGCGGTGCGCCAAGAACGCTCAGCGCCCGTGCTGGGTGAAATGCACGCGTGGCTGACATCCACCTACGCCTCACTGTCGACCAAATCCCCGCTGGCCCAGGCCATCCAATACTCCTTGACGCGCTGGGTAGCCCTGACCCGATACGTTGAGGACGGCCGCATAGAAGTCGATAACAACGCGGCCGAGCGCGCGATCCGCGCGCTCGTACTCGGTCGACGCAATTACCTGTTTGCCGGATCCGACGCAGGCGGGGAGACCGCCGCCTGCCTCTACAGTCTGATCGGAACCTGCAGACTCAACGGCATCGATCCGCACGGGTACCTGCGAGAAGTCCTGGAGCGCATCCCTGCACATCCCATCAACCGCATCGAGGAGTTGCTTCCGTGGAACATGTCCCTCCCCGCACCAACGCCCGTAAGCATGGCAGCGTGACCTCCTCGACGTTCGAAAACATCGAGTGGGTCATCGCCAACCAGGGCAGCATCACCATCGGCGACATCGGGGCCAACGTCGGGTGCGTCGCCGCTGCCGCAGACCCTCACCTGTGCTACGCGATGCTCGCCCAACGTGACGGAGAGAGTCTGCTTGAGCTCATGGGCCGGCTGGACCGCGCCATTGCGACCGCAGCCGAAACCAGCGTGACGATCGACGAGATCAATCCGCCAGGTGGGTTCAAACCGCGCAAGGAACCCAAGTCAAGACGGCCTTGAAAAGACGGTTACAGAGTTGAGCGGCCGCGCACGAGCTGTCGCACGCCCCGACTTCGATGGCAGCAACTGGCAGTTTATTCACGGGCGGTCCGCTCGAACGAATGTTAGGCCGCCTGAAGGACGGCTCGTCGAATCGGTTGCGGTAGCGACACCGCGATGAAGTATTTTTGGGGATACAGGTAGTCTTCACCAGATTCATCAACAACTCGGATCTGCCCCAGCGCCTCTGCGCGGGCATCTGGAGTGGCCAAATAGATCTTCCGCCGTTCGAGCGATACCTCGTAGCCAGAATTGTCGATGCAGATCACCAATTTCTTTACAGCTTTTGCCATGACTCAACGTCTATACGAAGCGCTTGATCTTGTATTCCCGACGCCCGATCCCGGTCGCCTCGTACCAGTGTATCTCGGCACGCGCGACGGTGCCGTCATGTAAGCGTATGTCCGCGATTCCCTTGCGTTTTCGCCACCGGCCCCTGCCATAGAGCTTCCGAAGCCGGGCTATTTCGCGGATGCCCGAGCCCCTGGCGATGGTCTCAATTTGAGTCAGCTCGCCAACGATGGTGAAGTGCATGCCGCATCGTTTCAGACGGCCGCATTCGCGTCAACGCCCACCGTCCGCGGCATAACGCCAAAGTTGAGCGGCGCGGCACCGCATCGTTTCGCTCGTCGAACACCGCGACAGACCTGGCACTTTATTCACGGCGCGTCCGCTCGAAAGCATGTTAGACGGCTGTTTTCCACGCCAAGTAGAATAGCCCCAAGCCAACCGCGATCCAACCAGCCACAACAATCCAAAAGATCTCTGGCTGAATATCCCTATTTACCGGAGTAGTGCTACGCCCGCTCCGTGAGATGGGAGCAGCCACCTCACCGACCCGAAGGCCGTAAACGGCGAAGAAAAGGCAGATCGGACCTGCCACAACGTACAGCCCAGCAAGGAGGAGGCTGTCCATTCTGTCTAACGCCAAAGTTGAGCGGCGCGGCGCCGCATCATTGCGAACGCCGTATTCGGTGACAGCTCGAGCACTTTATCCATGGCGCGTCCGCTCGAACGAAAGTTAGAACAACTGAATTGTCTACCATTCACAATTGGACATTCCCGCTATGGTGACGCGAGCCCCGATGGCGACCAGAGTCCCGCCATTTCGGCCAGTCCAATACCAACCAAGCCAAGCCCGGCGCAAATACTTATAACAGTGGCCGTCCAGAAGCCAACCGGATCTTCGCCCCTCCGAACAGTTGAATACACTAGTGTCGCGGTTCCGCTCTTGAAAGTTGCGAGTTCGAGTGCCAGAAGCGCAATGCCCGCGATAACCAAGAACCACCATTGAAGTAATTGGTGGGTTGCTCTGGCGTATACAATGACCGCCAAGGAAAGTAGCAGAAGAATGCGACTGGCGTACTTACGTACTAAATGAGCAATAAAGCTGGGTTGAAATTGATACACGTGCGTCCCATTTCTTCTGTCTAACGCCAGAGTTGAGCGGCCGCGCGTGGTCCTAGCCCACAGGGAAACACGGCGACAGAAGTTGGCACTTTATCCATGTGCGGTCCGCTCGAACGATCAGTTAGGGTGGCTTGGCACGCCAATCAG
>JBARBG010000164.1:0-11332 GCA_049792815.1 Steroidobacteraceae bacterium | reverse complement strand
GCCGACGCCGGCACCCGGGTGGTCTGGGTGGTGGCGTGCAGCGCTCGCTGAGTCAGGGTCGTCGACAGCGGTGGGGCGCCCTTCGTCGCCGGGGCCGTCACCGCCGGCGCTGCAGGTGCTGCCGCTGGCGCCGCTGGCGCAGATTCTGGCCCGGCAGCGATTCCGGCTGCGTGCCGATTGGCGGTGGACTCCGTGGCCTGGGGATCCGACCCGCGCAGCATTGTGGCCGTATCCGAACTGATCTGGTCCAGCGCCGCAACAGCGCGCGTCAGGGGTTCCAGTGCCGCATTGATCTGCACGATCTCCAGCCGATTGCGGGTCAGGTTGCCGATCTTGCGCAGTTCCTCATCGAGGCGGACATCGCGGCCGCGGCCGGCCAGGCACAGTCGGCCGATCAGCAGTCGCAGGCAGCCCTCGAGCTGGCCGGACTGCGCTTCCTGCGACTCCAGCTGCGCCAGGACTTCTCGATATTTCTGGCGCAGATCTTGTTCAGATGCCATCGGTGGATCGTGTCGGGCATGAAGTGCCGACCCACATCATATTATGTGCGCTCAAGAATTGCTGTCACGCCCATGCCGCCTGCGGTACAGACCGACACCAGGCCGCGCTTGGCACCCCGGTCGGCGCTGAGAATCTTGGCGAGGCTCGCGACGATGCGCGTGCCGGTTGCGGCAAAGGGATGTCCCAGCGCCACGCTGCCGCCCTTCACATTCAGACGCGCCCGATTGATGCTGCCCAGGGCCTTGGGCAGTTTGAGTGCGTCGCGGCAGTACTCGTCGGATTCCCAGGCCGCCAGGGTGGCCAGCACCTGGGCCGCAAAGGCCTCGTGCAGCTCGTAGTAGTCGAAGTCACCCAGCCCGAGGCCGGCATCTTTGAGCATGGCCGCTACGGCATAGGCCGGCGCCATGAGCAGTCCCTCGGTGCCGGTGGCAAAATCGACCGCCCACGCCTTGCCATAGGACAGGTATGCCAGCACCGGCAGGCCATGGGCCCGCGCCCACTCCTCGGAGGCCAACAGTACGGCGCTGGCGCCGTCGGTCAGGGGGGTGCTGTTGCCCGCGGTCAGGGTTCCGGCGGCGGTCAGGTCGAAAACGGGACGCAGCTTCGCGAGCTTTTCCGGGCTGGTATCCGCACGCATATTGTTGTCGGTGGCGAGGCCCCTGAAGGGCACCACCAGGTCCTCGTAGAAGCCTTCCTTCCAGGCGGCAGCGGCCTTGCGGTGGCTTTCGTAGGCCAGTTCATCCTGCGCCGCACGGGTGATATGCCATCTCTGGGCGGTCAGCTCCATGCTCTGACCCATCGACAGGCCGGTACGCGGCTCCACCACGCCCAGCATCACGGGTTTGAAGTGGCGTGGGCGCAGGCCGAGGAAGGGCTTGATCCGGGCCAGCGCCGAACGGCCCATGTAACTGCGCAGCAGCAGCTGCTGATAGGAGCGTGGGTAGACGATGGGCGGGTCGCTGATGGAATCCACACCGCCGGCGATGCCGGCTTCCATCTGTCCCAGCGCAATCTTGTTGCCCACCAGGATCGCCGCTTCCAGGCCGGTCCCGCAGGCGCGCTGGATGTCCAGGCCAGGCGTCGAGGGCGCGAGGCCGCAGGACAGCACGCTCTCGCGCACCAGGTTGTAGTCCCGGGAGTGCTTGATGACCGCCCCGGCGATGACATCGCCCAGGTGTTCGCCGCTGAGCTTGAAGCGCGTGACCAGCGCCCGGAGCGTCTCCGTCAGCATGTCCTGGTTGCCGGCGGTGGCATAGGCGCCATAGGCGCGGGCGAAGGGGATGCGCACCCCGCCGACGATCGCGACGCGTCGAACCTGCGAGCCTACGAGCATATGGCCTCCGTTATGGCGCAAGAATGCCACGTCGGTTTGAGATTGGCACTAAACCGGGGCAAGATGCCGCGCTCAATGCCCCAACCCGGCACCCCAGTGACCCGAAACCGAGTCGACCGAGTCTTCGAGCGCCGCCTGTCTGCCCTCATGAATTGTGGGGAGCCTGAGGTATTGCAAGGCGGCCGCAAAGGCGCCGAGAAGGAATCGCTGCGGGTGCGCCCGGACGGCCAGCTCGCCCAGACCCGCCATCCGCGGGCGCTCGGCTCGGCCCTGACCAATGAGCACATCACCACCGATTTCTCCGAGTCGCTGATCGAACTGGTCACCCCGCCCTTCGTCCACAGCTGGGAGCTGCTGCAGTACCTTCTGGATCTGCACCAGTTCATCTACAGCCACCTGGGCGATGAGCTGCTGTGGGCGACCAGCATGCCCGGCAGGATCGATTCGGACGAAAGCATTCCCATCGCCGAGTATGGCCGCTCCAACGTCGCGCAGATGAAAAGTATCTATCGCCGCGGCCTGGGGCTGCGCTACGGGCGCATGATGCAGGCGATCTCCGGCGTGCATTTCAACTATTCGTTCCCGGCGAAGTTCTGGGAAGCCTATCCGCAGCTGCGCGGTTCCCACGAACACGGCCAGGCCTTCATCTCCAGCGGCTATTTCGAGCTGCTGCGCAACTACCGTCGCTACGGCTGGATTGTCCTGTACCTGTTCGGCGTCTCCCCGGTGCTGAGCCGTTCCTTTGTCGCCGGCCGCGACATCAGTCTCCCGGAACTCACGCGCGATACGCTGTATGAACCCTATGCCACGTCGCTGCGCATGAGCGACATCGGCTACCGCAACCGCAACCAGTCGGGGCTTTCGGTATCGGTCAACAGCCTCGAGGAATATGTGCGCGACTTGACCCGCGCCATCAGCACGCCGCATCCGGCCTATGAGGCAATGGGCGTCAAGGTGGACGGCGAATATCGGCAGCTGAACGCGAACATCCTGCAGATCGAGAACGAGTACTACAGCTTCATCCGCCCGAAGCGGGTGGCGGACTCCGGCGAGCGGCCCACCCGGGCGCTGCTGCGCGCCGGCGTGGAATACGTCGAGGTGCGGGCGCTGGATGTCAGCGCCTTCGATCCGGTGGGCGTCAACCAGATCAAGATGCGCTTCCTCGAGGCCTTTCTCGCGCTGTGTGTCCTGAAGGACAGTCCGCCCATCGATGAGAACGAGCAGGCCCTGCTGGATGAAAACCACCTGACGGTGGCACGGCGTGGCCGCGAGCCGGGCCTGACCCTGTCGCGCGACGGTCGGGCCGTCAGCCTGCAAGCCTGGGCCGGCGAACTCCTCGACTCGATGACCGGAATATGTGAAGTGCTCGACCGGGGCGATCCGGCCAAACCCTATGCCGCGGCGCTGGCCGCGCAGGTGGCCAAGCTTGAGGAGGTTCGGCTGACGCCCTCGGCGCGCCTGCTCGAGGAGCTGCGCAGCACCGGGGAGTCCTTCGTCGATCTTGCCCTGCGCATGTCGACCATGCACAAGGCGTACTTTCGCGACCTGCATACGCCGAATCCGCAACGCCTGTCGGAACTGTCGGCCGAGGCCGAGGAATCGCTGCGTGCGCAGCGCGAAATCGAGGCGTCCGACAGGATTTCCTTCGAAGCCTATCTAGCGAAGTATTTCTCGGACCTCAAAGCCTGACCTGGGCGGGCGGTCGGCTACCGCAGGTGAATCAGCCGTTCGCGCGCCAGGCAGGCGCGCTCCTTAAGGTAGGGCAAGAGCGCCTTTTCGCAGGCGGTGCTCTCAGTTTCCGCGCCCATGAGCTGCAAATCGCAGAACACCCGGAAGTATTCGCCGTACCACTGCTCGTAGGCGGCGAGCGGCGCCTCAAAAGCCGGATCGCCCAGCACCTCCGACCCGATGAAGCGTGAACAGGAGGCGCTGACCGAACTGCAGGTGTAGTGCCCGTGTTCGATGACCATCGAGGTGGCGTAATCGCGGGCGCCGTAGAATAGCGCGATGTAGCGATGACGCATGGCACCGGTGATCCGGCGATCGCGCAGATACTCGAACACGCAGCGCCGGTGTATAAGGCTCAGGGTGGTTTCGCGCATCTTGATGATCTGGGCGCGCATCCTTGTCGGCTGGCAGACCTGCTGCATGAGCCGGGAGTGGCGGTGTTCCCAGTCGGAGTAGGTCCCCGGATGCTGCATCAGGCGCAGCGCAATTATCTGGTTTTCCTGGTTGTCGTCGCGCGCAGTCGCCGCAACGTGGGAATGTGAAACCCGCATCAGACGATCGTGCCGCAGGCCGCGCGCCATATTCCTCCCGCTGCTTTCAGCCTCAGCGTGGCTGGATTCCAGTAAGTGCCGTGAGTCATAGTGTTGAATTATCAACAAGCGTTACAGGTGCGGAATTCACGCTACGGCAGAGCGATATTAAAGACTTGAGATTGCGCTGTGGTGAATCTTCTGCAAGCACCGCCTGGCGGGGGCCGCTAAGGCCCGGGTTGGCGGCGGAAGAATCAGGAGCGCGCCCGCGCCGACCCGGCGCTGACCGGCCCGGCTGGCTGGGTCCGCGCGCATCGCACCAAGTCGGGGCGGATCTTTCGCGACGACGCTCTGCAACAGTGCGCATCGCACTGCGGCGAAACGCGAGGAGCCCTGAAAACCAGTGATTTTCAGATTTCCTCGCCCGTGGCATGAAAACTGCAAAAATGCTCAAGCCTGAGTAACATGGCCTATAAGTACCTGGACGGGAATTAACAACATGAAACTGGTCACCGCAATCATCAAGCCGTTCAAGCTCGACGACGTGCGCGCCGCGCTCTCTGACATCGGCGTTTCGGGAATGACTGTCACGGAAGTAAAAGGATTTGGCCGGCAACGCGGCCATACCGAGCTGTACCGCGGCGCTGAATATGTGGTGGATTTTGTGCCCAAGACCCGCATCGAGGTGGCGGTGCGCAGCGATCTGGCGGATCAGGTCGTCGAGGCGATACTCAAGTCGGCCAAGACCGGCAAGGTCGGCGATGGCAAGATTTTCATCACTGACATCCAGCGCGTCATCCGCATCCGCACCGGCGAGACCGACGACACCGCGCTGTAGACTCTCGCAACCCCCGCCACGCGCAGCCAAGCAATCCGGGGCCGCATCTGCGGCCCCGTTGAGCCTCTGCAGGGGCCCAAGGCTGTAGACTCTCAGGCATGGACAGCATTGATGCACTGCGCATGGCTGCGCAGAAGGTGCGCCTGGGCAGCAACCGGCGGCATATTTTCCTGTGCATCGGCGGCAAGTGCGCGCCAACCGCAGACCAGGAACAGTCCTGGGAATTCCTCAAGCGGCGACTGCGGGAGTTGGGCCTGGTCGATGCCGAAGGCGGCGTGCTGCGCACCAAGGCGAACTGCCTGCGGATCTGCGTGGGCGGCCCCATCGCACTGGTCTACCCCGAAGGTACCTGGTATCGCGACTGTACCCCGGCAAACCTCGAGCGGATCCTCCAGGAGCACCTTGTGGCCGGGCGCCCGGTGGCGGACCTGATGTTCGCGACCGCGCCGCTTCCCGCCTGACCCTGCCGCTCAAGCGGTGGATTTCACCAACTGCATCGGGCGGGCGCTGCGGCCCATGCCCAACGCACCGCTGCGCGCGACTTCCAGCAGCTCCGCCCGCGAGGCCAGGTCGGCGATGAAGGTGTTGATCTCCGCCTCGCTCGCCGTGAGTTCGACAATGAAGCCATCGAGCGCCGGATCCAGGACCCGCCCGCCGGTACGCACCACATAACCACGCAGGCTGTCGGTGTTCTCCGCCCGCACCTTCAGTTTCAGCAGCACCAGTTCGCGCTCGAGGTGCTCGCCGGTGGTCATGTCCTCCACGCGCACCACGTCGATGAGCTTGTGCAGCTGGTTGACGATCTGCTGAATGACCGCATCGGACCCGGTGGTCACCATGGTGATGCGCGAGACCGTCGCGTCGTCGGTTGGCGCAACCGACAGTGACTCGATGTTGTAACCGCGGGTGGAAAAAAGGCCGGCGACGCGCGACAGCGCTCCGGCCTCGTTCTGCAGCAGAATGGCGATAATGTGGCGCATAAACAGCAACTCTAGCCTCTCTGCGCACCAAACTGCTACTCTTTAAGATCGTCCATGGGTTTCGCGTCCTGCAGCGTTAAATGAACGATACCGTCATCATGGCCCGGCCCACCGGGCACCCCTTGGCCGGTCAGCAGATGACCGGAGCCCAGATGCTGGTCCAGGTGCTGGCCGACGAGGGCGTGACGGCCATTTTCGGCTACAGCGGCGGGGCCATTCTGCCCACCTACGATGCAGTCTTCCTGTTCAATGAGCAGGCGCAGGCACAGGGCACGCGGCAGGTGCCACTGATCGTGCCGGCCAATGAACAGGGCGCGGGGTTCATGGCGGCCGGCTATGCGCGCGCCACGGGCCGGGTCGGTGTGTGCCTGGTGACCTCCGGTCCCGGCGCCACCAACACGGTCACTCCGGTGCGCGACTGCATGGCCGATTCCATTCCCGTGGTCGTGATCTGTGGCCAGGTGGCCACGGGCGCCATCGGCAGCGACGCCTTCCAGGAAGCGCCGGTGGCTTCGCTGATGGGCGCGGTGGCGAAGCACATCTTCCTGGTCACCGATCCCGGCAAGCTCGAAGCGACGTTGCGCACGGCCTTCGAGATTGCGCGCACCGGCCGCCCCGGTCCGGTGGTGGTGGACGTACCCAAAGACGTGCAGAACTGGCAGGGAACCTTTGTGGGCAGCGGCACCTTGCCCATCCCCGGGTATCGCAGCCGGATCATGAACCTGGTGCGCGATGGACTGGCGCCGGCCGATGCCAACCGGTTCTTCGAGCTGCTCGGCGCCGCGCAGCGCCCGCTGATCTACGCGGGCGGCGGCGTGATCAACGCCGAGGCCGCCGACGCGCTGCATGAATTCTCGCAGGCGTTCGGGGTGCCGGTGGTCACGACCCTGATGGGGCTGGGTGCCATGGACACCATGGGCCCGCTGTGTGTCGGCATGCTCGGCATGCACGGCGCGGCCTATGCCAACTACACCGTCGACGACTGCGATTTCCTGATCGCCCTGGGCGCGCGCTTCGATGACCGCGTGGCCACGGTACCCGCGAAATTCGCGCCGAACGCCAAGGCGATCGCGCAGTTCGACATCGACCGCGCCGAGATCGACAAGGTGCGCAAGGTGCAGTGGCATCATGTCGGGCTGCTGGATGAAGCGCTGCGGATGCTGGTGGTCCACGGCCGCCGCGCGGGCTTCAACCCCGACTACCGCGCATGGCACGCGCATATCGACGCGCTCAAGCGCGCGCACGCCTTCAACTACGACCGCAGCAGCGTCGCGATCCAGCCCAATCACGTGATCGAGGAAATCAACCGGCTGACACGGGGTGAGGCCATCGTCGCCACGGGCGTCGGCCAGCATCAGATGTGGGCGGCCCAGTATTTCGATTTTCGTCAGCCGCGGCTGTGGCTGACCTCCGGCAGCATGGGCACGATGGGCTTTGGCCTGCCGGCCGCCATCGGCGCGCAGATCGCCCATCCGGGGCGTCTGGTCATCGACATCGATGGCGATGCCAGCATCCGCATGAACATCGGCGAACTCGAGACCGTGACCACTTACGACCTGCCGGTGAAGATCGTCGTGCTGAACAACAACGGCGACGGCATGGTGCGCCAGTGGCAGAAGCTGTTCTTCAAGGGCCGGTTTTCGGCCAGTGACAAGTCGCTGCACACCAAGGATTTCATCAAGGCTGCGCAGGCTGATGGCTTCAAGTACGCGGTGCGCCTGGAGCGCAAGGAAGATGTGGCGCGCGTGATCGCAGAATTCATCAGTTTCGACGGTCCGGCCTTCCTCGAGGTCGTCATCGATCGCGACGCCTGCGTGTACCCCATGGTCGGCCCGGGTCAGCCGTACGCCGAAATGATCACCGGCGATTTCATCGCTTCACGCGAACGACCGGCGATCCCGACGCCCATCTCCACCGAAAGTTTCTAAAGGCGCCCTACAGCCCTGACAGTTGCCACAGACCCGGCCCGCTTTCGCAGGCCATGGCGTTGCGCTTGGCATGCTGGTAGTTGCCCGAGGCCTTGAGGCGAAAGGCGCGGCAGGCGCCGGCGATGCCGTCACGGCCGGAGTCCGGCCGCATCTCGTAGTGGATGCCGGTGGCGCCATTATCCCAGCGGACCCAGCGGCCGCTGGCACCGAGCTCCAGGACCTGGCCCATGCAGGCCCTATCGCTCTCATCCAACTCGGCGCCGAGTTTAGTGGGCAAGAGGTCCGGCACCCGGGCGCCGACCAGCATCGCCGCGTTGCGGTTGAGCGCCCGGCGCTGTCCGATGCTGGCCATGGCATCGCGGTGCTGCGGGTTGTCGGTGATGTGTTCGCGGTCGCATTGCCCCTTGCGGACATCAAAGTCCGACGGCCAATGGACTCCGGAATAACCGCGGAAATCTCCAGTTTTTGGGGCGGCTGGCGCGGAGGACCCGGTGGCCTGGGCGGCGGCGGTCGCGCCGGGCAGCAGCCCGGGGGCCAGCCAGGCGCCCAGCGCCAGTCCGGCCAGCAATGCGGCACGGGATCCGACGGGCTTTGAGGTCGTGTACATGGGTATTCCTTGGCGCATTGTCGCGCCGCGGGACGGCGCCGTGCGGGTGAATTGGTGCAGGTGCGACGCCGGTCACGTTGCACGCGAGGTTGAATCGTTTGCCATCCGCGATTTAGAGTCAGGGATCTTCGCGCAAGTTTCGCGAACAAAGGGGATTCACGATGAGCAGCTCTCCAGTCCTGGGGCAGTTCCTGTGGCACGAATTGCTGACGACCGATCCTGCGGCCGGTGCCGGATTCTATTCCAAAGTGTTTGGCTGGAACGCCCAAGCCTGGGAAGGGGATGCGGCCTACACCATGCTGGCGAATGCCAGTGGCCCGGTCGGCGGCGCGCGCGTCGTCGGCACGGACGCGCTGGCCGACAAGGTCGGTGCGAGCTGGCTGACCTATGTGGGAGTGCCCGACCTCACCGCCGCCTTGGCGGCGGTCGAAGCGCGGGGCGGCCGGGTCATTCATCCGGTGACCGGGCTGTCCTCCGACGGCGGCCGCTATGCGGTGATCGCCGACCCCCAGGGCGCCGCCATCGGCCTCTATGAACCCGGGACCGGCATGTCGAGCGGCGGCGGCCCAATGTCCGGGCCGGTTGCCTGGCACGAACTGACCGCCGAGGACCCGGCGGCCGCCCTGCATTTCTACAAGGGCATCTTCGGCTGGGACGTGCTCGCCACCCACGAGATGGGCGGGGACGTTGGCAGCTATCTCATTTTCGGCATCGGAACCACGCAGATGGGCGGCGCCTTCAAGCGTGCCCGGGACGGATCGACCCGGCCACGCTGGCTGATTTACGTTCACGTACCCGGCGTCACGGCGTCTGTCGCCACAGTTCTTGCCGCCGGGGGGAAAGTCCTGAACGGACCGCATCAGGTACCCGGCGGCAACTGGGTGGCCCAGGTGCTCGACTCCCATGGCGTGTACCTGGCCATCCATGGCCCGAAGGAAGCCGCTGCGAGTGCGCCCAAGGCGCCCGCGAAACCCAAAGCCAAGGCCGCGGCCAAACCCAAGGCCGCAGTGAAGCCCGCGGCGGCGAAACCAAAGGTCAAGGTCAAGACCAAGAAGAAGGCGAAGAAGAAAACGAAGGCCGCGGCCAAGCGCAAGGCGGCACCCAAACGCAAGGTCGCCGGCAAGCACAAGGCAAAAGCCAAGAGCAAGGCCAAGGGCAAGGGCAAGGGCAAGGGCAAGGCAAAGGCCAAGGCGCGCAAGGCCCCGCGGCGCGGCAAGTGACGGTTCGCGGGGCTTATTTGCCCTGCGACTCGGCGTCGTTGCGCTGCTGGGCAGCGTCCTGCTGGGCCTGATCCAGTTCGCGCTTGACGCGATCTTCGGTTGGCTTGGCCTGTTGCGCCTCCTGCACCTCAGCTGCTGCACCGGTCCCGGTGGCGACGGCGGTTCCCGCCAGGCCGCACCCGGCGCACAGGCCGGCCGCCAGCAGCGGCAGGGTCAGGTACAGGACGCGCAAGGGGCCGGTCAGCCGGCCATGGATTGTGCTGCGATTCATGGGGGGTCTCCTTGCCCGGAATTTGCCCATTATTGACAGTGTGCGCACTTTGAGACCTGGCGCCAGGTACGGCGTCTCGTTCCTTAAAGAGCACCACGAATCCTTATATAGTGGCTGGGACTGCCTGAATCGGAGGCTGAATGCCCAAGGGTCCCGCAAAACCCACCACACCGGTCGTGCCGCGCGTGCGACGTGGTTATTTCGAAAGCCGCTACGGCCAACTGCATGTGCACAACGCGATTCCGCCCGGCGGCGGATTCGATGAAGGCACGTCGCTGCTGTGCCTGCACGCCACGCCGCGTTCCGGCAGCAGCATGCTGCCGCTGCTCAAACTGATGGGCATGGACCGCTCCGTCTATGCGCCGGATCTGCCCGGCTATGGCAATTCTGATGGTCCGACGGCCCGGCCCGCCATTCTTGACTACGCCAATGTCGTGGCGGACTTCTGCACCATGATGCGGTTTCGCCATTTGGACGTGCTGGGCTATCAGACCGGCGCCCTGGTGGCGGCTGAACTCGCTTTGGCGCTTCCGACCGTGGTGCGGCGGATCGTGCTGGTCGGAGTGCCGGTCCCGGACGAGGCTGAGCGCGAGAGCTTCCGTCGGGCGCCGTGGCCGGTCGCGCCAAGCGCTGGCGGCGCTCACCTGCAGGTGGAATGGGATCGTACCCGCAACGCAGTGCAAGAAGGTGCTGCGCTTGAGACCATCGCGACAGGTTTTGCCGAGAAGCTGGCCAATGGGCCGTTGGCCTGGTGGGGAATGCAGGCCGCCATGCAGTACCCGGCCGCCGAGCGTCTGCCACTGCTCACGCAACCGACCCTGTTGATCCGCTCGCGCGAAGGGCGCGGCATGGACAGCGCGCGCGCGCGCGATCTGCTTCCCAAGGCGCGTACGGTGGAGCATGCGCAGGTCTACGGCAGCGATCTGTTCGAGTCCGCCGCAACCCAGTTGAGTACTGAGATGCGGGAGTTCCTACGTGGTTAATCCAATGAGTCGCACACCATGAACGCCTCCAGTCAGTCTTTTCCCAATAACCCGGCTGATACGGAGATCACGGCCGAGCTGCCGGTACTGGATGTCGCGGCCTACGAGGCGCGCCATGCCAACGATCCTCTCGCCAGCACCGACACCTGGGCCTCGCCGACGCTGAATACGGCGCTGCAGGCGCAGGCGGGCATCGCCGCCGCGGAGGCCGCACTCGAGCCGGCGCAGTCCGCGACGCTGCCGGCCAACGTGGCCTCGAAACTCGAGACCGAACTGAAGTCGCTTGCCAGCAACCTCAAGGAGCTCGAGACCCGGCTTGCAGCCAAGGGCGAGCGGCTGGCGATCATAGAGCAGGAACTGGCCGAGTCGCGTGTCGCCGGGCAGGCCGCCGCGGAGCGGGCGCTGGCGCTGTC
>JBARBG010000163.1:0-13899 GCA_049792815.1 Steroidobacteraceae bacterium | reverse complement strand
GTGCCGCCGCGGCGCTGGCCGCCGGGTCGTACACGATGACGCGGTGGCCCGCGGCGAGCAGTCGTCGCGCCATCGCGCCGCCCATTCGACCCAGTCCGATGAAACCACACTCGCTCATGATGCTCCTCGCGCAACCGGGGCCAGATCCAGGCGCACGATGTCCCGGGTCTGGCCTTCAGCCGGAAACCTCTGCAGCACCTCGGGATCATGACCCGGAATGATGTGATCGATAGAGGGCGCAAGGGTGCGCAGTTTGCGCAGCGCCTCAAGGTAGGCGACCACATCGGCCACGACCGGATACGGCGTTGCGCGCTCCAGATTGGCCCAGAAGTGGATGGCATCGGACGCCAGCACGACAGGGCCGCGTTCCGTCTGCACCCGTACGACCTGCAGCCCCAGGGTATGTCCCGGCAGATGATGCAGCGTTACCCCGGGACACAACTCATCATCGCCGGCGTGAAACTCGACGCGACCATCGAAGGTGCGACGGATCATGTCCACGACATTTTCGGCATCGAACGGCGCCGCAAGGTGGCCGTGAGTCATGGCGCGGCCCGTGCAGTAGGCCATCTCCGCATCCTGTACGTGGAAGCGCGCCGCCGGAAACAGCGGCACATTGCCCGCATGATCGTAGTGCATGTGGGTGATCACGACATCGCGAACCGCGCCCGGCTCCACACCCAGGGCGCGCAGACCTTCGCCGACCGGGCGCAACAGCGTGCGGCCGCGCTTCGCGGCCGCTGCGGCATCAAATCCGGTATCGACCACGATGGTGCGCTCATCGCAGCGGATGACCCACACGTAGTAGTCCAGCGGCATGGGCTGCGCGTGGTCGTCGCCGCCCAGGAAGTTCAGGTCGCTGAGCCGGTCAAGATGCCCGTAGCGCACGGCGTAGATGCGATTGCTCATGCCGACGCCAGGACGCCACCGTCAACGTGGAGGATATCGCCATTGATGAAGGATGCGGCATCGCTCAACAGGAACAATGACGCGTTGGTCGCGTCCTCTTCGCGTCCCAGACGGCGCAGCGGAATCGTAACCGCGCGCCGCTCGTACTCGGCCTGCGGCGTGATCGCGACCGCCCCCGGGGTGGGAATGGAGCCGGGTGCCAGCGCATTGACGCGCACCTTGCGGGGCCCCAGTTCAGCCGCAAGGGTGCGCGTGAAGGTGCCCATCGCACCCTTGACCATGCTGTAGATCGCGGTCCTGGGAAAGCCGCGCTCAGCGACGGGTGATGCCAGGTTGAGAATGACGCCGCCCACCTGTGGATCCATGTGGCGCAACAGGGCCTGCACGCCCCAGACCGCCCCCTTGATGCCGATGGCCAGCATCCGGTCGAGGATTGCATCATCGACCGCTTCGATGGGGTCGTAACGGATCAACATGGCATTGTTGACCACGCCATCGATCCGGCCGATGCGGTCCGCGGCCGCCATGAACGCGGCCCGGTCAACCACATCCACCACATGGGTGGCGATCGAGTCCGCGGCGCTGCGCAGTTCGGTCAGTGCCGGCGCATCCACGTCAAAGGCGGTCACCCGGGCGCCGGCCTGCGCGGCGCCGATCGCCAAGGCCCGGCCCAGACCGCGCCCGGCGCCGGTGATCAGGATGGATTTGCCCGAAAGATCGAAAGTCGTGGCCACATTTACTCCTCCAATTCCCCTATGTACCCGGATATGCTGGCAGAACGCACGGCCATCGGGGAATTGATATGAACCGCTTCGAAAAGCAGGTGTATGAATGCATGCACCCGACCGAAAAACTGCTGGAGAAGACCACCAACCCGCTGCATCGCGCCATTCTCCTTAATTTCTGGCGGCATGTGCACCTGGAAGGCGCGGGGGAGTACCAGAAGATTCTGGCACCCGACATGATAGTGGAGCATCCGGTCTACCGGGTGACCTGGGGCACAAACCCCGGCGTCATCGAGGGCAAGGCCGGCGTCCTGGCCTTTTACAATAGCGTCGGCGAAGCGGTGCTGTGGCACTCCGATGACCGTCTGGCCGTCGCCGACTGGGGCGTCTGCGATGAAATCACCTTCCACCAGCTGGCCGAAGGCGCGATTCTCAAACAGCTTGGCTATGCGGTCGAACGCGCCGATAGGCTGTATCACGTTGCCAGCCGCCAGGCCTTCCTCTGGCCCTACGACGCCCGGGCCCGCCTGGCCGGGGAGCATCTGTACGAGGACAAGACCAGCCTGCGCATCGAGGAAGTGGATCGCGGCGATGCCATCACGCCGGCGCGGGTGCGCGCGATTCATCGTGAGCAGCTGGGCAAGCTTGAAGCACGCCTGGGACCGGATTTCTGGGTGTTGCGCTGATGCGCGGGCTCGGACAGGTTCTGAGCAGCGCGGTGCCGGTCGCCATGCTGCTGGTGGGCGCCTCAGCCATGTTGCCCCTGACCGCCGCCGCCGACACGGTGATGATCACCGGCGCGAATTCCGGCATCGGACTGGAATTCGCCAAGCAATATGCCGAACAGGGCTGGACGGTCATCGTCACGCACCGGCGCGCCACGCCGCCCAAGTCGCTGACCGAGCTTGCGGCAAAATATCCCAAGGTGCGCATTGAAAGTCTGGATGTGACCGACCTGGACCAGACGCGCGCTTTGGCCACGAAACTCGCAAACGTGCCCATCGATGTGCTGATCAACAATGCGGGCGTGTACAACGATCGCGCCAAGTGCGCGGCAGATGATGAGGGCTGTCCGGGCGACTACAGCGGCGAGAGCTTCGGCAAGCTCAACTACTCCTTGCTGGACACCATCATGGCGGTCAACATCAAGGGCCCGCTGATTGTCTCGGAAGCCTTCTACAAGAACGTCCTGGCCAGCGGCCAGAAGAAAATCATCGCCATCAGCTCCAGCAACGGCACCCTGACCGGCGAGGCACATCCACGCACGGGCGCGATGTTCTATCGCATGAGCAAGGCGGCACTGAACCGGGAGATGCAGATAGTCGCCGCTGAAACCCGCAAGGACGGCGTGACTGTCGTGATGTTCAATCCCGGGCCGACCCTGACCGAGCATCAGGCGTATCTGGAGGGCAAGTATCAGGGGATGCTCAAGACTTCCTTCACCGTCGAGAACATGATCCACACCATCGGCAAGGTGACCCTCGCCGATACCGGGCGCTTCCTGCGCTATGACGGCGTGACCGAGGCCTGGTGAGGCTTAAGCCGGATCAGCCGGGCTGGATGGCGCCGTTGCGCAGCAGCTCGCGCAGATCGTTGATCACATAGTGGGGCCGGCGCTTGCCGGTCTCACGCTCCCAGTCCTCCTGCTTCATCACGCCGGTCGTGACACCAAAGGCCGTCGCGCCCCCGCGACGCGCCATGATGATCTCAACGGCCGGATCGTCCCCCACCACGGCCACCTCGCGCACCGCTACGCCAAGCTTGCGGGCGATGAAGCGCATGGCGTGCAGTGACGGCTTGCCGGTGAGGATCATCGGCGCCCTGGTCATGCGCCGGATGGCCCCGACGATGGCGTAGGAATAACCCATGCTGCGGCCGTGCCGGGTCGCGAAAAAGGGCACATCCGAGGCGACATACAGTTTCGCTCCGCCCCAGATGGCCTGACAGGCCGCTTCGATGTCCTTCATGTGGCACTCGGGGTGCCAGCCGACAAATACGGCATCGACCTCACTCGCCCGCGGCTCACCGGTGAACACCGTCTCGATGCCCGACTGGGTCAGCGCATACCCCACACCGCGGTTGCCCAGCACCAGCACGCGACCGATGCCATGCCGCGACATCACATCGCCCGCGACGCTCGAAGGGGTGAACATGCGGTCATCCGCGACCGCAAGCCCCAGGCCGCGCAGGCGCGCGGCCTGCTCCGGCGGCGGGTAGGCGCTGCCGTTGGTGAGTACCACGTAGGGGATGGATTTGGCGGCCAGTTCCGCCAGCACTTCAACCGCGCCCGGCAGCACCTCGTAACCGCCCAGGGAGCGGTCGCTGAGCAGCAGCGTGCCGTCGAGATCGAACATGAAGCCCTTGATGGCGGGCATCACCTCAGCGCGCATGGCGGCGCAGTTCCAGTGTGAACCCAGGTTTCTTGACCGACAGTTCCGCGACGTCAGTGCGTGTCGACAGCTGGCGCAGCAGGGTCATCACCGGCTTCAGCTGCGGATTGTAGTGTCGCGGCGCGGGCCCGGCGGCCAGCATGGCATCGACCTGGCCCGCGGGCATGGTCGCACGCAGCAGGAATTCCTCATCGGACAGATTCACACCCAGACGCCGACGCAGCTCGGCGATGGCGGGCATGCCGGGTTCCTCGCGCAGCTCGCGGGTGCGCGGCATGGCGTCGATGCGATCCATCACCATGGCACTGATCGGCACATTCGGCCGGCCGAAGCGGCCAAGGGCGTAGCGTATCGCCTCATCCGGAATCACCTTGTAGCGCTCCTTGGTGGTGACGTTCATCACCGCCTGCATCATGACGATCTGCGAAAAGGGCGTCATGACGATGGGCCAGCCCAGCTCCTCGCGTACCCGGCCGATTTCCTCAATCACCGCAGGTTCCAGGTGCGACAGCCGGTTTTCCGCGAGCTGCCGGCGCATGGTGCCGACCATGCCGCCGGGCAGCTGGTGCTGCAGGTAGGCCGCATCAAAGCCCTGCGGCCGACCCACCGGCAGACCCTCCGCAGCGGCCAGCTGGGTGAAATAGCGACCGACCTCCTGCAAGGCTTCATCGTCCACCTTCACGCTGTGACCCAAGGCTCGCAGGTTCGCGACGATGCGTTCCGCCGGTGGATTCGAGGTGCCATCCGCGGCGGCCCCGGAAGCGCACTGCAGGACGCTCACCCCGTAAGCCGGGGCCTCCATGTAGGTATGTTCAGCCAGTCCTATGGTGCAATGGGCATGAAGCTCCAGCGGCTTGTTGCCGATCTGTGCCTTCACCGCCGGAATCAGGGTCTGTGCGCGCTTGGGGGACAGCAGGCCACCGGGATCCTTGATGTAGATGGCGTCGATGTCCGCACAAGCGGCAAGCTTGCGGGCGGCCGCCGCATAATGAGCGTCGTCGTGGACCGGGCTTAAAGTAAACACCAGGGCCGCGATCACGTACTCACCGCCACCCTGCTTCACCAGCCGTGCACAGGCGACGTTCGAGTCCGCATCGTTCATCGGATCGGCCAGGCAGAAGCGCCGGATGCCGTTGCGCGCCAGGACCTCGAACACCAGCGCCATGAACTGCGGATGGGCGGTCTCCCAGGAGATGAAGCGGAATCCCGTCGACATGAACTGCAGCGGCGTGTTCGGAGTCACCGCCGCCATCAGCCGGATGCGTTCCCAGGGATCTTCCTTCTTGAAGCGCACCGCCACACCCATGTGGGTGGAGGTCGTGAAATCGATGGCCTTGAAGCCCACGCGATCCATCACCGGGGCGATGCTCAGGGTATTGGCCGTATCTACGCCCAGAGCCGCCCACAGCGACTGATTGCCGTCGCGCAGCGAGGTCTCAACCAGCTCAAGTGCGCTCATGCGGGACGCTCCAGCAGGCGCGCGATCATTCCGGTGTCGAATCCCCCGGCCTGGAATTCCGCACTCGCCAGCACGCGCTGCTGGAAGCTGAGATTGGTGTGCACGCCGCTGAGCCGCGTCGCCTCCAGCGCCTGGCGCAGTCGCGACAGCGCGCCGGGGCGGTCCGGCGCATAGGCGATGATCTTGGCCATGAGCGAATCATAGTACGGCGGAATGCGCGAGCCTGCGGCAATATGCGTGTCCACGCGCACCCCGGGCAGTTGCGGCCAGCTCGCCTCCAGTACCTGTCCCGGACTGGGCCGAAAATCCTGCGCGGGATCTTCGGCGTTGATCCGGCATTCGATGGCGCAACCGCTGGTGCGGATGTCCGCCTGGGTCAGGCGGATGACGCCGCCGGCGATGGCAATCTGCTCGGCCACTAGGTCCACGCCCGTCACCGCTTCGGTCACCGGGTGCTCCACTTGGATCCGGGCATTCATTTCCAGGAAATAGAATGTGTCGCGTTGCTTGTCCACCAGGAACTCCACCGTTCCGGCACCGCGATACGCGAGCCGCTGAGCGAAGCGCACGGCGGCCTCATGCAGCGCCGCGCGCAGCGGCTGCGACAGCCCCGGAGCCGGCGTTTCCTCCAGCAGTTTCTGAAAGCGCCGTTGCGCCGAGCAGTCGCGTTCACCCAAGTGAATGACGCCGCCGCGCCCATCACCCAGGAGCTGCACTTCCACATGCCGGCCACTGGCCACATAGCGCTCCAGGTAGACCCGGGCATCGCCAAAGGCGGCGCCGGCCTCCGCGGCCGCCAGTTCCAGCGTCGCGGCCAGTTCGCCCAGCGCATCGACCCGCTTCATGCCGCGCCCACCGCCGCCGCCCACTGCCTTGACCAGCAGCGGCAGTCCGATCATGCGGGCCAGGGCCAGCGCCTCATCCAATGAGTTGACAGGCCCGCCGGGAACCACCGGTACCTGGGCCGCCTCGGCTTCGGCTCGGGCCCGCAGCTTGTCCCCGACCGCCTCGATCTGCGCGGCGGTGGGCCCGATGAACACCACGCCCGAAGTTTCACACAGCCGCGCCAGGGCGGCGCGCTCTGAGAGAAATCCATAGCCGGGATGGATGGCATCCGCGCCGGTCGCGCGCGCGGCATGCACGATCGTCTCCACCTTCAGATAGCTCTCGGCCGGGCGCGCCGGGCCGATGCACACCGTCCGATCCGCCAGCCGCGCCGGCACACTGTCCAGATCCGCGGCCGAGGCGGCCAGTACGGTCTCGATGCCTAAGCTGCGGCAGGTGCGGATGATCCGCACGGCAATTTCCCCGCGATTGGCGATCAGAATGCGGCGCACGGCAGCGATTCAGCCCGACTTGCGCACGCGCATCAGCGTCTCGCCGAATTCCACCAGCGCGCCGTCACCGGCGATGATGTCGGTGACCGTGCCGCGCACGCCGGCGCGCACGGTATTCATCAGCTTCATGACCTCGATGATGCCGATGATGGTGTCGTCGCTGACCTGCGCGCCCACTTCAACAAAGGCCGGCGCGCCCGGCTTGGGTGCGCGGTAGAAGGTGCCCAGAAGGGGCGCCGGAAGGTCCTGCACATCAGGATCTTGTGCTGCCTTCGGTGCCGCAACGACCGCGGCTTTGGGAGCGGGCGCCGCGGTCACCGGCAGCGGCTGCACGGCACTCGCAGCGGACGCTGGCGCGCCTCGTCGCAGGCTGATTTTCGTACCGTTGATCTCCAGATTCAGCTCATCGAAGCCGGATTGCTCCACCAGCCGCATGATTTCCGCAACTTCCGCGGCCGTCAGACTCATCGAGGTCCCCCGAATATCTTCAAAACATGCAAGGACGGATCGGCGACCGCGCGGTCCACCGGCGCGGCTTCCTTCGCTGACCAGACCGTCTCCGGCCGGCTCTGCAGCAGCAGAATCGCACCGCTGTGCCGGTCGACCGCCCACTCTATGTCCTGCGGCCGCCCATAGTGCCGCTCGACCTTGCGGCCGATGGTGCGCAGCGCCTGCAGCTCCTCATCGCTCATGCACGCGAGCTGCCGGCGCGCCGGCGGCACCGCCACGCTTTCAATGCCACCCTCGGTGCGCGGCACATGACAGATCTGCTTATTCGAAATCTCCCGTACCGAGATCTCCCCGGTGATCTTGCCGATCACCCAGCGATCGGGCGTCACCTCTCCGCCGACCACGGCCGAACCCAAGCCCCAGGATCCTTCGACCGCCATGACCGAACGGTCCCCGGTCAGCGGGCTGCGCGTGAACATGACGCCCGCGGTTCTCGCGTCCACCATGGTCTGCACCACCACCGCCATGGCGACGTCGGCCTCGGCAAAGCCGTGACGGCGCCGGTAGATCATCGATTCGACCGAGTACAGACTGCCCCAGCAGCTGCGAATCCTGTCCAGGGTCTGCTCGAGGGTCTGCACCCACAGATAGGTGTCCTGAAGTCCGGCGAAGCTGGCATCCGCCGCATCCTCCGTGGTCGCAGAGGAACGCACCGCGACCGCTGAGTGCTGCCGCGCATTGAGCTTGTCGTAGGCACGCTCAATGGCTTCGGTGATAGGAAGTGGCAAGGCTGTGGCGTCGATTCTGGCGCGCAGCTGCCGCGACAACTCGGTAACGGCGCTCAGATCATCCGGATCGAGCGCCGCGACGCGCGCCCTGACGGGCGCCGCACGCTCCGCCGTCGCCAGAAACTGTTCGAAGGCCGCAGTCTTGACGACGAATCCCGGCGGCACGGCGATGCCGGCCCGTTCCAGCTCCCCAAGGCTGCCGCCCTTGCCACCGACTTGCGGGCGATCAGCCAGCCCGAGCTCGGCAAACCAGCCGACAAATCCCGAATCGCTCACCCTTGCGCTCGCCAGCTATTGGAGAATGGTCACGACACCGCGCCCGCCGTCGACGCGGATGCGCTGTCCGTCCTTGATCCGTGAGGTGCCGTTTCCGGTGCCGACCACCGCGGGCAGACCATACTCGCGCGCGACAATGGCGGCATGGCTCATCGAACCGCCGATATCGGATACGGCCGCGGCGATCTTGCTGAAGATCGGCGCCCAGGTGGGGTTGGTGACCTGACACACCAGGATGTCCCCCTTCTGCAGCCGTGAGATCTCGGCCACACTTTTCACGATACGCGCAGTGCCTTCGACGACTCCGCGGCAGGCGGCAAAGCCGCGCAGCTCGTTGGGGTCCTGGTCGCCCCCCGAAAGCCACGAATCCAAGGTCTCGCGGGTAATGCCCCACAGCATCACGATGGCCGGATCATCGATGACGTCCGGTACTGCGCCCAGCGCCGGAGGCGTCTCGTGCTTGGCCCACTTGCCAATGGCGGCGCGGCGCTCCGCGACCACCTGCGGCCAGCGGGCCGGTCCGCGCGGCGCGGAGCCGTTTGACCAGGCGGTCATCAGATCGATGATGGCGGATTCGAGTTCGTAGTGGGTCAGATGGAAGACGTCTTCGGTGTCGGGGAAAAACCCGTGTTGCGCCAGCAGTGCTCCGAACTCGCGGATCTTGTTGAAGAACAGATTGGTATACCAGTGCTCGCAATAGAACTTGTGGCCCTCCACGTAGGGGAATACGCGGTGCGCCAGCGTGATCATCTGGTCGTACGCCGCCCGTTCATCATCCGTGGCCAAAAGCTCCCGGTAATCACTGATCAGCTGCTGGCGCTCCGCCAGCAGCTTGCCCACGGGGCGTTCCAGGGACTCACCCGCTTTCACCCGCTCGATGTAGTCCGGAAGGCTCGCGAAGGGCATCGACAGATCATCGTTCCACGCGCGGTGGTAGTGATAGAAACCATCGCCTACGTTGATGTTGAACCAGGGATGCCGTGAGGTCTCAAGCTCCTTGAGCCAGGCGTTACCGGGCTCTCCGCTCTTGCGCAGCGTCTCGATGAGCTGCTCCACGGACAGCTGCTTGCCGAAGTGGGCATCCACGCGCAGCTCGACGGCGCACCGCGCCAGACGGCGCAGTTCATCATCGGGCCTGAAGATCTCGGCCTCGATCCCCGCCACCATGCGCGCGATGGTCTGGTCGGTGATCTCCGGGAAGGCTTTCTTGCAGAAGTCGAAGAAGGTCAGGTAGGCGCCATAGCCCAGCAGCAGGAACTCGAAGTGGTGGTGCCACATCCGGTAGTAGCCTTCGAGGGTCTTCTGGTAGGTATCGAGCAGCCGGTGATTGGCGGCGACCCCCAGGCCCGCATGCACATGGGCAAGCGGTTCGAATTCGGGCAACTCAGGCTTGGGAAGCTGCTGCGCCTGGGTGATGAGCGCCATCATCTTCTCGCGCCACTGGTCGTAGAGGCGCTCCCAGTTTGCGTAATAGTAGAACGCCCGCTGCTTGAATTCCTCGAGCCGGCGCGCGATCTCCTTGGGATCCGTGACGGCGTTGCCGCCGATGTACACCCGACCGTTGATGATCCGATGATCGATTCCCAGCGTCGTCGGCAGGCAGTGAACCCGGGTATTGGAGGCCCCCAACGCGCAGTACGCGGCTTCCGCCGTAACCATGTCGAAGGCGGACATGGGCTCGGGGAAGTGCATCGAGTTATAGAACCAGAAGCGCTGGTCGTCGGCCGGCTCGAACTGCGTGTAGTAGGGATAGGCCGCCTGGGCGCTCTCGGTCCCCGGTACGACCTTCAGCGAGCTGGGCAGCGGAAACTGCTTGGGTTTGGATTCAGGCATGACGCCAGCATGCGGCAGCGGATCACGGCGTGCAATCATGAGGGCCGTCGATTGGCGCTAGAGCACGGCGCGACGGTACTGCAACGGGGCGTGGCCGTACATTTGACGGAAGCGGCGCGCGAAGTGACTGGGGTCCGTAAATCCACAGCGGGTCGCGACATCCTCGATGCGCGGCGCGGCCTGCCGCGGGTCAGCGAGTATTTCCCGGGCGCGTTCCAGCCGCAGCTTCATCAGTTGTTCCACGAAGGTGGTGCCCGCAGCCGCGAAGGCGTAGTGCAGGGTACGCTTGGAAATATCATGCTGCGCCGCAACAGCAAGGGGTGAGAGGTCAGTGTCCTCGAGGCGGTCGCGCAGGGTCACGATCAGGTCGGACAACAAGGAACGCGGGCTCTCACCTTCCGCGCCACGGCCCACGGCCAGCGTCAGCAGCGAGGCAATCTGCTCGGCCACCGTACTGCGGGGCAGTGCCAGATCACTGCAGGTCTCAAGGCGCAGGCTGCTCATGGCCGAACACAGCGCCGCGCTCCAGTCACCATGGGCAAACAGGGTCGGGGAGGAAATCTCCGGATTCGGCAGCCACCGTCGCAGCCAATCCTCCGGCATGCGCAGGATCGCCGCCGTGGTGGCCTGCGGACAATCCAGGTCGTAGGGCTCGGTGCCGTCGATGAGCACGCACTCCCCGGCGCGGGCCTGCAGTTCCTTGCCACGCTGCCGCAACGTGCCATACCCGACCCGGAACTGCAGCAGGAAGTACGTCGGATAGCGGGTGCGCGAGATCTTGGCCGGGGTGCGTCGAATACGCTGACTGGCGGCGCCCACAAAGCTCAAGGTGGCCGGCCCGAAATCGATCTGGTCGAGGCAGGCACGAAAATGACTGCGTACCGGGGTGTCGATGTCGAGCTCCAGGAAACGGTCGCAGACCGTGTCCACCCAGTAGGCAAGCGCCCTGCGCTGATCAACGCCGTCCGTCGACCAGTGTCCGGGACGCCCTTGGTCCAGGCTTACCCCCATTTTCTGAGCTCCAGACCTCGCTTTCCGCCGAGCCTCGCAATGTGGCACAGAGGCGGAAATGGATGCAAGGCGCAATTGAGCGATCAATACCTTAGCTAGGTTACCGCAGGCTATTTCGCCCCTGTTTCCGACTCTGTACGTTACGTGCCACAGTATTGCCCCGGGCGGTGCGCTGCCAGCTTCCCTTTGCACTGTCGTCCGCGCACCACGGTAAAGCACCGCGATAGGCTTCCGCGTCGCTGGGAAGCGTCGGAACCGCAAGGAAACTGCGGTCCATGAACTTTAGGCTCAGGGGCCGCGCACGGTGGTTGTCCGACCCACCTTCCCATGTTCCAGGTGTTGTTTTAGGGGGACGCAGGATGAAACTCGCATTTTGGGTAATCGCCGGACTCGCTGTCGGCACCGGGGGAGCCTACGCTCAGACCGCACCGACAGCTCCGGCCACTGCGGCCGCTGCCGCTGATTCCGGAGTCCTGCAGGAGGTGGTCGTCACCGCCGAGCGCCGCCAGGAAAATGTGCAGACGGTGCCCATTGCGATCACGGCGTTCACTGCCGATACCCTGCAGCAGCGCAATCTCAGCAGCGTCGACGCCCTGGGAAACCTGACGCCAAGCGTCAATCTCCAGGCAGGCTCGCCCTTCTCCGGCGATCGCTCGGTGCTCTCCGCCTCCATCCGCGGCGTGGGACAGGACGATTTCGCCTTCAACCTCAATCCTGCCGTCGGTGTGTACCTGGACGGCATCTACCTGGCCCGCACCATCGGTGCCAACCAGGATCTGCTGGACGTGGACCGCGTCGAAATCCTGAAGGGTCCGCAGGGCACCCTGTTCGGCGCCAACACCGAAGGCGGCGCCATCAGCATCATCACCCACACGCCGGGCGAAGAGCAGAAGTTCACGGCGCAGGCCACCACCGGCAGCCTCAACCGGCGCGACTTCGGGTTCACCGCGGATCTGCCCCTCATCAAGGATACCCTGCTCTCCTCCATCACCGTGTCAACGCAGAATCGTGAGGGCTACCAGAAGGTCATTCCTTATCCGGCCGGCTCGCCGCAGGCTGATACGCCGTTCGTCGTCGATCCCCAGGACGCGTATCCGAAAGCGGCCTACCAGACCGGGAATGCCTACGGCGGCTATGGCGTTCAGACCATTCGCGGGAAGCTCCTGTGGCTGGTCGATGACAAGACTTCCATGACGTTGAGCGCGGACCTGAACCATCAGGCCCAGGAGTCTCTGCCCTACACGATACTGCAGACCTACCAGGGCAATCTGGGCACGTCGACCTTCTCGACCCTTTACAACACCTGCATCAGCAGCAACGCTGCGACGATCAACACCAACGTCCAGAATGCATCGGCGGTGGGACCGGGTATCTATCTATTCCCGATCGGCTCGGCGGCTAATGCCGGATTTGCGGGCCTATGCTCAGCGCCCCGCGCACAGGTTCCGGGGTTTTCCACGGGCGGCGCGGCGCTGCTGGGCGCGGGCTACGTCGGAGGGCCACCCGGGCCCTTCAACGCCGCCAATGTCGCAGCGGGCCTGCCTTATCTGGGTTCCAACAGCCCCAGGCTGTACGACTACCCGGGCGCAAACCAGACCGGCAACATCGACACCACCTATGCGAATGGGCCTGACTTCGCCAACAATGATTATTTTGGCTTTTCGCTGACCGCCCAGCACCAGTTCAACGATGACCTGTCCTTCAAGTCAATCAGCGGCTATCGCCAGATCGCGTGGCGGATCGGTACTGACCTGGATGGCACGCCGGAAACCCTGCAGGAAGTGACCGACCACCAGCACCAGTGGCAGCTCTCCCAGGAGTTCCAGTTGAACGGCAAGGCCTTCAACGACTCGCTGAACTACGTCACCGGTTTGTACTACTTCGAGGAGGCCGGGTACGTGCACGATTACGTGCCCTTCGAAAGCCTTCTGTATGTATACGACATCCAAAACGACGCGAACAACAAGCAGGCCGCCGCGTTTGTGCACGCGGATTACAAGCTCAATGACCAGTGGAGCTTCACCGCCGGCGGTCGCTACACCCGCGTGGTGGAAGAGTTCATCGGCGGCCAGGGCGACCTTAACTGCTTCCCCTACGGCTCGGCGCTGTGCAACATCGTCCTGGGTCCGCAGGGTTATTCCTACCTCCTGGGTACCGGGTATGTCGATCGCTACTTCCCGGTCGGCGACAACAGACAGACCTGGAATGTGTTCGATCCGACCCTGGCGGCGCAGTGGCATTTCACCGATGACGCCATGGCGTATGTGAGCTGGGGCAAGGGCTTCAAGGCCGGTGGCTGGACCACCCGCCTGTCGGCCAACATTCCCAGCGCAAAAGACGCGCAGTTCTCTCCCGAATACACCAAGACCTGGGAACTGGGGCTCAAGTCCGAGTGGCTCAATCACCACTTGAAGGCCAATGCGGCCGTGTTCTACACGGACTACACCGGCATCCAGCTGGACATCCAGCAGGGCATCTCGCCGGTGTACACCAACGCCGGCAATGCCGACATCAAGGGCGCGGAGCTCGACCTGGAGTCGAACGTCGGCGGCGGCCTGAGCCTCAATCTCTCCGGCGCCTACATCGACGCGTACTACACTTCGGTCAACGCCAACGCCAACATCCCGCAGTATTTCCTGCCGGACGGCACGCCGGTATGCCCCACCGACGCGATCAACGGCGCCACCGGCGCACCGGTCTGCCCGCTGCACGCCCCTGGCG
>JBARBG010000162.1:0-15890 GCA_049792815.1 Steroidobacteraceae bacterium | reverse complement strand
TGTTGGGGGCGAGCGCTTTTTTCCTAGCTCCGTCGTGGACCAGCCAGCCTACTGACGCGCATCGACAGATATCCCCGAGCGCAAATCCTTCTAGGCGCGTCCAGCTGCCCGCTGGCTGGCGACTATCTTCCCATTCGATCAGAACCAACGGGCAGTTCCCCTTGGATTTCCTTTTTTTCATTTACTTGCTGTCAAGGGATAAAGGCCAAAAAACAACCAATTGTCACCCTACGAGTCGGCTCGCGGTTGACACCGGCTTTGGCGCCCGGGAACATGCCTCGATGAACAACATCAGCCCCCGACATGACTGGACCGTGGCCGAGATCGAAGGGCTGTTCGCCCAACCCTTTCTGGACCTGCTGCTGGACGCGCAACGGGTTCATCGCGCGCATTTCGCCCCTAACACGGTACAGATGAGCACGCTGCTGTCCATCAAGACCGGCGCCTGCCCCGAAGACTGTGCCTACTGTCCGCAAAGCGTCCGTTACGACACCGGCCTGTCACGCGAGGCGTTGATGGAAGTCACCGCGGTGAAGGAAAGCGCCGAGCGGGCCAAGGCGGCCGGCGCCACCCGTTTCTGCATGGGCGCGGCGTATCGCTCGCCCAAGGCCCGCGACCTCGAGGTCATCTGCGCCATGGTCAGGGAGGTACGGGCGCTGGGACTTGAGAGCTGTGCCACCCTGGGGATGCTGGAGCCTGAACAGGCCCTGCAGCTGAAGGATGCGGGACTGGACTACTACAACCACAACCTGGATACCTCCCAGGAGTTCTACGGTGAAATCATCACCACCCGCACCTTCCAGGACCGCCTCGACACCTTGTCCGCCGTGCGCGACGCGGGCCTGAAGGTGTGCTGCGGCGGCATCGTCGGCATGGGCGAATCCACCCGCGATCGCGCCTCCATGCTGGCGACGCTGGCGGGCCTCTCGCAGCACCCCGAGAGTGTCCCCATCAATGAGCTGGTCCAGGTGCCGGGCACGCCGCTGCACGGGGTCGCACCCGTGGATCCCTTCGATTTCATCCGCACCATCGCCGTGGCGCGCATCGTGCTGCCGCGCTCCCATGTGCGCCTGTCGGCCGGGCGCACCCAGATGAGTGATGAGATGCAGGCGCTGTGCTTCATGGCCGGCGCCAACTCCATTTTTTACGGCGAGAAGCTGCTCACCACCGGCAATCCCGACGTGGAAAAGGACCGCAACCTGCTGGTGCGCCTGGGGCTGACCCCCGAAGCGCCCCCGCAGCTCACGCCCGCGCACGAGCACATTGCGGCATGAAACCCGCGGCTCTGCGGGTGCGGCTGTCGCAGCTGGCTGCGCAGCACCTGCAGCGCCGGCGGCGCACCGTCACGGCGATCGAATCCGGCAGCGGACTCGTCCACGTCGACGGCCGGCGCGTAGTGAATTTCTGCGGCAACGACTATCTGGGTCTGAACTCGCATCCCGCGCTCACCGCGGCAATGAGTCAATGCGCGGCCCTCACGGGCGCCGGCAGCGGCGCCTCGCACCTGGTCACAGGCCACGGCCTGGAGCATGAAAAACTGGAAGAGGCGCTGGCGCAGTTCACCGGACGACCCCGCGCGCTGCTGTTCTCGACCGGCTACATGGCCAACCTGGCGGCCATCACCTGCCTGGCCGAGCGCGATGGGCGGGTCGTCATGGACAGGCTCTGCCACGCCTCGCTGATCGATGCGGCACGCCTGTCCGGCTCGCAGCTGAAGCGCTATGCGCACGCCGACAGCACCGCCGCCGCTGTGATGTTGCGCGGCGGGCAGGGCGCGGGCGCCAACCTGTTGGTCACCGACGGCGTGTTCAGCATGGACGGCGACCTGGCGCCGCTGCCGCAGCTGGCGCAGGAGGCGGCGGCTGCGGATGCCTGTCTCATCGTCGATGACGCCCATGGTCTGGGCGTGATGGGCCCGACCGGGCGCGGCAGCCTCGAGCATTTCGGCCTCGACCAGCACGTGGTGCCGATACTGGTCGGAACACTGGGCAAGGCCTTCGGTTGTTTCGGAGCCTTCGTCGCGGCGGATGAGGACTATATCGAGTGGCTGTTGCAGACGGCGCGCAGCTACATCTATACGACCGCGCTCCCCCAGCCGGTAGCTGCGGCCGCGCGCGCAGCGCTGGCCGTGGCGCTCGCAGAACCCTGGCGCCGCGAGCGCGTACTCGAGCTGGCCGCGCGCCTGCGCCAGGGTGCCGCCCAATTGGACATACCACTGTTGCCGTCGATCTCGCCCATCCAACCGGTCGTGCTGGGATCGAGCGTGCGCACGCTGGCAGTGAGCGAGCAGCTGTTCGCGGCCGGGTTCTGGGTGGCCGCGATCCGCGCGCCCACGGTGCCCAGAGGGTCCGCGCGGCTGCGCATCACGCTCTCGGCGGCGCACAGCGAACAACAGGTGGACGCCCTGCTCGCGGCACTCGAACAGGCGCTGCGCACGACGCCGGAGCTGCCGCATGCAGCCGCCTGATCCCTTCATCCTCGACCGCCGTGCGGTACGGGCAGCCTTCGACCGCGCCAGTTCCACCTACGATGCGGCGGCGGTCATGCAGGCGCGCGTGCGCGCCGAGCTGCTCTCGCGTCTGGACCTGATCCGCCTCCAACCTGCCGTGGTGGTGGACCTGGGCTGCGGCACCGGGCTGGGCACGCGCAGTCTGAAGGAACGTTACCGCGCGGCGACCGTGATCGGCTTGGACCCGGCGCCCGGCATGCTGCGCGAAACGCGGCGTCGCAGCGGCTGGCTGCGGCCCCTGCAGCGGATCTGCGCCGATGTCTACCAGCTGCCCTTCACGGACGGCGCCGTCGACCTGATGTTCAGCAACCTGATGCTGCAATGGTGCGACGACCTGGACGGCGCCTTGCGTGAAATCCGCCGCGTGCTCGCGCCCGGGGGCTTCTTCGCCTTCACAACCTTCGGTCCGGATACCCTGCGCGAGCTGCGCAATGCCTGGGCGGCGGCGGACGGCGGCACGCACGTCAGCGGTTTTCGCGACATGCATGACATCGGGGACGCTCTGACGCGCGTCGGCCTGGCCGAGCCGGTGATGGACGTCGAGCGCCTGACCATGGTCTATCGGGACGTGGCCGCAATCAGCCGTGACCTCAAGGTCATCGGCGCTCGCAACGCCACTGCGGCGCGCACCCGCGGTCTCACCGGCAAGGGCCGCTGGCGCGCGATGACCGAGGCCTATGAAACCCAACGCCAGGCAGGGCTGCTGCCCGCGACCTACGAAGTGGTCTACGGTGCGGCCTGGGGCGCAATCGGGCGCCCCGCCATGCCGGCCATTCGTGGTGAGGTGCAGATTCCGGTGCACGCGATACGCCGCCGCGGTGACTCGTAGATGGCCGCCGGCCTGTTCGTCACCGGCACCGACACCGAGGTGGGCAAGACCGTCGTTTCACGGCTCATCGTGCGCTCCCTCGTTGCCACCGGTGTTCGCGTGGCGGTCATGAAGCCGGTGGCCGCGGGCTGGGTCATGACCGCCCAGGGAGCGCGCAGCGCGGATGCGTTGGGTCTGATCGCGGACAGCAACGTGGAGATGCCGTACGAGGTGGTAAATCCCTACTGCCTGGAGGCGCCGGTAGCGCCGCATCTGGCGGCGCGCGCGCTGGGCATCACCGTCGAGCTGCCGCGGATCCAGCACCATTTCAGCGCACTGGCGGCGAGCGCCGACTATGTGATCGTCGAAGGCGCGGGCGGCTGGCTCGCGCCGCTGAACGAGTCTGAGTTTGTCGCCGATCTGGCCGCAGCGCTGAATTTGCCGGTGCTGCTCGTCGTCGGCCTGCGCCTGGGTTGCCTGAATCACGCGCTGCTCACCGTGGCCGCCGTACGGCAGCGGCACCTTGCGCTTGCGGGCTGGATCGGCAACCAGATCGACCCCGGCTTTGCCCGCATGACGGAGAATCTGCAAACCCTCGAACAGCACATCGGCGTGCCACCCATCGCGGTCGTGGCGCACGGCCCGCAGGCCCCTTTCCAGGGGCGCCTGGCGGCCGCTGCGGTCACCGCCCTGGTTCAGGCAGCAACACGTAAGCAGTTGACTTGAATAAATAAATTCCGCCTGTACCATGAACTGGTGGCGACCCCGCAGACCCGCATCGTGATTGCTCCGAACTGCGCGCTCAGCGTTCAGGGCGCGGCGCTGTTCTTTCTGGTCGCATGTGTTCCCTGTTTTGGCATCGCCGGCGTCCTGACCTACCTGGGGTTCTGGCCGGTTCTGCCCTTTGCCGGGCTGGAAATGCTGCTTCTCGGGGTGGCGCTGCGGCTGAGCCTGGCACGCCGTCACCACCACCAGACCATCGTCATTTCCGAGTCGGATGTCGCGGTACAGTCAAGAATCGGCAAGATCCACAGTGAGGTTGTGTTTCCGCGGCACTGGGCACAGGTTAAACTGCGCCGCTCTGCGTTGCGCCTGCATCCGAGCCGCCTGGTGATCGAATCGCATGGGCGGCAGTGCGCAGTCGGTGACTTTCTGACCGAGGAAGAACGCCGCGGCCTCTACGGTAAGCTGCACGGGCTTATCGGCCGCGTAAACGAGTCGCCGACAATAGGCTATGCAGGTGAGGCTCGAGGTTTTTGATGGCCGCAGGCCATGAGATACATAAAACATGATGCGTAAATTGCTTTCCCCGCTCGCCGCTGCCGCGGCCCTGGCCCTGAGTCTGTCGCCGGCGGCGCAGGCCGATTCGGGCTGGAGCCAGCTCAACATGACGCAGGGCGTGACCGCGATGTCGCGCCAGATCTACGGCCTGCACATGCTGATGTTCTGGCTGTGCGTCGGGATCGCGATCGTGGTCTTCGGCGTGATGTTCTATTCCATCTTCGCCTTCCGCAAATCCCGCGGCGCCGTCGCCGATACCACCCTGGTCCACAGCACCACGGTGGAAATCATCTGGACCATCCTGCCGATCGCGATCCTGGTGGCAACCGCCGTACCGGCCGCGACCACGCTGATCAAGACCGAGGACCTGCGCAATTCGCAGCTGACCATCCGCGTGACCGGCTTCCAGTGGGGCTGGAACTATGAATATCTGAACAGCGGCGTGAACTACTTCTCGCGGCTGGATCGGGCGAGCGATGCCGCGCGGCAGCTGGGTTCGGGCATCGATGTGACCACCATCCCGCATTACCTGCTCAACGTGGACAAGCCGCTGGTGGTGCCGGTGGGCACCAAGGTGCGTTTGCTGGTCACGGCCAACGATGTCATCCATTCCTGGTGGGTGCCGGCCTTCGGCGTCAAGAAGGACGCCATTCCCGGCTTCGTCAATGAAGCCTGGTTCAACATCGATGCGGACAAGGCCGGACTGTACCGCGGCAACTGCGCCGAGCTGTGTGGCCGTGACCACGGCTTCATGCCCATTGTGGTCGATGCGCGCACCAAGGAAGATTTCCAGGCCTGGCTGAAGGGCGAACAGGCCGCGGAACATCCGCCCGCGGCGGACGCCTCGGCACCGGCTGCGGCCGCACCTACTAAATAGAGACACGAACATGGCATACAACGATCACGCAGCCACCGCGCACGACCACGATGCGCATGATCACAAGCCGCATGGCTGGCGCCGCTGGGTGTACGCCACCAATCACAAGGACATCGGCACGATGTACCTGGTGTTCGCGGGCATCAGCTTCTTCATCGGCGGCAGCATGGCCATGCTCATCCGCCTGGAGCTGTTCAAGCCCGGCATGCAGTTCCTGGATCCGCAGTTCTTCAACAGCATGACCACCATGCATGCGCTGGAGATGATCTTCGGCGCCGTCATGCCGGCGTGGACGGGACTGGCGAACTGGATGATTCCGATGCAGGTGGGCGCGCCCGACATGGCGCTGCCGCGCCTGAATAACTTCAGCTTCTGGATACTGCCCTTCGCCTTCACGCTGCTGCTGGCCACGCTGTTCGTGCCCGGCGGCGCTCCCGCGGGCGGCTGGACCATGTACCCGCCGCTGATGCTGCAGACCGGCGCGGCCTTCCCCATGACCATCTTCGCCATCCACATGATGGGTATCTCCTCCATCCTGGGTGCGATCAATGTCGTGGTCACCATCATGAACCTGCGCGCGCCGGGCATGACGCTGCTGCGCATGCCGCTGTTCGTGTGGACCTGGCTGATCACCGCCTACCTGCTGATCGCAGTGATGCCGGTGCTGGCGGGCGCGGTGACCATGCTGCTGACCGATCATTTCTTCGGCACCACCTTCTTCACCGCCGCCGGCGGCGGTGATCCGGTCATGTTCCAGCACATCTTCTGGTTCTTCGGCCATCCCGAGGTGTACATCCTGATCCTGCCGGCGTTCGGGGTGGTATCGGAGATCATCCCGACCTTCTCGAGAAAGCCGCTGTTTGGCTACGACGCGATGGTGTATGCCACCGCCTCGATCGCCTTCCTGTCCTTCATCGTGTGGGCGCACCACATGTTCACGGTGGGCATGCCGCTGGCCGGACAGCTGTTCTTCATGCTCTCGACCATGCTGATCGCCATACCCACCGGCGTGAAGGTCTTCAACTGGACGGCGACCATGTACAAGGGCTCGCTCAGCTTCGAGCCGCCGATGCTGTTCGCGCTCTCGTTCCTGTTCCTGTTCACCATCGGCGGCCTCTCGGGCCTGATGCTGGCCATCGTGCCCGCCGACTACCAGTACCAGGACACCTATTTCGTCGTGGCGCACTTCCACTACGTGCTGGTGCCCGGCGCCATCTTCGCCATCATGGGCGCGGTCTACTACTGGCTGCCGAAGTGGACCGGCAACATGTATGACCTGAAGCTGGCCACCTGGCACTTCTGGCTGTCGACCATCTTTGTGAACGTGCTGTTTTTCCCGCAGCACTTTCTGGGCCTGGCGGGCATGCCGCGCCGCGTTCCGGATTACGCCGTGCAGTTCACCGACTGGAACCAGGTCTCCTCGATCGGTGGCTTCGCCTTCGGTCTCTCACAGTTCCTATTCCCCTACATCATCTGGAAGTGCGTGCGCGGTGGCGTGCGCATCGGCAACCGCGCCTGGGAAGGCGCACATGGCCTGGAGTGGGAACTGCCCTCGCCCCCGCCGTTCCATTCCTGGACCGATCCACCGTCCGAGGCCGTCATCCAGCGCGGCGCGGCGCATTGATGTCGGGCACCCCCACGGCACCTGATGCCGGCAAACGCCGGCGCGACGTACGCCGCGCCGCATTGCTGCTGGGCAGCGTCGCGGCGGTGTTCTATGTGGGCTTCATCGTGATGATGGTCTGGCGGGGCTCGCGATGAGACTGGAGCGCGACAAGGCGGGCAAGAGCAACCGTTCGCTGACTGCAAAGCTCCTGATATTCGCCCTCGGCAGCTTTGGCTTCGGGTTCGCGCTGGTGCCCCTCTACAACGTGCTGTGCGCGGTGACGGGCCAGGGCGATCAGTCCTCGCTGGCGCGTGCCGCCACGGTCACCGAGCACCCGGATCTGAAGCGGCTGGTGACCGTGGACTTCCTCACCGACGTGCCGGCGACCGGCAACTGGGTGTTCCATCCCATGGTCAAGACCATGCAGGTGCATCCCGGTCAGCTGTATCTGACGCACTTTTATGCGCACAACTTGATGGGCCATGACACCGTGGCGCAGGCGGTGCCGGATATCTCCCCGTCGAAGGCCGTGGCCTGGTTTCGCAAGACCGAGTGCTTCTGCTTCTCGCCGCAGCACTTCAGCGTCAACGAGGAAAAGGTGATGCCGGTGCGTTTCTTCGTGGATCCCGCGCTGCCCACGTACATCGACCGCCTGACGCTGACCTACACGTTCTACGATTCATCGACAATGATCAAACCCGAGAAATGACCATGTCACAGGCTCACGCCCCGGACACCAGCCACTACTACGTTCCGCACCACAGCCTCTGGCCCATCATGGGGTCGGTGTCACTGTTCTCGATCATGCTGGGCACCGTGTCGTACTTCAACGACTGGACCGGGCCCATTTCCCTGGTGCCGGGCTTCACGCTCATCGCCTGCACCTTCTTCGGCTGGTTCTACACCGTCATCGGCGAAAACCAGCAGGGAACCTTCAACAACCAGCGGGTGGATCGCTCATTCCGCATGGGCATGATGTGGTTCATCTTCTCCGAAGTGATGTTCTTCGGCGCGTTCTTCGGCGCCCTGTTCTATGCCCGCATTCTTTCCACCGCGTGGCTGGGTGGACGTTCGGTGCACATCTTCACGAACATCCTGCTATGGCCCCACTACGACGGCACCTGGCCGACCAACGGTCCGGGCCACGTCGGCGGCCACGCGGACGGTACTTTCGAAACCGTGCCTGCGTTCGGCGTGCCGGCACTGAACACGCTGATACTGCTGACCAGCGGTGTCACCGTCACCATCGCGCATCATGCGCTGCGCGCCGGCAAGCGCGGTGTGCTCAAAGTATTTCTTGCGCTGACCTTTCTCCTGGGCTTCAGCTTCGTGTCGCTGCAGGCCCATGAGTACGGGGAGGCCTATCGCGAGCTGGGCCTGAAACTCAGCACCGGCATCTACGGCTCAACCTTCTTCATGCTCACCGGCTTCCACGGCCTGCACGTCACCATCGGCGCGATCATGCTGACGGTGGTGTGGCTGCGGGTACTGCGCGGTCACTTCACCCCCGAGAAGCACTTCGCCTTCGAGGCCGTGGCCTGGTACTGGCACTTCGTCGACGTGGTGTGGCTCGGCCTGTTCGTATTCGTGTACTGGCTATAACAGCCGGTTCGGTGTCATAGGCCGTGGGGCGAGATCAGCCCCAGTGCCCAGGCCGCCATCAGCAGGATGAACAGGCCCACGGACAACCCTACGCGCAGCGCCAGTGAGCGGAACATCTTGCGCGAATCACCGCCGCTGCGGGACAGGTGGAACAGCGCCGAACCCAGACTCGCCACGATCCCCACGAAGATCAGTACGACCAGGACCTTGAATGCCGTCTGCGCCATCGTCGCATTATAGACGCCGCTTCTCGCCCTCGTGGTGGATGACGCTGCTCACCATCGTGCTGTGCGTGCTGTTTGTGCGGCTGGGCGAATGGCAATGGAACCGCGGCGTGCACGCCCAAGCCGAGTGGGACGCATTCGCGCGCGGCGCCGATGCGCCGATCACACCCGGGGCGCAGGCCCTCAAATCCCTGCCCCGATTCAAACGCATCACGGTGCCGGGTCACTGGGACCCTGCTCACCAGTTCCTGCTCGACAACCGCTCGCATGCGGGCCTGCCGGGCTATGAAGTCCTGACACCGCTGCGCCTGGCCGGCGACCGGGTGTTGCTGGTGGACCGCGGCTGGGTGCCCTTTACCGGCTCGCGGGCGCACCTGCCCGACATCACGTTGCAAGACAAGGGGCCGATCGCCCTCACCGGGCGCCTGGACAATCTTCCAGCCGGCGGCCTGGCCCTGGGCCACGCGGCGCCCGCCAGCGATGCAAGGTGGCCCAAAGTCACCAGTTTCCCGACTCTTGCCGAACTGGCGGCGACGCTGAACCATCCGGTGGAACCGTGGATGCTGCTGCTCGACCCGGCGACGGCCGACGGTTATGTCAGAGACTGGCAGCCGCCCGGGCTTTCACCCCTGCGTCATTGGGCCTATGCCATACAGTGGTGGGGATTCGCCGTGACGCTCGTGATCATCTGGGGGATCATGAGCGCCCCGCGGCAGCAGCCTCAAGCTTCATGAGCAGCGTCATCGATCCCGAACTGCATCGCCGCAATTTCCGCACCGTATTCGCCCTGGCCGGGCTGTTCCTGGTGCCGCTGCTGCTTTCCTTCTGGCTGTATTACGGCCTGCACTGGCGCCCGCGAGGCACGGTCAATCACGGCGAACTGATCGTGCCGGCGCGGCCGCTGCCCGACCTTGCTCTGGCGGATGCCAGCGCGGTGCCGGAACGCCACATTTTTTCCGGAAAGTGGAGCCTGGTGTACGTGGGCGATGGCGCCTGCGATGCGAACTGCAAAGCCACGCTGTTCTTCATGCGTCAGACGCGTCTGTCTTTGAACAATGAAATGACGCGCGTGCAACGGGTGTTCCTGGCGACGCGGGCCTGCTGCGACCGGGCGTATCTGGCGGCCGAACACCCGGGCCTGCGGGTTTTCGACGCTTCTTCGCCGGCTGCACAGCCGCTGCTGGCGCTGTTCGAGCCGGGGGGACGCGCGCATGGGCTATACGTCGTGGATCCTTTGGGAAACCTCATGATGCGCTACGATGCACGACAGCCGCCGAAGGGTCTGCTGGAGGACCTGAAGCGGCTGCTGCAGCTGTCTCAGATTGGCTGATTTCATGCTTCGCGAACCCCCAACAAACCTCACGCTGATGCGCCGCATCGCCTTCGTCGCGGTGCTGCTGGCCTTTGGCGTGGTGGTTCTCGGCGCCTACGTGCGCCTGACTACCGCGGGCCTGGGCTGCCCGGACTGGCCGGGCTGTTACGGCCACCTCTCACCCGGCCACGATGCGGTGGATGTGGGCAAGGCCTGGCGCGAGATGATCCATCGCTATTTCGCCCTCTCGCTGGTCGTGCTCACTGTGATCCTGGCCGGACTCGCGTTCAGCAAACGACACACCCGTTCGGCGCGGGCCGCCAGCCTGCCGTTGGTACTGACGGTCGTTGCGACTATATTCGTCCAGGCGCTGCTCGGGATGCTGACCGTGACGTGGCAGGTGGCACCGCAGATCGTAACCCTGCACCTGCTGTTCGGCATGACCACCCTCGGCCTTCTATGGTGGCTGTGGCTCAACCTCGATGCGCGCGTGCCGCGCACGGCGCTGCCGGAGCTGGGACGCAGTCCTGGGGTGCGCTGGGTACCCCCGCATATCATCAGCAGCCGCCTCGCAATCATCGGGCTTATCGCCCTTGCGCTGCAGATCGCACTGGGGGGCTGGACCAGCACCAACTATGCGGCCATTGCCTGCCCTGATTTCCCGACCTGCCAGGCCTCGTGGTGGCCGCACATGGACTTCGGCTCGGCCTTCGTGCTGTGGCATTCGCCCACCATGAACTACGAGGGCGGGGTGCTCGGCAATGCCGCGCGCATTGCGATTCATTTCACGCACCGGTTGGGCGCGATCGTCGCCACCATCGCCTTGGGCGTCGCGGCGCTGTGGACGCTGCGCGAGAATGCCCTGGTGCGCGCGCGCCTGGCGGCCATCGCCGTGCTTGCGGCACTGGTGCTGCAGCTGACGCTCGGCATCGGCATGGTCCTGAAGGGTTTTCCGCTGTCGCTGGCCACGGCCCACAACGGCGGCGCCGCGCTGCTGCTGCTGGCGACGCTGGCACTGAATCATCGGCTGCTTGACGCCGCCCCGCGCAGTTGATGGAACCTTAAGCCGTGGCCATCGAATCCGGATACGTACTGCCCCAGGCGCACTGGCGGCTGTACCTGGCACTGACCAAGCCACGGGTCGTCGCGCTGATCGTGTTCACGGCCATCGTCGGCACCTTGCTGTCGACGCCCGGGTTGCCGCCGTGGTACGCATTGCTGTGGGGAAATCTCGGTATTGCGCTGGCCTCGGCCAGTGCCGCCACCATCAATCATGTGCTCGACCGGCGCATCGATGCGCAGATGTCGCGCACGCGCGGCCGGCCGCTGCCCACCGGCGGTCTGAACGAGCGCCAGGCATTGATCTTCGCCGCGGTGCTCGGTTTTGCATCGATGGCCATACTGGGCCTGCTCGTCAACCCGCTGACCGCGGTGCTGACATTCGCCTCGCTGATCGGCTATGCCATCATCTACACGGCGTGGCTGAAGCGTGCGACGTCGCAGAACATCGTGATCGGTGGTGCCGCGGGTGCCGCTCCGCCGGTGCTGGGCTGGACCGCCGTGACCGGTCATGTCGATGCCGACGCGCTGCTGCTGTTCCTGATCATTTTCGCCTGGACACCGCCGCATTTCTGGGCGCTGGCCATCGCGCGCCGCGATGAATATGCGCGCGCCGGAATTCCGATGCTGCCGGTCACGCATGGCGTGGACCACACGCGCCTGCAGGTGCTGCTGTACACGGTGCTGCTGGTGCTGGTGACGCTGCTGCCGTACATGACCCGGATGAGCGGCCTGATCTACCTGGCATCCGCGCTGGTACTGGATGCACTGTTTCTGTACCACGCCCTGATGCTGAAGATCTCCGCACGCCAGGAGCTGCCGATGCGGGTGTTCCGCTTCTCGGTCAACTACCTGATGTGGATGTTCGTCGCGCTGCTCGTGGACCACTACCTGCCCACGACCCAGCACTTGCTTTAGGTGGTCGCGTGATCATCAAACGTATCTGGTCGGCCAATGATTTCCGGAATTTCCACTTTCTGGTCGCGTGCCCGCAAACCGGCGAGGCGCTCGCGATCGATCCCCTGGAATGGGGCCTGTGCCTGGCGGCGGCGCGTGAGCAGGGCTGGACCATCACGCAGATCCTGAACACTCACGAGCACCCCGATCACACCGGCGGCAACGCCGGGCTGGTCGCGGCCACCCATGCCCGGGTGCTGGCCCACGAGCAGGCCGCCGGGCGTATCGGTGCGGTGGACCAGGGCCTGAAGCGCGGTGACGTGATACGCGTCGGGCGCAGCGTCGAACTGGAGTGCCTGGACACCCCGGGCCACACCCTGGCGCATATCTGTCTTTTCGCCCATGCCGAGGAGCCCGCGCTGTTCTCCGGCGACACCCTGTTCAACGCGGGCGCCGGCAACTGCCACAGCACCGGGCGGCCCGAATTGCTCTACGACACCTTCGTCACGCAACTGGCGCGACTGCCGGATTCGACCCGCCTGTATCCCGGCCATGAATACCTGGCGCGCAACCTCGAGTTCACGCTGGACCGGGAGCCTGACAATCAGGAGGCGGCGCAGCTGCTGCTGACGGCGAAGGCCACGGCACCCGATGCGGTACCGGTGACGACGCTGGGGCAGGAGAAGCGCGTCAACACTTTCTTCAGGCTGCACAATCCACGCATCATCCAAGGTCTGAGAGAACGCTTCCCGGAGCTTGGTGAGCACCCGGACCCCAAGGCGGTGTTCCTGAAACTGCGTGAGCTTCGCAACGCCTGGTAACTTGCCATCGGAGACCCAATCATGCGCATTCGAGCCCTTTTTATTCTCAGTTCCGCGCTGCTGCTCGCAGCGCCGCTGGCCTGGGCCATTCCGGGCGCCTCTCTGGATGACGACAGTTCCGCGCCCAAGGCCGCGCCGTCGGCGCAGGACAGCGCGGTCTACAAGGACGCGCTGGCACTGATGCAAAAAGGCGACGCGCTGGATGGGCGGGCGGGCGCCAAGGAGGCCTACGCCAGTGCGCGCGCCAAACTTCAGTCGCTCGTCGGACGCTCACCACAGTTGGCGGAAGCCTGGAATGCCCTGGGGTACACCCAGCGCAGACTCGGGTCCTACGACGACGCGTTGGCCTCGTACGCCAAGGCGCTGGAGCTCAAGCCCGGCTATCCCGAAGCGCTGGAATACCGCGGTGAGGCTTACCTGCGCCTGAACCGCGTCCAGGATGCCAAGCAGGCCTACCTGGATTTGTTTTCCACCAACCGCAAGATCGCCGCCACGCTGCTTGAGGCCATGAAGACCTGGCTCAAGACCCAGCAGGGTTCGCACCAGGTGGGCGCCAGTGAGCTCACGGACCTGCAGCAGTGGGTGCAGGAGCGCAGCCAGATTGCCACTCAGACCGCTGGGCTGACCCGCGAAGGTGCCGCCGCCAGCTGGCGCTGAGGACAAGGGGACGCCATGGCCGCGCCACCGCCGGCAATGCCTCCGGTCGCCCCGGCCTTTGAATGGCGGCTGCCGCGGGGCTTTCCCACCCCCTTCGTGCCGGCCGACAATCCAATGTCGGCGACCAAGGTTGAACTGGGCCGACGGCTTTTCTTTGAGACACGGCTGTCCTCGACCGGCCGCTACAGCTGCGCCAGCTGCCACGATCCGGCGCGCAGCTACAGCGACGGTCGGGCGCTGGCGGTAGGCGCCACCGGCGCAACTCTGGCGCGCAGCGCCATGGCGCTGGTCAATGTCGCCTACAACCTCTCGTACGGCTGGCAGCAGCCGGCCGTTGGCACGCTGGAAGCGCAGATGCGCCAGCCGCTGCTGAATCGTCATCCCGTGGAAATCGGACTGGCCGGGCGCGAACGCCAAGTGGTGGGCGCCCTGCGGGCGGATGTGAACTATCCGCCGCTGTTCGTTGCGGCCTTCGGCGGCGGGCCCAGCGTTGCGCGCATCATCAAGGCGATTGCGGCATTCGAACGCACGCTCATCTTTGGACACTCGGCCTTCGACGCCTATGTGTTCGCAGGCGAGCACGCGGCGCTCTCTGCCAGCGCCAAGCGCGGCATGGGACTGTTCTTCTCGCACCGGCTGGGCTGCGCCGGTTGTCACTCGGGATTCAACTTCTCCGGCAACTGGCGCGATCGTTCCGGTGCCACGGGCCGGGCGAGCTTCGCGGATGAGGATCTTGGCGTGGGACCGGTGCGCGTCCCGACGCTGCGCAATATCGCCCTCACCGCGCCCTACATGCACGATGGCCGTTTTGCGACCCTGGATGCCGTGTTCGATCACTACCAGCGCGTTGGTTGCCAGCATCGCGAGCCGCGCCTGAAGTGCTTCACGCTCGCCAGCGGCGAACGGGACGAGCTGAAGGCCTTTCTGGACAGCCTGACCGACCGGGATCTCAGGATGCCGGCGGCCGCAGAGTAATCGGCGTGTAGTTGGGCTGAGCGGCAACGCGTTTGAGCCAGGCGCTCAGATGCCGGTAGGGCGTCAGATCCAGCGACCCTTCCTCCGCCACGTGCGTGTAAGCGTACAGGGCGATGTCGGCAATGCTGTAGCGCTCGGCCACCATGAACTGCCGGCCATTGAGGTGCTGGTCCATGACGCCCAGCGCCGCCCGGCCCCGCGCCAGTCGCTGCGGCAGTTCCGCGCGCCGGGGCGAATTCTGGGGCAGATGCTTGAGGATGAAGCGCGGGACGGCGACGTAGGGCTCGTGACTGTACTGCTCGAAAAACATCCACTGCAGCACCTGGGCGCGCTCCATTCGCTCCTGGGGCAGGAACACCGTGCCGTCCGCGAGGTAGAACAGGATGGCATTGGACTCGGCCAGGTACATGCCATCGGTTTCGAGCAGCGGAATGCGGCCGTTGGGATTCTTGGCCAGGAAGTCGGGGGTGCGCGTCGCGCCTGCCATGATGTCGCGCTCGACCCAGCGGTACTGCCGCCTCAGTTGTGACAGCAGCAGGCGCACCTTGAAGCCGTTTCCGGAACTCAGATAGTCGTACAGCGTGAGCATGCCGGTATCCTAGCGCCCGGACGCTCGCGGCGCAGCCGCAATCCGGTTAGGCTCACCGCCGTGGAACGCTACTCGCCCTTCTACCGTGGCGCCTTTGCCCTGGTGGCCTTAGGCCTGCTGGGCTATCTGCTGCTGCGCATGCTCGAACCGCTGGCGGGCGCCCTGATGTCCGCCACGGTGCTGGCGTTTCTGCTCTATCCGGTGCAGGTGCGCCTGTCACGGGCCCTGAAGCACCGCCGTGAACTGTCCGCGGGGCTGATCACCGCGCTGACGCCGTTCGTGATCATCGCGCCCCTGAGCATGCTGGCGCTGGTGTTTGCCCGTCAGGTCGGCAATCTCATCACCGGCTTCAAGCAGGGCACGGTGTCGATTCCCGGCCTCAGCGGCGACCTGGCCAGCTACCCGATGATCGGCCCAGTGGTGCGGCTGCTGCAGGCGAGCCTGCCCATCAGCGCCGTGCAGGTGCAGGACTGGGCCACCCAGACCGCGCATGCCGCCCTGCAGACGGCCGCCGCCTGGAGTGGCGACTTTGCGGTGGAAGTGGCGGGAACCGTCGTGCAGTTCGTGCTGACCCTGATCCTGCTGTTCTTCGCCCTGCTCGACGGCCGCAGCATCGTCCGCCACCTGGCGCGGCTGATACCGGTCGAACACGAACGCAGCGATCTGCTGATCA
>JBARBG010000161.1:0-15691 GCA_049792815.1 Steroidobacteraceae bacterium | reverse complement strand
GCCGACGTCCAGCACCTGCGCGTCCGCGCTCAGGGCCTGGGCCACCCGTTCTCGGGCCGCCCGCAGATCAGGGCCGGCGGCGTGCACCGCGCTGGTCAGATAGGCATGGGCCTGTGGGTCGAACTGTTCCTGAACCGCTTGGGTGTGACTGCGCATGGCGACTCCGCGTGACTGCGCCAAGGAGTGTGCGCGGATTGTTATACGGGTAGCAGCCCGGCTGTTATCCTATTATAAAGTGCAACCCTCTTCGCGACTGCTGGGCGACTTCCTGCGCGCGCGCCGCGAGTCATTGCGGCCACTGGACCTGGGGTTGCCGGAACACAACCGGCGTCGCACGCCGGGCCTGCGACGCGAGGAAGTGGCGCAGCTGTGCAGCATCAGTCCCACCTGGTACACCTGGATTGAGCAGGGCCGAACCACCTCAATTTCAGCGGCGACCCTGGTGGCCCTGTCGCAGGGGCTGCACCTGACCCATGCCGAGCGTGTCTACCTGTTTGAGATCGCCGGGCGCGTCGATCCGGCGCCACCCGGTCCGCCACCGACCGACGGCCACGAACTGGCGGGGCTGGTGCGGGTCATCAGCACGCCCGCCTATGTACTGGACCGGCACTGGAACGCGCTGGAGTGGAATCGCGCCGCCGCAAAGCTGTTCGTCGATTGGCTGGAGATGCCCGCGCCGAACCTCCTGCGCTTCGTGTTCCTGCATCCGCGCGCCAGATACCTGCTGCTGGACTGGGAGGAGCGGGCGCGTCGCCTGGTCGCCGAGTTCCGCGCCGACACGCCGCGGCTGCGCGATGACCCGCAGCGCTCAGGTCTGGTGGAGGAATTGAGCCGCGCCAGTCGCGAGTTTGCCGCGGGCTGGCGTTCACAGCGGGTGCTGGCGCGCGATGGCGGGCAGCGCAGTTTTCGCAATGGCCGCGGTGGCCTGCTGCACTTCGAGCAGCACATCCTGCGGGTGGTGCGCCGCCCGGATGTGCGCATCACGGTCCTGGTGCCGCTGGCGAGCCGCTAGGCACTCGCACCAAGAGCGTATACTGCCGGCCGTTTACCCGCTGCGAGGTTTGCGCTGCCATGTATTCCTATCCGCTGCTTGCCGTTGTTCTTATCGTGCTGCTGTATTTGGTGGGATCGCTGTTTCGCACCGTGCCGCAGGCCACGGTAGCGGTGGTCACGCTTTTCGGGCGCTATCACCGCATCATGCGCGAGGGACTGAACTTCAAGTTGCCCTGGGAAAAGCTCTCCTATCGGCTGTCATTGCAGAATCGGGCACTGCAGCTGGAATTCCAGGCCATCACACAGGACCAGGCGAACGTGAAGTTCGCCACCATGGTGCTGTACGCGGTCTCAGCAGCGGATGAAGAGTCGGTCAAGAAGGCGGTGTTCAGTTTTGCCACCGGCCAGGAGTTCCAACTGGCGCTGCAGCGGACCATTGACGGCTCCATCCGCCAGTTCGTGGCCACGACCAAACAATCCGACATCTTAGGGATGCGTGCCGAAATCGTCGATCACACCAAGAAGAATCTGGACGAGGTGGTGCTGGCCTGGGGCTATGTCGTGCGCGACATCCAGATCACCGACATGACCTTCGACAAGGAGATCATCGACTCCATGGCACGGGTGGTGTCCTCGAAGAACCTGCTGGCGGCCGCCTCCAATGAGGGCGCGGCCCTGTTGGTCAAACGCACCAAGGATGCGGAGGCTGAAGCGGCCTACCGCACCATCGGTGCGGAGGCGGAGAAAAAGGCCTCGGCCCTGCGTGGCGAGGGTCTCGCACTGTTCCGCAAGAACATCGCGGAGGGCATGAAGGGTGCCGCCGACAGTCTCAAGAGCGCCGGCGTGGATCCTGAGTTCCTGCTGTTCCTCGAGTATACCGATGCGATGAAGTACGTGGCCGAGCATGGCTCGGGCAAGGTGGTGTTCATGGATAGCGGTGCGGCCGCCTCGGCGCGCGTGGTCCAGGGTTTGCTGTCCATGGAGTCAACTTCCAAGGAAGGGAGAGACGCATGAGACTGGGCGCGCTGCTGATCGCGACCCTGATCGCCTGTGTCGCCCGGGCGCAGGCCCCGGGTGAACCCAGTGCGGTGTATCCGACCTGCAATCGCGCCTGCCTGATCGGCAGGCTGCACAGCTACCTCGACGCCTTGAGCCACAAGGATCGGGGCCTGGCGCCCTTCGCAGGCAACGCGCGCTACAGCGAAAACAATGTCGAGATGCCGCTGGGTGAGGGTCTGTGGGGTTCCATCGGCGGCGTCTCGGCCACGGGCCTGGAAGTGGCCGATCCTGCCACGGGCAATGCTGCCTGGTACGGTACGGTCCAGGAGCACGGCGAGGGCGCCTTCCTGGCCCTGCGCCTGAAAGTGGCCGGCGGCCAGATCACCGAAGCCGAAGCGATCGTGCAGCGCAAGCCCGTTCACCCGGCGCCGTTTGGCGACCCGGCGAAGCTGCAGCACGATCCGGCCTTTCAGGAAGTACTGCCTCCCGAGCAGCGTCGCGAGCGTGAGCGGTTGATCGCCGTGGCCAATGGCTATTTCAGCACCGTCGAGCAGAACGATGGCCAGATCTTTACCGCGTTCGACCCGGACTGTCAGCGCACCGAGAACGGCATCAGCACCACCAGCGGCGCCCAGGGTGCGGCGGCGATCTCCCAGGGCTGTGAGAGTCAGTTCAAACTCGGCATCTACCGCATCAACAAGCGGGTTCGCGAACGGCGTTTTCCGATTGTCGACGAGGAGCGCGGCGTGGTGGTCGCCACCGGCTTCTTTGACCACGCCAACACCTTCGACAGCTACAAGACCACCGACGGCAAGGTGCACGCGACGGCGCTGAAATGGCCGAACTCCATCTCGCTCATGGAGGCCTTCAAGATACGCAACGGCATGATCTACCGGGTCGAGGTGGTATTCACCTACGTGCCGTATTTCATGCATTCGCCGTACGCCTCGCCGCCTGCCTTCAGCACCCCGGCTGCGGTGCGGGCGGATGCGGCAGCGGGTAGTTCCTGTGATCGCAGCTGCCTGTTCGCGGCAGCCAACAACTACATGGATGCGCTGGTGGCCCATGACCCGGGGCGGGTGGCCTGGGCTCCCCGCGTGCGTTACACGGAAAATAACGTGTCGATGATGATCGGAGATGGCATATGGGGTGCGGCCAGCGCCCGCGACGCCAATCCGCTGCTGGTCGCCGATCCCAGCACCGGCACTGTGGGCTGGTACGGGACCGTGGCCGAACATGGCCAGCTGTCCTATTACGCGATGCGTCTGAAGGTCGAACACCACCAGGTGTCGGAGGTCGAGGTGATCGCGGATCGCAAAGGCGATGCGGGACCGTGGGGTGACCCGGCGCATTTCACGCATGACCCGGCGTTTGCAATGGAACTGCCGGCGGCGCAGCGCAGCTCGCGCCCGGCGATGATTGCCCTGGTGAACGGCTACTTCAGCACCATTCAGAAAAATGACGGCGTGCTGCACACGCACTTTGATCCCGAATGCGCGCGTGAGGAGAATGGCCAGATCACGACCAATGGCAGCTTCGGCTCGGATGCCCAGGGGTGCGAGGCGCAGTTCAGGCTGGGGACTTTCCGCTTCGTGGACCGTGTGCGTGACCGCCGTTTCACGGTGGTGGACGAAGCGCGCGGGATCGTGATGGCGCAGGCCACATTCGATCACGGTGCCAAGTTCGAGGACTACCAGACGACCGACGGCAAGGCCGCCAAGAACCCCATCAAATCGCCCAGCTCGATTTCCGTCATGGAAATATTCAAGATCCGCCACGGGCAGCTGTACCGGATCGAGGCGATCTTCACCGGCGTACCGTACTGGATGACCTCGCAGTGGGTAGCCGCATCGGCGGTGCGGCCATGACCGATCTATCCCGATTTCCGGTCACGCACAAATGGCCGGCACAGCACCCGGAGCGGTTGCAGCTGTATTCGCTGCCGACTCCGAATGGTGTGAAGGTGTCGATCATGCTGGAGGAGACCGGTCTGCCCTACGAGCCGCACGCCATCCGCTTTGATCGCAATGATCAGATGAGTGCGGAATTTCTGGCACTTAACCCGAACAACAAGATCCCGGCGATCATCGATCCGCAGGGGCCGGACGGTAAGCCGCTGGCGCTGTTCGAGTCCGGCGCCATCCTGGTGTATCTGGCGGAGAAAACCGGACGCTTCATGCCCAAGGATCCGGCGGGTCGCTATCAGACGCTGCAGTGGCTGATGTTCCAGATGGGTGGCGTCGGACCCATGTTCGGCCAGCTCGGATTCTTCCATCGTTTCGCGGGCAAGGAGATCGAGGACAAGCGCCCGCGTGATCGCTATGTGGCCGAATCCAGGCGCCTGCTCGGGGTGCTGGACCGGCGCCTGCAGGCCCAGGCGTGGGTGGTTTCGGATGAGTACAGCATTGCCGACATCGCCCTATTTCCCTGGGTGCGCACTCTGGTCAGTTTCTACGAGGCCGGCGACCTGGTGGGCATGGGGGATTTCGCGGCCGTGACCCGCGCCCTGGCGGCGTTTGTGGCGCGGCCCGCCGTGGCGCGCGGGTTGACTATTCCGGAGCGACCCCAGGACTGACCCCCCATGGCACGGATCGGCGCCAGCCACGATGCCGTGTCCTGGGCCTGGCCGTCGGAACGCAGCCACGCGTAGACCACGGTGTGCCAGAGAATGCGCTGCACGTAGGTGCGCGTCTCGTTGTACGGAATGTTCTCCACCCACACGTCCGGCGCGATGCTGCTCGCGGGTAGCCAGCGACTGGCGGCCGCGATGCCGGCGTTGTAGGCAGCCAGGGCCAGCGGCAGCTGGCCATCAACCTTGTCCAGCAGCAGGTGCAGGTGCTCCGCGCCCAGCGTGGAATTGATCTGCGGGTCAAACAGATCATCCATCTGCGGTGTGGGCAGCTTCAACGCCCGGGCGGTGGGCCTTGCCGTCGACAGCTCCAGCTGCATCAGACCGCGTGCGCCGGCGCTTGAGACCACATCGGTGCGATACAGGCTCTCCTGGCGGATCACGCCGTAGATGAGGCTGACCGGCAGTTGCGCCGCATGGGCGGCGGCGATCACCGAGGTCTCGTAGGGCTGCGGGTACAGCAGGCTGTAATCGAAGAAAATGCGCAGCGACGTGGCCGCGGTCACCGCCAGGTCATACCAGCCCCAGTCGGCGAGCAGGGGTATGGCCTGCTGGCGTTGCGCGGCGGTGAGGCCTTCGTAGGCGAAGTCCCATTCGGCCATGGCCGCCCCGCGCAGGTCGCACAACAACAATTCGTGCGCGCGCACCAGGGCGGGAACTTGCGCCAGGCGCGCGCGCGTAGCCTCGTCCCGGTCCAGCGGCTGCGGATGCGGTGCGACGCTGATGCCGAGTCGCGCCGCGGCGAGACCCGAGTAATAGTTGTCATCGGGCGCCAGGGCGGCAAACAGCCGATGCGCCAGCGCCGTATCGCCGGACTGCTCGGCCGCACGCGCGCTCCAATAGCGCCAGCGCGCGCTTTGGCGGTTGGTCTCGGACATCGCCGCGATGGTTTGCGTGACCACGGGCCAGTTTCCGGCCCACAGCGCCGCACGGGCGCGCCATTCGAGCGCACTGTCATCCAGGTCATGCGTGCTGACCCGGGCATAGAACTCTTCGGCGCGGACATCGCGTTGCCAGGCCAGCGGCAGTGCCAAGTCGAGCGCGAAGCCACTGCTGCTCTCGGAGCTCATGTGGCGGGTGCGCACCAGTTGCGCGTACCGGTTCACGGCCGCATCAGGGTCCTGGCGCGCCAGACGTGACCAGCCGGCCCGCAGCGCTTCAGGCAGCACGGCGGTGTCGGGGTGATTGAGCAGCAGGTCCAGTGTGGGCTGCGGGCTGTCCAGCAACTGCACCCACAGGTGCAGGGGCGCCGCCTGGGTGCCCGGCAGCCGGGCGATCAGCGGTTTGGCCAGGGCGGTGTTGCCGGCCTCCAGCGCCATGCGCGCCCGACGCTCCACGAGCTCCGCCGTGATGATGCCGTGCTCGAAGCCCCAGGTGTAGGGACGCTCACATTCGGGCACCTCGCGGGTCGTCAACCACTGATGCAGCAGGGAAGGGCCCACCTGGGCCGTCTGGCCGGTCGCGATTCTGGCGGTGAGTGCCTGGCAGCGCAGGGCATCGGTGGCTCCGGCCTCGCGGAAGACCTCAAGAAATGTGCTCCATTGCTCACGCTGCGCGAGGTTTTCCAACCAGCTGCGGCGCAGCTCGGTGCCTACCGGCAGCAGTCCATAGGTGGCCAGGAAGCCCGCGGCGCGACGGTCGGCGGCGGTCACTGTGGCCGCGTTGGCCAGCGCCTGGCGGATGCGTTCAGCCTGCAGGTAGGGATACAGCGGATAGGCGTGCAGTGCCGGATCATCGTTGGCATCGTCGGCGACCGCAGCGTTGGCCATGGCCTGCAGGAACTGCACGCGCCCGGCCAGGTAGTCGGGAGCCGGCGCGGCCGCGTACACGCGCCCGGTCATGACCAGCAGTGCAGCCAGCGCCGCAGGTCCGAATCGAAGCCCCCTCATTGACATGGGTGCAGGTTAACCATGGCGAGATCCCGATGCCAGTTACAACGCCTTAGGGCATGCTGTCGAGCCTGCGGTGCTGTAGGGAGACTACGCTGATGCGCGATGCGACTTTGGTGAAACTGTGGTCACAGGTATCCCGTTCGTTCCTGCCGCGCGCCGCGACGTCGCGCCAGATCGAAACCGCGCAGAACGCCTTTCTGGCCGGCGCCCTGGGCGTGTTCCTGCATCTGGAGCACGCCGTCGAAGCCGGTGATGCGGCGCTGCTCGCGACCACCTTGAAAAGGCTGCGCCGCGAACTGAACCTCGGCATGACGCCGCGGGGCCGCGTCCGGGCGCGCCGAATGGCCTGAAGGCTAGCGCGGCAGCACCAGCGAAGCGATGGCGTACAGCCCGAATGCGGTCAGCACGGTGCCGCTGAGGCGATTGATCAGCGTCAGAGTGCGGGCGCCGATGTGGTGGCGCAGCCGACCGATCGCACTGCTGAGGATCAGCCACCACAGCGCTGAACCCAGGAACACCCCGGCCACCATCGCGGCAGCGGCGCTGTTGGGGCCCTTGGCCACGGCGGCGGGGGTGACGCCAAGGCCTGCGAACAGGGCCGCGAAGCTGAGCATGGTCATGGGATTGGCAAGAGTGATCAGGAACGTCGACATGAACGCCGCGTGCCAACCCTTCGGCAGCAGCGTGGGCAGCTTGGCGCTGACGGGCAGCACCGATCCCGGGCGCATGAAGGTGCGGGCGCCCAGATAGACCAGGAACACCCCGCCCACAACCCGCAGTTCAGCGCGATCGGAGATGATCCATTGGGCGATCGCCGACAGCGCGACCGTGCCGGCCAGCGCGTACAGCGCATCAGCCAAGGCGGCTCCCAACCCACAAATGAACCCCATGCGGGGCCCTTCGGCGAGCGTGCGATTGATGCACAGGATCCCGATGGGACCCAACGGTGCGGCGATCGACAGGCCTATCAGCAGGCCCTTGATCAAGAATGGAATGCCCAAAAGGTGGCTCTCCTGCGGTGGTCCTTGGGGGCGACACCATATCGGGATTTGTCCGCGCCTGCCCGCCTGGTGCGCATACCGGGCACCAGGGTTCTGAGCGATGATGCCAACCGTGAAGAGCTATGTGAAAAAGGTGAGAGCCGGGGCGCCTGCGCCCCTGCAACCCATGCAGCCGCCGGCTGCCCGGGCGCTGGCCATGAAGCTGGTCAGCAACTGCGACCTGCTGCGATTGAAGGTGATCGCCAGGCTCCATGGCCGCAGCCTGCCGCCGGACCTGTGCTGGGCGGATCTGCTCCAGGAGGCCTTTGCACGGGTACTGGATGGCTCCCGGGCCATTCCTGCCGGCGTGCCCACGGTGGCCTTCCTCGCCGGTGTCATGCGCAGCATCAAGGCCGAGCACTGGCGGCGCAGGCGTCGCGCCACCCAGCAGCAACCGGTGCTGGCCACCGAGTACCAGGTGGTGGCGGCCGAGACCGCCGGGGCCTGCGACCCACAGCCCGATCCGGAGCGCTGGCTGATTGCCGCGCAGGAGCTTCAGGCCATTGGAACGCTGTTCGCACACGATCCCGTGGCGCTGCAGATCATCGCCGGGCTTGGCGATGGCCTTACCGCCGAGGAGATTCGACGCGCACTGGGAATGAGCAAGACCGATTATGATTCGGCACGTCGGCGCATGCGGCGGGCGTTGATCCGCGCCGGCCTGACCATGGGAGTACGGACATGAGTGTGCGGCCTGATGTGGGCCTGGAGCGACTGATTCAGGGCCTGGAACTGGAGCTGCTGGAGGCGGCCGACGAGGAATTCATCGCGGGCGCCCACGACCTGGGCATGAACCCGGAAATGAAGGGCTCGGCCGCCTTCCTGGGGGTCAAGGATTTGAGCCCTCAGTTATTGACAGCACTGCGCCTGGCCTACCAGGCACGCCGTGAAGGCGAGGACGCCTAGTCTATCCAGCGCAGGCGGTCGGCAAGATGGCGCAGCGCCAGAATGGCCATTTTCGGGGGCTGGGACTGCCCTGAGCACCAGGCGGACACCTGATCGGGTGGCACTTCCAGATCGCGCGCGGCTTCAGCGGGAGTCATTCCCAGTCGCTGCAGCAACCATAAAATCTGATCCTCGGGATGGGCGGCCGGTGCTTCATAAACCGCGGCCGGATCGGATGCGAATTGCAGTGCCATGACACTCCCTATCATGCTGATTTTATTCTACATCTGGGCTGCACCATGGTTCTTGCGCCCACCTCGGTTTGCAGCCCGCGAGCGCAGACTAAGCAAGGCAGCCGCGAAAATCAAACCCGGCAGTCACATGACTGCAAAGCTGTCGATCTAAATGTGGAAATTGGGTTACTGCGTGGAATTGCAACATGACTGATGTCGCCTCGATCGATCAGGAGGACCTGATCCGCCGTCTCAGCCGCGACCTTGCCGACAGCTACGACGAAGAACTGGAGATGGAAATCGAGGACCGCGATCACCTGCCGCCGGGGGTGGCGGCCGTCACGGCCGACAGTGGCGAACAGGCCTACCGGCGCCAGTACTTCTCGGAGCTGTTCCGGCTGCAGGCTGAGCTGGTAAAGCTTCAGGACTGGGTGGTGGCGACCCGCGAGAAGGTCGTGATCCTGTTTGAGGGTCGCGACGCGGCCGGCAAGGGCGGTGCCATCAAGCGCTTCAACCAGCGGCTCAATCCACGCGTGTGCCGGGTGGTGGCGCTGCCGGCGCCCAGCGACCGCGAGCGCACTCAATGGTATTTCCAGCGTTATGTCCCGCATCTGCCGGCGGCCGGTGAAATCGTCTGCTTCGACCGCAGTTGGTACAACCGCGCCGGCGTCGAGCACGTCATGGGCTTCTGCACGCCCGAAGAGTACGAGGAGTTCTACCGCTCGGTGCCGGAGTTCGAACGCATGCTGGTGCGTTCCGGCATCCGTCTCATCAAGTACTGGTTCTCGATCACCGACGAGGAGCAGCACGTGCGGTTCCTGGGCAGGATCCATGATCCGCTCAAGCAGTGGAAGCTCAGTCCGATGGACCTTGAGTCCAGGCGCCGCTGGGAGGACTACACGCGGGCCAAGGAGACCATGCTGGAACGCTCGCACATCCCCGAGGCGCGCTGGTGGGTAGTCCAGGCCGTCGACAAGAAGCGGGCACGCCTGAATTGCATTCACCACTTCCTGCAGCAGTTCCCCTACGCCGAGGTGGAACGGTCCACCGTGGTGCTACCCGAGCGCGAACGCCATAACGACTATGCGCGCCACCAGGTACCCACTGAGATGCTGGTGCCGGAGATATACTGAGAGGCATGCAGTTCCTCCCCTGTACCCTCAAGCAGCATGGCGCTGCGATTCTCGACATCCTCAACGAGGCGATCGCACATTCCACCGCCCTTTACGAGTATCAGGCCCGCACGCCCGAGAACATGCGCGCCTGGTTCGCGGAGAAGGAGGCGGGCCGCTTCCCGGTGATTGGCGCCGAGGCCGATGGCGTGCTGGTCGGATTTGCCACCTACGGCACCTTTCGCGCACGTGCCGCCTATAAGTACACGGTCGAGCACTCGGTGTACGTGCACCATGAGCATCGCGGCCATGGCATCGGCAAGGCCCTCATGCTCGAGTTGATCGGGGCCGCACGCGCGCAGCACTATCACGTGCTGGTGGGCGGCATCGATATCGCCAACCGCACCAGCGTCGCGCTTCACGAGCGCTTGGGGTTCACCTATGCCGGGACCGTCCGCCAGGCCGCCTACAAGTTCGGCGGCTGGCTGGACCTGGGGTTCTACCAGCTCATCCTGGATACGCCGGTCAATCCGGTCGAGGGCTGAAGCGGGGCATCTTCAGGCTGCCACCGCCAGGCGCGCTGCCTGCGCCACGGCGAGCGCCGTCATCGACAGGATGCGGCGTACGGTGGAGGAGGGGGTCAGGACATGCGCCGGTCGCGCAGCGCCCATGAGAATGGGGCCGATGGTGGTGCCATCGCGGTTGAGCACCTTGATGGTGTTGTACAGGATATTGGCCGCATCCAGGTTCGGGCAGATCAGGATATTGGCTTCGCCCTTCAGGCGGCTGTCCATGAGATTGCCGCTGCGGATGGTTTCCGACAGCGCCGCATCGGCGTGCATCTCGCCGTCACACTCGATGTTTGGCGCCAGCAACGAGAAGATCTCATAGGCCTCGCGCATTCGCGAGGCTGAGTCGCGCCGCGAGGAGCCGTAATTGGAGTGCGACAGGAATGCGACCTTGGGGGTGAGGCCAAACAGGTGAACCTCCTGGGCCGCCTGCACCGCGATCTGTGCCAGAAGCTGTGCCGAGGGCACTTCATTGACGTAGGTATCGGCAATGAACAGCGTGCGCCCATCGAGCATGAGTCCATTGAGCGTTGCCAGGCAGGGTGCATCGGCGCGCGGCCCGATGACATCACTGATCTTGGCGAGGTGGGCGTCGAAGCGTCCGTGCAGGCCGCACAGCATCGCATCGGCTTCCCCAAGACGCAGCATCATGGCGGCGATGGTCGTGGTCGAGCGGCGCACGGCATTCTTGGCCGCCTCCGGGCTGATACCGCGCCGGCCCATGATGTGGTGATAGGCCTGCCAGTACTGCTTGAAGCGCGGGTCATCATCAGGATTGATCAGTTCGATATTGTGTCCGGGGCGCAGCCGCAGCCCGGCCTTGGCGATGCGCTGTTCAACCACCGCCGGCCGGCCGATGAGCACGGGCTCGGCCAGACCGTCATCGAGGGCGAACTGTGCGGCACGCAGCGCACGCACGTCCTCGCCTTCGGCGTAGACGATGCGACGCTTCTGCGAGGCGCGCGCGGCTGTGAATACCGGCTGCATGACCAGGCCACCGGCCGCGAACATCTGGGTCAGCCGCTGCCGATAGGCATCGAGGTCCGCGATGGGTCGTGTGGCAACCCCTGAGGCCGCAGCGGCGGCCGCCACCGCCGGCGCGATGCGCAGGATCAGCCGCGAATCAAAGGGCTTGGGAATGATGTAGTCGCGGCCAAAGGACAGTTCCTGGCCGGCGTAGGCACTGGCCACTTCTTCGCTGACTTCCTCCTTGGCGAGGTCTGCAATCTGGCGCACGCAGGCCAGCTTCATTTCGGCCGTGATGCGCGTGGCACCGCAGTCCAGGGCACCGCGGAAGATGTACGGAAAGCACAGGACGTTGTTGACCTGGTTCGGATAGTCCGAGCGTCCGGTGGCGATGACGCAGTCCGGCCGGGCCGCCAGCGCCAGTTCGGGGCGGATCTCCGGCTCGGGATTCGCCAGTGCCAGAATGATGGGATTGGGGGCCATCTTCCTGACCATGTCCGGACTGAGCACCCCGCCCGCGGAGCAACCCAGGAAGACATCCGCGCCGACAATGGCATCGCCCAGCGTTCGCGCCTCGGTGCGTTGGGCGTAGCGGGCCTTGGATTCGTTGATGACATCCTTGCGGCCGATGTACAGCACACCCTTGGAGTCGCAGGCGAGGATGTTCTCGCGGTTCAGGCCCAGCCCCACCATCAGGTCCAGGCAGGCGATGGCGGCGGCGCCGGCACCGGAGACCACGACCTTAACTTCCGAGATCTTCTTGCCCACCAGCTCCAGGCCGTTGTGAATGGCGGCGGCAGAGATAATGGCGGTGCCGTGCTGGTCGTCGTGGAACACCGGAATTTTCATGCGCTCGGTGAGCAGTCGCTCGACCTCGAAGCACTCCGGCGCCTTGATGTCCTCCAGGTTGATGCCACCGAGCGTGGGCTCCATGGCGGCGATGATGTCCACCAGCTTCTGGGTGTCGTGCTCGGCCAGTTCGATGTCGAAGACGTCAATGCCGGCGAACTTGCGGAACAGGCAGCCCTTGCCCTCCATCACCGGTTTCGCGGCCAGCGGACCGATGTCACCCAGGCCGAGCACGGCGGTGCCATTGGTGACAACACCGACCAGATTGCCGCGCGAGGTGTATTGCGCAGCAGTGTTGGGATCGGCTTCGATTTCAAGGCAGGGATAGGCCACGCCGGGGGAGTAGGCGAGCGACAGATCGCGCTGATTGGACAGCGGTTTGGTCGGCGTCACCGTGATCTTTCCGGGCGTCGGCAGGCGGTGGTAATCGAGCGCGGCGTCGGACAGGGCCTGCTCGGCCGGCGACAAAGATCTCTTCATGGTCGTCCCCCTCAAACCCCTTTCCTTGGGCCGGCGATTATGCGCAAAGCCAGCGCCTACCGCATCGCAACTGTAGCGCTACCGAGCGCTTGACGGGCGGGAACAATATCTTATTGACTTAACCAAATAGTTAAATAAAATGACAACCATGAACTCCCAAGAAACCACGGTCCTCGACCGGACTTTCCAGGCACTGGGCGATCCGACGCGCCGCGCGATTCTCGTCCGTCTCGCCCGTGGCCCAGCTACGGTCGGCGAACTGGCAGAACCCTTCGCCATGTCGATGCCGGCAGTCTCGCGGCACCTGAAGGTCCTGGTCGAGGCTTCCCTGATCCACAACCAGCGCGACGGCAAAGGCCGTCGCTGCCAGTTGCGACCCGATGGCCTGGGCGGGGCGCGCGACTGGCTCGACTTCCAGCGCCGCTTCTGGAGCGGGAGCCTGGATCGACTGGACACACATCTCAAGACCCGCCGTACGGAGGACAACGAATGAACGCAAACCCCAACGTCACGACAGCGCCAGACGAAACCACCCTGGAACTGCGACGGGTCTTCGACGCCAGCCCGGCGGCGGTCTTCGATGCCTGGCTGACGCGTGAGCAGTTTCAGGCGTGGATTGGACCTGAGGGCATGAACTGTGAGGTCCCGGTGCTGGAGCCGCGCGTCGGTGGCCGTTATGAAATCACCATGCGTCTGGCAAACGGCCAGGTGATCCCCGTCAGTGGAGTCTTTCACACCATCGAACGCCCGCGGCGCCTGATATTCAGCTGGGGATGGAATGGCGATCCCGCACGACAGAGTGTGATTTCCCTCGATTTCATCGCGCGCGGCACACGCACCGAGCTGGTTCTGCGCCAGGAGGGTCTGGGGACAGTTACCAATCGCGATGACCATGGCAGGGGCTGGAGCAGCGCGCTCAATAAGCTAGAGCGTCATCTGGCATCACGGTAAGCCACAACTGACGTTACGGAATCCTCCTACAGCGGGTCAGAAACCCCCTATTCCATGACGCGCTGCAGGTGCGTTGGGAGGGGGGACGCTGCCGGCTATTCTGGCGCCACACCCGATTGCGGTGCCAGGCGAGTAAGGAAACTGTGATGTTCGGATCTGCGGCGTTCGCCGGTGCGATGGGGGCCACCAGCCCGACTCCCGCGAGAAATGCTGTCATCGCCCATGAGCTCAACTCAGCGGCACTGGATGGCGATGACGAGCGGGTCAAGCGCTTGCTCGCGCAGCTGTTGCAGTGCCCGAATCGGCGCACCGAGGACCGGATCCGAGCGCAGGTCGCGGCATTGGAGGAGTTGTTCTATGCCATGCGCAGCCTCGCGATCACCGACGATCTTACGGGTGTCTACAACCGCCGTGGGTTCGAGTGGATGGCCAGCCGGCTGCTGCATCACTTGAGCCGCGAGCGGCGCGGCGCGCTGCTGCTGTATGTGGACGTGGACAATCTCAAGGTCACCAACGATACGCTGGGCCATGCCACCGGCGATAATCTGTTGCGGGCGGCGAGTACGGCACTGCGGCGGGCCTGCGGCGAAAGCACCATCATTGGCCGCATCGGCGGCGATGAATTTGCCGTGCTGTCGCGTCAGATCGGCGTCGACACCCACGCTCTGCTGCGCCAGCGGATCAATGAGGCCATCGACGATTGCAATGCGACGGGACAGTACCCGCCTCTGTCCTTGAGCATCGGTGCCGCGGATTTCGATCCGCTGCGACCGGCCTCGATCCTGGCGCTGCTCGAGCGCGCGGACCGCGCCATGTACCTGGAAAAATTCCGCCATGGAGGCCAGGGATGAAACTGGAACGGGCGGAACGGCGCATGGAGGTCATGATGGCCGGCCGGCTGGGCGCCGCGGGACCTGATGCAAGCCCTGAGCGGGTCTCGATCAAGAACATCAGTGGTCATGGCGCACGCGTCATCAGCAGCCGGCAGTGGCAGGAACAGCAACCGGTATTACTGGCTGAAACGGTCGGCGAGCAGCACCTGGATGCCGTGGTGGTCTACTGCCAGCGCCTGACCGGGGAGCACTACGCCGTGGGCCTGAAATTCACATCGGTCGCGGGCGCACATGAGAGCCTGTCGGCACCGCGGACCGCTGCGCAATCTGCTACGCACAGCGCCGACGCCGCGTAACGCACCCGCGTATCCTGCCGCCGACCCCGCCGCGGCGCGTGGTAGAGTCCAGCCGCGCCACGACCATCCAATCCAATGCGGGCCAATGCGGGCCAATGCGGGCCAACGCGGGGTGTCCCATGAAGAATTCGCTTGCCGTGCTGATGTCGCTCGGTTGTCTTGCGCTCGGTGCCGGCGCTGCAATCGCCGCCAGGAGCAGCGGTGCGGGCAGCGCGGCCGAGGCTTTCGTGAACGTGCCATCGCGGTAGAGTCGGCAGCACCGCGGCTGATGCATACATTGGGAAAATGGCTGCTGTTCGGGATGGCGGCGCTCGCACAGTACGGTGCGTGTGCGCAAGCCGCGCCGAACCGGGTGTCGGTGCTAAGCGGCGCACAGGTCGTCCAGATCCTCGACGACACCGTCGAGTGGTATCGCTCCCTGGGTACCCAGCAGGAGAACGCCACCCAGCCCAGTGACCTGCTGATACTGTTCGCAAATCGCCAAACCGCGGACAAGGTCGTGAGTCTGGCGTTCGACATCGCACGCGCCAACGCGGAGCTGCTGAGCAGCGAGGCCGACTCCGACCCGGACGCCGCGTCGCAGTCGCAGTCGCACTCACAGCAGCAGGGCCAACTGGACAGCCAACAGCAGTCCATCCAGCAGGAGATTGCGACGAACCGGAAGCAGGCTGCAGCGGGCGCCAAGGGTCGCGCCGACCTTGATGCGAGCTTGCTTGCGCTGCAGGGCGAACTGGCGATGGTGAACGCCCGCAGGAACCTGCTGGACACGATGACCGAGTTCGTTCGCAGCAGCGACCCCAAGGCTGCCAATGCCAATGCTCTGAAAGCGCAGATCGATGCCATTGCGGCCACCGTGCCGGCCGCCACAACCGCCACGACCGCGACCGCCGCGTCGACCGGGGGC
>JBARBG010000160.1:0-119210 GCA_049792815.1 Steroidobacteraceae bacterium | reverse complement strand
ACGCCATCCGGTCCAGGGCGTCATTGAACTCGGTGTCTTCCCGAAGCACCAACGGGTCGCTCGTCATGATCACCAGGGCCGCCAGCCCCGCCAGATCCACGGCGTGCTCGAGCTGGGCGCGCACGATGTCGCGATCGGTAATGATCCCCACGGGCAATGAACGGTCCGCCCGGGTTCCGAGGATGACAACCGCCCCCACATGTCGGTCGCGCATCAGCTGGGCGATCTCTCCGACGCTGGCGCTCTCCGGGGCGCTGACGACCGCCGGGCTGCAGAGTTGACGAACTTTCATGGTGGCCTCCTTGAGGGCACCATTCAGTCATCGGCGACCGGGGGCCGCAATCCGTATGAATGCTGATGGCCGTGCCATCAGAAGCGGGTATTAATGTGCCCGGACCATAGGAGTACGCCATGAACCTTGCGAGCGTTTGCACCCGGACCGTTCATTCGACCAGCAGTGATCGACCCCTGGCCGAGGCCGCGGGGAGGATGCTCAAGCACCATGTCGGGGCCCTGGTGGTCGTGGATGCAGATGACGGATCATGCCGTCCCGTGGGCATCGTGACCGACCGGGATATCGTATGCGGCCAGGTCAATCGCGCGGCGAATCTGCATTGCCTGAGTGTGGCGGAGGTCATGACCGTGAAGCCCTTGACGCTTCCGGAACACACCGGCGTCGCCGAGGCCATCGAGGCCATGACCCAGATGGGCGTGCGGCGGGTGGTGGTCGTCAACGAGGCCGGGAATCTGACCGGCATCGTATCCATTGATGATCTGCTGCCAGTCGTGGCCGATGAACTCGGGGTGCTCGCAAGGCTGCTGCGCACTCACCCGGATACCATGGAGACTTCACGATGAGATCCAACGACGAAATCAAACATGACGTCGAAGCGGAGCTGGCCTGGACTCCGGATATCGATGAGACTCACATTGCCGTTACGGTCAATGGTTCGATCGTCACGCTCACGGGCTTCGTCAACAACTACGCCGAAAAATACCAGGCCGAACGCGCTGCAAAGCGCGTGCTGGGTGTCGCCGGGGTGGCCGATGACATCCAGGTGCGCCTGCCCGCCGAGGCAGGCGTGGATGATTCAGGGATCGCCAGCGCTGCGGTGGCGGCGCTCAAGGCCAATCTGCCGATCTGCGCCGACCGCATCACGGTGGTAGTGAGTGATGGACTGCTGTCGCTTGAGGGGCGGCTGGAGTGGAACTACGAACGGGAGCGCGCCGAAGATGCCGTACGGCATTTACGCGGCGTACGGATGCTGAACAATCAGATTCGTTTGGAGCCGCGCGTGGAGCCGCTGGAGATCAAGCGCCGGATCGAAGAGGCCTTCCGACGCAGCGCCGAGCTGGATGCTGAGGCGATCTCAGTCACTGCGCAGGGCCGGGATGTGACGCTCAAGGGCAAAGTCCGTTCCTGGAAGGAGCGCTTGCAGGCCCAGCAAACAGCCTGGTCGGCCCCCGGGGTGGCCAGCGTGCAGAACAATATCGACATTGCGAGCGACTAGTGGCAACGACAGCCGTCAGTAGTGGTCCGTGACCTGAAATTGCGGTCTTCTTGGTCCATCTTCACCGCTCCGGTCCACCCAAAGCCTCGAATCCGGAGATCACATCGAAGAGTTCCTCGTCGATCCCATCCTGGCGCAATCGGTGAAACGAGCCTCGAAGGACCTCAAGAAGGTCATTGATGTTCTTGTCCGCCCGTTCCATGGCGGCCAGCCGGCTTGCATTCTCGCTCGCCAGGGATTCGGCGCATGCCCGGAAGACCGAAATGAACAGGTACTCCCGAATCAACACCCGCAGTGTGGCGGTACCGTTATTCATGACCTGCGGCAAGTTGGCTGTGGGCCACGGTACTCGTTCAAGATCCTGTTGCCACGCTGCATCAAGCGGCAGGAGCCGTTGGCACGCCGGTTCGTACGCCGCGCCGGACTGAGTTCGATTATGGAATATCCACACCTGCGCATGTTCGCCTTGGCGCCGATGGGCTTCACTCTGCAGTTGGATTTCCCCGACCAGCGGCGTAATGGCCTGAACGGAGCTCGGCACGGTAAAAAGGCCGGCCATCGCCATGCCGGCATCCGCCAGACGCGCATGAACGCGCTCGCCCACCGCCCACACGACCACCTTGCCAGGCAGTGCCGCGAGTGTCTTGATCGCATAATCGGCGACAACATCGTTGAACTGCCCGACCAGTCCCTGATCGGACCCGAAGACAATGGCGCTGATTGAACTACCCAGGGGAGCGGCTCTTCTTTCCGTGAAGCGGGCGATCGGTCCGTAATCTCGAATGCAGCCACTCAATCCCAGTTCCACGGTCCGATAGTAGCCGGCCAGCGCGCGCACCGATCTTTCGTATTGTCCGATGCTCGAGGCGGCCAATGCTTTCATGGTGCGAACGACGGATTGAAGATCCTCGGCGCTGCAGATCTGGCCGCGCAGACTCTCCGTGCTCTCACTCATGACTTCGCCTGGGACGCCGTATCCCCCTTGGGTTGGAACCGCACCAACGCCTGCCGCGCGATAGCGATAATCGTATTGCGATCCCCGTTGCTGAGTTTTTCGAGGCTGGCAATGCGCGCGCGCACCTCCGCCGGAATTGTCGCCGACGCCCTCTGGATTTCCTGTTCTGCGTCCACCATCTGTTCGAGCGTCACCGGATCGAAAAGTCCTGCAGTCAATGCCAGCAATACGGCAATTTGCGCTGGCACTGCCACCGGTGCGCATTCGCTCTGCTTGAGGCACGCGCGAATGCGCCGGCCGTGCTCGATGATCTTGCGGGTGTTCTGATCCAGCCGCGCGCCGAAACGGGCGAAGGTCTCCAGCTCCTCGAATTGTGCATAGGCTAGTTTTAGATCTGCGGCCACGGCACGGTAGGCCGCGCGTTGCGCCTTGCCGCCGACGCGGGAAACAGACTGACCGACATCGATGGCAGGCAGAACACCCAGTTCGAACAGGGACGGCGAAAGATAGATCTGTCCGTCGGTAATGGAAATCAGGTTCGTCGGAATATAGGCGGCCATGTTCTGCGCTTCGGTCTCGATGATCGGCAGGGCGGTCAGGGAACCGCCGCCCAGTTCCTGGCGCAGGTGCGTCGCCCGTTCGAGCAGGCGCGCATGGATGTAAAAGATATCGCCCGGGAAGGCCTCCCGGCCCGGCGGTCGCCGCAGCAACAAGGACAGTTCGCGATAGGCGCGCGCATGCTGGGTGAGATCGTCATACACCACGAGGACGTCACGTCCTTGTTCCATGAAAAACTCGGCGATACTGGTCGCCGCGTATGGCGCAATGTAGGCGAGGCCCGGTGGATCGTTGCCCTCGGTCACCATCACCACGGTATAACGCATCGCGCCCTTTTCGCGCAGGGTGGCCACGGTCTTGGCCACCGCGGAGGCGCGCTGACCGATCGCGCAATACACGCACAGCACATTCTGGTCGTGCTGATTCAGGATGGTGTCGATGGCAATTGCGGTCTTGCCGGTCTGGCGATCGCCGAGGATCAATTCGCGCTGACCGCGCCCGACCGGAATCAGGGCATCGATGGCCTTTAGCCCGGTTTGCAGCGGCACGACCACTGGCGCGCGATCCATGATCGGGGGAGCTGGACGCTCTATGGGCCGGCGCTCGCGCGCCGCCGCCGCTCCAAGACCATCCAGCGGCCGGCCGAGCGGATCGATCACGCGGCCCAGCAAGCCCTCCCCCACCATGACGTCCATGACCCGGCCCGTGCGCTTCACCTCATCACCCGCGTTGAGATGCGAAAAAGCACCGAGCAGGACGACGCCGATCTCGGCCGCATCGACATTGAAGGCCATGCCGAGCAAATCGCCAGGGAATCTTACCAGCTCCTCAAAGCCCACTCCGGGAAGTCCCGCGACTTTGGCAATACCGGTGGCGAGGCTGGAGATCGTGCCAATTTCTCGCGACAGCAGCTGCAGGGCGAATCCTTGTCGTACGCCCGCGATCTGCGCAAACGTGCCATCAAAGACGCTTTGCAGAGTTTCGGCTTCGAGGGTCATTTCGATTCGGATCGACCCATATCTTGCAGCAGCGCGGCCACTGTCTGTTCCATGGCGGCAAGGTACTCGGTGATGCTCCATGCGAGCTTTTGTCCCCCGCGGCTCAGTTCGATCCCACCGATCAGATCCGGCGCGACCTCGAACCGTATGGGTACGTCGGCCGCGAAGGTCTCGTTTAGCGCGTGTTGAATCTGCACCCGCTGGCCGGCCGGCAGCTCAAAGGCGCTTCGCACCAATGCAGGGTCAGGTGCGCTGTTCAGAACCGTTGCAAAAGCCGCCTTTGCGCTGCCCTCCAGCGTGCGCAGGCGCTTGATGAATACCTCGCAAATGCGTTCCTCCAGAGCGCACGTCGACAGATCCGTCATAACTTTGCGCGCGATGGCGAAGACTTCTGCTTGGGTGCGGCGACGCAGGGCCTGCTGCAGCTCGCCGGCCTCGCGGCGCAGGGCTTCCTGCCGCTGGGCGCTCAGGGAAGCGGCGGCCACGCGTGCCTCCTCGATGAGATGCTGACGTTCACTGGCGGCCTCCTTGTTCGCCTGGCTCAGCAGCGCGGCGCGCTGCTGCTCAAACTCGGCGATCTTGTTCTGAAACTCCTCGCGTTCCTTCTGCGCCTGCGCCTGCTTGGTGTTTGCATCAGCCAGCTGCGCAGCAATCCGCTGCTCGCGTGCGTCCACCGCGTTGAGGATCGGCTTGTACAAAAAGCGCTTGAGTAACCACACCAGGACGATGAAGTTGAGCGCTTGTGCACCGACGGTGAACCAATCGATGAGCATCAGCTACTTCCCGGCGACCTGGGCAATGACGTGATTCCAGAACGGGTTGGCGAAAATCAGGATCATCGAGACGACGAAGCAATAGATCGCGATGGACTCGATCATCGCCAGTCCGACAAACAGCGTGCGCGTGATCGTCGCGGCGGCATCGGGTTGCTGCGCGAGCGAGCTTAAGGCGGTCGCGACGGCCCGCCCCTCGCCGAGCGCCGGCCCGATGCTGCCCAGGGCAATGGTGAGGCCAGCGGTAAGGATCGAGGCGATGGCGATGAGCGTCATGCTATCCATGGTGTCTCCACTTGTTAGCGTCTTTTCGTGCGGGTTGCGGCTGCGATGTAGACCGCGGCCAGAATGCTGAAGATGTAAGCCTGTACCATGCCGGTGAGCAGCCCCAGTACGCTCATGGCGATGGGGAAAAGAAAGGGTGTGATGGTAAGCAGGATCGCGAGAATCATTGCGCCGCTCATCATGTTGCCGAACAGGCGCACTGCCAGGGCAAGGGTGCGCGAAAGTTCACTGATGATGTTGAACGGCAGCATGATGAGGGTGGGTTGCGCGTAGGATTTCAGGTAGCCCCAGAGTCCTTGCTCCTTGATGCCGAATAACGGCACGGCCACCAGCACGCACAGCGCCAGCGCCGCAGTGGTGGACAGCGACCCCGTCGGAGGTTCGTAGCCGGGAAGGACGGTGCAGAGGCTGGCCAGGGCAATGAACAGGAAGAGCGTGCCCAAAAATGCGATGTAGGTATTAGGACGGTTGAGACCCACGTCTTCGATCTGTTTGGCGATACCGGTGACCACGATTTCCAGCAGGTTTTGCCAATTGGAGCGTTTCAGGTCGGTGGTGAGATGGCGCGTAATGAGCTTGGAGCCAATGGCCAGTACCAGCATCAGCCCCCAGGTGAACACAATCGTGCCGTTGAGCTTGATGAGCCCGTGCTGCCAGAAGATCATTTCATCCGGACTAAGGCGCATAGCCGCGCTCCGTGCGGTGGTCCCGAAGGTGTGTCGGCCGCGGCAGGAAATTCATGATCAGGCGTGCGCTGATGAAACCTGCGAGACACAGCAGCCAGCGTCGCCAATCCTCGCGCCCGAGGACATAGAATCCGGCCATCGTGACGCCCATGCGCAGCAGCAGGCTGCCCAGGAACCACAACGCCGGCCGAGCGGAGGCCATTCCCCGGCTGACCGTCCACCACAGGCCGCCGAAGAAGAAGCCACCCAGCAGCAGGCCGCCCAGCAGGGCCGCAGACAGGAACAGGAATTCACTCATTGCCATTCTCCTGTTCTTGCCGAATCTGCTGGTCTTCCCTGGCCACCCAGTGCCAGGCGTTGAAGCAACCGAGAGTCAGTCCGGCCACCAACAGTGCCAGCGTCCAGGCATGCTTTCCCGCATGATGATGGTCCAGCCAGATACCAAGTGCCGCCCCGAGCAGGGTTGGCACCACCACCGACCAGCCAATCAACCCCATCATGCCCAAGCCGAACCAGACGCCCTGTGCCCCGTGGCGCCGCGCCTTGAGCTTGCGGTGCTCCTTCGCGCCAACCTGCTGACCGAGCGAGGGAGGGAGCTTCACTGCCTTCACTTGCGGATCATCGGTCACGGTGAAAGCTCGCCATGCGACGGATGAGATCGCTTTCCATTTTTGCCAGGATTGAGCGCACGCTTTGCTCGCGATCATCCAAGGTCAGAAACTCTCGCTCCACGGCCTGGCGCAATTGGCCAAGATCAGGGCCGCCTAAGGCGCGGCGCACCGATACCAGCACTTCCGGACCGGTCTTTACGAGCACTCCTTCATCCACGGCAATGAACACTTCACCCTCGGACTCGGTTTCGTAGGTCAGAATCCCCGGCGCCAGCGGTGCTATACAGTCCAGGCGATGCGGCAGCAGCCCAAAGGAGCCATCAGGTGTTTCGGCGACAATCCGCAGCACGCCGGGTTTGACCAGAAAGATCCGGTATGGCAGCAGCACCTTAAGATTCATGGATGACCTCGGGCACAGCGGGGGCAGTTACGGCATTGGCCTCGCTTGGCTTCACTTTCGCATCGCCGATGGGTCCGATCATGTAGAGGGCGCTTTCCGGATGGTCCTTGAATTCGCCATTCAGGATGCGCTCGCAGCCATCCAGCGCATCCTTGAGCGGCACCAGTTTGCCTTTGAGTCCCGTGAACTGCTCGGTCGTGAAGAACGGTTGAGTGAGAAAGCGCTCGAGTCGCCGGGCACGCACGACCACGTTACGGTCTTCAGGTGAGAGCTGCTCGAGGCCGAGCATGGCAATGATGTCCTTCAGTTCGGCGTACTGTGCGAGAGTGCGGCGGACGGCCTGCGCCAGCTCGTAATGACGCTGCCCGACGATGCCGGGCGTGGCCATTCTGGAGCTGGATTGCAACGGATCGATGGCCGGGAATAGCCCCTCACTGGCGCGCTTGCGCGAAAGCACGATCGATGCGGATAGATGCGAGAAAGTGTGCACTGCCGCCGGGTCAGTGAAATCATCCGCCGGCACATACACTGCCTGAATGGAGGTGATGGCACCGGTATCTGTGTTGGCGATGCGCTCCTCCAAACCGGAGAGCTCAGTGCCCATGGTGGGCTGGTAGCCCAGCCGCGATGGCATCTGCCCCATAAGGCCGGAGACCTCCATTCCGGCCTGAATGAAGCGAAAGATATTATCGACCAGCAGCAGTACATCGCGGTGCTCATCGTCGCGGAAGTACTCGGCCATGGTCAGCGCCGCATGCCCGACCCGGAACCGCGCCCCTGGCGGCTCGTTCATTTGGCCGAAGACCATTACCATGTTGGGCAGCACTCCAGCTTCCTTCATGGCGTTGTAGAGTTCCTCGCCTTCTCGACAGCGTTCGCCAATGCCACAGAATATGCTGACGCCCTCGTGGTGTCCGATCATGTTGTGAATCATTTCCGTCAGCAGCACGGTCTTGCCGACCCCCGCGCCGCCGAAGAGTCCGGCTTTACCGCCGCGCTCCAGGGGCATGAGGACATCGATGACTTTGATACCGGTCTCGAAGACTTCCGACTGAGTCGAGCGGCGCGCGAGCGGCGGCGGCGCCCGGTGCACGGAACGCCATTCGACTTGGGAGAGCCCGGCCTCGCGGTCTATGGTCCGGCCAAACACGTCGAACATGCGCGACAGGACTGCGTTTCCCACGGGGGCCCGCAATGGGCCACGCGTGTCCTGCACCGTCATGCCTCGAGCGAGGCCCTGCGTTGGGGTCAAGGCAATCCCACGCACGTGACGCGAGTCTTGCTGTGCCAGCACTTCGATGATGATCTTTCGGTCCGCTCCGGCGAGCAGGACCGAGTGAATCGCCGGCAGGTGATTTTCGAACCGGACATCCACGACACTGCCCCGCACCGCGACCACCGCGCCGAGGAAGGGGGCCTCTACTGACTCCGGTTCGCTCATGTTCAATCATCCCGCCTTGAATATCCGCTGTGCGTATAGATCTACGGCTGATGACTGTAAACGGCCCTGATAATCAAAGGCAGGGGCGAGACATCGCGCATCGCAAGCATGCGCGCCCGCGCACCAAGCGCACATCCGCGAAAATACCTATGAGGCCGCAGAGCGCGGCACGTGAAAGACGCAGATTGTTCCTATTGAAAAACGTGACCCGGCGGCATCGGGATCAGGTCGAGATAGAATTCCTCGATGATGGGACGCTGACCGCGCGTGATCTTGCGCAGCGCCTGCTGCTGATCAAACCAGCCGGCCCGATCCACCTCGGGGAACGCGGCGCTGCGACCCGATTTCGGCGGCCACTCCAGCTGGAAGGAATTGCTGCTCACATCCGCCGGATTACAGTCGCCCGCGACCGCCCAGACGTGCAATCGTTTGCCGCTGGGTTGCCGGAACGTTCCAAGATCATGAACAGGACCCCCGCCCGGAAGATCAAATCCGGTCTCTTCCTGGAATTCGCGCTGCGCGCACGCCAGTTCCTCTTCATGAGGGTTAACGACCCCCTTCGGCACCGACCAGGCCGCCTCGTCTTTCCCGGCCCAGTAGGGTCCTCCCGGGTGGACGAGAAAGACTTCCACGAAAGAGTCGCGCCGGCGATACAGCAACAAACCCGCACTGGTAACCACTGACAGGGGCCTCAACTCTTAATACCATTCATGGCTGGCTGGTAATGATCTCGATCGTGAGGGTACGGGCGCCCCGTAAGGAGTTGGCGATCAGACAGCCACGTTCTGCTTGCTGAACCAGCGCCCGTGTGGCCGCCACGGCCGTCCCAGGCGGTACAACGAGTGTCACGCTGGTCGTAAACTCGGTGAACTGAGCGGCTTTGTCGACTTGCTCCAGTACGCCGAGCACTTGGCAATCCAGGTGCAGCCAGTTCAAGCGCGCCGCGCGGCTCACGGCCCGGAATGTCAGGATGAAACAGTCAGCGATTGCGGCACAAAGCAGCGACTCCGGTGACCACACGCCTCCGGGCCCATCGAATTCCGGAGGCGGCGCGGTCTGAAGCTGCGGCAACTGTGGGGAGCGTATGGCCACGAGCCCGGTCGGGACGCCGGTCGCGACTGCGGTGTAGGTGTGCGGATACGGATGCATGACTAGGTTCCCACCTGTTCAATGGCATCTGCCAGCAGGCGTCGGACTTCGGCGGCCAGGGTATTCAGTGCCGGATTGCCCGTGCGCTCGAGGGAGGACACCGGATCGATGCTGGCGACCTCAATCTGGTGATCCGGGGTCTCGCGCACAATGACATTGCAAGGCAGCAGCACGCCGAGGCGTTCTTCGAGCTGCAAGGCCTCATGCGCGAAGCGGGGATTGCAGGCGCCAAGAATGCGGTATTTCGGCGAGTCCACGCCAAGCTTTGCTTTGAGCGTGGCCTGAACGTCGATGTCGCAGAGCACCCCAAAGCCGCGGGCCTTGAGTTGGGTAAGAACTGACGACACGACCGTATCGAAGGGTCCGGAAACTGTTTTGCCCAAGTAGTAGCTCATCTAAGTCCTCTCCGCGGCGGCGCTTGAATGAGCGATTGTCGCCGTAAGGATCATCCTTGGCGAAATACCCTCGCCAGGGTATTGCGGAAAACACGAATGGCGGGAACCGCGCCGTTGCGCCACGCTGAAAAGTGTCCAAATCTGATAGGAGAGAGACCGATGAAAACCGATGCAAACATTCGGCGTGATGTGGAACTGGAGTTGCAGTGGGAACCCGGTGTGGATGAGAAGAAGATTGCCGTCATCGTCAATGACGGCGTGGTCACGCTCACGGGTGAAGTGCCGCATTACTCGAGTCGTTGGACGGCCGAGGATGTTGCCAAGCGGGTGAAGGGCGTACGAGCCATTGCCAACGAGCTTCAAGTCGCGATGCCGGCGACGGGTGTGCGTACCGATACCGACATCGCGGCGGCGGCTGCGAATGCGCTGCGGTGGCATGTCGCCATAAGTGACGCACCTATTACGCCCGTTGTCAGAGAAGGATGGGTGACTCTCAACGGCAAGGTGAGTTTTGGTTATCAGAAGGCCTCGGCCGAAGATGCCATTCGTAACCTCATGGGTGTCAAAGGGATCACGAACGCCATCACCGTGGCTCCACAGATCACAGTGGGCGATGTGAAGCAGAAGATTGAAGACGCATTCAAGCGTCATGCGCTTTTGGACGCCAAGGACATCGAAGTGAAAGCGGAGAACTCCACCGTCACCCTCAAGGGGAATGTCCACTCTTGGCAGGAGCATGAGGACGCCACCCAGGCGGCGTGGGCAGCCCCTGGGGTGGCCAGTGTCGATAACCGCATAACGGTCTATTGACGCCTCTGACAATCGGAGTGCTGGCTGCGGCGGCCGCTGGATGCGCCCCTCGTACCGTTCGAGGGGCGCAATTTTTCGGTCTTTACCTGGTGGGTCCAACGGCGGTTCACGGTTATGATGCATTGGACTGGATATGTGACTCTCCCCATCCGCTCGGTAGGACGCGGGACTTTTGGGCTGGTCGATTTCATTGTCGACTACTGCGTCAACTGCGACTGCCATCAGGAGGAGCCCACGAATCTTTGGCCAGACTACGATCTGGAAAGTCGGGAACGGCACGGGGTGCGAGGATCGCTCCTCATGGTGGGATCGCATTTAGGCTGGATCAAACAGCTTCGCGCCCGCTGTGGTCGCCGCACCTCACTTGGCGGGCATGCGACGATCCAAACACCGCGTGTCGCGGTCGGCCAAACTCAGTGCCACTCGACTCTACGTACTATCCGCTCCTTACTTCGGTGTGCGTTGCGCGTAGCATCCGGACAGGATGATCCTAGAAGGCAGGAGCGGTATGACCCCAAATAGCCGGCTGCGCTCAGCGCCGATCGCGGCTGCGGGCCGCGGTCGGTCGCGCTGGTGGGCAGTGGCGGCGGCCTTCGGCTTACTGCACACCGGACATGGTCAGTCGGCCGACGCGAGTGTCCCGGCGACACCTGCCGACCTCTACCCGCCGGTGCAGGAGGGGCCGCCACCACAGTCTCGGATGTCGGCCCTGATCTATGACTCGGAGTATCCGGTGATTGGCTATTCGGCCATGCCGATGAGCAATCCAATCGCACGCCTGCAGAGGCAGCTGCTGCGCGGAGAGACCAAGCTCGAATTCAAGGCACGGCGCGGCTACTTGGATTCGGTACTGACGCATCTCCGGATCAATCCGAGTTCGCAGTTACTGGTGTATTCAAAGTCGAGTCTGCAGGTGGAGTGGGTGAACGCCTCCACGCCGCGCGCGATCTACTTCAATGATGATACCTATGCAGCCTGGGTGCAGGCCGTCGGGCTGCTCGAGTTTGTGACCATGGACAGCGAGCTGGGTCCGGTGTTTTACACCATGATAAACCAGAAGGACACGCCGCCGGCCTTCGGCAGAGAGATTCTGCGCTGCCTGGATTGCCACGACAAATTCGCTCTGCAGGGCGGCGGAGTACCCATGTTCCGGGTGACATCCAGTTATGTTGACGTGAACGGCCTGACTCTGAAGCCCATTGCCGCCAGCGAGGTAACCGATCAGACGCCGCTCGGGATCCGCTGGGGCGGCTGGTACGTGAGCGGACGCCAGGGCAGTCAAGTACACCTGGGTAACCTCCAGGTTCGCACGGTGGGCGAGCTCGATAACATGGATCTGGTGCGACGCGGGAATGTTCTCTCGCTGGCCGCCTTGCTTGATACGCACCCCTATCTCACGGACAAGAGCGACATCGTGGCGCTGCTCGTGTTCGAGCACCAAGCCACGGTGTACAACTTGATCACGCGCATCAATTTCAAGGCGCGATCAAGAATTGCTCGCGAGTTCAACGCAGCTTCGGTTGTGGTGGCCATGCACAATCGGTTGAATCCGAAGACCGAAGCGTGGATGCAGCAGCTGAGTGAACCGCTGGTTCAGGCGATGCTGTTTGCGAACGCGGCGCCGCTGACCGATACCGTGGCCAGCACCTCTGGCTTCGATACCTGGTTTCAGGCGCAGGGGCCGCGGGACAAGGCCGGGCGCTCATTGCGGGACCTGGATCTGAGAACGCGGTTGTTCAAGTACCCCTTGAGCTACCTGGTCTATTCACCCGCCTTTGACGAGCTACCCGACTATGTCAGGGATTACGTCTACGGACGGTTCGCAGACATCCTCAGTGGACGGGATGTGCACGGTCCGTTGTCGAAGCTCTCGGCGGCCGATCGCCAGGCCATCATGGAAATCCTGACGGCCACCAAGCCGGACTTTGCCCGCTTTGCAGCGGGCCGACGGCCGACCTCTGTGCGGCAACCCTAGATATGCTGTGCCCTGTCAGGATGGTTCCATGAAGATCTGGAAGGCACTTGTTCCTATGCTTCTCTACACGTCTTACGTTACGGCCCACCATGCCGAGGCGGCATTTGATCAAAATAAGCTCGCGTCAGTGCCAGGTACGGTCAAGGAATTCCTGTGGGCCAATCCCCATGCCTTGGTCTACCTCGAAGTGATCGGGCCCAGTGGCCGCATCGATGTGAATGTCTTTGAAGGCGGCTCAGTGCAGGCCATGAGGCGCAAGGGCTGGTCCGACGCCTCGTTAAAGTCAGGCGACAAGGTGACCATTGACTACCACCCGCGTCGGGACAACGCACCAGGCGGCATGTTGGTCGCTGCGACCCTGGCGGACGGTAAGAAGCTCACCTGGCAATTGTCAATGCCATGAAAGATACCGTTGTCGCGCAATCCGGGCCATAGGCATACCTACCTGGCCCGCAAGGGCACGGCGGCCACACTTCACAGCTACTGATTACAAAATGGTCGACACATGTTCAAACACGAGCTGGAACCTCCATCGGCACGGCGCTCATCTTGGACTCATGGCCCTCGTCGGTGTCCTGGGCGCCGCCCCGGTTCTCGCGCAACAGTCCGATGGAGGGCAGGCCACGGCTGAAGCGCCCGATCCGTTGACGACAGTTGCCACGACCGATGAGATTCAAGAGGTCGTCGTGACCGCGGCACGGCGCGGCCTGATCGGAACGGCTACGACGGCCAGCGAAGGCATCGTGGTCAACGACGAGCTTGCCCTGACGCCGGCTTACCGGCCCGGCCAACTCTTGGAGACCGTGCCGGGACTTGTCGTCACCTCACATAGTGGGGAGGGTAAAGCCAATCAGTATCTGATGCGAGGTTTCAACCTCGACCACGGGACCAACCTCGGTACCTACGTCGATGGCATGCCCATCAACGAACCGACCAACGCCCACGGACAAGGCTATACGGACCTGAATTTCATGATCCCGGAGCTTGTCACCAATATCCGCTACACCAAGGGCACCTACTACGCCGGCGAGGGTGACTTCTCCTCGGTGGGCTCCGTCCACATGAGTTACCTCAATGCAATCGTCCCGAGCGCGACCGCCACCCTCGGCACGCTGGGATTCCAGCGCATCTTCAGCGCAGACTCGGTGGCGATTGGCGATGGCCAACTGCTCGGTGCGCTCGAGGCTCAGCACTACGACGGCCCCTGGGACCATCCGGATGATCAACGCAAGATCAACGCCGTCCTGCGTTATAGCGACGGGGACGCCCGAGATGGCTATTCAGTCACCGCCATGTTCTATCACGGCCTTTGGAACGCCTCGACGGACCAGCCTGTGCGCGCGCTCTCCGCGGGCCTCATCGACCGGTTCGGCTCTCTGGACCCTTCCGATGGCGGTCAGGCACAGCGTGGCAGCGTGTCGGCGCAGTACTTCAAGCGTGTGGCCGAAGGTCAGCTCGCGGCGAGCGCCTACTACATCAGCAATCGCTTCACGTTGTGGAACGACTTCACGCATTTCCTCGTCGATCCCATCAACGGTGATCAGGAGGCGCAGCATGAAGACCGGAGCACGGTGGGCGGCGCCGTCAGCTACTCGCGCACCGAGCCGCTGTTCGGAATCGATACCGACTGGATCGCGGGTGCCCAGTCGCGCTTTGACTACGTGGAGGTATCACGGCTGCCGACCCGCGACCGCCAACCACTCTCCGCAGCGGATGATCCCTTGAGCTTCAGCGAGTCCGACAAAGTCCACGTTGGAGATTCGGGCGTGTATGTACAGGCGACGGCCCACTGGAACGCCTGGTTCCGCAGCGTACTGGGCTTGCGCGAGGAGTTCTATTCGGGCAGTGATTCGGGAACAAACATGGGCGCTGCTCATGCGTCGCTCTTTCAGCCCAAGGGCAGCCTCATCTTCACGCCGGTCGACACCACGGAGTTCTACCTGAGCGCGGGCAAGGGCTTTCATAGCGATGACCTGCGTGGCGTGACTCAGGCGCAGACTTCCGGCACTGTCGTGGCACCGCTTCTGGCTTCGCAGATCGGGGAGGAGATTGGCATTCGCCAGCAGTTCACGCGCCGACTGACGGTGACCCTCGCGCTGTTCAATCTCGATGCTCAGTCGGAAACGACCTATAACGCGGACATCGGCCAGGACAATGCCGGCCCGGCCAGTCGGCGTCGAGGTTTCGAGATTAATATGACCTACCAGGCGCTAAGCTGGCTCGAGTTCTACGGAAGCTATTCGGCAAATCATGCGCGCTTCAAGGCGCCGTTCGATGACGGTACGGGTCATGTCGGGGAGTATCTCGCCAACGCACCCTTTGCGACCGGCTCGTTTGCCGCCTACGTGAAGAATCTTGGCCCTTGGAGCGGTGGGTTGGAATACCGCTATCTGGGAGCGTATCCGCTGTCCTCGGATGATGTCATCCAGGGATCCGGTTATGGCGAATGGAATGGGGACTTCCGCTACAGCTTCGCGAGCGGCTGGACGGGCGGGCTGGGTCTCTACAACATTCTCGACGTTCACGCCAATGCGGCGGAATTCTGGTACATCGACCGCCTGCCCGGTGAGCCCGCTGCGGGCGTCGCCGATCGGCACGTACACCCGCTCGAGCCACGCACCGTTCGCTTCACAGTCTCCAAGCGCTTTTGACCTACGCACATTGTCTTGAATCGAAAGTTCTGGTGTTTTGGCAGGGCGTGTCACGTAATTGTAAATCGGGCTGCAGGCTCCTCGGCACGGTACGATAAAAGAACTCCATCAGCCAAAAGCCGCAGCGAAAACCCCATGGCCGAAGTTCATGCATCCGGGCCCTCGTTCTGCAGGGCTCGTCGCAGGACCTCGAGCAGATCGGAATAGGTCAACGCGTGGTCGCCGTCTCAGCCGCTGAGCCGACGACGACAAATTCCCGATTCACCATGCGGCCGAGGCGCCGAGTTCCATCGGGTCGCCGCTGAATCAGCAGACCAGGCAGCGCCGGATCGGTCTCGTAGCGGATGGAATCACGAATACCAATGGCCGTTTTGGCAACCGCGCTGCGATCCGGATCGAGCGCGTTGCTCAGTGCCTCTGCGAGTCGGCTACGGGAGCTCGCATCGAGCTGTCCTGCAGAGCCTTTGAGCGCCACCGCATCGCCCAGCGTGAGGGCCTTTTCAACGGCCCGACCCAAGAGCGCCCAATGTTCGATTTGGGCGGCCATCGAACGCTGGTTTTCTTCAGCCGCGGTGCGTGCCGCCGCGATCAGTGCATCGCCTACTTTGACGGGTTGGGGCATAACGCGCCTCCTTGGGTAGCAAAATGCTACTAGAAGGTCCGGGCCCTGTCTGCCGGCTTCAACTCAGCGTCGCTAGGGCGTTACTTGCACCAACCCAAGTGACGCTTACATGGTCGATAAGATCTGTGAAATCCATCATGTACTTCGCATGACCATCGATATGGCAAACGTGGCTAAAACGACCGTAGTTGCCAAACTCCCACAAATATAGCTATAATAGCTATATGGAAAAAGCTACAGTATCCAAGCTAAAAAATAACCTTAGCGCATATTTGCGCAAGGTCCGAGCCGGAAGCGCGGTGGTGATCTATGACCGTGAAGTACCCATCGCGCGACTGGAACGCATTGAGTCCACAAGCCGAGGCGCCGACCGCCTGAAACTGCTCGGCGTTGAAGGTGTGACTCGACCGCCACGGCGTCCTTTGTCGGCGCAATTGGTTCGGGGCCTGCTCGATATTCCGTTGGCGCGTACGTCGCGTCTGCTCGAAGCCCTGGACCGCGATCGCTCCGAGGACCGTTAAGTGGCGGCGCGATGAAATTTTGGGATGCTTCAGCAATCATCCCACTACTTGCCGATGAGCCGACACGCGAGGGTTTGCTCACGGTTCTAGAGGATGATCCACAAATCGTTGCCTGGTGGGGCACTTCCGTACAGATCGCTTCCACGCTTGCGCGCCGTGAACGTGAGAACCTAATCAGTGCTGCCGAGATTGAAGCTGCGCTGATTGCCATGCGCGCACTCGCTGACGGCTGGCATGAGATCTTGCCGTCCGATGCCGTCCGGCGTACCGCGGAGCGCATATTGCGGGCCCATCCCCTGCGCGCTGCAGACAGCTTGCAGCTTGCGGCCGCCCTCATCGCCGCTGATCATGATCCGACGACGCTCGATCTGGTCTGCCTCGATACTCGATTGACTCTCGCAGCCCGACGCGAGGGATTCAAAGTTCAGGAAGTTTAGGAAGCGACGCAAATAGCATGACACGCGTACCGGACGAGCACTCGTCGAGTGTCCTGAATCCTCGGGGAGAGGCCGAGCCGACCATTCTCGTAGAGGAGTTATTCGCAGATTCTGGCTGAGTTGGTCATACAATGGGCGCGAGGCATCGAAGAATGAGATCATGGTCCTGACCCGCAGGCTCGCAGTCACCGTCATGGCCGCAGTTGTGCTGATGTCGACAGGTACGGCCGCCGAAGCGGACGCACCAGCGTCGCGCCCGGATGACAGCACGCCGCTGCAGTGGGCAGTGTTCGAAGGCAACATCGTAGAGGTGAAGCGACTGCTCGCGGCTGGCGCCGATCCCAACGTGGTAAATGACTACGGCGTCGACGCGATGCAGCTGGCTGCCGACGCGAGCAATACCGAGCTTCTTCGGCTGCTGCTGAAGGCCGGCGCGAACCCTAACTCTGTGAATCCGGACGGCGAGACCGTCCTGCACCTTGTGGCGCGCAGCGGCAATCTCGATGGCGCAAAATTGCTTGTGAATGCAGGCGCGCAGGTCGATGCGCGCGAGCGTTTCGGCGGGCAGACCCCTCTGATGTGGGCGACCGCCAGGCGCCATCCCGACCTCGTGCAGTTCCTCGCCTCGAAAGGCGCGGACGTGAATGCGCACTCGGCCGTGCGCGACTACCTGCGCGTCGCCACGGCCGAGAGCCGTGCCAAGCACCTCGACCGGGGTGGCTTCACGCCGCTGATGTACGCGGCGCGCGAGAACTGCCGCGAGTGCGTGCCGATCCTGCTGCAGCACCGCGCCGATGCAACTTTGGCCGATCCCGCCGGCATGCCGCCGTTGTCCATCGCCATGATGAACGGCAACTGGGACATTGCCAGGCGCCTGATCGAAGCGGGCGCCGACGTCAACCAGTGGGACATTTTCGGGCAGGGGCCGCTGAACGTGGCTATCGCGAACCTGACTGTGCGCGGCAATAACCCACTCGACCGGGATGTCCCGGACCGGACCACCGCCCGTGAAGTGGTGAAGATGCTCGTGGAACGCGGCGCGGATCCGAATCAGCAGCTCTACTACCACGCGGTGGCGCGCAATATCCTTGGCGCCGACACCGGTCGTGGCACCACTCCGTTCCTCACAGCCTGCGCCAATGGCGACATCGAGATCGTGAAACTGCTGCTTGCGCACGGCGCCAATCCCAGGCTCGCCACATCCGATGGCCAGGGCCCCATCATCCTCGCGACCACCGCGCGTACCGGCGGCACCGGCTTTCCGAACGCGCGCATGGCAGGCGTGGCGGCGCCGCCGCGCGAGGCGATCGAAGACGTCGCAGAAGGACAGAGAGACGGCCAAGGTCCGCGCGTCAATCCCACGGTCGAACTCATCAGGCTGCTGGCCGCCAGCGGTGCGGATGTGAATCTCATGTCGAAGCGCCACTTCCTGCAGCGCACGCGCGGCGGCTCGGCGCTTCATTACGCCACCCGGGCCGGCAACAAGGAAGCGATGGCGGCGCTGGTCGACCTCGGGATCGACGTCAATGCAAAGGATGACGACGGACTGACCGCGCTCGACTACGCGATGGGTCGCGGCTACGTGCCGTTTCTGCAATTGCCGCAGGCCCCGCGCAAGGACCTTGCAGACCTGCTGCGTAGCTGGGGCGCGAAGGTGGAACTCGACAAGACGCCGAACTGGCCGCCGCAGGGCGCTGCCGTCGGCACTGCCGTCTACGACGCCGTCATCTGGCCTGTGGATCCCGTCGGACCATAGCGAGCTCAGGTTCTGACCACACACCAAGGAGAGTTGACATGGCCACGATCAAGGTACTGCAGAACGGCCCCTACCTGGTAATGGGCGATGACATCACCGCAGTGGATTGGAACGGGGCGACCTACACCGTCCCGAAGCGCCCTTTCGCGTTGTGTCGATGCGGCGCTTCGACCAACAAACCCTTCTGTGATGGCACCCACTCCAAGCAGGGCTTCAAGGCGGCAGAGGCAGCGGTCCCTGGGAGTCAGGACAAGCCCGCCTAGCCGCCTGGAGTGCAACGAAGGCCATGCTAATGAGCAAGAAGAAGGTCTGTGTCGTGACCGGAGTGGGCCTGGGCAACGGCGCCGCACTGGGCCGTCGTTTCGCGAGGGAAGGATATGCCGTGGCGCTGCTGGCACGCACGATGGCCACAAGCGCGACGCTGGCCGCAACCCTGCCGGATGCACGGGCCTATGCCTGCGACGTAACCGATGACACGTCGGTGGCGAATACCTTCGAGGCGATCGAACGGGACATCGGGCAGGTCCATACGCTCGTCTACAACGCAGGTTCCGGCGTTTGGGGCACAGTCGAGGACATAGACGCCAAAGCGTTCGAGGACGCCTTTCGCGTGAACGCGCTGGGCCTGCTGCTGACCGCACAGCGGGTCATACCGGCGATGAAAGCCCAAGGCGAAGGGACCATCCTCGTGATCGGCGCGACCTCTTCACGCCGAGGCGTGGCACGAGCGGCCGGCTTTGCGCCGGCCAAAGCCGCCCAGAGGAGCCTGACCGAGGCTATGGCGCGCCACTTATGGCCGCATGGCATTCATGTCTGCCTGGTCATCATAGATGGCGTAGTCGATTTGCCCCGCACACGCGCCATGCTGAAGGACAAGCCGGACGATTTCTTCGTCGCTCCGGATGACCTGGCAGACACCGCATATCAGCTGACCATTCAAGGCCGATCAGCCTGGTCTTTCGAGGTCGAGGCACGCCCGTTCAAGGAACATTGGTGAGGCGCCGAAGCGCCGCGCCGGCGCGCGATTACCGTCTAATGGAGCGCGCCAAACACTCGTATAATCAGTGATCTGGCCTGCCCCCGCGGATACCTGTCGAAACTGACCTCCGCCATTCGTTTAGTGACTGAAACCGGCATGTTGCCGTTCAGAAAAGGGCCTATCCATGAAGCAGTATCTGCTCAGCGTGTGCTATCCAGCGGGCAGCACCCAGCCGCCACCTGACGTATTGAATAGGATCATGAGTGATGTCGGGGCAGTGCGAAAGGAAATGCAGGCTGCGGGCGTGTGGGTGTTCAGCGGCGGCCTGCTTCCCCCCAGTTCAGCCACGGTCCTGCGCGACCAAGGTGGTGAAATTGTGACGACCGACGGGCCGTTTGTTGAGAGCAAGGAGCAAATCGGTGGCTTCACGATCGTGAATCTACCCGATCTCGACGCAGCCCTGTCGTGGGCTCGAAAACTTGCACGTGCCACGACGACCCCCATCGAGGTCCGCCCGTTGATGGAGCAGCACTGCTGAGCGCAGATATCGCACTGGTCTTTCGGCGCGAATACGGCCGGGCGGTGGCCGTGCTTACCCGCTTCCTTGGCGATATTTCCCTCGCCGAAGAAGCCGTGCAGGAGGCATTTGCCACCGCTCTGGCCCTATGGCCACAGAACGGCCTGCCCCCGTCTCCGGCGGGCTGGATCATCACCACCGCCCGCAACAAGGCGCTCGACAGGCTGCGCAGGGAGTCAAGCCGATCGGAACGCCAATTTGCCGCCCAACTGCTGAATGAGCAGGAACATCCGCAGGAGCACGACGTGCAAGACGATCGGCTGAGGCTCATATTCACCTGCTGCCACCCCGCACTCGCCACTGACGCCCAGCTCGCCCTGACACTGCGATTGCTCGGCGGACTCAGCACCGATGAAATCGCGCGCGCCTTCCTGGTGCCTTCCGCAACCCTGGCCCAACGAATATCGCGCGCCAAGGCCAAGATCCGCGACGCCAGCATTCCCTACCGCATTCCTGAGGCGGACGAGTTGCCGGTGCGCCTGCGCAGCGTTCTGGCAGTGATTTACCTGATATTCAACGAAGGCTACACGAGTTCATCGGGAGACACGCTGATGCGCGCGGATCTCTGCGATGAGGCCATCCGGCTTGGTCGGCTCCTGACCGACCTGTTGCCGGCACAGTCCGAGGTCCTAGGACTGCTTGCGCTCATGCTGCTGATCGATGCTCGCCGCGATGCGCGCAGCGTGAACGCAGACCTGGTGCGACTGCCTGACCAGGACCGCAAGCTATGGGATCAGTCCAAAGTTGAGGAAGGTCGCAGGCTGCTAAGGCTCTGTCTGGCACGCAATCGGCCGGGACCCTATCAGCTGCAGGCCGCCATCAACGCAGTGCACTGCGATGCACTATCGGCCGCCGACACCGATTGGCCGCAGATATTGGCCCTTTACGATCAACTCGTGCAGGTCGCCCCAACTCCCGTTGTAGCGCTTAATCGCGCCGTGGCGATCGCGGAAATCGAGGGGCCGGGAGCCGCGCTGCAGCTGCTCGAGGCTGTCGACCTGCCGCAATATCATCTGCTGCATGCCGTTCGTGCGGATTTTCTGCGCCGGCTTGGACGGATGTCCGATGCGGCCGTCGCTTATCAATTGGCTTTGGATGCCTGTGAAAATGCGAAAGAGCGCGAGTTCCTCGAGCGCCAAAGGCAAACGCTTCCAAAACACTGAGCTACACGAGCAACGTCCCGGCGCAGGACTTTTGACGCGTCAGTGATACTATTCACTCGTGGGATAACACCGGAGCCCCGGCGGAGGCCGTCATGGCGGTAGTAGCACAGCTGCTGAAGCACAAGTCGGGTACTGTCTATAGTGTCGGCCCGGAGGCGCCCGTGCTCGAGGCGATACGTCTGATGGCCGAGCATGGCGTTGGCGCGCTGCTTGTCATGCAGAGCCAACAGCTGGTGGGCGTAGTCTCAGAGCGCGATTACGCCCGCAAGGTGATTCTCAAGGGCCGGTCCTCCAGTGAGACATCGGTCCGGGAGATCATGAGCTCGCCGGTGTTCACGGTTCGCCCGGATCAGACCGTTCACGAATGCATGCAGATCGTAAACGACAAGCGCGTACGGCACCTGCCGGTGGTCGAAGGTGGGCGCGTCGTTGGCGTGCTTTCGATCGGAGATCTGGTGCGCTCAGTACTCGAAGAGCAACAGAAGACCATCGAAGAACTCGAACTATACATTCGCAGCTGACCTTCACCGGGTTTTTGGGCGGCGCCGGTCATCCTGGCAGCACCACGCCGGCATCTCTCAGCCATTGCGCCAGACCTGCCGTGAGGTAGGGGAATCCCTCGCAGTAGGCATCGGTTCGCCAGTGTGGGTCCCAGCCGGTATGAATCAGGACCGCCTTGCCCCGCACTTCAGATGCTGAAAGCGGCAAGCGATCTCTGCGATACCTGTGATAAATCCTTGCCGTTCTCATAGCGATGGAAGGGGCTGTCCAGGTAAGTCCCCGTAGTGCCTACCATCTCAATCCCGCCAATCTGAAATTCCGTGTTGGCAGAGTAGATCTTTCTTGAGGCCTCGCGACGGAGATAGTCGCAGATCAGAGGTGCCGGAAGACCCTTGTAGGTGATCATTCCGCTCTCGATGGTATGGCTGAGATCTATGAGTTCCATGGCTGTCACCGGCCAACAACCGGTATCGCCGGTTGATTCCAGAATGTATAGTTTGGCAGCACTTGCCGACAGGGGGAACGAGACCATGCGTATGGGTACCAGCATATTCGCCGCGATGGCGGTGGGATTTATCGGCCTGGCGGCTGTGGCGCCGGCCAGCGCCGAATGGGTCGCCACTTGGAGCGCGCCGCCACACGCACCCCTGGGCACCGAAGGACCCTTCGCCGCCGCGTCCTACGAGAACGTCACGCTCAGCCAGATCCTGCGCGTCAGCGAGGGCGGTATACGCTTGCGAGTGCGCTTCTCCAACCGCTATGGCACTGGCCCGCTGGCGATCGGCGCCGCGCGGGTCGTGCGCATCGACGCTGCGGGCAAGGAGATCGAGGGCACTTCGCGCACCTTGAGCTTTGGCGGCGACGCCGGCGCGGTCATCCCGCGTGGTGCGCCCTTTACCAGCGACACGGTGACACTGGCCGTGCCCAGTCTGTCGCGCCTGAAGGTGGAGTTCTATCTGCCCAAGCCGACAGGCCCGTGCACCTGCCATCTCACAGGCGTCGACGAACTCGCGGTTTCGCCCCCGGGAAACCATGTCGGCATGCCCTATACGCCGGTTTCAACGGCGCAATTTCGCGCCTTCCTCAGCGTCGTGGAACTGGATGCGCCCAAGGCGCTGGGTACCATCGTCGCCTTCGGCGATTCGATCACCGACGGGGTCGGTTCAACGGCCGGCGCCAATCACCGCTGGCCTGACATTCTCGCCAATCGCTTGCAGAAAGCAGGCAGGCAATGGGCCGTGGCCAATGCCGCAATCAGCGGTAACCGAATACTCAGTCCCGGGATGGGCGACTCCGCATTGGCGCGCTTCGACGAGGACGTGCTGAGTCTTCCCAACGTGAAATACATCATCGTTTTCGAAGGGGTGAATGACATCGGCAACCGCTTCGGCCCCAAAGGCCCCAATCAGCCCGCTTTCCCGGGCCTGGACCAGCCGCAGATCACGGTTGAGCAAATGATCGCCGGCTACAAGCAGCTCATCGAACGCGCGCATGGCAAGGGCATCAAGGTCATCGGGTCGCCGATCGGACCCTACAAGGGCGCGGCCTACTGGTCCGAGGAAGGCGAGGCTGCCCGCCAGAAGATCAATGATTGGATTGTGAACGGTGGTGCATTCGATGGCGTAGTACGGCTCGACACCGCTTTTGCCGACCCGGCCGATCCGCGGCAGATGCGCGAGGGCTATCACATGGGTGACCATCTGCACGGCAACGATGTCGGGCTCAAGGCGGTCGGTGAATCGATCGACCTGTCGCTATTTGCGCCCCGCCAGTAGCCAGTCAATTCGCTGACCAAGACCGGTGGCCAACAGGTATCGGGCGCCTGAAACGGTCAGGTGGCCGTCATCAAACACGATCAAGTCATCGGGAAGCCGGTCTCCAACCCGCGTCAGGCATCCTTGGGCATTGCACAGCTGCCCCTTCAGGGAATAGTACGGCACGCCAAGATTTTCGCTCGCGGACTTCATTGTTGCATCGATCTTCAGCGACTCCGGCAGCAGGCCCGTAAACATCCGTGTCGGCGCCGCCTGGCCCAGGCGCAGGTAGTCCTGATTCAAAATCCACGGCAAGGTGTTGCCCCAAATCGGCATCTGCCCAACCAACAGTACGTTTTGTGGCCCCTCATGTTGCAGCTGCGCCAGCCTCTGGACGACGAACTTTTCATAGCCAGCCGACAATCCGTATCCGTACGTCAGGTAATGGGCCGACAAAATGACCAGGTTGGGCCGATAGCTCCGGATTTTCTTCAACACATATTCATAGGTGGCCGCGCAGGAGGGATCCGCGCCACGAACTAACAGCGGGGCGCAACCGGTCGCTGTGTACTCAATCAAATTGATCTGCCGGGCATCCAGATAGACCTTCAATCCCGAGTACAGCTCCTTGGCATGCGAATCACCGATCAGCACCACGACCGGACGTCCGGGCAACTTGACGATCTCACAGGGAGCGAAAATCGCCGTATTGGCGTTCAGAGCCGGGCCGGAAAAGGTGCACCCTCCTTCGGGCCTCTGATATATCTTGGTGATCAGCCGAGCGTCGGACGCACGCGCCAGCGTTCCCGACGCCAGCAGAAGACCTACCGCAGCCACAGCCACCGAGGCGCAAATTCCGACCGCGAGAAATCTCCAGGCGTTGCCGGCCGTCACCGGAATGCGGCGAATCGGCCACTCACAAAAGGCGAAGGTTCCCCACGCCAGCAGGCAGCTGACAACCAGACATGCCTCGTTGAAATAGCTGAAGCGGCGGTCGACAGCGATGAGCGTGGCCAGCACCAGGACCGGCCAATGCCAAAGGTACAGGCTGTAGCTACGTTTTCCGACGTGCACCATGGGTGGCCACGCAAGAATTCTCGCATTGGGCCAGGCGTTCGGTCCTGCCGCCAGGACCAGCACCGCGCCAATCACGGGAATCAGCGCAAGGTAGCCCGGGAACTTCATCTCGCGGGTGTACAGCGTTGCCGTGCTCAGGATCAGCGCCAATCCCAAAATGGACAGGCCGCTGCGAAGCGATTGCGGCCAATTTACTGCCCCGTAGGCGTCAAGGCTTGTGCCCTTGCGACCCCGTTCGAGCTGTACGAGCAAACCACCGGCCGCCAGTTCCCACAGCCGTGAAACGGGAAAATAGAACGCAGTCGCCTGGTCGTCCTGAATCGTGATGAGATTGACCAGCAGCGATGCGATCAGTATTCCGAGTATGCCCAGATCGACGCGGCGACGGCACCAGTTCGCCAGCAGCAGAAAGGCGGGCCACAGCAGATAGAACTGCTCCTCGATGGCCAGTGACCACAGATGCAGCAGCGGCTTGGTGGTGGCGCCAACGTCAAAATAGCCGGACTGATGCCAGAGAAGGAAATTGACTACATAAACTGCACTGGCACACGCTTCTTCGGACAGCTCCCGCAAGTCGTAGGGCAGCAAACAGACCCACCCGACCAGCAGGCTGGTGGCAATGACCACCAATAACGGGGGGAGAATCCGGCGAATACGGCGCGCGTAGAATTCGCGCAAGCTTAAGTGTCGCCGCTGCAGATCACTCAGCAGTATCCCGGTGATCAGATACCCCGAGATGACAAAGAAAACATCGACACCGACGTAGCCACCCGGTAACCCGAAGTAGTGGTAGGCCACCACCAGGACGATGGCAAACGCTCTTAAGCCATCGATATCCGGCCGATAACCTTGAGTGGGATCAACGTTCTGGGTCATGCAGGCAAGCTACTTTGGATCCCATCCCGGATGGTTGCAGCGCGTCACGGTCCAGTAATATGTATATATTTTTGTAAGCATCACCCCTGCTGGCCGCGTGCTGGCAGGATCCTGCGCATGAATAACCACATCGCCTCACCGGCCGCCCTAATAATTGCTCTGGGCATGGTCCAAAGCGCGCACTCCCAGGGCGCTACGGCTCCACCCGGTCCCACGGTCAATTATCAACTGGTCAAAACGGTGCCATTGGGCGCACCGGACCGCTGGGACTATGTGGTTTACGATGCGCCTGCGCATCGTGTCTACGTGGCCCACGGGGATCGGGTCACCGTCGTCGATGGCCAGGACGGCAGGATCGTCGGCCAGGTCGAAGGACTTGCGGGCGGTTCGCATGGCATCGCCATTTCCCATGCGGCCGGGCTTGGCTATTCGGATGATGGGCAGGCCGGGCAGGCGGCCTCCTTCAGCCTTGAAACCCTGAAAATCGCCAAGCGGCTCAAGGCAGACGACGATGCTGACGCCATCACCATCGATCCTGTCAGCGGCCATGTCTTCGTGGTCGATGGTGATCCGGGCAAACTGACGGTCATTGATCCGCACAACGACGAAGTCGTGGCGACGGTGGATGCGGGCAGCAAGCTCGAATATGCCGTCGCAGGGGACAACGGCAAGGTCTACGTCAACGGCGTGGCGAAGCAGCAGATTTTTCGCGTCGACACCAAGACCAACCTCGTCGATGCCACTTGGCCGATCCCTGAATGCGCGGCGCCGCATGGGCTCGCCATCGATACCGCAACTCACCGCCTCTTCTCCAGCTGCCAAAACAGCAAGCTCGTCGTGGTCAATACCGATTCCGGCGCTACCGTGGCCACCCTGCCCATCGGACGTGGCACCGACGCGGCCGCCTTTGATTCCAAGCGCAAGTTGATTTTCAGCTCCAATGGTATCGACGGTACGATTTCGGTCATTCGCGAGGTCAACGCCGACACCTTCGTGCCTGCCGGCACCATCAAGACCCAGTCATCGGCACGCACCATGAGCGTGGATTCGCGCAGCGGGCGGCTGTACGTGGCTGCCGCCGATATCGACGCGAACGCACTGGCCGCCCTCCAGGCGGCCCGCGGTTCAGGGCCGCCGCCACGACGGTCGCCCCTGGTGGCAGGTTCGCTTAAGCTGCTGTTCCTCGACCCCGCCCCTTGAGACGGTCGCCTACACGGAGATACGACCATGAACCACAAACCGCTCCTGCTCACAGCGCTCACCATGCTGATTCCGTGCGCGGGCGTTCTACACGCGCAGGACAGCGCTGCCTACAAGGTACAGCGCATCCAGGTGGTCGGTGGCGAAGGCGGATTCGATTACGTGACCGCAGATCCCGACGGCCGCAATCTCTATGTGGCGCGGTCTGGCCCTGAAGGCCACATCGGCGTGTTCAACCTCGACACACTGGCTCAAGTCGGCGACATTGCAGGCGTGAGCGCACATGGGGGAGCCGTCGACACCACGACGGGACACGGCTTCGCCACATCGAAACCGATCACGATGTTCGATGCCAAGTCATTCGCGGTGCTGAAGAAGATCGACGTGCAAGGCAATCCCGACGGCTATCTGAACGATACCTACAATCACCACTTCTACGTCCTCAGCCATTCAGAGCCGAACATCACCGTTCTGGACGACAAGGATGGGGCGATTCTCGGCACCATCAGTATCGGTGGCGCACCCGAGCAGGCGGCCGCCGACGGGCACGGCCGAATTTATGTGGACATCGAAGATAAGGCAGCCATTGCCGTGATCGACGCCAACACCATGAAGATGGTTGGCCGCTACGATCTCTCAAGCAAGGGCGCGGGCTGCGCGGGACTGGCGCTCGATGCGAAGAATGACATCCTGTTCGCCGCCTGCCGCGAGAAGAGCAATATGATTGTTCTGTCGGCCAAGGATGGGCATATCCTTACCGATCTACCCACCGGCACCGGGTGCGACGGCGTGGTGTTCAATCCGGCAACCATGGAGGCGTTCAGCTCACAGGGCGATGGCACCCTGACTGTGGTGAAGGAAGATTCCCCGTCGAGCTTTCACGTGGAGCAGACGGTGGCGACGCCGGAGCGCGCCAAGACGCTGACGCTGGATTCGAAGACCAACCATATTTTGCTGATCACGGCCGAGTACGGTCCGGTTCCCGCCGCGCCGGCGCAAGCAGCTCCTGCGGCGCCCGGTGTGCCCGATTTTATGCGGCGAGCGCGGCCGCCCATGATTCCGCACTCATTCCAGATCCTCGTCGTCGGGCAATGATTGCCACGCCTAATTGATGCGTAGCGACTTGATCACCGGCGCGGGTCGGGGTCGCGACGTCTTCACCGGGGTGGGCGCTCGGATCGTTGCATTCACCGGCGCCCGTGGCGGGCTTGGAGCATTCTCTACGATGCGAGGCGGCGCCAATGCCGGCTCCAGCTGCGGGTGCATGCGCTGCGACTGCGAGGGCAGCCGTGACTGAGCTGCGAGTCGCTCCTGAGCCGTCGGAACACTGACCGTACCACCTGAGCCGCCGTTGTAGCTGATGCGACTGACACCGCCTTGGCTGGGCTCGTCATAGACATGGTGGAAGAGGTGCGCGTTGACGTTGTTCACCGCGCGGTTGTACGCAAAGGCCGTGCCTATCCAACGGCCACCCGTGTAGCCCGTACCCCAATAGCCAAAGCCGTAGTTGATGCCGCCGTAGTAGCCCACCTGCGGGCCCCAATAGCCGCGATGAAACACAAAGACGGTATGCACGTAAACCCAATAGCCGGGCGTCCAATATACGCCCACGCTGGGTGGGGACACCCACGCCCCGGGCGCCCAGGAGTAGGCCGCACCATCCCACGACCAATACCCCGGGGTCCACAGGTCGCCCTCTTGCGGACAGGGCGGTTGGTCGAGGGCGGGCAGCGCCGGAGGTGCCGTCGCGGCAGTCATGTCTGCGACGTCACCCGCATCAGCAACGTCACCCACGTCACTATCGTCATCAGCGCGCATGGAGCTCACGGGTGGGTGCGAATTATCCGGCCGATCGCTATAGGTCACATGACCGGCGGCATCCACGGACTTGTAGATTTCGACCGCCCGTGACATCGCAGGCCACAGCAGCAGGGACAATGTGATGAGAAGCGCCTTGTCCATCCTCGGACTCTAACGCAGAGGGTGGCGATTCGACCGCGAAGCCCATCGCAGTGCAACCGCTTCGAATCACGCAATATTGCGGTGCACCATTATGGCAGAACGACGTGGAGGTTTCAGTTGCAAGACATTGATCAAATATGTGATTCAGCGCTCACCACCCAGGAGTTTGCCGGTAGGGAAGCAGCGAGACATAGGCAAAGATCCGCCGGATCTTGCCCTGGCGCACCTGGAAGGTCTCGATGATCTGCGTGGTGTTCGGATACGAGGACAGGCTGAAGGTGCGCGGTGTGGAAGCGGCGGCCGTTGCGCTCACCGCATTCATCTGCGGTTTGATATTGCCCGGGTGTTGAAACATGACGACTGCGTAGACCAGGCCATGCTCCGGATCGGTGAGCAGGAAGCGCCGGTTGGTGATCTCGTGGATGTAGTCGAACATGTGCGTGTCGAATTGCGCGCCGGCGCTCATCGACGGGCGCGTGGCCGTCGCGATCGTCGGTGCGGTCTGTGCGCCATTCTCGATGCGCAGGCACTCCGCGGCGAAGGGCACGATCTTGCCGTTGCCCTGTTCGATGCCGTTGAAGTACTGATTGGCATCGTGACGGAGTTGCTCGCGAGTGCTGCGCTGCCCCTCCGGGACGCTTTCTTCCCACTCCGCGGGGACCGTTGTCAGGTTGTCAAAGCTGCCGTGGACCCCGCTCGCCTGACGCACCACGAAAGTTTCGACTTCGCTTATGCGCCGTGAACGCTGCTTCAAACGCACGCCGAGCAGGGCCGTGAGGCCGTTCTCCTTCACGGTGCCGTAGAAGGCGACCTGTTGGGTCTTGGGATCCTCGATGTAAAGCTTGAAGCTGCCGAGCGCACCGATGGTTTGCCACAGCCCATCGCCCAGCTTCATTTTGTTGGTGTTCTCGGTGAACTTGAGGTCAGGTGTGGCAGCGACCATTTCCGGCTGATGCGCCACGAGCGCCGCCAGGTACTGATCCATGACGCCGTGCAGGCATTCACGGTCGCAGGCACTGGAGTCCGCGGCAAAGACCGTGGCACCCCACCACGCCACCGCGCCCATCGCCAGCAGGCCCGTGGCTCTCATCAGCTTGATCCTGATCATCGGTGTTCTCCCCCTGCGCAATGGTACCGCTATCAAAGTGATGGGTGTAGCATGCCGGCGTTCGCTTGAGGGGGGATAATGCCAAAAACGCGATGCATGCGGCGTTCAGTTTTGCCGCGTTTCCGTGCGACAGCCGTCTGTGCACTGCTGTGGCCCCTGATCAGTGGCGCCGCGGGGACCGATGCCCCACGCCCCCTCTACCGGGACTCCTCCGCGCCCCTCGAGAAGCGCGTCGAGGATCTTCTGGGACGCATGACGCTTGCCGAGAAGATTGCGCAGATCACCTGCATCTGGGATCGCAAGAAGCAGTTTCTCGACGCCCAGGGCAATTTCGATCCGGCCAAGGCCCGGGCGAGCTTCGCCGATGGCATCGGCCAGGTCGCGCGGCCCAGTGACTTGAACGGCAGCGGCGGCGATCCGCTGCGCACACCGTTTCGCGATGCCCGCCAGACCGTTTCACTGGTGAACGCCATCCAGCACTTCGCGGTTGAAAATACCCGTCTTGGCATCCCGGCGCTGTTTCACGAGGAGGGGCTGCACGGCTACATGGCGCGCGATGCCACGAGCTTTCCGCAGGCGATCGCACTGGCGAGTTCCTGGGATCCAGCGCTGCTCACGCGCGTATTCACTGTCGCTGGTCGGGAAATCCGGGCGCGCGGCGTGCAAATGGTGCTGGCCCCGGTCGTCGATGTGGGTCGGGATCCGCGCTGGGGGCGTATCGAGGAAACCTACGGCGAGGATCCCTACCTCGTCAGCCAGCTGGGCATCGCTGCGGTGCGTGGCTTCCAGGGCGACGCCCTGCCCTTGGGTCCGGCCAAGGTGTTTGCCACGCTCAAGCACATGACCGGTCATGGCGAGCCGGAGAGCGGCACCAATGTGGGTCCGGCCACGATTCCCGAGCGCACCCTGCGGCAGATTTTTTTCCCGCCATTCGCCGCCGCAATACATGTCGCCAACGCGCGCAATGTCATGGCTTCGTACAACGAAATCGACGGCATTCCTTCGCACGCCAACTACTGGCTGCTGCACGACGTGTTGCGGGGTGAGATCGGCTACCAGGGCGCCGTCGTCAGTGACTACTACGGCATCGAGCAACTGGATCAGTTGCATCACGTCGTGCCGGATCTGCTGCACGCGGCCGCACGGGCGCTGCATGCCGGGGTTGATTTCGATCTGCCCGACGGCGAGGCCTACCTGAGGTTGCCGCAGGCGCTGGCCGCGGGCCTGGTGACCCAGTCGCAGATTGATGAGGCCGTGCGGCGCATGCTGCGCATGAAGTTTCAGGCCGGGTTGTTCGAGAGCCCCTATGCCGATGCCGAGGCTGCCGCGCGCATCACCGGCAACGACGAAGCGCGGGCGCTGGCCGTTGAAGCGGCCGCCCGAACCACAGTGCTTCTGAAGAATGACGGCATGCTGCCGCTGCACGCCGATACCATCAGGACGCTGGCGGTCATTGGCCCGAATGCCGCTGCCGTGGAACTGGGCGGGTACTCGGATGTTCCCGCCCACTCGGTCAGCCTGCTCGAGGGGCTGCGCGCACGGGCTGGCAACCGCATGCATATCGTGACGGCCGAGGGCGTGCAGATCACGGCCTCCGGTGACTGGTTTACGGATGAGGTGAAGCTGGCGGATCGCGCCCAGAATCTGCGGCGCATTGCCGAGGCCGTTGCTCTGGCCCGCACCGCGGATGCCATTGTCCTGGCCATCGGGCAAAAACCCGCGATCAGCCGCGAGGGCTGGGCCGAGAATCACCTGGGCGATCGCGACAGTCTTGACCTGGTGGGCGAGCAGGAAGACCTGGCGCGGGCCCTGTTCGCCCTGGGCAAGCCGGTGACGGTGGTGCTCATCAACGGTTCACCGCTGGGCATCCCCGAGATTGCCGCCACGGCCAACGCGATGCTCGAGGCCTGGTATCCGGGACAGGAAGGCGGCACCGCCCTGGCGAACATTCTGTTCGGTGATGCCAATCCCGGCGGCAAGCTTGCCGTGACGATTCCGCGCTCGGTGGGGCAGCTGCCCCTGTTCTACGACCAGAAGGTGAGCGCGCATCGCGGCTATGTTTTCAGCTCCAAGGATCCCCTGTTTGCCTTCGGGTACGGCCTCTCCTACACCACCTTCACCCTCGGCGCGCCGCAGCTGTCGGTACCCCGGATCAAGGCCGGACAGCCGGTCTCGGTCAGCGTCGAGGTGCGCAATACCGGTACGCGCGCCGGTGATGAGGTTGTGCAGCTGTACGTGCACGAGTCCGTGGCTTCGGTCACACAGCCGGTCAAGCAGCTCAAGGCCTTCAGGCGCGTGACCCTGGCGCCGGGTCAGTCCACAACGGTGCGCTTCACGCTGGACCGAACGGCCTTTGACCTGTGGGACGAGCACATGAAGCGGGTGATCGAACCGGGCACCTTCGACATCATGGTCGGCGACAGTTCGCTGGCGGTGAAGACGACCCGGCTTGAGGTCAGCCCCTAGACGCTAGGCGTGCTTGATGAACTTCAGCGCCACCGAATTCATGCAGTAACGAAGCCCGGTGGGCCGCGGACCGTCGTCGAACACATGGCCCAGGTGCGAATCACATTGGGTGCACAGGATCTCGGTGCGCTCCATGCCGAAGGTATGGTCCGCTTTCTCGACCACATTCTGCTTGGCGATGGGCTGCCAGAAGCTCGGCCAGCCGGTGCCGGACTCGAACTTGGTGTCAGAGCTGTAAAGCGCATTGCCGCAGCAAAGGCAGCGGAACAGGCCACGCGCGTGAAGCGAGTTGTAAGGGCCACTGAAGGCCGGCTCGGTGCCCGCATGGCGGGTGACTTCATAGGAGGCATTGGGCAGCTGCGCGCGCCACTCGGCATCGGTCTTCACGACCTTGTCGACCAGCATCGGACCCAGGCTCACCCCGGCGTCGGTGAACGCCACGATGGTGACCTTGGCGACAGGCGCCGCGGCCGCTGACCGCGCACGCACCAGCAGACCCGCGCCACCCATTGCAAACAATGAACCCAGTAACGCTCTTCGATTCAGCATGACGGCTTCTCCGAGACTCATCCAAAAGTAAACGCGAAGGCCTCAACGCCCGCGTCCTGAAAATCAATCTCCACGGTGTGTTCATCGCCAGGATGCGTGAGGCGGATCAGCTGGTACAGCCGCTGCTCGGTGACCACCCCTGAGCCATCCGCCGCAATGTCGGCACCCTTGCTGTCACCGGGCTCCTTGCCATCCAGGCGCACCCTGAAGTGCACCGCATGGCCGTCCTTCATCGGGCCGAGCACCAGGTGCAGGTCACGACCATTGAAGCGATACACGATCTTGCCGCCGGACTGCTGCAGCAGAGCCCCTTCCATGGTCACTTTCCAGGACCCGCCCAGCGCCCATTGGTCGGCGCTGAGACTCGTAGGCACCGTGTAGCGCGCGGCCTCATCCTTGCTGACACTTTGCGGTGAAGCGAAGTGTTCGGCGCGGGCGTAGCCCACGTACGTCTCGGGCGAGATCTGGTACATGTTGCTCGCCGCCGCCTGCACGCCCTGGGCATTGACATCGGCCAGGCCCGTGGCCACTTGCGTGGCACCGGCCTCATGCAGCAGCTGCTTGATGATGCGTTCGGAGTTGTCGTATTCGCCCTCGCCGAAATGATGGTGGCGGATGGTGCCGTTGGCGTCAATGAAGTAGAGCGCGGGCCAGTATTGGTTGTTGAAGGCACCCCAGATCTTGTAGTCGCTGTCGACCGCCACCGGATAGGTGACGCCAAGATCCTTGATGGCCTTCTGTACGTTACCGACGACCTTCTCGAAGGCGAACTCGGGCGTGTGCACGCCGATGATGACGAGTCCCGCCGGACCGTACTTGGCGGCCCAGGCCTTGACGTAGGGCAGCTCGCGCAGACAGTTGATGCAGGAGTAGGTCCAGAAGTCGATCAGCACCACCTTGCCACGCAGGCCCTGCGCCGTGAGGGGCGGGGAGTTAAGCCATGCAACCGCGCCGGCCAACGGTGGCATCTGCCCCTCGGCCGGCAAGCTGGCGCCGGCACCCTTGGGTGCCATGGCCATCATGGCACCCCCGGCAGGGCCGGCACCCTGGGCCGACATCATCATTGCGCCGCCCGCCTGCTGCGCAGGCGTGGCACTTGACGGATGAAGCTTCGCCATCAGTGCCTGCTCGATCGAGTTGGTGCCACTCAATGACAACTGGGTCAGAACACCGGTATCCCATCCCAGGCCAATTGCGACTGCGGCAGCGAGCACCAGGACACCGAGGCCACGGCGCACCCATTCTCCGGCGCCCAATGAACCCTTCAGCGCTCGCACCACTTTCCCGCCTGCCAGCATGACGATGGCAAGCGAGGTTGCGGCGCCCAGCCCAAAGGTCAGCAGCAGCAATGAAGTGTGGGTATTGGGTCCGTTGATCGCCGCGCCCGTCAGGATCAATCCCCCCAGAATAGGTCCGGCGCACGGGGACCACAGGAACCCTACCGCGACACCCAGCAGCAAGGACTGCACGACACTGGAGCGGCCTTCGCGCTCTCCGGATGCCACGATGCGGTTGCCGAATGCGACCAGAGGTCGGGAAGCCCAATCGGCAAATTTCTCGGAAATGAGCGCCAGTCCGAATAAGGCCATCACGACCAAGGCCACCCAGCGGCCCCAGGAATTCAGGTTCACGGCCCAGGAACCGGCAACGGCCGTCAGAGTGGCCACCGCGGCGAAGGTCAGCGCCATGCCGATGAGCAGCGGCAGTGTGCTGGTGGCGAACGAGCGGCCGCCACGCGCAAAGACGAAGGGCAGTACCGGGAGGATGCAGGGACTGACGATGGTCAGCGCACCCCCCAGGAACACCAGAAGAACCAAACCCATTTCAGATCCCTATTGCTTGATGTCCGTGACCGTCACGGCCTTTGCCTGATACAGGACCGGCAGCAGCTTCTGGAAGTTGCGGATCTTCGGCAGATCGTTGTAGACGATGTAGGGATTGCTCGGATTCAGCAGCAGATAATCCTGGTGATAGTCTTCGGCCCGATAGAAGGCCTGAAAGGGCGTCAGCTGCGTGACGATGGGTGCGCCGAACACCCCCGCCTTGTTCAACTGGGCGATGTAGCTCGCGGCAATCTTCTTCTGCGTATCATTGGCATAGAAGATGGCCGATCGGTACTGCGTGCCCACGTCCGGACCCTGGCGATTCAGTTCGGTGGGATTGTGGGCCACCGAGAAGTACACCTGCAGGATCTGCCCGTAGCTGACCTTCTGCGGGTCATAGATGATCTGCACCGACTCGGCGTGTCCGGTATTGCCACCGCTCACCACCTCATAGCTGGCCGTGTCGCGCGCGCCACCCGAATACCCGGACAGCACCTTGTGAACACCCACGAGGTGTTCGAACACGCCCTGAACACCCCAGAAGCAGCCCCCGGACAGCACGGCGCTCTGCAGCGGTCCGGTGGCCTTGGGCGCATCGTACGCGGCGGGCGGAATCGCAACCGGGGCCTCGGCGGCGCCACTGAGCGCGGGCGCGAGCACGGCGAGCAGCAGGCCGCACAGCAGCGCGCCTGAGCTGGCCTTAAGATTTAGTAAGGATACTGGGCTTGCTGACATCATTGAGTCCTCAACCGAATTGGACCGGTACAGATGAGACCCGTTCAGGGTGGCGAAAATGACAGGATATACTAAGGCGCGAAGGCCCCCTCGAGCCAGCGGCCCCAGAACCGCCTTGCGGCCTGCTGCAGCAGCGGGGTGTGACGAAATGATTCCGCGCGCAGCTGCGCCACATTGATCCTGGCGGCGGCCAGCTCGCAGGCGTGGCCCACGTACCAGCGCTCCAGCGATGCAGCCTGCACTTCCGCATGAAACTGCAGTGCCAGCACCCGCGCGCCCAGCGCATACGCCTGATTGGGGTACAGCGCCGTGGCCGCCAGGTGTGTGGCGCCGGCGGGCAAATCAAGGGTATCGCCATGCCAGTGCAGCACGTTCACCCCGGGAGCCAGCAATTCAGACAGCGCCGGGCACGAGGCGGCAGCGCTGCCCGCCTCGAGCGGCGCCCAGCCGATCTCCTTGCCGTTGCGGCCGGGATACACGCAAGCCTCAAGGGCCACTGCCATCAGCTGGGCCCCCAGGCAGATGCCAAGCGTGGGCAGGCGCGCCTGCAGGCGCCGGCGCAGCAACGCAATTTCACCGGTAAGGAAAGGATAGACCGCAGCCTCGTAGGCCCCGATGGGTCCGCCCATGACCACCAGCAGGTCGGGATCGAGGGCCTCGAACGCCTGCCGGTCCGCCGTGCAGGCATCCAGCATCTGGATCGCAAAGCCACGCTCCCGCAATACTTCGCTCAATGACCCCAGATCCTCGAAGGGAACATGGGTGATGGCGACTGCAGTACGCACTCAGCGCATCAATTCCAGCGGCTGCGGCAGCATCTGGCGCAGCTCCTCGCTGAACTGCGCATCGATATGGAAGAATGCCATCCGCGCCGGCTGTGAGGCGCGGTTCTCCCAGGCATGATCAGTGCCGCGCTGCACGACCACATCCCCTGCGCGCAGCGTGACTTCACTGTCATCGAGCACCAGGACGACCTCCCCGCTGATCACCACCACATAATCAACGGTACCGGTCCGGTGCATGACCGTGCGCTTGCCACCCTGGCCGGGTGGATAGATTTCGATGATGCGCAGCAGATGACCCGACACCGGCATGATGGTGAACGCGCGCTCATTGGGTTCAGGTTCGGCCGCGGTGAGCAGCGGCACCGCTCGGGTGCAATTCCAGATTTCGAAAAAATCGGCGCCGACTTCAGCACCATGCATGGCATGGTGCTGTGGCGGCGGGCCATCCGAAAGCACCACCGATTTGCCACTGTGGTCGTGACCCGTGACCACCCGTCGTGGGGCGTCAGCCGTCATGGCTTGGTCGCCGGATCCGGCTTGCTGTCGACGTTGGGATTGAAATGCAGGGCGGCCGGATCCTTGGCAACGCTGTCCCAGTGCTCGGCGATCTTGCCGTGCTCGATCCTGAACAGGTCAAAGTGCGTGCCGGCATATTTCTGACCCGGATGCTCAGGGTCCGGGGAGTAGGTCACCGACGCCACCAGCACCTTGTCCCCCTCGGCCATGATGGCGACCAACGGGAAGGTGATGGTGGGATCAATGGGCCGCACCGGCCGCGTGGACTTCATGTACCGGACCATGGCATCGCGCCCCGTGGCGACATTGGGATTGTGCTGGATGTAGTCCGGGGTGAAGTACCGGGGCGCCAGTTCCGTGTGCGCGCCCTGGATGATGGCCCGCCACATGTCGAACACCAGCTTCTTGTTGGCCGCAAGCTTCGGGTTGCTGCTTTTGAGAAGTGCCGCCTGGTCAGTGACCCCGGTGGGCGGCACCTGGGCAAGGCCGCTGCCGGTCAAGGCCAGTGCGAGGGCGCCGCTGAGGATGGCTGTCGTGAGTTTCATGGGATCTCCGGAGTTGCTGTTGTTGGGATTATATCGGGATCAAATGCGGGTAAGCGGCGCATGGCCAGGGTGCCGGCGATACACAGCAGCGCGGGCACCGCGATCAGACCCAGCGTCATGCGCGGCGCTATGCCGGCGGCGATGATCCAGCCCCCTGCAAGGGGTCCGAGCACCCCGCCGACCCTGCTCACCGCCCCCGCCCAGCCGAATCCCGTCACGCGGATCGCCGCGGGATAAAAAATCGCGCCCAGGGCGATGAAGGCCATGATGACTCCGCCGATGCCGCTGCCCATGAGCACCAGCAGCAGCGGCCAGGCAGGCTCCGTGCCCGGAACCGCAAACAGCAAGGCCGTGACCAGTGTCATGCCGAATGCACCCACCAGCGCCGCGATCGCGCGGCGGCGATCGACCAGCCAGGCTTGGACCAGTGAGCCTGCAATGCCGCCGGCCTGCAGCAGTGCGATACCGTGCGGGGCCTGCGAACGCGACCAGCCCGCCGCCGTGAGGAAGGTCGGCAGCCAGCTGATCAGGAAGTAAAACAACATGGCCGCCAGGCCATACACCAGCCACAGCCGCAGGGTGCGCTCCCGGTACGGGACGCGCAGCAACACCATGAGGCTGCCGCCCTGGCCGGCGGCCGCGGGTGCAGCCGGTGCGTGCCCGGCGCGTAGCGCCGGTGACTCGGGCAGACCCGCCAGTGATGCGAGCAGCGCCAGCAGCGGCAACGCCGCACCGACCACGAACAGTCCGCGCCAGCCGGCCGCCGCCAGTACCTGTGGCGCCGTGAGGCCCGCCAGCATGGCGCCGAAGGATACGCACACGCCCATCAGCGTCATGATGGTCGCACGCCGTGCGCCAGGCGCGTATTCGGCAGTGAGCGCCGAAGCATTGCTTTGACACACCCCCAGCCCCAGACCGATGAGCAGCCGCCACGCCGACAACTGCCATGGCGTGGTCGCTGTCGTCACCCCGAGCGAGGTGACCAGAATGATGGCCAGCCCGCCCAGCAGCAGTGGCCGCCGGCCCAGCCGATCGCCCCAGGGCGCGATGAATGCCGAACCCAGCCCCAGGCCCAGCAATGAGGCGCTCAGTGCATAGCTGAATGTGGGGGCGGCCAGTTGCCAATCCCGCGCCAGCGTCGGCACCGCCAGCCCCATGGCCTGCAGGTCGTAGCCATCCAGCAGCACGATCAGCGCGCACAGCAAATAAACCCGCATCTGCAGCGCGGGTGAAGGCAGAGCAACCATGCGGCATGGTACCTTTCGCGGCGCTACCGAGGTAATCCCATGAGCACCGAAGACCAGGTTCAGGAGCTGCTGCGCAGGGTCGAGGCCCTGGAGACCAGGGCGCGGGCCGCGCAGGACTATGTGGCCATCTGCAATCTGCAGGCCACCTACGGCTACTACGTCGACAAGACCCTTTACGATGAGGCGGCGGATCTGTTTTCCCGCAATGCGCGGCTTGAGATCGCCGGTCGCGGACTGTTCGTGGGTCAGGAGCGGGTGCGCCAGTATCTGCACGCCCTGCCGAAACTGGAGTTCGGATGTGTGTTCAACCACATGCAGCTGCAGCCGGTCATATCGATTGCCGCAGATGGTGGCTCGGCCCGTGGCCGCTGGCGTAATTTCATCCAGATCGGCTGGCTGGGTCGCGAGTCACGCTGGGGCGAGGGTACCTACGAGAACGAGTATGTACGCGAAGACGGGATCTGGAAGATCGACCACCTGCACTTCTACACCACTTACTACGTGGAATTCGACAAGGGGTGGAGTCATGGTGGCGTGCCCCTGGCGGGGCCCCTGCCCGGCGTTGAGCCCGATCAGGCGCTAACGGTCAAATACCAGGCCTTTCCTCATGTGTTCGTACCGCCGTATCACTACACCAATCCCGTGACCGGCAAAGCCTGGAAGAAATAGCGAGCGCTTCAGGCCACGAAGCGTATTTTCGAATGACGCGGCGTCGGATCGGCGCCGCCCGCAGGATTGGCGATGCGATAGGTCGACATGGTTTCCACCAGCCGGTTGGCCTGATCGGCCATGGCGCCCGAGGCGGCCGAGGCTTCCTCGATCAGCGCCGCATTCTGTTGGGTCATGCCATCCATCTGCATGACGGCTTCATTGACCTGATCGATGCCCGACGACTGCTCACGCGAGGCCGCCGCGATCTCCCCGACAATGTCGGCCACTTTCTTCACCGAGACCAGGATGTCGTTGAGGGTCGAACCGGACTGGGTGACCAGCGTCGAACAGTCGCCGACCTTGCGCACGCTGTCATGAATGAGGCCCTTGATCTCCTTGGCCGCAACGGCCGAGCGGCTCGCGAGGTTGCGCACTTCGGCGGCGACCACGGCGAAACCGCGGCCCTGCTCGCCGGCACGCGCCGCCTCGACCGCTGCGTTCAGCGCCAGAAGATTGGTCTGGAAGGCGATTTCGTCGATGGTGCCGATGATGTCGGCGATGCGCTGGGCGGCCACGTTCATTTCGGACATGGCATCGACAGCTTTACCGACAATGACACCGCCCTTCTCCGCCTGGTTGCGGGCGGCGACGGCGAGCTGATTGGCCTGGCTCGCGTTGTCGGCATTCTGCTTGACGGTGCTGGTCATCTCTTCCATGGAAGCGGCGGTGGCTTCGAGCGCCGAGGATTGCTCCTGGGTACGCTCGGACAGACCCAGGTTGCCGTCCGAGATCTCACTGGCGGCGCGGCCGATTTCCCCGGCTGCGTCCTGGACCTCGCGCACCACCTTGACCATGTTGTCGACCATCTTGTTGACGCCGTGGGCGAGCACCAGCAGGAATCCGGTCTTGCCCTCGACATCGACACGGCGATCCAGATCGCCTGCATGGGCGGCCGTGACGATGGTGTTGACCTCCTCTTCGGCGCGCACCTCGGGAGTGCGGTCAATCCACTCCACCGTGGTTCCCATCCGTCGTCCATCGGCATCGAGCACCGGAGTGGTCACCACCCGCAGCGCCCTGCCCCCGAGACGGATATCCGTGGTCAGTGCAGTCTTCAGGTCAATCAGGGTCTGCCGCTGGTTCGCGGCAGTCTGATGGAACACATCGATATCGGAGCCGATGACCTTGTCGGCCTGGAAGCCGGGCAGATCCTTGCGAAAATCCGCCTCCGCCTCCGCGAACATCCGGCTGGCCGAGGCATTGGTGTACACAATGCGCTGGTTTTCATCGGCCAGCATGATGCTGGCGCTGGCGCTGTCCAGCGCCTGGCGCTGCAGTGAAGCCTTACGCCGTTCCTCGGCGATCTGGTAACCCATCTTGATGCGCAGAGTCAGCAAGGCACGCTGGACTTCGCCGGCCTTGTAATTGCTCGCCGCTTTGAAGGTGGTGTGGAAATGTCCCGCGGCGAGGTCGTGGATGAAGGACACCGTGTCCGCGGTCAGCTCCTTGCGGCGCCGGGCGGCCAGCAGGACCCGCGACACCCACAGCCCGCAGCGCAGCAGCAGCAGCACCGCCACCGCCATGCGCAGCTCAGGCCCGCCGGGTAGCTGCGGATACATCAGCAGTGCCGCGGCCACGGTCAGCACCACCACACCGAACAGGGTATCGAGCCAGCGCTGGGCATGATCAGAAAGGTTGCGCAGTGGGTTCAGCGACTGCCGCCAGTTGGTGCGAACCTGTCGGCCCTCCATGAGGCGCAGGGTCTTGTCCGAGCCGTCGCGCAGCTTCTGGAACAGCTCCGCGGCCTCACGGATCTGCTGTGCGGAGGGCTTGGTCCGCATGGTCATGAAGCCGGTGTGCACTCCGCCTTCAAGCAGCGGCGTGACGCTGGCGATATCCCAGTAAAAATCGCCGTTCTTGCGGCGGTTCTTCATCAGTCCGGTCCAGGGTCGACCCGCACGCAGGGTCTTCCACAGATCCTCGTAGAGTGCCTCGGGCGTATCAGGGTGCCGCAGGGCGCCGTGGTCCTTGCCAATGAGTTCGTCGTTGCTGAAGCCCGTGACCTGGATGAACTCGGGGCTGACGGCGACGATCTTGCCGTTGACATCGGTAACGGACACGAGCAGCGCGCCCTCGCGCACGATGTATTCGTTCGACGTACCAGTCTGATTCATTGGCATCGTGGCACTATGTCCGTGTGCAGCGGCGAACGCTGCTTTCCCAAGCCTCTTTATCGTTCAATCCGCCTCAATCTGAAGCGACCCAGAGCGCGGTTCGCGCGATAGGGCATAAGGATCGAAGCGGACCTTGGCAAAAGAGTGACCCAAGTCCTGGTGCATCGCAGCATTGTTGGATGAATCCGAGGTTTGCAGGCTCCCGTGAGATTGCGGTTCCTGGCGATGTGCAGGGCCAGACCACCTTCGGCCCGTACGAGTTCGATGTCAGCGTGGACGCCCCGGCAGGATCCCTGCGGGTTCGACCGCGAGCGATTTCACCAGTGGTTTCCGGGTCTGGTTCTGCAGTGGATTGAGCGGCGTCGGCAGACGCAGCGCGAAGGTTGCCGGTCGCGTTGAGTCGCGCCATTGCTGCCGATTGATATCCCAGGTGAGCCGGCGATCCAGGTCCAGACGCAACGCCCGGTCCGCTCCAATCTGCAAGTCCAGCAGCGCGCGGCGGTTCAGCGGCGAGTCAGGCGTGATGATGCGCACGGACGGTGCCGCGACCGCCCGATCCAGGCGCAGGCCCAGAACATGGCCCGCTGGTGCGCCACCCAGTGGCACCGTGAAATAGAAAGTGACCTCCGGACCGGCATGAGCAATGCCAGCGACAATCATCCCGGCACTCGCCTGAATGAGCGCCCTGCAGACCCGCCTTGTGAAGACTGTGGTCAACGCCGTACCCCTTGCGGGAATCATAACCCGGTACGACTGCGCCCGGGATCGGGCTCAGTCCTACAGGTGTTGATTTGACAATGGCCGGCGCGTCAGACGGATTATGGTTGATCGGACGCGTATCTCAAAACCAGTTGAAATTGAAACTGATGCTCACGCGCTCCTGGCGCCGCGTGTTTGCAGTGACTTCGTGACGCAGCCAGCTTTCAAACAACACCACCTGGCCCGCTGTTGCCGGCAGTGTCACCCACTGTCGGTTCTGCTCGCGACAGGCATGCTGTCGCGGCGGCGCCGCCATGAAACGTTCCAGGCGCGGATCCTCGAACTTGATCCCCGGAGCACCTGCAGGCACCTGCACATAGTAGGTGCCGCTCAGCGTCGACAGCGGATGCAGATGCAGGCTGTGCACGACCCGCTGCGGCATGATGTTGACCCAGCAGTCGGTCATGGTCAGCCGGCGCGCGCGCAGATCCCAGTCGACGCTGCGCGCGAATGCCGCCACGTGCGGCTGCAGCAGCTTGCGCAAGGCCTCGAAGGTCGGGGAGATTTCATACAGGCGATGCTGCGACCCATAGGAGGTGTAGCCGCCCGGATAGTTCAGGCGCGACCAGCGCCGACCGGCGACATCATCCACACGCAGCTGGCGGCACTCGCGCAGCAGGCGCTCATTGAAGGACCGGGTGCCACGCTTCTGCAGCGCCGCCGCATACACCAGGGTCGGAAAATATGCCCGGGTGGCCATCGCTTCGGTCAGTAGCCGGCGAGGTACATACCGCCGACGGCCGCCGCGGCAACCAGGCAGTAGATGCCGAACAGATACCAGCGCCCGTTCTCCAGCCAGCCACTGAGCCACCGCAAGGCCACCAGGCCCGCCACGAAGGCCAGCACGGCGCCAATGAGACTGGGTACCGCGGCACTGGCCAGTGCCGCGGTACCGCCTTGATGCTCGGCGTGCAGCACCCGCAGCGCCTCGCGCCCCACCACCGCCGGAGTGAGCACCACCGCCAACGCGAAACTGAAGCTCTCGGCGCTGGCCTTGGCCACGCCACTCAACATGCCGGCGGAGATGGTGGCACCGGAGCGGGAGAAGCCGCGGAACGGCAGGCACAGGCCCTGTACCGCACCGATGATGACCGCCTGCCGGGTTGTCATGGCGGCATCGGCGCGCTGCCGTTCACGCAATCCCGCCACGAGAATCAGAATGCCGGCGAGCGCCAGTGCCGGCGCGATCCACTCCAGATGGCTGAACAGATCCTCGATCTGCGCGCCCGGTGCTCCCGGGAAGGCCGTCTTTTCGATCACCCACTGCAGGGCTTCGCCGATGATGCCCGTCAGCGCCGTGGCGATGATCACCTGTACGGCGGTGCGTTTGAACTGCGCCATGCTCGCGAAGTAGGTCGCGCGCCAGCGGCGCCAGAAATACACGATGACCGCGAACATGGTGCCGGTATGCAGCATCACCAGCAGCAGCGTCATGGCGGGCGCCGCAGGATCCAGCCCCATCAGCTTCTCGGCCACCACGACATGCGCGGAGCTGGACACCGGCAAAATCTCGACCAGGCCCTGCACAATGGCCAGGACGACGACTTGAAGGAATGACATGCCGATAGTCTAATCGGCTTCGCTGAGAATTACCGGCTCAGCTCCAGTCGCCGCCGCCGCCGCTGTCCCCACCCCAGCCACCTGCGTCGCCGCCGCTGCTGTCGTTGCCCCAGGAACCGCCATCCTGGGTGCCGAAGTCCGCGCCACCCATGTCCTGGTTTTGCGCCGGGTCGCGCAGGTCCGCCGTTGGCGGCACGCTACTGCTGTTGCCGTCGATGACATGGCGGACCAGTTCCTCGCCGGCGACAACCCCGGCGCCGATCGCGAGGCCACTGGCGAGGTTGCCCATCAGCCCGGTGCCGCCCGGCGCATACCCGGGGCCGTAGCCATAGCCGCTTTGCATGCCCGGGTTCCCGGGAGGCAGCAGTCCCGGACCATAGCCCTGAGCATAGGGCTGCGCGCGGCGGCGGAAGATGTTGAACACCACGAAGGCGCCTATCGCCAGCACCATGATCAGGCCCCAGGGCACGGCGGAACGCTGCACCGCCGGTGCAAAAAGCGGCACCACCGTGCGCATGCCGGTCAGCTGGCGCTGCAGGGCATTCAGCGACTGCCGATTCGTAAATGACTGCGAAGGGTCAAGCTGGCGGGCGCTCGCCAGCTGCTCACGCGCGGCATTGAAGTCGCCCATGCGTGCATCCAGTTCGGCCGCAAAGAAATGCGCCTTGGCGTTCTGCGGGTGATCCCGCAGCACCTGGTCGACCATCTGCTGCGCCTCCACCAGATGGCCTGATTGCGCCGCCTGGTAGATCTGATCCGGCGTGGCATCGGTGGCCGCGGCGGCCGCGGCGGCCACACTGGCCATGCCCAGCGTGAGGACGGCGAGCAGGCAAACACGCACAAGCTTAGTCATATGAATCTCCTCAACGCCCATGTGGGGCGGCGGATGACACATCTCAAGGGCCCGGGTCTGAACCATGCCTATATCCTTACGGAAATATTAGAAATATCGTATATCAGTATGATTACATGGACTATATATCCTGCTTTTCCGCCGGTGCGTTGCGCGCATGCTGGGCGCCCAGCAGGATGTACATCGCGGGCACCACGAACAGCGTGAACAGGGTGCCGATGGACAACCCGGAGAACAGCACGATGCCCATGGAGCGGCGTCCCGCGGCTCCGGCGCCGGAGGCGATCACCAGCGGCACCACACCCAGCACCATGGCCGCAGTGGTCATGACGATGGGCCGCAGTCGCACCGAGGCGGCCTCCACGATGGCCTGCATCTTGGTGCGCCCGGCCTTTTGCAGCTCATTGGCAAACTGCACGATGAGAATGCCGTGCTTGCTGATCAGCCCGAGCAGTGTCACCAGTCCCACCTGGGTATAGATATTCAAGGTGGAGATGCCGGTGTTGATGAACAGCATGGCGCCGAACAGCGCCATGGGCACGGAAACCAATATCACGGTGGGGTCGCGGAAACTCTCGAACTGCGCGGCCAGCGCCAGATAGACAATGATCAGTGCGAACAGCAGCGTCACCATGAAGCTGCCGGATCCGAGCATGAACTGCCGCGATTGACCGGCATAGTCAGAGGTGTAACCCGACGGCGCGATTTCCTGCAGCGTATCGCGCAGGAATTTCAGCGCCGTGGCCTGCGAGACTCCGGGGGCCCCGGAAATGGTCGCGGCATTGAGCTGCTGGAAGTGATTGATGGACTCGGGCACGGTGCTAGTGGTGATACGGGCCACGGTGCCCGCCTGGATCAGCGAGCCATCGCCACCGTGCACGTAGTAGTCCAGCACCTGCGAGGGGTTGAGGCGATCCTTCTGCAGAACCTGCGGAATCACCTTGTAGGAGCGGCCGGCTATGGAGAAGTAATTGACGTAGCCGCCACCCAGCGCCGCGCCGAGGCTCGCACCCACGTCCTGCTGGGTCAGGCCCATGCTTCCCACCATCTCCCGATCCAACGCCAGGGTTGCCTGGGGTTTGTCGATCTTCATGTCCGAATCGATGAAGAAGAACATGCCGCTGGCCTTGGCCCGCGCCACCAGTTTTTGCGTCACCTCGTACAGATTCTGCAGCGGTTCGGTGGTCGTGACGACGAACTGCACCGGCAGGCCCGATGAGCCGGGCAGCGCCGGCAGCTGGAAGGCGGCGATCTGCGCCCCGGCGATGCGGCTCCAGCGCTCCTGCAGCACCTGCTGCAGCTGTTGGGAACTGCGCTTGCGGTCGCTCCAGGGCGTAAACAGCACGCCCCCGAAGCCACTGTTGCCGCTCATGCGCTGGAACACGCCGTAGTATTCGGGTAGCGAGGCGGCGGCATCGAACATCTGCTTGCTGTACATCTCCATCTGCTGATACGTCGCGTTGGGTGCGCCCTGGATCTGCGCCACGACCACGCCCTGGTCCTCGTTGGGGGCCAGTTCCGAATCCGCCGTGGCAAACAGGTACACCGTGAGGCACAGGATGGCGGCGCCCAGTCCCACCAGCACCTGCCAGGTCATCAACCACTCGGACAGAACGCGCTGGTAGAAGCGCCGGACCCGGTCGAAGTTGCGGTCCAGTTGTTTGACGAACCTGCCCTCCTCCTGGTGGGCGCGGAACAGCTTGGAGCACAGCATGGGCGAGAGGGTGAGCGCGATGATCGCCGAGACGGTCACGGCCGCCGCCAGCGTGAAGGCGAACTGGGTGAACAGCGCTCCGGTCAGGCCGCCCTGGAAACCGATCGGCAGGTAGGCGGCCACCAGCACCACGGTCATCGCCAGAATCGGACCACCCAGCTCGCGTGCGGCCAACAGCGCCGAGTCCAGCGGTGACTCCCCGGCCTTCAGGTGCCGGTCGAAGTTCTCCACCACAATGATGGCGTCATCGACCACGAGCCCGATGGCCAGCACCAGCGCCAGGAGCGTCAGCAGATTGATCGAGTAGCCCAGCGCCAGCATCATGAAGAAGGTGCCGACCAGCGACAGCGGCATGGCCACCATGGGTATCGCCGTCGAGCGCACGCTGCCCAGGAACAGGAAGATCACCACGGTCACGATCAGCAGCGCCTCACCCAAGGTCTTGATGACCTCACGGATGGCGCTGCGCACGAACACGGTGGTGTCGTACACGACCTCGGCCCGCATGCCGCTGGGCAGCTGCTCCTGGATGGCGGGCAGCGCATCGCGCACCGCCTGCGCCACCTGCAGCGCATTGGCCTTGGGCGCGTTCTGGACCGCCAGGAACACCGAATGACTGCCATTCCAGCTGACACCGGAGTCGTAGTCCTCGGCCCCCAGCTCCACGGTCGCGACATCCTCGAGGCGCACCACCGTATTGTTCTGCTGGCGCACGATGAGTTGCCGGAACCCGTCCAGCGAATGCAGGTCCGTATCCGCCGTGAGGTCCACGGAAACCATCTGGCCCTTGGTGCTGCCCACCGCGGTCAGGTAATTGTTGGCCGCGAGGGCGGCGTAGACATCACTGGCGGCCACGTTGCGCGCCGCCATGCGCTCCGGATCCAGCCACGCGCGCAGCGCGTACACGCGCGCTCCCTGCACATTCGCCGACTGCACGCCGGGAATGGAATCCAGTTTCGGCTGCACCACCCGGATCAGGTAGTCGGTCACGCCATTGGGCGGCAGCGTGTCGGTGAAGAAACCGATGTACATGGCCGCCGTGGTGTCACCGACATCAATGTAGACCACCGGCTGCTGGGCCTGCGGCGGCAGCTGGTTGCGCACCGAGTTCACCTTGGCGCTGATCTCCGTCAGCGCCCGGTTCGAGTCGTAGTTCAGACGCAGGGTGGCGGTGATGCTCGAAGAGCCGGTGGAACTGGATGAGGACAGGTACTCGATGCCCTGGGCCTGGGCGATCGCAGCCTCCAGCGGTTGGGTGATGAAGCCGGCGACCGTTGCGGCATCAGCGCCGTAATAGGTGGTGTTGATCACGATATTGGCGCTTTCGGTCTGCGGATACTGGGTGATCGACAGACCGAAAATGGCACGCACGCCCAGCACAAATATGAACAGGCTGATGACGACCGCGAGCACCGGCCGGCGGATGAACAGGTCTGTGAGCTTCATCCCGAGCGGCCCTAGTGTTCCTGTGGCGCCGGGTTCGGATCGTCGCTGGGCTTGATCGAGTTGTCCACGGCTACCGGCGTGCCGTTCTTGATCTTCAGCTGCCCGGCACTGACCACCACGTCGCCTTCTTTGACCCCCGAGAGCGCCTGGACCTGATCGCCGCGCGTGTCCCCGAGCGTCACGAAACTCTGCCTGACGGTCTGTGCGCCCTTGTTGGCCGGGTCCGGAATGACCAGGAACACCGTCGCACCGTAGGGGTTGTAGGTCACCGCCGACTGCGGCAGCGTCAGCGCATGCACCAGCTTGCCGGCGGCCACCTGCAGGTGGCCGAACATTCCGGGAATCAGCTGACGTGCGTGATTGTCGACCGCAGCCTCCACCTGCACATTCCGGGTGGCGCTGTCGATGAGCGGATTCACCGCATCGATATGTCCGATGAAGGTGACGCCGGGGAAGGTGTCGGCCGTCAGCCTGACCTCCTGGCCCACCGCAATGCGCGCCAGTTCCTGCTGCGGCAGCCGGAAGTCCACCAGGATGGGATCAAGCTGCTGCAGAGTCACGACCTTGTCGCCGGTGTTCAGGTACTGGCCGGGATTCAGGGTCGTGATGCCGAGCTTGCCGGCAAAGGGCGCACGCAGGGTCTTCTTGGCCACGAGCGCCGCCTGGGCTGCCTGCTGGGCGCGTTTGTTCTTCAAGTCCGCGGCATCGGCATCCAGCTGCGCCTGGCTGATGGCCTGGGCCTGCAGCTGCACCTGGTCGCGCTTGTAGACCACTTCGGCCAGATCCGCCGCGGCGGCAAGCGCTTGCTCCTGGGCGCTATCCGCATCCGCATTGAGGTGCACCAGGACCGTGCCGCCGGCGACCTCCTCGCCGGAGTGGAAGTCGACACTGCGCACCAGACCTGTGACTTCGGTGGTGATATCCACGCCGTGCACCGCGCGCAAGGTGCCGACCGCGTTGATCTGCGGCTGCCAGTCATCGAATTTCACCGTGGCGGTGGCGATGGTCTGTCGGGGCGAGGCATTCTGGGCCAGCGCCTGGGCGATGAAGTGAGCCTTGACCAGGTTGAAGCCGATGATGGCACTGCCGAGGATCACCACCACCGTGCTGACAATGATCAGCCGGCGCCGGAACAGGCGCCGCAGCGTCTCGGGCTCATGATGCGGGGTCGGAATGTCGTACGACTGCACTAGTGGCTCCCATCGGTGTCGCGATTCCACCAGCCGCCGCCCAGGGCCTGAAGCAGCGCCGCGGAATCCGTGAAGCGCGCCATCTCGGCCTGAATGCGCGCCAGACGCGCCTCGGCGTACTGTCGCTGGGCGATCAGCAGGTTGACGTATGAAGTGCCGCCGACCTGGTACTGGCGGCGGCTGATGTCCAGACCCTGTTGCGCGGCGGCTTCGGCGTGGCGCGTCGCCTGCAGTGTCAGCGCATCATCCTCGAGCGCGCGCAGCGTGTCCGCGACGTCCTCCAGGGCCGAGAGTACCGTGCCGCGATATTGCGCCGTGGCCTGGTCCAGCTCAGCGAAAGCCTGACGCCGCTTGGCGCGCAGTTCCCCGCCGTGAAACAGCGGCTGCATCAGGGTTCCCCCGATATTCCAGGCGACCGTGCCGGGGCCGAACAGGTTGCTGATCGAGGTGGTCTCCGAGGCGACGCTGCCCGAGAGCGTCAATTGCGGATACAGATTGGCAGTGGCTACGCCGGCCTGGGCGCTGGCCTGGTGCAGCTGGGACTGCGCGGCCAGCACATCGGGCCGCTGGCGCACCAGCTTGGCGGGCAGGGACACCGGCAGCTCTACCGGCAGGGTCAGCGCACTCAGAGTCAGGCCCTCGGTGGCGGCATGGTCCGGCGTCTGACCTATCAGTACCGCCAGGCGATGTCCGGCCTGGGCGAGGGACTTCTGCAATGTCGGCAGCGAGGCCTCGAGCACCGCGACATTGGCCTGCTGGGTGAGCACATCACTTTGCGCGGCGGCGCCGGCGCGGTACTGGCGCTGCACGATCGTGAGCTGATCGCGCTCGGTTCCGAGAATATCCTGGGTTGCGGCGATCTGATCGTTGAGCGCGGCCGCGCCGATCACCGTGGTCACGACATTGGCGGCCAGCGTCAGGCGTGCGGCCTCCAGCTGCCAGCGCTGATAGTCCGACTGGGCGGCCAGGCCCTCGAGCTGGCGGCGGGTCCCGCCGACCACATCAAACTTGTAGCTGACGTTCACCGCGGCATCAAACAGGGTGAAGGTGCTGGTACCGGCCGCCGGGAAGCCGAAGGCCGCGCCGGGTGCCGCCTCGCGCTGGCCCAAGAACTGCGCATCGGCCTGTGGGAACACGCTGGCACCGCGCTGGGCGCGGTAGCCTTCCTGGGCCGAGCGCAGCGCCGCCGTGGCGGCCGCGATCGATGGACTGTCATGCAGCGCCGTACGCACCAGGGCGTCAAGCTGCGTGCTGTGGAACAGGCTCCACCACTGCGCGGGAATATCCTGGTCGGGGACCAGCGTCTGGACGGGTGCACCGGCGCCGGATGCGCCCACGCTGTCGAGCGGGGCGCCGGCCACGTAGTGATCGGTGGCGGGCGCCGCGGGTGCGTGGAAATCCGGGCCCACCGTGCAACCGCACAGCCCCACCATCACCCCGGTCGTAAATGCAAGAGAGCGCTGACGCATGAAGAATTTTTTAGTTTGCCGTGAGGCCTTTCAGGCCTGCTGGATGCTTGTCATATTACCGGGGAACTGGCGCGAACGGGCGACAAAGTGCGCCGCGACCAACCCGCAGCCGAATAGGTAAACAACGAAGCGTGACGCGAGTCGACAGCGCGGCGCGCGGCGCGAATGAGGGCCCAATAATGTGAGATCACCCCGACGCGCGGCGGCGCGTCTGAGCTGAAATGCGCGCCTGATGAATAAACGTTCCCCTTCCCAGGCGCCACTGCGCCACGTGCTGTTCGTGGATGACGAACAGCAGGTTCTGGATGGCCTGCGCACACGCCTGCAGCCGCTGCAGAGCAAGTGGCAAATGACCTTCGTGGACAGCGGGGCCGACGCCCTGTCGAGCTTCGAAGCGACACCCCACGATGTGATCGTCAGCGATATGAGCATGCCCGGTATGGATGGTGCGCAGCTGCTGCATGCCATCAGCGAGCGCTGGCCGGCCACGATCCGGATCGCGCTGTCGGGCATGTCCGATGTGGAACAGAAGCTGCGCCTGCTGCCGCTGGCGCATCAGTACCTGCGCAAGCCCTGCCACCCCGAGCAGCTCGAAGATGCGGTGGCGCGCAGCCTGCAGCTGCGCGAGGAGCTGACGAATTCAAGCGTTCAGGCGGTCATCGGCCGCATCCGCCAGTTGCCGGCGCGCCCGCAGGTGTTCTCGCAATTGCAGGTGGCGATGGCCAAACCCGAAGCCACGGCGCGCGAGGTGGCGCGCGTCATTGCCAGTGATACGGCGTTGACGGTCAAGGTGCTGCAGATCGCCAACTCCGCCTTCTTTCGGCGCTCGCGCCGCATCAGCAATATCGAACAGGCGGTCCAGTACCTGGGCTTCCAGACGGTGCGCAACCTGGTGATGTGCGCCGAGGTGTTCTCGCGCTGGCCGGGCCGCATGCGCCACGCCGCCGTGGATCTGGATGACCTGCAGATGCACGCCCAGCGCACCGCTGCGGTGGCCCAGGCGCTGACGCTGGGCACTCAGTTCTCGGATGACACGGTGCTGGCGGCGCTGTTGCACGATATCGGCTACTGGGTGCTGATCCAGGAGTGTCCGCGCGAGCTCGAACAGGCCATTGAGCTGGCCCTGGCCGGCGGCACCTCCCTGCCACAGGCCGAGTACGAGATCCTGGGCGCCTCCCATGCGGAAATCGGCGCATACCTCCTGGCCCTGTGGGGACTGCCCTACGCCGTGGTCGAAGCGGTTGCCCACCATCATCGTCCCACGCGCGTGAAATCGAGTGGATTCGACGCCCTGTCGGCCCTGGCGGTGTCGATAGCACTGACCGGCGGCGACGATTCGGACGGCTGTGCCCGCAACCTTCTGCCCAGCGCCACGGTGGGGCCGCAATACCTGGAGCAGCTGGGCAGTCCGCTCTCGTGGCAGGGGGCCGAGAGCCGCGCGCGCGTCTGCCTGGAGCGTATTGCCCAGGAATCCAACTAACGGTCAGGGGCAGATATTGCGCATAATCAGCCCCATGCGTACCTACATAGTGGAAGACGACGCGGAGCTGCGCGGGGCCCTGGTCAACCTGTTGCGGCAGAAGGGCTACCACGTCGAAGCCAGCGGCCGCGGCCGCGAAGCGCAGGAAGTGCTGCTGCTCAATGACTTCGACCTGGCCATCGTGGACATCGGCCTGCCGGACATGGACGGACTGTCGCTGATCCGCACCCTGCGCCGCCACCAGCGCGGCCTGCCCATCCTGGTCCTGACCGCCCTGGATGCCGTGGACAACCGCGTGGTGGGCCTTGATGCCGGCGCCGATGATTACCTGACCAAGCCTTTTGTGATGGCAGAGCTCGAGGCGCGCGCCCGGGCCCTGGTCCGGCGCCACCGCGCCGACCGCGCCCAGTCCATCAAGATCGGGCCACTGGAGCTGACCATGGGCCAGCCGCGCATCCTGCTGTCCGGGACACCGGTGGATCTGACCGCCCGGGAGTTCACGCTGCTGGAACTGCTGGCGCAGCGCGCGGGCCGAGTCGTGAAGAAGGACCAGATCGCCAGCAGCCTGGCGCCCTCGGGCGAGGCGCTCTCCGATACGGCCATCGAAGTGGCCATCCATCGACTGCGGCGGCGCCTGGAACCCTTCGACCTGAAGGTGCAGACCATCCGCGGCTTCGGTTACCTGCTGGAGGCGAAGGCGGAACAGGAAACCGATGCCTGAACGTTCGCTGCGCTCCAGCCTGACGCTGCGCGTCCTGGCGGTTGCGCTGCTGCTGCTGGTTCTGGATGGCATCTCCTGTTATGCCCTCGCCGCGCACTTCGCCAATCTCGCCTACGACCGCTGGCTGATCGATGACGCCGGCTCACTGGCCCAGGCCCTGACCGTCGAGAACGGCAAGGCCAGCCTGGTGCTGCCGCGCGTCGCACTGGCCATCTTCAAGTTCGACGACTACGACCAGAGCTACTATCGCATCAGCACCACCGATGGCCGCATGCTCGCCAATGACGGCGCACTGCCCGATCTGCAACCCGGGAGCGATGGCAAACCCCTGTTGAGCTCGATGAACCTCGGCGGCCTGGCGCTGCGCGTGGTGGCCACCGAGGTCAAGGTGCCAGGCTCAAGTGAAATCGTGCACCTGGTGGTCGGCGAGACCGTCAGGAAGCGCGCCACGCTGCTGTCGGAGATCCTGCTCGAAATGGCGCTGCCACAGCTGGGGCTGCTGCTGGGCGCCCTGCTGTTCATGCGCTTCGCCGTGGATCGCGGCCTGCGCCCGCTGACCGTCGTGTCGGCCGCCATCGAGGCCCGCGGCCACGACCTTCTGACCCCGGTGTCGGAGGCCGGATTGCCCTGGGAAGCACGCATCCTGGTGACGCGCATCAATGATCTGCTGGGGCGCCTGGATCAGACCATCACCGCGCAGCGTCGCTTCGTGGCCGACGCCGCCCATCAGCTACGCACGCCGCTGGCGGCCGTGTCACTGCACGCCGAACGCGCACAACGCAGCCTCGACAGCGAGTCACGCCATCAGGCGCTGCGTGGGCTGCAGGCCGCCGTGGGTCGTGCGGCCCGCGTCACCCAGCAGCTGCTGGCCCTCGCCCGCTCCGGACCCGAAGCGGCGGCGACCCGTCCGCTCGCGCTCCTGGACCTGGGCTGCATCGCACGCTCCGCCGGAGAGACCTGGATCGGTCCGGCCCTGGCACGCAAGATGGATTTCGGGTTTGTCGCGCCGGAGCAGCCGGTGCTGATCCAGGGCCACACGGGCTTGCTGGAGGAGCTGATCAATAACCTCATCGACAACGCGCTGCGCTACTGCCCGGAAGGCGCCAGTGTGACCCTGAGTGTCTCAGGTTCGCGGCTGCCGGAACTTTCGGTAACGGATGATGGCCCGGGGGTTCCGGAGGCCGAGCGCGAACGCATCTTCGAGCGCTTCCACCGTGGTGAAACCGCCGCTGCCGAGGGCTGCGGGCTGGGGCTCGCCATCGTGCGCGAGATCGCCAGCGTGCACGGCGCCACCGTCAATGCGGAATCCGGCCGCGATGGCCGCGGCACGCGCTTCGTCGTGAGGTTCCCGCGCTCGGCCTGATTCTTGCTGCGTGCTGGCCTATGGCATCGAAGGACCCGCCGCGCGAGGACGAACTGCAGGCCCGCCTGCAAGCGGCATCCGCGCAGCGCGATCAGCTGGCGGAACTGCTTCGTGAACGTGACCGTGACCGCAAGGTTTTCTTCGCCACCCTGGCGCATGAATTGCGCAATCCCCTGGCGGCAATGCGCAGCGCCGTACAGGTGTTGGCGGTTGCGGACAATGACGACGCACTCGCGCGTGCCGCTCACGGCATGATCGAGCGCCAGGTCAGCCTGCTGACACGCCTGATCGATGACCTGGCCGACGTAACCCAAATTGCAGAAGGGCAACTGGGACTGCGCCGCGAGCGCGTCAATCTCGACTCCCTGCTGCACCGGGCGATACTCAGCAACCGTGCGGAACTTGAGAGCCGCCAGCAGCATCTACGGGTGGAATTGCCGCCCGGCACGGTGTGGCTGTACGTGGACAGCCGGCGCATCGTCCAGGTGTTCGCAGGCATCCTCAACAACAGCTCCAAGTTCAGCGATGTGGGTGCTGAGATCCGTATCCATGCGGTACGGCAGGACCAGTGGCTGACGGTGGCCATCAGCGACGCGGGCGCCGGCATCAGCGATGACCTGCTGCCGAAGGTCTTCGAAATGTTCCAGCGCAGCGGTCACCGCATCCGCGGTGGCCACGCGGGACTGGGCATCGGCATGACACTGGCCAAGAGCCTGGTGGAATTGCATGGCGGGCGCATCACCGTGCATAGCGATGGGCCCGGTCGCGGCAGCACCTTCGAGGTGCAGTTGAATCTTAAAGTCCCGGCGTTGTATGGCGCACCGACCGCCGCCGAATCCATCACGCCGTCACCGCAGCGCAAGAGCGCGCGCATCCTCATTGTGGATGACAACCGCGATGGCGCGCAGGGCCTGGCGCTGATGCTCGACCTGGAAGGACACGATGTGCGCACCGCAGCCAACGGCCTGGAAGCGCTTGAAGTGGCCGAGCACTTCCGGCCGCACGTGGTGCTGCTGGATATCGGCATGCCGGGCATCGATGGCTACGAAACGGCGCGCCGCCTGCGCGCCCGGCCCTGGGGCCAGTCGGTGATGCTGTGTGCGCAGACCGGTTGGAGTCAGGAAGATGACAAGCGGCGCTCGCGCAGCGCCGGTTTCGATCGCCATCTGGTCAAACCCGTCGACCCCGAGGAACTCAATCGCATACTCGCGGAGGTGGGTCACCCCACGCATAGACCGGTCAGGCCGGGGGCCTGACCGGGGTCCGGTGCAAGTTCTGCATGCAGGTGCGTAAAGATTGCACGCGCCTCAGGCTCAGTTCAGCGGGAAGTCCCCGGACGGCGGACCGATCCGGCGGGAGCATCTCCCGTGACTTCATGTCCCGGCAGGCCGCTGTGACTGGCCTGGCCGCCCTTGCGACCGGCCTGTGCCGCCAATCCTGGATTCTGGGAGAAGCTGCGCTTTTCATCCGGTACGCTCTGGCCGCCCTTACGGCCCGCCTGGGCCGCCAGTTCGCGATTCTGGGAGAAGCTGCGCTTCTCGCCCGGTACGCTCTGCCCGCCCTTGCGGCCGGCCTGCGCCGCCAGATCGCGATTCTGGGAAAAACTGCGCTTGGAATCGGGAACCGCCTTGCCGCCCATGCTGGCGATCTGACGTTGCCGCTCCTGATTCATCGATGCGAATCCGCGATTGGAAGTTCGGCCTTCCACGCCCCGTGTCTGTGCCATATCGGATCTCCTGTAGTCCTAAGCCAAGACTGAAGCAAGACGCATGCCGCGCTGCCAGAGAATCTCGACCGCCGGGTGATCTGTAACCTGTCCTACAAGAACTGGACCGGCAGCGCAGCCGATATATTGCGCCTCAGGGCGTCAGTCGGTCGATGGCCACGTTCACGGCGCCCGTTGGCCCAACATGATAGGCAACGGAGCCGAAGGGATCGCCGCTCCTGGCCAGCGGGCCTCCGGAGCTGGAGATTCGGGCGACGATTTCCACATCCTGACCCACCTGCATGCCATGCCCGGCCAGCATGGCATCGGATGATGACAATTCAATGGTTTGCGGAAAGTGTGCCTCCAGGCGTTTGACGGCCAGCGGCGGTCCGGCGCCACGCGGATCGCGCACGAACACGAACAGTGGGGCGTCGGCCTTGTCTTCTGGCTTGACCTTGGGCGCAAGAGTAATGGTGATCCGGACCCGGGCGGGGACTGCGGAGGCGGCAGAGGGGCCGACCTGACTCGCAGCCGGCGCGGCCGCGCCCAGCGCCTGGTCAATGGCATTGACCTGCTGCTGGATGATGGTACGGACATTCTCAGGAGGGTTCTCGGCCAGCAGGCTGACGAAGCGCTCGCGCGCCAGGGGCAGCTGCCGACGCTGAATGGCTGCGGCAGCGCCGTAGAACAGCAGTTTGGGGGACTGCGGCGCCAGCGTCAGCGCCTTCTCGATCAGCGCACCCGCCCGTCCGCCAAGCTCAGTGTCGTCCTGCGCGACCAGCGCCTCGGCCAGACCCTGCAGCGCCTCGACGTTTTCGCCTTTCGCGAGCTCATTGGCATGCTCGTACGCCCGGATTTCAAGCGGCCTCATTTCAGGGGCACGCTCCGCCAGCACGCTGTAGGAGCGGCCGAGCATCAGCCAGCCACTGAGATCATCGGGGTGGCGGGCGAGCCGGCGCGCCAGCGTCGACACCATCGACTCCGGCGACCCGTCAGCGGCCTGATTCGCGGCCTGCGACCAGTTCCAGTTGCTGAACCTGGCGTACAACCCGCCCGCGCCGACCAGCAGCACCAGCAGCACCGCAAGCGCTGTCCAGGGCGAGCGCGGCGCTGCCAGGCGCCGGCTGGACAGCAGCGGCAGCGCGAGCAGCGCCGATACCGCGAGCACCATCCCGGCCGCGATGAGAATGAAGGTGGTCATGACTGGGAAACGTCCCCATCGTCATCGTTGTCCACCAGCTTGGCGCGCTGTCTGATGACGCGTGCGGCGCTGAAGAACCCGACCAGCAGCAGCACCGCCGGCAGTGCCCACAACCAGGCGTTGCGCCAGGAGTACGTGGGCCGGAACAGGATGAATTCGCTGTAGCGGGATACCAGATAGGCCTTGATCTCCTGGTCAGACTTGCCCTGGCTGAGCATGTTGCGAATCTGACGGCGCACATCGGCGGCGACATTGACCTCCGAATCCGCCAGTGAGTTGTCCTGGCACTGCACGCAGCGCAGCTCGTGGATCAGGACCTCGTAGCGCGCCTGCAGTACCGGATCGGACAGCCGCGTCGGATCCACCGCCAGGGCGTGCCGCAGCGGCACGAAGGCCAGCAGGCAACCCAGCGCGATGGCCCCTGCAGCCGAGGTCCTCACGCAGCTCCCGGGTTTGCGCTCGGAACGGTGGACTGCGGCGGCAGGCGCGACAGGAACTCGCGCCGCCAGATCTCCGGTGTGATGATTCCGGGTTCCTTGTAGACGATCACGCCCTGCGGATTCACCAGGAAGGACTCGGGTGCCCCCGCGATGCCGAGGTTGATCGCCGTGCTCCCGTCACGATCGGTGACGACCTGGCGGTAGGGATTACCGAGCCGCGCCAGCCAGTCCAGCGCCGCCGCGTTCTCATCCTGATTACCCGCCACCCAGTCGACGCCGATGATCTGTACCCGTGCCTCCCGTTGCGCCTGAAGCAGTGTGGAATGCTCGGCCCGACAGGCATAACACCACGCCCCCCAATAGTTGAGCACGTACCACTGTCCCTTCAGTTCGCGCGCACCCAAGGTCTTCGCCGGATCGGTCAATACCGGCAGTTCCCAGTCCGGGATCTGATGACCCACCAGCGGCGACTGCAGCACACCGACTTCGTGCGAATGATTGATGCCCACGGCGAGCACGACCACCAAGGCGATGAACACCCCCAGCGGTACCAGGAAGCGTGGCGTCAACGCGCTTCTCCGTGGGCAGCACCCGCCAGCGCGTCGCGCGCGCCGGCGCGCGCCAGGCGATAACGGCTGTCGGACAGTGCCAGGGCACCGCCCAGCGCCATGAACAGCGGTCCCAGCCACAGCAGCGTGATCAGCGGCCGGATCTGGGCGCGAAAGCTCCAGCGTCCCGCGCCCAGGTCATCCCCCAGCGCAATGAACAGATCCGTGCCGTGCAGATTGTAGATGCCGGCGACCTTGCGGTTCTGCTGCTGCACCCAGAAGTTGCGGCTCTCCGGGTACAAGGTGGTGATCGGCTGCCCGTTGCGGGTGACGATGACGGTGGCGCGGATGGCGTTGTAGTTCGGACCCTCGATGGGCTGGGTTTCGGTCAGCTTGAAGTCGTAGCCGCCGAGGTTGGCGCTGGCACCGGGGGCGAGCGCGATGTCCTGCTCGCTGGTGTAGGACTCCACGCCAGTCAGAGCGATGACGGCCACCGCAAGCCCGATATGCGCCACGGTCATGCCGATCACGGCCCGCGACAGACTCAAATGGCGTCGCAGCCGATCCAGTGGATCGATGAGCGAGGAGAGAATGATCCAGCCGCCCAGTGCGAAGCCGGTGATGGCCAGCGCATGCTTGCCGCCAAAGGCGCCAAATACAATGGCGGCACCGAAAAGCAAGGCAGCGCCCAGCGTCACGAGCAAGGCGCGCGCCATGCCCTCGAGACGCCCGCGCTTCCAGTTGGCATGAATGCCGACCCCCAGCAGCAGCAGCAGCGGCACCACCGCCAGCAGGAAGGTCGGCCGGAAGTATGGCGGCCCCACCGACAGCGCGGTCTGGCCCAGAGTGTCCGCGATCAGCGGCGCCAGCGTGCCGCCCAGCACCGTGGCCGCCGCGACCACCAGCAGGATGTTGTTGAAGAGCAGGAAGCTTTCGCGCGACAGCAGCTCGAAACCCGCGTTCGACTTCAGCAGCGGAGCCCGCCAGGCGTACAGCGTCAGGGCGCCGCCGATGACGATGCCCAGAAAGGCGAGGATGAATCGCCCGCGCGACGGATCCGCGGCAAAGGAATGCACTGACACCAGCACGCCGGAGCGCACCAGGAAGGTTCCCATCAGACTTAAGGAAAAGGCCAGAATGGCCAGCAGCAGCGTCCAGCTCTTGAACAGACCGCGTTTTTCGGTGACCGCCAGGGAATGAATCAGCGCTGTGGCCACCAGCCACGGCATGAACGAGGCGTTCTCCACCGGATCCCATTCCCAGTAGCCGCCCCAGCCCAGCGTGTAGTACGACCACCAGCTGCCCAGAGTGATGCCACAGGTGAGAAAGGCCCAGGCCGCGGTGGTCCAGGGCCGCGTCCAGCGCGCCCAGGACGGATCCATGCGCCCTTCAAGCATGGCCGCGCAGGCGAATGAGAAGGCCACGGCCAGTCCCACATAACCGGTGTAGAGAATGGGCGGATGCACCGCCAGACCCGGATCCTGCAGCAGCGGGTTCAGGTCACGGCCATCGGCGGCCGCCGGCAGCAACCGCTGGAAAGGGTCGGAGGTCGCAAGCGTGAACAGCAGAAAGCCGAAGCTCAGTACGCCCAGAACCCCCAGCACCCGCGCCGCGAACCGCTCCGGGAGATTGCGCGTGAGGACGGCCACCGCCAGCGTCCACGCGCTGAGCAGGAAGATCCACAGCAGCAGCGAGCCTTCGTGCGCACCCCACAGCGCCGCGATGCGATACCCCAGCGGCAGTGCCGAATTGGAATTCTCGGCGACATAGAGCACGGAGAAGTCGAAATTCACAAAGGCGTACACCAGAACGCCCACCGCGGTCGCCACCATCACAAATTGGCCGGCCACCGAGAAGCTGGTCGCGGCGACCCAGCGATCGCGGCCCAGCGCCGGGCCCAGGATGCCAAAGAACGCCTGCAGTCCGGCCAGCAGCAGCGCCAGCACCAGTGCAAAGTGACCCAGTTCAGGCAGCATCAGGTTCCTCCCCGTGACACCGGCGCCGTGCCCGAGATCTTCGGTGGCATGTACTTCTCATCGTGCTTGGCCAGCACATCATCCGCGACGAACACGCCATGGCTGTCCAGGTGACCATGGCAGATCACGCCCTGGCCCTCGCGAAACAGATCAGGCAGCACGCCCGAATAGGTGACCGGCACGTCATGCTTGAAATCGGTGATCACGAAACTCACCTGCAGGCTGCCCGGCACCCGCTGCACGCTGCCCTTGGTGACCATGCCGCCCAGTTGGAAGCTTTCATCACCATGCACAGTGCCTTGCGCCACCTCGGTTGGGATGAAATAGAATGTGACATTCTGACGAAAGGCCGACAGCGCCAGCCCGGCGGCGATGCCCACGCCGGCGACGATCCCCAGCACCAGATACAAACGCTTGCGCCGTTGCGGTGTCATGCCCGCTCCTCCTGCATGGCCAGACGCCTGCGCGCCTCAATCTGCGCCTGCCTGAGCAGGTGCCGTGCCCAAATGATGTTCAGCACCACGACCAGCAACGTCAGGCCATAGGAGGGCCAGACGTAGGCGGCGTATTTTCCCATCGCGAGAAACTGGGCCAGCGAATTGAACTGGATCATCATGCCAGCGCCTCGCGGATCCAGGCGGCGGCGCGCTCGCGGCGCAGTATCTCCCCCCGCAGACGTACCAGCAGAATGGCGCCGAAGTACAGCGTGAAGCCCAGCAGGCTCACCAGCAGCGGCACCAGCATGGAGGTGGCAATCGTGTCCTTGCCGCCCAAGGTCAATGACGAGGCCTGGTGCAGGTCGTTCCACCACACTACTGAGTAATGCACGATGGGTACATTAACGATTCCCACGACCGCCAGCACGGCGCTGGCACGGTCTGCTCGCTGGGTGTCATCAAATGACGCCCGGAGGCCCATGTACCCCATGTACAGGAACAGCAGCAGCAGCTCGGAGGTCAGCCGGGGGCTCCAAACCCACCAGGTGCCCCACATGGGTTTGCCGAACAGCGACCCGGTGGCCAGCGCCACGGCTGTGAAGGAGGCGCCCACCGGCGCGCAGGCCGCGGCGACCGCATGCGCGACCTTGATGCGCCAGATCAGTCCCACGGCGGCGGCCACTCCCATCCAGGTGTAGACCATCAGCGACAGCCATGCGGTCGGCGCGTGTACGTAGATGATCCGGAAACCGTCGCCTTGCTGATAGTCCGGCGGCGCCAGCACCAGCCCGCCGTACAGGCCGACAAGGATCAGCACGCCGGCGCTCCAGCCAAACCAGGGTGTCAGGCGCCCCGCCAGGCGGTACACATACGGCGGCGATCCCAGCCGATGAAACCATGTCCAAGTCACGTTACGTCTACTCCAGGCTGATGCGAACGGCGGCGGCCGCGGCCAGGGGGGCAAGAGTGAAAGACAGGACCACGATGGCCCCGAGCAGTTCCATGGGGGCTCCATATGCCTCCCCGCGGATGGCCAGTTCTGTGGCCTTGCTCCCAAAAATCACAATCGGGGCCGCCAGTGGCAGGATCAATATCGAAAGCAGCACGCCACCGCGCCGCGCGCCCAGGGTCAATGCCGCGCCGATGGATCCGATGAAGCTCAGGGCCAGGCTCCCCAGCGCCACGGTCAGCATGATACCGACGCTGGCCGAAGCTGGCACGCCCAGCGTGTAACCCATCAGCGGCGCCATCACCGACAGCGGCACGCCGGTCAGCAGCCAGTGAGCGGCGGTCTTGCCCAGCAGCAGCCAGGTCAGCGACTGTCCCGACAGGGCGTATTGCTCCAGCGTGCCGTCCTGCGCGTCATCGCGGAACAGGAAATCCAGCGCCAGCAGTGCGGCCAGCAACGCGGTGACCCACAACACACCCGGGGCAATGACCCGCAAGGTGGTCCGTTCAGGGGATCCCGACAGCGGAAACAGCATCGTCACCAGCACGAAAAACGCCAGCGGATGCAGCAGTTGCTCGGGCCGGCGAAACGCCAGCATCAGATCGCGCGTGACGACCAGACGCGCGGCCAGCAGCGGCGGCGTGAGTGCGGGTGGTGCCGACATCACGCGACGAGATTCAATTCGCGCACCCGTGCGGGCTCGACGGCCAGTCGGCGATGCACGGCCGCGATCGCAATTCCCCCCGCAGTCAGGTGTGCATCCAGCAGCGCCGCCACCAGTTCCTGCCCGCCGCTGTCCAGATTGGTAGTGGGCTCATCCAGCAGCCATAAAGGCACCGCAGCCAGTATCAGTCCGGCCAGGGCCACGCGCCGGCGCTGCCCGGCCGAGAGCGTACGCACCGGGCGCAGGGCGAACTCGCCGGCGCCGGTTCTCACCAGGGCGTCATGGATGGCGGTGCGGGTGATGCGCCGGCGCATGCCGGTCCAGAAACCCAAGTTCTCAACCCCCGACAGGTCCGGCTTCAGCGGCGGCTCATGTCCCAGGTAGACCAGCGCGGCATGAAACCCCTCGCGATCCTCGCGCACATCGCGCTGGTTCCAGAACACGCGGCCCTCCTCCAGGTGGTTCAAGCCGCATAACGCACGCAGCAGCGTCGTCTTGCCCGCGCCGTTGGCGCCGGTCAGTTGCAGCAGTTCGCCGCCGTTCACCGTGAGGTTGACGCCTTTGAGCACATGCCGCTCCGCGCGCCACAGGTGCAGATTTTCCGCACTTAAAGTTGAACCGGACATGGGATCAGTCTCGCAAATTCAGTAGCTTATCGCCATCCCCGGGGTAGAATCGTCCCCTGTCGGCACCGCGCTGCCCGGATGGCGAAATTGGTAGACGCAAGGGACTTAAAATCCCTAGGGGGCAACTCCGTGCCGGTTCGATTCCGGCTCCGGGCACCATAGACATGATGAGACCCAAAGCAAAGGCGGCCCGCAGGCGGCGCATCCTGGCCATTGATATCGGCGGCACCCATGTCAAGGCGCTGCTGTCCGGTGTGCCCGGCGGCTACGACGCCGAGCGACGCGTCGACTCAAATCCCAAACTGACCCCAGCGCAGATGCTCAAGGCCGTGCGCGGCATGTTGCATGGGTGGAAGTATGACGTGGTGTCCATGGGTTTTCCCGGCGTGGTCTGGCATGGCCGGCCCCTTACCGAACCGCACCATCTCGGCCGCGGCTGGGTGGGTTTTGATTATGCGGCCGGCTTCGGCAAACCCGTGCGCATCATCAATGACGCCGCGATGCAGGCCATCGGCAGCTACGAGGGGGGTCGCATGCTGTTCCTGGGCCTGGGGACGGGCTTGGGTTCGGCACTGATCCTGGGCGGTGTCATCGAGCCCATGGAACTGGGCCGCCTTCCCTATCGCAAGCAGCGCACCTACGAGGATTATCTGGGGATTGCCGGCCTTGCACGCCTCGGCAAGAAGCGCTGGCGGCGGGCCGTCCTTGACGTGGTGGAACGCTTGAGCGCCGCATTCGAAGTGGACTATGTTGTTCTGGGAGGCGGCAATGTGGCCAAACTCAAGCAACTGCCGCCCCATGCGCGCGCCGGAAACAACGCCAATGCCTTCAAGGGCGGCTTCAGGTTGTGGACCGACAAAACCTGGGCCCGCCCGCTTTGATCAACCCGAGGAAACACGCCGCCATGAATCGACGCCTTGCACTGTTGACGCTGCTCGCCAGCACCCTGCCCCTGGTGGCTTCGGCCCAGACCGCCTGGACCGAGGGTCAGAATTATTTTCTGATCATTCCCGCGCTGCATACCAGCGCGCCGCCTGGAAAGGTGGAAGTGACCGAGGTGTTCTCCTACGGTTGCCCGCACTGCTCCGAGTTCCGCCCCGTCGTCAAGCAGTTGAAGGCGGAACTGCCGCCCAATGCCGTGTTCAACCAGGTGCCGGCCTCATTCAATGCGGCCGAGGACTGGCCGATGCTCCAGCGCGCCTATGTGACGGCCGCAGCGCTGGGCGTGGCCGACCGCGCCAATGATGGGATTTTCGATGCCATCTGGAAAAGCGGCGAAATGTCGATCGTGGATCCGCAAACCAATCGCATCAGAAACCCGCTGCCCAGCATTGCGGACGCCGCCAGGATCTACAACAAGCTGACCGGCGTGCCGGTCGACAAGTTCATTGCCGTCAGCCAGTCCTTCGCCGTGGACGTGAAGGTCAAGGCCGACGATGCTTATGTATTGCACGGCCAGGTGGATTCCACACCCACCATAGTCGTGAACGGCAAGTACCGCCTGAACGTGGAGAGCGCCGGGGGTGCCAATCAGGTGCTGCAGCTGGTGAAATACCTGGTGGCCAAGGAATCTCATTGATCGCGGTCGGTCGCAGACCGCTGCTGACCGCCGAAAATCTGGCCCTGATGGCGCAGGCGCTGCGCGACGGTGCCGCCCGCTGCAGCTGCTCGCTGGACCTGGGCCTCACGGTGTCTGAGGTCGGTGTCGCAGCGGCGGGCTTTGCGTGCGGCGACGCGCAGTACCCCTGGCCGGACGCGCTCAAGGACCGCACCATCTATTACTGGACCGGCACCGGCTTCGAGCCGGCGGCGACCTACGTCGGGTCGCTGATCAAGCTGGTACCCACGCAATGGGGTGCGCCGACCTTCGAAATCGATGGCATCAAGATGCTGCCCAGCGCCAGTCTGTCACCCTTTGAGGACGCACGGCGCAAGGTTGAACTGGTGGGCGTGCGGCGGCGCCGCGTCCTGGATACCTGCGGGGGACTGGGCTATTTCGCGGCCTGGTGCCAGCGCCTGGGTGCCCGGCAGGTCCTGTCCTGCGAAAAAAATCCGCAGGTCCTGTGGCTGCGTGAGCTGAACCCGTGGTCGCCGCGGCCGAATGCCGTGCTCGAGGTGCTCAACGTCGCCGTTGAACGGCATATCACGACGCTTGCTGATGCGAGCATTGACGTAATCCTTCACGACCCGCCGCGCTTCGGCATCGCCGGGGAACTGTATGCGCGCACCTTCTATCAGCAGCTGGCCCGCGTGCTGCGGCCGGGCGGCACGCTGTTTCACTACACGGGCAGTCCCAACTCGCTCTCGAGCGGCCGCGACCTTGCCGGGGAGGTGCTGCGCCGCCTGCAGCAATGCGGTTTTAAGGCGCGCCGCGCCCTCGATGGGGTCCTGGGCCGCTCAATACTCAAACCGGTACGATAGGCCCACGCTGCTGCCCGGATCGTTGTCCGGAGTCGTGCCCTGCACGGTAGCCGTGCCCGTGCCCACCTGGGTCTGAAGTTTCAGCTTGCTCGTCAGGTCCACCTGCACCTGCAGCTGCGTGGCACCGGTGGTGTTCTGTTTGAGGTCGACAAAGATGCGGTTGGTCACATAGCGCCCCGCTTCAATGGTCGCGCCGTTGTTCTGGGTACCGCCCGGGATGCCCGTGTCATTGCTGCCCACCGCCAGCCGATCCAAACCCAGGTGCTTCTGAATCTCCACCAGGGGATTCAGGCCGGTGCCGACGCCGGTCAGAGTCACGAGTGCGGTGGCGATCTGCGCCGCCTGCAGCGCGGTCAGCTGGCCGGCGCTCTCGCCGAACAGCAGGCGCGCCAGGATTTCATCCTGCGGCAGTTGCGGCACGCTGCTCAACTCGAACTGCGGCGCATCGGCGACGCCGGTGATGCGCAGGGTCACGGTGGTATCGACCGTGTTGGACTGGGCGGTGAAATCCAGAGTCGGGTCGATCTTGCCGGTGATATCCGCGCCGGTGAAGCTGACCCGGCCGGATATGAAATTGAGCCGGCTGCCGGCCAAGGTGAACAGGCCACGCTGCAGGTCGAAGCCGCCATCGATCGCCGGCGCCCGCGCCGTGCCGCCGATCTGCAGGCGACCGCCGAGCTCGGCCTCCAGGCCGCGACCGCGTACCAGAATCTGGCGCGGCGCGTTCACACTCACATTGAAGTTGAACACCGGGCCGTAGGGCGGCGGGTTCACGACCTGTCCTGGCCGGCGCACATCCAGGACCGCGACATTGGGCGGGAAATCATTCGGTATTTCCACGGTCGCGTGATTGATCAGCACGCTGCCGCCAAGCGTCAGTTGATGCAGCACGGTGCCGGTGAGGGTGAGGTCGGCATTGACGTTGCCGGTGACGATGCTGCTGGCGAACGGCTGGGCGTTGCGAGCGGTGAGCTTCAGATCCACCGGCCAGCCGCCCTGCAGCACGCCGAGCGTACCGCTGACCGCGATGGTTCCCGCTGCCGCATGTCCCGTCAGCTGGGTGATGCGCAGTTGGTTCTCCGTTCCCTCCAGCACCCCCTCGATCTCCGTCAGATCAATGCCGTGCCGGTAGTCGTGGACGGTCCCCTTGTGCAATTGCACTGAGCCCTTCACGGTTGGCGCTGCCAGAGTTCCAGCCAGCTGCGCGTTGACATCGATCTTGCCACTGATGCGCCGCCCGGCACCCTCGAGCAGCGGATTGAAGCGCGCGAGATCGACGTTGCCGCTCAAAGTCACCGCCAGCGGAGCATTCCAGGGAATCGAGCCCTCGACATTCATGTGGGTGGCATCCCCGGCCGAGGAGTGCAGCGTGATGCGGGCGCCAGAGCTGGCCAGGTCCGCCGCGGCGGTCAGCTGCACCGGTGGCAGGCTGCCCGCATCGCCCGGTGCACGCAGATCGGTACCCGCCACGCGCAGCTGACCCAGAGGATGAGCGACACTGCCCTGCAGCTGCAAGCTGGCCTTCAGAGTTCCTGAGTCCAGATAGCCCGGCAGGATGGCGTCGATGAGCCCCGGGGTCGCATCGACAAGTTCGGCATTCACGTGCAACTGCGGCAGGACCTGACCCTCCGCCTTCAGGTGCGCGTCGGCTGCCCCAATTCGCAATCCGGACACCGTCAGTCCGTGCGCGAAATCCAGCAGCGCAGGCTGTTCCAGCTTCAGATCGACCGCGTGCACCGTGGCATTCGCGGCGCTCACGGTCAAAGCGCGTTGCTGGGTCTGCAGCTGGCCCAGGGCTTTGAGGCTGGCCGGCTTGCCCAGTATGGCGGCCTGCGCGGCGAGGGTCAGTTGCAGCGCATGCAACGGACCCGTGCCGCTGAGCGTGGCATCGAACTTCTGTGCGCCGATCTGCAGGCCCACGCCGTTGACCTCAAGGCTGGTGCTGGCGAGCGCGGACCCGTTGCCGGCCGGGACCAGGTTCAAGCCCCCGGAGAGCTGGCCCGCGAAGTGCTGGCCCAGCAGTGGATTCAAGTCCGCGAGATCCGCGATCGACCATTTCAGCTGGCCTTCAGAACGATCCAGATCCCGCAGACCCAGGGTGAGATTACCCTGCGCGTGCAGACTCTCCCAGTCCGCGTCCGCCAGGTCGATATGCACGGCCTCGCCCGGTGTGACCTGCACCTGCGCCTGCAGGGTCACCGGTCGGGCGGCCAGCGAACCGCGCAGACTGACCTGGGCTTGCGGCGCGCGTGGCAGGCCGGCCACATCGAAAGTCCCACGCACGTTGCCGGCCGCAGTGCCCGCTACCGCCAGCGTCGCCTCCAGATCGCCAGCCGTGCGCAATGCAACGGTGCTGCCGCTGATCTGCGCGCGAATGTCAGCGTGGCCGGAGAGCGAGGGCAGCAGGATCGACAGGTCCGCCAGCGTGGCGTGGATTTTCGCGGCCACGGTCCAGGGTGCATCGGAGCCCGCGGGCGCGGACAGCAGGCCCGAGGCCGCAAGGCTCAGCGCCCGGTTGCTGACCACGGAATCCTCGAGGGTGAGACCGGACGCCTGATAGGTGGCGCGCAGGTCCGCCGTTTCCGGTCCGCGCAGCCAGCCGTGCAGCTGAACCAGCGTGGAATCAAGATTGCCGTTGGCGGTCACGCGCAGTTTGGCTTCATTGCCGTCGCGCTGCACCCGCGCATGCAGCCGCAGCGGGCCGGTGAGACCCAGCTGCAGTGCCTGCAGCAGCGGTGCGACATTGGCAGTCTCGATATCGGCATCGACCTCGGGCGTACCGGCCGCCTGCCCCTTGGCATGCAAATTCACGCTCGGATGCGACACCCGCAGCTCAAAGGGACGGGTCGCCCGGGCCAGCTGTATCGAACCCTCCGCCACCAGTGGCGCGGTTGCAAACAGGCCGCTGGGCACACCCGGGGCCGAGGCACCCTCGATGGTCGCATGGGCCGTGAGATCTCCGGCGCGCGCTTGGAGTGCGGCGTTGAGTGCGGCGATCCTGACCTCGCCGGGCAGTTGCAGCCCGTGCGCCTGGACTTCGCCGGTTGCCAGCGCCGTGGCCAGCGAGCCTTGCCAGTTGCCGCGAACATGCAGCTGCTGCCACGACACATCGGCACGCGGTGCCATCGCGCTCGCGTCGGCGGCATATTCGAGATTCGCCGATCCATGCACCAGATCCACGACGCCGGTGGCATGGGCATGCAGCGCGCCGAGGTCGGCCTGCAGGTTGACGCGTTCGGCCTGCCGCGGTCCGGCCAGATCGCCCGCGACCACCACCTCACCTATTGCCGGCACCCCTGCCAGGCCCGCGAACGGCCCATGGGCAGGTTCGCGCAGCCGCAAGGCGCCGTCCATGCGTGTTCGGTCAAACGTCAGCTGCAGTGAATAAGTGCCCATCCCGTCCAGCCGGGTCCCGGCAAAGGCCAACGTCATGTCAGTGATACTGCGCAGGTGCGCGCTGGCATGCAGGTTCAGCGTGGCGGCGGTACCGGCGAGCGCTGCACTCAGGCCCACCGCGTCCGCCGTTGCCTCATGGACATCAATGTCGGGAATGCCGGCGTGACGGGTGCGGCGCGAACCTGCGACGGGCAGGCGCGACCAGTCGATACGCTGCGCATGAGCGCTCTGCACGGCAACCCGCCGCTGCAGCAGTGCCCACGGATCCCACACCGCCTCCAAGTTCTGCGCCGTCAGCCAGATACCGTGCGAGTCCGCGAGTTCCAGTTTCTGCAAGGTAGGACGATCCGGCAGCTGCCCGCCCAGTCCGTGCAGGCGCACGTTGTCATGGGTGAGGAAGGCGACCAGCGCCTCGATGTGCTGTCGACCCCACACGGTGTTGCCCACCGTCAGCAGCGCCACCCACAGCAGCCCGACCAGCACCACCGGTACTGCGGCAACGATCAGTGTGATGCGCAACCGGCGGGTCATCAGAAAGATTGTCCCAGTCCTATATACAGTTCGAAATGAGCATTGTTCGGCGCAGGCAAGATGTGCATGGGAAAGGCAATATCCAGCCGCAACGGACCAATGGGCGTGTAGTAACGCAGGCCGGTGCCCAGACCCACGGTGTACTGGCCGCTGAACGGCAGTGCCGTCTGGGCGACGCGTCCGGCGTCGGCGAACAACGCGAAACCATAGTTGCGCCCGACCCGTTGCCGCAATTCCACGCTCACCGCATTGACCGCGACGCCGCCGATCGGCGTGTTGATGGAGAAGCCCGAACCGAGCAGCGCCTGGGCGTTCTGCGGCGTGGTGTTCAGGTACTTCGGGTCGGAAAACTGCGGGCCCACGGACTCAAAAGGGTAGCCCCGCACGCTGCCGCTGCCGCCTGCATAGAAACGCTGATCCGGCGGCAGGTCAGTCACCCTCGCGCCCTGCGCATAACCATATAGACCGTGCACCGCAATGACCGTTCGGCCCGGGTCCGTTAATGATAAGGCATGCAGGTCCAGGTAGGCCGAGGCGCGGATCTGGGTGATGACATAAGTGGCATTGGGCGGCCCCAGGGACAGCGTCGGCGACACCGTCAGCGCCGCGCGCAGGCCGTGGGTGGGATCAAGCAGGATCGAGGACACATCGGTGGAGTCATAGCGCAGGCTCAGGGGAATGGCGAACAGCGTGTAATAGAAGGTGCTCTTGTCCAAACCCCCAATGACGAATTGTTCCTGCGGCTGCTTGATCTGGTCTTCGGTGGCGGTGAATCCGACGCTGGCGCTCCAGATCTTCGAGAGATTGCGCGTCAGCGTGATGCCGGCGGTTTCCGCGTTCTGGTCGTAGATCAGAAGCGGCTGCTGGATCGCCGTGAGCGAGAACTGCAGGGTCTGCTGCGGATTGCGAAATTCGGGGATGGCCAGCCGCGCACTGGTGTCATAACCCACGCCATTGGTGGCACTGCCATTGAGATTGATGATCTGGGCATTCACGGTGAGCTGTTCGGCGTGGGCGAACAGGTTGTTGTCAGACCAGGTCACACCGCCACTGCCGCCGAGGTCAGTGGAATACTTGGCATCCAGGACGACTGCGTGGCGCTTGCGTTCGGTGACCCGAAAGGTCACGGGCACCGAACCGTCGGTGCCGGGTGCCGTTGCGATATCGGCAACCACGGTGCCGAACACGCCCATGGCCAGCAAATTGCGCCGGGCCCTGTCAATCGCATCGGCGCTGTACGGGTCACCACGCTGCAAGCCCAGCCGCGAGAGCACGGCCTGCTCACGGGTGCGCTGCAGTCCGGTGACCGCAATGGCGCCGAAGCGCGCGGTCATTCCCGTGGTCACCGTATAGTTCACCGCCAGTTCGCGCGTCGCGGGTACTTCATAGGCTATCGGCCCTACGACCTTGGCAAAGGCGTAGCCCTTGTCCTGCAGCGCCCGCAGCAGGCGCGTGCCCGCATTGATCACATCGGCGGCCACGGCCGGCTGTCCGGTGTGCAGGTCCAGCAGCTCACGCAGGTCAGGCGGCAGGTCCCCCTCGAGGGTGATCTTGCCCAGGTGATACAGCGGGCCTGCAACGTAAGTCACGACCACCGTGGCATCCCTGCCCGCCGGCAATGCCGCCAGCTTGTCGGCCAGATCGGCACTGACCAGCGGATCGGCGTCGATGGTGGCGGTTACCGCGCTTTGATAGTAGCCGTAGCTTTCCAGGACCGTCTTCAGTCGCACCGTATCGCTGCGGGCACGCAGGATCAGACCGGGGGGACTCACGGGCGCGGACTTGCGCAGGCTGACCAGATCGGAGCTGGCCGCGAGCGTGGAGGCGATGTCGCCGGATACCGCCCCCTCCAGCCGGACCTTGTAACTTTGCGGATCCGCCGCGCAGACCGGCAAGCTCAGGGCCAGCAGCGCCAACCCCGCGGCGGCCATCGCAGCCCGGCGGCCGGCCTTGTCTGAATTTGCGGCCAGGGGCGCGGCTGCCGGGGAATTCAGGTGCGAATCAGGCGAGCGCCTTGACGGCCGCCTGGATACCCAGCGAATCCAGTCCCTGGAAACCGATTTGCTGCCATAGCCCGCCACATCCTTCTCGATATACACCCAAATGGTTGTAACGCCCCTTGAAGCCAACCTGCAACAGCTGCGTGCCGAAGCGGCCACCCAAGCCGGTTCTAACGTTCCAGCCTTCCGTGAAGAGTACAAAGGGCGCCAGCGCCAGTTTGGCCATCATGGCGGAATCGACTATGTTCAGTGCGGCCTTGTTCACCAGTCCCACCCGGATGCCCTGCTCCCGCAGGTTGATCACCGCATCCAGCGCCCGGTACACGGTCTCGCCGGTGGCCACTACGTAGCCACCCCCCGCCGGGGCTTCGCGCACCACGGTGTCGACATCAGGATCAAATGGCTTGCCCGCGTACAGCGGCTTGCCCTGCTCATCCAGCAGGTCCGGAACCGCCGCGCGGGTGGTGAATATAAAGCGCAGACCCGGATCATTGAAAATGCGCTTCACGCAGGCCGCGAACTGATGCTGATCGGCGGGGAAGTACAGCCGCGTCGTGTACGGTCCATGATGCGGCGCGAGGCCACTGTCCGCGAGCATGCTGTTGATCCCGAAGTGACAGGTGTTGTCCGCCATGTCATCCACGCCACTGTGGCTGAAGTGCGCCAGCACATTGGAGAAGTTCAGGCGCGCCATGGTGGCTTCGCTCATGACCATCTCGAGGAAGGCACTGAAGGTCGCGAACACCCCCTGTTTGCCCGCCGCGGCGCCGAAACCGGCTGCGGCGGAGAAGTTGCCGCGCTCCATGATGCCGCCGCGCACGAACACTTCCGGGTGCGCCTTGCGGATATGGTGCAGGCCGCAGGAACCCTCCAGGTCGCAGTCAAAGACGCGCACGCTGGCCACGCGCTGCTCGGCAGTCATGCCATCCAGAATGCCGTTGATGATCTTGCCGAAGTCATCGCGATTCTTGCCGACGCCGCTTGAGCCGCGGAAGCTCAGGGGCGACTTGTCGGGTACCGCGCACTTGATCAGGGCGATGGCGGCGTCGTAGCCGCCGCGCTGCTGCAGGTATTGGATCGCGGTATCGGCCTTGAGCACCTCATGGGCATGGGGGCTGCCCTCGGCGCCGGCAATGCCGGGCGCCATCGGCCGCTTGATGATCAGCGCATGCGGGCGCGTGTCGCTGAAGGCGCGGCACAGGTCCACATACAGTGCGTCCAGGTCCTCACCCATCGTGGTTTCGGCGGTGATGCCGTAGCCGTTGAGCGTGCGCGACAAGTCGTAGCCCGGCAGATACTCCTGCGGATGCCCGGCGATGGTGACGTTGTTGTCATCCACCAGCACCTTGATGTTCAGCTGCTGGGCCACGGCCAGACGCGCCGCTTCGGCGTCATCACCCTCCATCTGGCTGCCGTCCGAACCCAGTAGCACCACGGCCTTGCCCGGATTGGCCATCGCCACGCCATTGCAGAACGCCCACAGGTGTCCGAGGCGCCCGGAGCTGAATTCCACACCCGGCGTCACTGACTTTTCCGAATGGCCCGGCAGCCCGGAGTTGAACTCGCGGTAGTGCAGCAGTCGCTCGGCCGGCATGTGGCCGTCGAGAACCGACAACAGGTATTGAGTGGCGACGCGATGCCCGGCCTCGTCATAGAACACCGGCACGATGGGTGCGCCATTGGCGATGAAGGCGCGAATGATCATGACCTCGGGCACGGTGTCGTAGGCGCCACCGGTGTGACCGGAAAGACCGCGCGCCCCGGCCAGGGCGGTGAAGAACACGATGGTGTCGCGCGCCAGCTGAATGTTCTGGCGCAGCGCCGCCCGCTGTGCGTCAGTCAGGCTGGTGACCGCCGGATTGAGCTTCAGGGGCTCAAGCTTGCGCAGATCAATGGGAAAGGTTTCGGTGTTCATGGTGCAAGCATAACCCACGCCGGGCAGCGCGTTCGCGCCGACCCGTTTATGCTAGGCCGCATGAAAGCAATAAGACTCGGCGCGAGCGGCGGCCTGGAGCGGCTGAAGCTCGTCGAGCTGCCGGATCCGCAAGCCCCGGGTGCCGGTGAAATCCAGGTGCGTATCCAGGGCAGCTCGCTGAATTTCCACGACTATGCCGTGGCGCGTTTCGATGCGCCGCATACCGCAGATCGCATACCGCTGGCCGACGGCGCCGGTTTGATTGAAGCCATTGGCGCCGGCGTCACCGAGTTTGCGCCCGGTGACACCGTGGTCTCGACTTTTTTTCCGCAATGGCTGAGCGGGCAACCGGTCAACGCCGATTTCTCCACCGTGCCGGGCGACGGTGTCGATGGCTATGCGCGTGAACGTGTGGTGCGGCCCGCGACCTGGTTCACGCGGGCACCGCGCCACTGGACTGCGGCGGAGAGCGCCACGTTGACGACGGCCGGTGTGACCGCGTGGCGGGCGCTGGTTGGTGATGGCGCCCTGAAGGCCGGCGACACCGTGCTGGTACTGGGAACCGGCGGCGTCGCCCTCTACGGCCTGCAGCTCGCCAAGGCCATGGGCGCGACGGTGATTGCCACCTCCTCTTCGGATGACAAACTTGCGCGGGCGCGTGCCGCCGGCGCCGACCACACGCTGAACTATCGGGCGCATCCTGAATGGGGAGTCGAAGTCATCAAGCTCACCCACGGTCGCGGCGTCGATCATGTGCTGGATCTGGGCGGCCCGGGCACCCTGCCGCAATCCATTGCGGCCTGCCGCGTCGGTGGCCAGATCTCGCTGATCGGCACGCTGACCGGGTCCGCGGGCCAGGTCCCGACCTCCGCCATGATGCGGCGCCAGGTCAGACTGCAGGGACTGGTTGTGGGCAGTCGCGCCCAGCAGCAGCAGCTGGTGAAGGCCATGGACAGCACCGGCATCCGTCCCGTCATCGATCGGCGCTTCCCGCTCGCTGGCCTCGCCGACGCCTTTCGCTACGAGGAATCCAACCAGCACTTCGGCAAGATCTGCCTGGAGTTCTAAGGCGGCGCCAGTCCCCGCGGCCACAGCAGCCACAGGCCCGCCTGCGCACGCAGCGTCCCCGCGAGCGCGGCAGCGGCATCCCCGGTGCCACAGAAAAGGTCGGCCCGTGGCGCCCCGGAGATCGCGCCGCCGGTATCCTGCGCCAGCACCAGCCGCTGCAGCGTCGGGTCGCTGGCGGTCGCCAGATACACGGGGGTGCCCAGGGGAATATAGGCCGGATCCACGGCAATGGAGCGGCCGGGCGTGAGTGCGATGCCCTGCGCGCCGCGCGGCCCCAGCGCCGGGTCACCCAGCGGCAGCTCCTGGAAGAACACCACACTGGGATTTGCGTCGAGCACCTCACGCAGCCGCTCGGGATGAGCGCTGAGCCACACCCTGATGCCGGGTATTCCGGCCTGCTCCACGCTCAACTGACCCTGATCGACCAGGTAGCGTCCGATGGAGCGATACGGCTGGCCGTTCTGATCCGCATACCCCAGCCGGATCACGGTTCCGTCCTCGAGCTGGATGCGACCCGAGCCTTGTACTTCGAGCAGGAAACCATCCAGCGCATTCTCCAGCCAGACGATCTCGTGGCCCTGCAGCGCAGCGTCGGTCGCGAGCTGCGCGCGCGGGAAATACGGCACCACGGTCCTGCCCACCAGACGCCCGCGCAGGCGTCGGCCCTTGAGCTCCGGAACCACGCTGCCCAGGTCCACCGTCAGCAGATCATCCGGGGGTGAATACAGCGGCGTATCAAACCCCGGCAGATGGGTGCGCGAGCCGGCCAGCTGCGGCTCGAAATAGCCGGTCAGCAAACCCGTGGTGAGCGCGCCCGCCCTGCCGGCGCTACTGCGAATCAGCTGCAGGGGGGCAAAATTCGCCATGAAGAAGGCGCGCACGCTGTCATCCGTCGCGGCGGGCAGTTGCGCGGCTGCGGCACACACCTCTTGCCACCCGGGACGGCTTTGCACGTGGCAGCTGGCGAGGAGCGCCGGCCAGGCCTGCGCCATTGCATCCGTGTTCCAGCCCGGAAGATCGCCCCAAGCGGCCGCGACGTAATCGACGCGCGCGGCGCTCGGGGCTGGCTGCCGCGGTGGCGTCCTGCAGCCCGCGAGCAGCAGCAGGACCAGCAGCGCGGCCGCGCCCTGCCGGTTCACGGGTGTTTGGCCAGATACTGCGCGAAGGCCGGCTTGGTCGCGGCGAGGATCTGCAGCGCATCGCGTCCCGGCAACGCCGCGGCAAACCTGCCGAACAGGTAGTCCCGGGCGTATGCGGGCAGGCCGTCAAAGGCGGGGGTGTAGACCAGGAAGCTCAAGGGATAACGGAACAGACGGGTTTTCAGATCCAGCTCCCGCAGCGAACGCCCCTGTGAATCCTTGATGCCCTGCTTCTGGAACCACGCATCAAAGCCAGAATTGCCGCGAATGCTGTCGACATAGGGCACCGCATCCTCGAACAGCATGGCCTTGGCAAGGTCATCCATGAAGCCCTGCAGCGCTTCGCGTGTCTTGGCCGTCAACGCTTCGGGTTTGTTGCCGGCATGCGCCAGGGCCTTGCGAACTTCGAAGTTCACACGGGTGAGCAGGTTCTGCACCGTCTCCTGATGCTGCAGCACCAGCAGCGCCACCACATCGCTCTTGTCGGTGAGATAGGGCTTGGTATCGAACAGATCATCGAGGCTGTCGATGTTGCCCCGTCGCACCAGGTCCAGCTTCACCAGCTGCTGCACATTCGTCACCAGGATGTTGCCGACGTGCACCTGCGTGCCGGTGTGGCCGGTGACATACCAGCCGCCCCAGCGCGATTCGAGAGGCGTCTCGTCGGTGGTCAGGATGGAGTCCTCGTGAGTGAGCTGATTACCGTGGATGTCGACGTACGAGGACATCAGCAGGAAGCGGGGGACACCCCCGCCCGACATCTCATAAGTGTCGTGACAGGCCAGGCAGGTCAGGGTCTCGCGCTTGAGCCCGGGGGTCGCAACGGCGTGGTTCGGCAAGGTGTAGAACACCTGCCCCAGCTCGCTGTCCATGGTTCCCAGTTCCAGGTTCGCGCCATCCCGCACATAGCCGACATAGGTGTTGGCATCGAAGTACAGGGCCCGCGGTGTCGCAGCACTGATGGCGCCTTTCTGCAGGCTGGTCTTGGAATACACCAGGACCTGGGAGCTCGCATCGATCGCCAGTGCCTGCAGCAGAGAATCCAGGTAGCCGCGCGGTGCGCTGAAGGTGAGCTTGACCTCACCGGCAGCCAGACGCTGCTGCAGCCGGGCGATGGCGTTGTGGCTCGGGGTGCGCCCGTAGTGCATGACCGGATATTCGGTGTCATAGGGCAGCTTGGTGGGCGGCGGCCGGGCGAACGGATCTGATTCGGTCTGGGCATTCGCGACACCCAGCGCCAGGAGCAGACTCAGTACCGCCAGCCGCTTTGTCATACCACCGACTCCTGCACGCCGGACTCCAGGTGCTTGCGAAACAGCCGCGCGGACACATAGCAGCCGATGATCATGCCGATGCCGAAGGCCGGCAGCACGGCGTGGGGCGGGCGCAGCGGCAGGCCCACCGACAGGTCATGGGCCGCAACGCCGGCTCCGGCTGCGGCAAAGACGAATCCGACCATGTGGAAAAACTGCATGGGATCGCGCAGCGTCAGCGGGTTGCGGCGCCAGGACGGGAAGTGCCACACCGGCTTGTTGCGCGGATTCAGCCGCTGTGCCCACACCACCACGGGCACGGCGACCACCCCGTACGCCAACATGCCGGCGAGCAGCAGCGCCGTGACGGGACGCGCCGGCAACCAGTTGTCACCGCTCATCCAACCCTCGGCGGCCGCCAGGACCAGCACCACCGAACGCACGATCAGCCATTTGTTCATGGACACAAGGATAATCGACACGTCATGGTTTGTCCGTTGGCGGACGGGTATCCTTGCCGCCAACTGGCTGCCTTTCGAGGTTTCTCATGCGACTTCCGTCGAACCTGCCTCGCACCCTGGTTGCGCTCATCGCTGGCGCCGCGCTGGCGCTGACCTGCGCGGCCCAGAACACCGGCGCAGTGCCCGGCACCCGCTCCACAGTGCTGCGCGCAACGCTCGCCAACGGCCTGAAGGTCGTCATCGTGCGCAATACCCTGGCGCCGGTTGTGGCGACCTCCGTGAACTACATGGTCGGTTCGGATGAGGCGCCGGCGGGCTTTCCGGGCACTGCGCACGCCCAGGAACATATGATGTTCCGCGGCGGCCCGGGACTTTCGGCTGATCAGCTGGCCAACATCGGCAGCATCATGGGGGGTGACTTCAACGCCGACACCCGCGAAAGCCTGACGCAGTACCTGTACACCATACCGTCCGAGGATCTGGAGGTGGCGCTGCACATCGAGGCGCTGCGCATGACGGCGATCTCCGACGCGCAGTCGGAATGGGATCACGAGCGCGGCGCCATCGAGCAGGAGGTGGCCCAGGACCTGTCCGACCCCGGCTATGTGCTGTATTCGAAGCTGCGCGGCATCGCCTTCAAGGGCACCCCGTATGAATTCGACGCGCTGGGCACACGGCCCTCCTTCGACCAAACAACGGCGGCGATGCTCAAACGGTTTCATGATCAGTGGTATGCGCCAAACAATGCATTGCTGGTGATCGTCGGCAATGTCGATCCGGCCGCCACCTTGAATCAGGTGAAGGCGCTGTTCGGCGCCATCCCCAGCAAGCAACTGCCGGCGCGCAAACCCGTCAATCTGCAACCCATTGCTGCGACCTCCTTCACGGTGGATACCGACCGACCCGAGGGTACGCAGATGATCGCCTTCCGCGTGCCGGGGCTGAACAGTCCCGACACTCCGGCACTCGAGTTGCTGTCCGACGTGCTGTCCAGTCGCCGTTTCGACCTGTACGGCCTGGTGCCGCAGGGCAAGGCGGTAGGCGCCGACTTCTCCGTTGATCCCCTGCCCGAGTCCGGCCTGGCCTATGCAACAGTGGCCTTTCCCGCAGGCGCCGATTACAAGGCACTTGAAACGGAGGTGCGGGCCATCCTCACCCGCGTCGCACACGATGGCGTGCCGCCCGAACTGGTCGCCGCGGCCAAGCTGCAGGAACGCCGGCAGACTGAGTTCCAGAAGAACTCCATTGCCGGCCTGGCTTCGGTGTGGGCCGATGCGCTGGCCCTGTATGGCCTTGACTCACCGGAAGCCGATCTGGCGCGCATCGAGAAGGTCACGGTCGCTGATGTGAACCGCGTTGCGCATCAGTACCTGAACCTGGACCAGGCGGTCTCGGCAGTGATGCTGCCGAAGGGTTCTGGCAGACCTGTCAGCGGCGGCGGCAGCGGCTTTGGCGGCCAGGAAAACATTTCCCTGGGAGAAGCCAAGCCCACACCCCTGCCGGACTGGGCGCAGGCGGCGGTTACGCGCCTCACCGTTCCCGCCGTGACATCCCATCCGGTGGTCAGTCACCTGGCCAACGGCCTCACCCTGGTGGTACAGCCCGAAGACGTGAGCGATACGGTCAGTATCATCGGCCACATCCACAACCGCCCGGAGGTGCAGGCGCCACCGGGACAGGAAGGCATTACCAACCTGCTCGGCGAGCTGCTGAACTATGGCTCGCAGCACCTGGACCGGCTGGCCTATCAGCGCGCGCTGGATGCCGTGGGCGCCGAAGCACATGCCGGAACGGATTTCGCCGCAGAGACCCTGACCAGCGGCTTCGACCGCTCGGTGGAACTTCTGGCGGACAATGAACTGCATCCGGCCCTGCCCCAGCAGGCGCTGGAAATCATGCGCCCGCAGTTTGCGCAGCTCGTGGCGTCGCGCAATCGCAGCCCCGGCTACCTGACACAGCGTTCACTGCGGGGCGCACTGTTTCCGGCAACGGATCCCAGCCTGCGTGAAACCACACCCGCCAGCATCCAGGGCATCAGCATCGAACAGGTGCGCGCGTTCCATGCGGCGACCTTCCGGCCCGATCTCACCACCATCGTGGTCATCGGCAAGGTCACGCCGGAACAGGCGCGCGCCACCGTCGAGAAATACTTCGGCGCCTGGAGCGCCACCGGGGCCAAACCCGATACCGATCTGCCGGCGGTTCCGCCCAATACCACCGCGACCATCGCCGTGCCGGACGCCACGCGGGTGCAGGACAATGTGACGCTGGCCGAAAACCTTGCGCTGACCCGCAGCAATCCCGATTACTACGCCATGCAACTGGGCAGCGCCATACTGGGCGCCGGCTTTTATTCCTCGCGCCTGTCCATACACCTGCGCAAGGAAGCAGGCCTGGTGTATTCGGTCGACTCCAATCTGCAGATCGGCAGGACCCGCGGTGTTTACATGATCGATTACGCCAGCGATCCGCAGAACGTCACCAAGGCCGCGGCCATGGCCGTGAAGGATGTGCGCGGGTTGCAGGAGCAGCCGCCAGGCGCGGAGGAACTGCTGCGGACCAAGGCGCTGATGCTGCGGCGGATCCCGCTGTCCGAGGCGAGCATCGATCAGATCGCCCGCGGCATCATCGGCCGTGATGACCTGGGTCTGCCACTGGATGAACCCACCATCGCCGCGCGGCGCTACATCGCGCTGACGCCGCAGGACGTGCAGGACGCCTTCAAGAAATGGATACGACCCGCTGACTTCGTGCGCGTGAGCCAGGGGCCCACGCCGCCGTAATGCCGCTGCACCTGCTCGGCCCACGCTACTGGCCCACCTGGCTGGGCCTGGGCCTGCTGCGCCTCATACAGCTGCTGCCCCATGGCCCGCTGCTGGGCGCGGGTCGGGTCATCGGCCGGCTGGCGCGCCACCTGCCGCTGCACTATGCGCAGGTGGCTCGCTGCAATCTGCAGCTGTGCCTTCCGGAACTGTCCGGCAGCCAGCGCGAACGGGTGCTCAATGAACACTTCGAGGCCTTAGGGATGGGACTGTGCGAGTCCGCCATGACCTGGTGGGGGAGCGAGGCCGAGATCTCGCGGCTGTCGCGGGTGGTGGGGCTCGAACACCTGCAGCGCGCGCTTGAGCAGGGCCGGGGCGCAATCCTGCTCACCGCCCACTTCACCACCCTGGAGATCGGCGCCCGCGTGCTCAACACCCAGGTACCACTCACTGCCATGCACAAGGAGCCCAAGAACGGGCTGCTGGCGCATTTCTTCGAACGGCAGCGTGGGCGGCACGCGCTGCGCGTCTTCAGCCGCGACAATGTACGGGGCATGGTGCGCGCGCTGCGCGACAACGAATGCGTCTGGTATGCGCCGGATCAGAGCTACCGCAAGAAGGGCGCGCAGATGATCCACTTCTTCGGCGTGCCCGCCGCCACCAATGTGTTCACCTCACGCCTGGCCGCGATGACGGGCGCCGCGGTGCTGTTCGTCGGTCATGAACGCCTGGCCGGCAATGCCGGATACTGCGTGACCCTGCATCCCGCCCCCGCGGGCTACCCCAGTGACTCCGCGACCCAGGATGCCGAAACGTTCCACCGCTTCGTGGAAACCGAAGTGCGGCGTATTCCGGCGCAGTACTGGTGGATACACCGCAGGTTCAAGGGCCTGACGGCGGACTATCCCAATTACTACGGCAGCGCCGCACGCGCGGCAGCCCCTAGCGTGCGGCCGCCTTGAGGTGCTGCGCCAGCGCCGCGGCGAGGCTCGCGGCGTCAGTGGCGAGCGCGCCGGCGGGCCACCCGATTCCCAGTCCCGCGTTCGCATCGGGTTTGGGAATGATATGAAAATGCACGTGGGGCACCGCCTGGTGTGCGGCGCTGCCATTGTTTTCCAGGACGTTGTACTGCCTCACGCCCGTGACCGCGATGACCGCGCGGCAGATGCGCGGCAGGACTTTGCCCAAGGCCGCGGCCGATTCGTCGGAGAGCTCATCCAGGGTTGCCGCGGGCTCCTTCGGGATCACCAGGGTATGACCGCGGCTCAGCGGCGCGATGTCCAGGATGGCCAGCACCTGCGCATCCTCATAAACCTTGTGGCAGGGAATGCTGCCCGCGATGATCCGGCCGAAAATCGTATCGGGCATGACCTCAGCTGGCCACCACCAGCGAGGACTCAGCGGATTCGGTGCATTGCGCGGGGCTTGGCGCCGGCGCCGGTGCGGGCACGACTGCGCGGCTGCGCCCCACGGCGCGGGCACCGGTCAGCCTTTCGATGGAACGGATGGCCGAGGCCTTGGCCACGTGCTTGCACCAGGCACCCTGGGCCAATCCGGCCGAGGCAGCGTAGTCGTCGCAATTGCAAACCCACTGGATGTGCCCATCAGCCAGTTGAAACAGCTGCACGGTGCGCTGCCCGACCTGATAGGTGGACAGCGCGGTGGCCGACTGGCGGCGCTGCAGGCGGGCGCCGGATGCCTTGAGAAGTCCCATGTGGATCATGTTAGCGCCTCTTAGCCCCTCCCGCCTGTGGATGACTTGTGAATTTCCTGTGGGTAAAGAATATTCAGCTCAGTCGCATCGCACTGCCGCAAGGTTCCCGGGCCGGTCTGAAGGCTCAGTTCAGGTCGGGGTTGAAGTCGGGGCTGCCGGCCACTTCGATCTTGACCGTCAGACCCAGGTCATGCAGCTGACGGCCCATTTCCGGGGTGATGCGCAGGTCCGTGAGGGCCGCGGGCTCCACCGCCGCCAGCAAGGTGAGCGAGCCGCCCTGCTCGCGCAGTCGGGCGAGGAAGCGACCGTAGCGCACCGTCATGCAGTGACAGACCAGGACGATGCCCCAGCCCAGGCTCCCGGGGGTCATCACCTCGCCTTCCTCGAGGCCAAAGCGCGCCCGCAGCATCTTGGCTTCCTGCGGCAGCATTGCCCCCAGAAACTGCTCCGTCACCACCGATCCCTTGACGCGCGCCTCCCCGCCGGCCAGGTACGATCGGCGCCGTGCGACGGTTGCCGGCGCCGACCAGACCATGGGGTCGAGCACCGCCACCCAGTAGGTTTCGGCATGCACGGCTGCCGCCGCCACACCGCTGCGCGAGTGCCGCGGCTCACCGGCGCGAAACGACTCGGTGGCCTCCAGACCCAGCTCCCGCGAGATCTCCTCCGGATCCACTGACGGATGCCGGACATGCAGCGACAGCTGGAACGGTGTCGCACGGGCGCTGGAGTGCTTTCTCGCCATGGAGGCGCATCTGACTGCGAAACCACCGTGGGCGTCAAGGCTGGCTAACCGCCAGGCTTGCACTAGAATGGGACCGTGCAGAAATTCATACGCTTGGCCGCGGCCGCGATCCTCGCATTGACGTTGGCCACCAACGCCCCTGCCCATCATTCCTTTGCGGTGTTCTTCGACACCGATGCGCAGCTGGTGAAGGTGACGGGCGTGGTGCGCGATTTTCAGTTCCGCAACCCGCATGGCGTCATCACCATCGAGGTGGCGCAGGGCCAGGGCCACATCATCTGGCGGGCCGAAACCAATTCGCCCTCCATCCTGCATCGACGCGGCTGGAGTGCCGACAGCCTGCATGTCGGGGATACGGTGACACTGGAAGGCTGGCGGGCACGTGACGGCAGCCGCTACATCCGGCTGAAAAGTGCGTACCGGGCCGATGGTCGAATGATCGGTCAGCCGCCGCCCACATGAGCCTGCGCATCCTTGCCGTGATGAGCATCCTCGGCCTCGTCGGCTGCACGCAGGACCGTCCGGCCCCGCCCGCGTCGGCGCCGCAGAGCGCGGCGGCGCATCCTGACTTCTCGGGATTCTGGAATCTGGACATGAAAGTGCCGCGCGATCCGGCACTCATGGCCCTGGTGCCGCCCGGTACCGCCTTCATGGACGACACCGGTCCGGTGGAATTTCCCGCCGGCAACTACGGTGGCCTGATACCCACGCCGGCGGCGCAGGCGGCCGCCAGGAAGTGGAATCCCCGCGACCAGTTGACCCCGCAGAATGCCTGTCGGCCGCCCACCATTGTCTACGCCCTGCAGGGCCCCTTCCCGATCGAGATCTTCCAGAGCGATACGCTCATCGTCATGAAGCTCGAGTATTACGACCTGGTGCGCATCATATTCCTGGACGGCCGCAAGCCCGAAGCGGACTACCCCCACTCCCCCACCGGGTTCTCAAGCGGCCATTGGGAAGGCGCGACGCTGGTGGTCGATACCGACCATCTGGAAACGGGGACCATCACCAACAACGGTCTGGACCACACCGAGAACATGAAGGTCACCGAGCGCTTCCGCCTCGACCCCGCTGGCAAGGTCCTGATGGCCACCCAGGAGTATGAGGACCCGGCCGTGATCCAGAACCGCGGCGTACGCTTCATCGCCTGGCGTCGCCAGGCCGGTCAGCACGTCTATCCGTATGAGTGCGATCCGGGCTTCGCGGGCAACTACAAGCAGGCCAAGTAGCTCAGCGCAGCAGGATGAGTTCGGGGATCGCATCGGCGCCCGCCCAGATGATGGCGTTCTGCTGGAATTGCCGCCCCAATTTCTGCGCCGCCGTGCGCGCCAGTCCCGGCACCAGGTAGCTGGGTTCTCCCGGCCAGCCTGAGGTCGGATGCTGCCCAATGCCCTCGAGGGCGGGCAGTTTCAACGCAGACAGCTGCGCCGCCAGGGCCTCGCGACGCTGGCAATTGACGGCCTCGGCCACGAGGGCGCCGAGCGGATTGCAGGCGGTGATGAAAGCGCTGCAGCGGGTGTTGTAGGCCTCATGCAGCAGCGCGAGTTCCGGGCACCTTTCGGCCACGCGCAGTACGGCGGGTATCGGGCCGAACACGCGATATTCGGTCTGCCGGTATGCCGCCAGCGTCGCCGGATCGATCATGCGCGCGACGGTAACACGTCCGCGGACACGTGGTATAAGCGGCGGATGCAGTCCCATATCCCGGCCTGGGCGTCCGAACTCGAAGTGGCATTCCGCAGCGGCGCCAGCGGCCAGTGCGTGCTGTACGGCAACGTGCACGACCTGCTGGCGGTGGACGAGCGGCTGATCAGCATCAACCGGTACCTGCAGGACACGCTGCTCGCCCAAATGTCGGTGGTGCTTTCCTACGATCTGGGCAACGGCCTGACCGTGGAACGCGGCGAGGAACATCTGGCGCAGTGGGTGCCCTCCTCCTTGCGCAATCTGCCGCTTGAACCCATTGAGGCAGTACGCTTCATCAATCGCTACGCGCGCTACCTCGCCAATCTGCGAGCCGTGCAGCACCGCGATATCCCCAGTGTCGCCATCGTGGTGCGCGGGGGTGACCAGTTGCTGCCCGCCGACGGCCAGGGCCTGCAGCACGGCAGCCTCACCTGCCTGGTGCGCGACTGGGGACTGAGCAGCCCGTTCACGCAGCTGCCTTTCTACAGTTTCCTGATCGCGGACAACCTCACCAACCTTGATCCGCTGGTTGTATTCGCGCCGCAGACCAAGCTGGTGCGAGTTCCTCTGCCCTCCGCCGCCGATCTGGAGCGGGCGCTGCGCGTGCTGCACCAGGAGTTTCCGCAGACCATTCCCGCCGCCACGAATTTCCCGGCGCTCGCCGCTGCCATCAGCGGACTGTCGGTCAACACCCTGCAGCAGATCACGCGGGTTCGCGCTCACAAGGGCCAGGTACTGCAATCGCATGACTTCGCCGCGCTGAAGAAGGAAATGGTCGAGCGCGACGCGCCGGGCCTGGTGGAATTCGTAGAGTCCACCCGCACGCTCGATGACTATTTCGGCCAGGATGCCCTGAAGACCTGGCTGCGCCAGGACATCGCGCTGTGGCGGATCAACGATATCAAGGCGTTGCCCATGGGCTACCTGCTGTGCGGTCCGGTGGGCACGGGCAAAACCTTCCTCGTGGAATGCCTGGCGGGCGAGGCCGGTGTTCCGGTCCTGAAGCTGAAAAACTTCCGTGACAAATGGATCGGCTCAAGCGAGGCGAACCTGGAGAAGATCTTCAGCCTGATTCACGCCTTGGGTCGCTGCATTGTGTTCGTCGACGAAGCCGACCAGACACTGGGTAGACGTGACTCGGGCATCGCGGACAGCGGACTGTCGGGCCGCCTGTACTCCATGCTCGCCCAGGAAATGGCGGACACCGACAATCGCGGCAATATCGTGTGGGTACTGGGCTCGTCACGGCCTGACCTGATCGAGGTGGATCTGAAGCGCCCCGGTCGCATCGACCTCAAGGTGCCAATTCTGCCCACGGCCACCCAGGAACAGAGCGCCGGATTGATCGCGGCGCTCGCCAAGCGCTACGACCTCGCAGTTTCCGCGGCTGAAATGCGCGACCTGCAGCATCTGGTGCCCGCCATGATGACCCCCGGTGCCGCCGAGGCGCTGGTGGTCAAAGCCTATCGTGTCGCGCGTACCGGGGGCGTCGCGCCGGCCGCCGCCCTGGGCCTGTGCCTCGTGGGGTATCAGAGCGCGATTGCGCAGGAGGTGCTCGAGCTGCAGATGCGCCTGGCCATTCAGGAAGCCAGCGACCTCGCCTTCGTGCCCGAAGAGTTGCGCCACTTTGCCAGCGGTGCCCCGGTCACGGCGTGATGTAGAAAACCTGCTCGGGCTGCCATCCCAGCTGCGTGCGGGCGTTGGCGGCAGTGATCGGGAAGCGGGTCATGGTGGAGTCCTCAAGCAGCACTGCCTGCATCGGTCCCACCTTGGTGTCGGCGAACACTTGCGGATCAAACATTCGCGCCTCATTGGGCGTCGTCGGCCAGCGCCAGGGCAGACCCTCGACCGTGACGCCGCCGTCCAGCACGGTTAACTCGACCGATTGGGGATTGATCACCCGCACATCAAACTTCGACTGCGGTGCCTTGAAGTGCCGCCCGCCCGCATCGATCTGAAACAGCCGTTCACGCGGGAGTTCGATATCGAACAGGGCCTCCCCGTACGCCACGGTCGCGAGCCTTGAGCCCACGCCGAACAGCACTCCGACCCGGGTATGGCTGTTCAATGACAGCTTGCTGCCGTCCTCCAAACTGAAGGTGCGGATTTCCCCAACCTTGGTCGAATACTCCTCAGCACCCCAAGGCAGGGGTCGATCCAAAGGACGGTATCGCGAATCGCGTACCACCGGATTGGCGTGGAGAAAGGCAACGATGACCGGGGCACCGACCACCATGCCCATCGCTGCCGCGACCAATACCTTGAACGCACTGATCGGCTGGCGAACTTTCGGTACCGGGGTGCCGAATCCCACCGGCACCATCTCCGCCAGCACGGCGACAATATCGGGCCCGTGGTAGAGCTTGGCGGCCTCCACGATGGCATCCCGCTGCGCAGGAACCTGCAGCCATTCGCGCAGCTTCACCCCTTCCGCCGCCTGCAGGCCGCGCTCCAGCCGCGCGAGCCAGATCGACGTTTCAGTGTGTAACCGGTCGGAGTCGCTGCTCACAAAGGACCTCGTTGACGGCCAAGTATAGGCCGCTCGGGGTCGCGCCGGTAAAGACGGCTATTTGGTGATGTCTTGCGCGGCCTCTTTGGCCTTCTTCGCATGATGGTGCGCCTTGGCCTTGTGCACCTGGGCTTTGGTCTTGTCGATTGTCTTGTCAGGCTCGGACTCCACGGCCGCCTTGGCCTGATCGCCATACTGCTGGGCCTTCTCGGAGGTCGCCTTCGCGCCCTCAGTGACGGTGGTTCCAACCTGCGCAACGGCCACACTGCACACCAGACAGGTCGCCAATGTCACCAGTACTCTGTTCACGTTTGCTCTCCTTGGCCACAAATAGCCAAATCTTGCTGGGCGTATGCTCGGCGCTCGCCAGCCGACACCACGCCAGCGTGCGGCTTCGATGTTCAGTAGGATGTTTCCTACTGTGCTACGTTTGACTGCCGTTCAATGCAGGGAGACCGCCATGCGTGCCTTTGACATCGTGATGCGCCTGGTGAGCAGCCTGCTCGGTCTGGCGCTGGTCGCCGTCGGCACTGTGTGGATGCTGCAGGGACTGAACCTCGCGTTCCGCGTGGGTTTCATGGTTGGAGACAAGCACTGGACTGTCTACGGTGCGCTCCTGGCGCTGGTAGGCATTGCCCAAGTGATCTGGACCAATACCCGCGCCGCTCGGCCGCCCCTACACTAGTTCCACGGCCAAGGCAGTGGCCTCACCGCCACCGATGCACAGCGCCGCAATCCCGCGCTTCAATCCCCGCCTGCGCAGCGCGTGAATCAGTGTCGTGATGATGCGGGCACCGCTGGCGCCGATAGGGTGGCCCAGTGCACAGGCCCCGCCATTCACATTCACGCGCTTCGGATCGAGAGCCAGATCGCGGATGGCCGCCAGGGTGACCACGGCGAAGGCTTCGTTGATCTCGAAGAGGTCAACACCATCGCAGCGCCACCCTGCCCGCTCCAACACCCGGCGTATGGCCCCGGCCGGCGCCGTCGTAAACCATTCGGGCTCGTGGGCAAAGCTCGCGGCGGCCACGACTCGGGCCAGCGGGGCGAGGCTCAGGCGTTGCACGCTGGCGGCGTTCGCCAGCAGCAAGGCTGACGCACCATCCGCTATGGAAGATGAACTGGCGGCGGTTACGGTACCGTCCTTGTCGAAGGCCGGTTTCAGGCTTGCGATTTTCGCCGGATCACAGGTCGCTGGAATCTCGTCCTCGCTCACCAGCAACTCGCCCTTGCGCGAGCGCACGGCCACTGGGGTGAGTTCGGCCTGAAAGGCGCCCGAGGACCTGGCCGCCATGGCGCGCGCAATGGTCCCCGCAACGTAGGCGTCCTGCTCGCCGCGGCTGAATCCGTAGCGGCGCACCGTGGCTTCGGCGAACACGCCCATGAGCTTGCCATCGTAGGCATTCTGCAGGCCATCCAGGAACATATGATCGAGCAGTTCGCCATGTCCCATGCGGTAGCCGGAGCGCGCCTTGCCGAGCAGGTAGGGAGCATTGGTCATCGATTCCATGCCGCCGGCCAAGACCATGGCCGCTGCGCCGGCCCGGATGGCATCGCTGCCGAGCATCACGGCCTTCATTCCCGAACCACACACCTTGCTCACCGTGGTGCACGGAACCCGGGTTGGAATGCCGGCCGCCAGTGCCGCCTGACGTGCCGGGGCCTGCCCGAGGCCGGCGCTCAGCACACACCCCATGAGCACTTCGTCGAGCTGTTCGGCGCCGACACCTGCATCCTTCAGCGTCGCGCGGATCGCGGCGGCGCCCAGGGCGGGCGCTGCAGCCGGCGCCAATGCGCCCTGAAAGGCGCCAATCGGCGTCCGGCGCGTCGCGACCACCAAAACATCATCGTGCGACACGCTGCTCATGCGCTACTCCTGTGCCCGGCTGAGGAGCCGCAAGGCCTGCTGCAGATGCGGCGCATCGAGCATGGCGCCATTCAAGGCCAGCGCACCGGCGCCTGGGTTGGCTGCGAACAGGGCCACGACGGCCCGAGCATGCTCGAGGGATTCGGCAGAGGGCGTAAAGGCCTCGTTGATGACGGCGACCTGGGCCGGATGAATCGCCAGCATTCCGGAAAATCCGTCACGCATGCCGCGTTGCGCGTAGTGCCGCAATCCCGACAGGTTGCTGAATGCCGGAAATACTGTCTCAAGCGGCGCGACATTGGCCGCGACGGCGGCAAACAGCGCCATGGATCGCACCAGCCGATAGGGTTCGGTGAAGATCTCATCGGACTCACGCGCGGTACTGGCACCCATCGCAGCTGCAAGATCCTCCACCCCCCAGGTAAGACCTGCGAGCCGCTGCGCCAGGGCGGAGTATTCGCCAAGCCCGAACAGGGCCTGAGGCGTTTCAGTGGCAATCGGCAGTATCAGTGGCCGCGCCTCGCCGAACGATGCCAGATGCCGGTCAAGCTCCTTGATCGACCCGGCGCCGGTGCTCTTGGGCAGTACCAGAACGTCGGGCCGCGCCGGCATTACCGCCGCAAGGTCCGCCTGCGCGAGGCCGCTGCCCAGCGGATTGATCCTGACGAAGCGCGGTAGTGCCACGTCGGTGCGCAGCAGGAATTCGGCCACCCTGCTGCGCGCTTCAACCTTGCGCGCGGCCACCACCGAATCCTCGAGATCCAGAATCAAGGCGTCCGCCCCCGCCGCCAGCGCCTTTTCCATGCGCTCGGGCCGGTCCCCCGGCACAAACAGCAGCGAGCGCAGTCTCATGCGGGCGCCTTGTGCAGCAGCGCCATCCGCAGACACTCGCACACGACCTCGTCGGTCTGGTTCAGAAGTTTGTGGGCGAAGGTCGCGATGCCGGCGTTGGGACGTGACTTCGACTGCCGCAGTTCAACCACTTCAGTTTCGGCGCGCATCGTGTCACCGATGAACACCGGTTTGGGCATGCGCACCTTGTCGTAGCCCAGATTCGCGACCAGGGTGCCCAAGGTCGTGTCGTAGACCGTAAGCCCCACCAGCAGCGAGAACGTAAAGGTGCCATTGACCAGGATGCGGCCGAACTCCGACTGCGCCGCGTAGTGCGCATCCAGATGCAGCGGCTGGGGATTATGCGTCAGGGTCGAGAAGATGAGGTTGTCCGCCTCGGTGACGGTACGATGGATTTCGTGCCGCACACGATCGCCCACTGTCCATTGATCGAAGTAACGGCCCGCCACGCCTTAAGCTCCTCAGGTGATGGTTTCGATGCGCAACAGCAGCGCGCCCTCGACAACCTGCTGACCCTGCCCGGTACGCACCTCGGCGACGACGCCGTCGAATGGCGCCAGCAGATTATGCTCCAGCTTCATGGCCTCGAGCACCAGCAATCGTTGCCCGCGCTTGACCTGGCTGCCGCTCGTGACATCCAGCGCGACAATGCGCCCCGGCATGGGCGACACGATGGTGCCGTCGCCCGTGTGATGCCCTGCGTCGTGTCCGCCCCTGAGGGTGTTGATTGGCCAGGCCTCACCATCCAGGAACAGCACCCCTTCGCCATTCACCATGCACAGGCTGCCGTGACGGGAGGAGTCGCCTGCTTCAACCAGGTAGTTGTGGCCGGCCACTTCAACCCGCACCCTGCGCTCAGCCGCCGCGGCCATCCGCAATCCCGTCAACGCCCAAGGACCGCTCGCGGCGTCGGCCGCCAGCAGCGCGTGCGCGGCCGCCTGCAGCACGGCTGCTGAAGGTTCCGCGTCCGGCACAAGCCTTGCGGCGTGGCGTTCGATGAACCCGGTATCGATGTCGCCGGCCACAAAGTCAGGGTCCGCCAGGGTGCGCGCCAGGAACGCCGCATTGGTTCTGACCGGCCACACCTGCACGGCGGCGCATGCCGCCGCCAGCGCGGCGGCCGCGGCGCGGCGCGTCGCCCCCGGTGCGATGAGCTTGGCCAGCATGGCATCGTAATGCGGCGAGACGCGATCGCCCTCCTCGACGCCGCTATCGATGCGAATGGCGTGCGGGAATCGCAGGTGCTCCAGGCGGCCGACGCTGGGCAGGAAACCGCTGGCCGGATGCTCTGCGTAAAGCCGGGCCTCCATGGCACAGCCGTTGATGGCGAGCTCTTCCTGCCGCAATGGCAGCGGCTCGCCACTGGCCACGCGCAATTGCCACTCGACCAGGTCTTGACCGGTGATGACCTCGGTGACGGGATGTTCCACCTGCAGACGGGTATTCATTTCCATGAACCAGATACGATCGGCGCGCAGTCCGCCGCTGGCATCGGCAATGAATTCGACCGTTCCCGCGCCGACATAGGCCACCGCCCGTGCCGCCTTCACGGCCGCGGCGCACAGGCTGTCGCGAACCGGCGCCGACATACCCGGCGCCGGCGCCTCCTCGATCACCTTCTGATGGCGACGCTGCAGGGAGCAATCCCGCTCGAACAGATGCACAACCTCACCGAAGGTATCGCCGAATACCTGCACCTCAATGTGGCGCGGGCGCTCGACATATTTCTCCAGCAGCACCCGCTCATCGCCAAAGGCCCCGAGTGCCTCGCGTCGGCACGACTCGAGCGCCTCATGAAAATCCGCGGCGGCCAGTACCTTGCGAATGCCGCGTCCGCCACCCCCGGCCACGGCCTTGATCAGCACCGGGTAGCCGATCCGCTGCGCCTCCTGGTTAAGACACCGTTCAGACTGATCCTCCCCCAGATAGCCCGGCGTGACCGCGACGCCGGCCTCCATCATGAGCTTCTTGGCGGAATCCTTGCGGCCCACGGCCTGGATCGCCGCCGGCGGCGCGCCCACCCAGATCAGTCCGGCGTGTAGAACCTTTGTCGCAAAGTCCGCATTCTCCGACAGGAAGCCATAGCCCGGGTGGATGCCGTGCGCGCCGCTGTCCCTGGCGGCGGCGAGCAGTTTGTCCTGGGCGAGATAGCTCTCAGCAGGCGCGGCGGCGCCGATGCACAGCGCGGTATCGGCTTCACGCACGAAAGGCATGGCCGAGTCGGCCACGGAATGCACGGCGATGCTGCGCACCCCGAGACGACGCGCGGTGCGGATGATGCGGCGGGCGATCTCCCCGCGATTGGCAATCAGAAGCGATTCCAGCATGGCCATTACATCCGGAACAGGCCAAAGCGGGGGTGCTCCGGGATCGGGGCGTTCAGCGTCGCCGCGAACGCCAGACCCAGGACATCCCGTGTCTGCACCGGATCGATGATGCCGTCGTCCCACAGTCTCGCGGTGGCGAAATACGGATTGCCTTCGTCCTCATAGCGCTGCCGCACCGGGGCCTTGAAGGCCTCCAGCTGCTCGGGCGTCCAGCGGTCCACGTCGCGGTGCACGGTCGCCAGCACGGCGGCCGCCTGTTCGCCCCCCATGACCGAAATACGCGCATTCGGCCAGGTGAACAGGAACCGTGGCTGGTAGGCCCGGCCGCACATCCCGTAGTTACCGGCGCCAAACGAGCCACCGATCAGTACCGTGATCTTGGGCACGCTCGCCGTGGCCACGGCATTGACCAGCTTGGCGCCGTGTTTTGCGATGCCCTCTGCCTCGTACTTGCCGCCCACCATGAAGCCCGAGACATTCTGCAGAAACAGCAGCGGAATGCGCCGCTGGCAGGCCAGTTCGATGAAGTGCGCACCCTTGAGCGCACTCTCCGAGAACAGCACGCCATTGTTGGCGAGGATTCCCACCGGCATTCCCCAGATGCGCGCAAACCCGCACACCAGGGTCGGACCGTACAGCGCCTTGAACTCGTGCAGTTCGGAAGCGTCGACGATGCGCTCAATGATCCCGTGGACGTCATAGGGTGTGCGCACGTCGCGCGGAATGATGTCGTAGATACCTTCCGGATCCAGCTTCGGCGCCTGCGGCGGCTTGATGTCCTGGTCGGAACGGGAGGTCGAGTTGAGACGCGCAATGATGTCGCGCACGATGCCTAAGGCGTGTTCGTCATTTTCGGCGACGTAGTCCACGACACCGGACCTGCGGGCATGGGTGTCCGCGCCACCCAGTTCCTCGGCCGCGATGACCTCGCCGGTGGCCGCCTTGACCAGCGGTGGGCCGGCCAGAAATATCGTGCCCTGGTTGCGCACGATCACCGCCTCATCGGACATCGCCGGAACATAGGCACCCCCTGCCGTGCACGAACCCATGACGCAGGCGATTTGCGGGATGCCGAGCGCCGACATCTGCGCCTGGTTGTAGAAAATGCGCCCGAAGTGGTCGCGGTCCGGAAACACCTCCGCCTGGTATGGCAGGTTGGCACCGCCACTGTCGACCAGGTAGATGCACGGCAGGCGGTTCTCGAGCGCGATCTCCTGGCCGCGCAGGTGCTTCTTGACCGTCATGGGAAAATAGGCGCCGCCTTTTACGGTCGGATCATTGGCGACGATGAGCGTCAGGCGACCGCTGACGCGTCCGACACCCGCAACGAGGCCGGCACCCGGCGCTTCGTTGGCGTACATGCCGTGGGCCGCCAGGGCGCCGATCTCCAGGAACGGTGATCCCGGATCCAGCAAGGCATGCACCCGGTCGCGCACCAGCAGTTTGCCGCGACTGACATGCCGTTCACGCGCCTGCGGGCTGCCGCCCAGCGCGGCGATTGCGAGGTGGGCGCGCAATTGCGCGGCAAGGGCGCGATTGTGCTCGGCGTTGGTCGCGGCGTCAGTCATAGGCCAATCAGCTCGCGCCCGATGAGGAAGCGGCGGATCTCATTGGTACCCGCGCCGATATCATAAAGTTTGGCATCGCGCAGGAAGCGCTCGACCGGCCATTCCTTGGTATAGCCCGCGCCGCCGAGCGCCTGGATCGCCTCCAGCGAGACCCGCACCGCGTTTTCACTGGCCAGCAGGATGGCGCCGGCCGCGTCGAAGCGCGTCGTCCTGCCGGCATCACAGGAGCGCGCCACGGCATAGACATAGGCGCGCGCCGAGTTCAGGGCCACATACATGTCGGCAATCTTGGCCTGCATGAGCTGAAATGAGCCGATGGGCTTGCCGAACTGGTGGCGCTCGCGCACGAAGGGCAGCACGACATCAAGACAGGCCTGCATGATGCCAATCGGTCCGGCCGCCAGCACCGCGCGTTCATAGTCCAGGCCCGACATCAGCACGGCGGCGCCGCCACCGACGGGGCCCAGCACATTCCGGGCGTCGACTTCACAATCCTGGAAGACCAGCTCGGCGGTGTCGGAGCCGCGCATGCCCAGCTTGTCCAGCTTCTGCGAAACCGAGAAACCCTTGAGCCCCTTCTCGATCAGAAAGGTGGTGACGTGACTGTCATCGGTCTTGGCGTAGACCACCAGGACATCCGCGTGCGGCGCATTGGTGATCCAGAACTTGGTGCCGTTGAGAACATAGCGGTCGCCGGTCTTCACCGCCTTGAGTTTCATCGACAGCACATCCGAACCGGCGTGCGCCTCGGACATGGCGAGCGACCCGACATGCTCGCCGCAGATCAGTTGCGGCAGGTACTGCAGCCGCTGTTCATCACTGCCCCAACGGCTGATCTGGTTGATGCACAGGTTTGAATGGGCGCCATAGGAGAGGCCAACGGAAGCCGAGGCGCGCGAGACCTCCTCCATGACCACGACATGCTCGAGATAGCCCAGTCCCAGGCCGCCGAATTCCTCCTTGACGGTGATGCCATGCAGCCCCAGCGCGCCCATCTCTGGCCACAGGTGGCGGGGAAAAGTATTGGTGGCATCAATCTGTGCGGCAATCGGCGCGATGCGGTCGGCTGCAAAGCGCGCGGTGGTGTCGCGAATCGCATCCGCCACGGAGCCCAGATGAAAATCCATGTGCCCGGACATGTTTCGCCCCCGCCACACCGGCAACGCAGGCTAATGTAGCTTATTGGCGTTCACACCGCCCGTAGCGCATCGGTGACGGAGCGCCGCGCCGCCCGGATGGCGGGCGGAAGGCCGCCGAGAACCGCGAGAGTGAGGGCCCAGGCGATGCCGAGGCCAACCAGGCGCGGCGAAACCGCCAGATCAAATACTTTGCGCGCCTGCACCACATGATTGCCATTGAACAGCAGCCACGCAGCGCCCGCTCCTGCCAGCGCACCGATGAGGGCCAGGATCAGAGTTTCGACCAACACGGACAAGGCAACCGGCAGGGGCCGGTAGCCGATCGCCCGCAGTGTCGCAAGCTCGCGGGTGCGAACACTCACCGCGGAGTACATCAGTTTCACGGTGCCGAACAGGGCCCCGAGCGCCATCATGGCGGCCACGGCGTAGGCCAGTGCGGCAAAGAAGGCGGAGTTCCTGTTGGCGGTGCGCTCGGTGTAGTCCGACTGTCGCTCCGCGGTGACTGTCAGATTGGGATTGGTCGCGATCCAGTGCGCGAAACCGTCGAATGCCGCGGGCGTCTCGAGTTTCACCAGCACGCTGCCGTAGCCGTTGGTCTGCCCGTCCGCGATCAGGGTATCGGTATCGCTCAGAATCTCGCTTTCAAGCATGCTCCCGTCATCCGTGAACATTCCGACAATGGACCACGGACCGCCGGCCAGCAGGATCACATCGCCCAACCGTAACTGAAAGGCGCGCGCGGCGGCCACGCCCAGCATGACTTCGTGGCGACCGGAATGAAACCGCCGACCCTCGATGAGCTTCAGATGCGGGTGCAGCGCGAACCCGGCGGACCCGATACCGCGCAGGTTCGGCGAGCCGATGACATAGGCTCCCGTCGGCGGCACCCACATCTGAGCCTCGCCCTCAGCCAGTGGATGTCCGTCCGCACTCCTGGCGATACCGGGCGCGTCGAGGATGGTACCCATGTCGTTTGTGGAGATGTGCAGCCCGGAATTTATCGGCTCGGACACAACGGCCTGCTGCGGATCCTCTCCGGATCGATAGGCATGCAACATGCCGGCCGTGACCGAGAGCATGGAGAGCAGTACCCCGATCACGCACGCCACGCTGCCGACGAGCACCAGCGCTGACCACTTGCGCTGCGCGATACCCAGCAAGGCCAGGCGTGTGAGAACCAGGGTCTGGGTCAGCATCTGCATGCTCAGCGCCCCGCCAAGGTGTCAGTGACGCTCAGATGCCGCAGTCGGCGCATCGGAATCGCGGCGCCCCCGAGCGCCAGCAGCAGTGCGCAGCCAAGCGACACCGACAGCACGGCGAGCGACAGCGTCGGTTTGGGCAGTGATTTCAGATCGTCGGGCAGATAGTGGATGGGCAACCGGCTCATGAACACGGCCAGACCCATGCCGAGTGCGGCGCCGGCCACGCAGGGTATGGCAGCCTCGGCGAACACCAGACCCATGAGCGTCGCTTGACGATATCCAACAGTCCTCAGTACGGCGAATTCGGGCGTTCGTTCGCGTACCGACTGTGCAAGCCCATTGGCCGTCAGCAGCAGGATCATGAAAATGCCCGCGCCAGCGACCGGCCAGGTCTTGGCGGCCACGGAAACTCCTGAATTGACGGCGTCGATCTCGGCGATCTTCTCGGGAATGGTCAGCGTCGGCGTGCCCGAGTTGGTCGTTGCCCGGTCGATGCGAACGGCGATCTCGTTTGCCTGAGTCCCATCGCGCACGGCTACACGATATTCCCATGCATAGCCTCGCGAATTCGCCGGGCGGGAATTATCCACGTAGCTCAGGTTGCCCAGAATCCCCGATCCCCAGGCCGGAACCATGTCCGGTATGACCCCAAGCACCTGAAACTGCCAGGCCGTTGCCCCGTCGGCACGTGCCCCCAAACCTGGCGGCGTGAAAACGGCCGACGTGATCACAGGCAGCGGGTCACCGGCCTTGAGGCCCAGCGCCGCTGCCCGGCTGCGGGAGATGAACACGCCGTCCGGTGTCGCAAACAGTTGATCCCACTGAGCAGGGGTGAGCGGCAATTCAGGCCACGCCGAGCGCATATGTTCGTCCACCGCACCGACCGATACGCGCACATGGGGATCCCGGTAGTAGCCATTCACCCCGTAGACCGCGCTTGCGGCGGAGACGCCCTCGATACGCGTGATCGTATCGCGCAGGGCGAACGGCAGCAGGATTCCAGTGGGACTGGCACTGGGAAAGCGCGCGTCCACGTACAGCCGATCCAGTCTGGAATTGTCAATGAGTTGGTCGTAGGTGGCATGCAGGCCGACCATGAGACCGAACAAGGCGAACGAGACCGTCACGGCCAGCCATATCAGGATGGCTTCGGCCGGCCGGCGCCATAGCGCGGTCCAGACCAGTGGCCAGTATTTCACGCAAGCCCGCTTGGCGTCGCTGCACGCATTCTTGTCCCCCCCGCCCGGTGGACCGCGCAGTCACGCCAAAGTTCTGCAACTCAGGTGAAGAAATAGCGCGTCACATGAAAGAATACCGGCGCGGCGAAGCTCACCGAATCGAGCCGGTCCAGCATGCCGCCATGGCCCTCGATCATGACGCCCCAGTCCTTGGCGCCAAGGCTGCGTTTCACGGCCGACAGCGTCAGTCCGCCCAGAAACCCCATGATCACGATGAGGAAGGACATGAGCAGCGACTGTTGCCAGGTGAAGGGCGTGATCCACCACAGGGCCCCACCCACCGCCGTCGCAGTGAGCCCCCCGCCCACCAGGCCTTCGACCGTCTTCGACGGGCTCACCTGTGGCGCCAGCCGGGTCCTGCCGAACAGTTTTCCGAACACATACTGCATGACATCGCTCAACTGCACGATGAACAGCAGGTAGAAGACCAGCAGCGAATCAGAACCCCGGTAGCCGGGGATATCAAGCAGCATCAGCGCCGGCGCATAGCTGATGCAGTACACCGTGATCATCACACCCCATTGGATCTTGGCCGAGCGCGTCAGGAAATCCTTGGTGTCCCCCGCGAACGCAGCGGCGGCGGGCAACAGCAGGAAGGCGTAGACGGGTATGCAGATGGCGTAGGTTCCATATTGATTGAACCCGATCAACGCATATTGCAGCGGTACCAGCACATAGAACGCCAGCAACAGCGGTCCGTAGTCCCCACGCTGCGTCGGCGTCAGGGTGATGAATTCACGCAGCGCGAAGAAAGACGCAAACCCGAACATGATCAGCATGGCGTTTTGCCCCAGCGCGAAAGCCACCGCCAGGAACGCCACCATCACCCACCAGGCATTCACGCGCGCAACCAGATTGCCGACCACGGCGCGGCCGCTTTCGGACTTGGCCCGGCTCTTGAGTATGGCGCCGGCCGTGGAGGCCACCAGCAGCAGCGCGACCACGGCGCCAAACAGCCACAGGGCTTTTTGTTGAGCAGTCATGTCATCCTGCGATGCTGCCGGCCAGCTTGATGACTTCCGCGCGGGCGCGCGCCAGGAAGTCCTCCTTCGACTCATTCTCGCTCAGCGCCATTGGCGAACCGAACCGCACGGTACAGGTAATGGGAATGGGCAGCAGTGCGCCCTTGGGCATGCTGCGATGCAGGTTCTCCAGGTACACCGGGACCAGTTGCACCGCCGGGAACTGCTGCGCCAGGCGATACAGCCCGCTCTTGAAGGCAGCCGGCGTCGGCTCACGACCGCGAGTGCCTTCTGGAAAGATGATCAGAGAATCCCCGCCGTGCAGCGCCGCAATCAGCGGCTCGAGCGGATCGGTGCTGCGATCCTCGCGGGCCCGGTCGATGAGCACGGCGCGCAACACACGGGTCGCAATGTAATGTTTGAAACCCCTGCCCCAGTAATCGCGTGCGGCGACCGGCCGGGTGCGTGAGCGCAAACCGACGGGCAGCGCCGACCATAGCGCCAGCGTGTCGATGTGGCTCGAATGATTCGCGAAATACAGCCGCTGCATCGTCGCTGGCTCGCTGCCTGCCCAGCGCGGATACGCGCCGACCAGGAGCCGAACCAGACCGACGAGCAGGAAAGCCGAGGGACGCACGCCGCTACCGGGACTGCAGGCGCTGCGCGATCGCCCAGGTCCGGGTGCCGCAGGTGATGGTCGCGCCCACGGCGACAAGCCATATCGCAGCGGTCAGTGCCCAATGGGATCCGAGCTTCGCCTGCTCGATGGCGCCGAGAAGGCAGCCAATCGTCGCCACGAACATGCGGTGCGGTTTGGCCATGGGTCCCCTGAAATCCTGCGCCTGTCCCAGCGCACCGCCCAACACACGAATGTAGGCCGTAACTGCCGCAGCGAGCGCACCGTACCAGCCGAGAGTCAGCCACCCCGCCGCGTAACCCACGGCCACGATCAACAGCGAGTCGCCGATGCGGTCGGGGATTTCATTGTAGAGCGCGCCAGTTGCCGACTTGCGACCGCCCTCGATCGCCACCATGCCATCGAGCATATTGCACAGCAGCCGCAGCTGAATGCACAGCGCGGCACCCACGAGCGTCCACGGGCTTGCAAAGCCCACCAGCAGCCAGGCGCCGAGCGCCGCAAACACGATGCTGGTGACCGAGATGGCGTTGGGTGAGGCACCGGCACGGACCAGCACGCTGGCCAGATATTGGGCCCATGCGGTGGAGCGCGTCTTGAGCGGCCGACGATCGGCGGGTGGATTTGAATTCATATATATCAATAAGTTAACATATATTTCTATAATCCACGCGAAGCAAATCTCACACCCAAAGGCGACTGACGAGCCAGAACGTGCCCACGCCGCTCAGGCCCGCGGCTGCGAGGTTTCCGAGCCATGCCCTGGCTGCCACTGCGTGCGGCGCGCGCACGGCCAACAAGATCGCGGCGAACATTGCCACCAGCAGCGACTCAACGAGCCACGCTCCCGCATTGAATCCCAGCATGACCGCCACCAACAATCGTTGCGGCAGCTGTGCCGGCGGCAGCCCTGCGGACATGACGACGCCGTCGAGCAGCGCAAAGAGCCCAATCAGCCCCCACCAGGCCCGGCCCTTGACCTGATCTGCCACCACCATGACACCGGCAAACATGAGTGCGCCGCCGAGCAGCAGCGGCACCGCCGACGGCGCGTGCCCGAAGAATGAAGCGAGGGCCAGCAGCCCCAGCAGGCTTGCCCAAGCCAATATGGCCACCCGGCGGTGCTGCCCATCGCGCAGCGCGAGCACGGCACCCAGCAGCGCGACCAGCAGACCCACGAAGGCCTCGACCGCATTCACGCGCGGCAAAACCCAGCCTGAAGCAGACAGCGCCAGGGACAACAGGTAGCCCCCGGCCAGGGCCAGGATGATGCCGCCCACGTCGACCCAACGCCCCACCAGCAGCAGCGCGGCGAGCAGCACGCACCAGCGATCGGGACTGTTAAGAACATGCAGCAGCCCGATGCGCAGATAGGCGCCCATTCCCGCGGCGGGCGGCGCGCCTGCGTCCGGCAGGGACAGCTGCTGCCGTCCGGCCGTGAATAGTTGCTCAACCACCTGGCCGTGAGTGCGGATACGCGCAAAGTCGACGTGGTCGGGCACGTTCGCGAACAGCACCGTATCGCGCAGCACCACCTGTCCAGGATCAGTGCAGCGATAAACGACTTCGAAGCCATACAGATCAGGTCCCACGGCCAGTGGATCAACCCGACCCAGGTCATAGCCCTGATCGATGGCCGGACATGCGCCGCCCGCGGACGACACCGTGACATGCTCGAGCACGTAGTCCTTCAGCCGGTCCGTCGTCAGCACCGGAACCGCGACACCCAGCAGGCGGCGCGCCTCACTCACCGGTAATGCCAGGCGCATGGTGACCAGATTGTCGGAGACGATCCACGTCGAGTAGCTGACACTGTGGCCCGCCGCGAGCGCAGATCCAGCCCCTGGTGCCAGCCAGCACAGCGCCAGCCATGCCAGGCGCTTCACTCTGTCAGTCCCGGGGCCAGCAGAATCTGCGCCTGGCTGCGCAGCAGGTTGAGGTTTTCCTGGGTGGCGCGGCTGCTTGCGGCAGTCCTGAAATCCAGATAGACCCGGTCGCGGACCGCGCCGAAATCCACCACCTTGGGAAATTCATGGCGCACCATCACCAGGATATGCATGCCATCGGCATCCTGGATCGGCTCTGACACCTCGCCATCGCGCATCTGCGCGGCGATTTTGTAGAGCTTGTCCCCCAGGTGCAGCTTGACCGCGAAATCCAGCTGGTCGGTGTCGTCCATGCGCCCTGAATTCACGAACCCGAAATGCTCCATGACATAGGCCAGCGATGCGCCGGAGCGCAACTGGTAGACCGCTTCGGTGGCATCGGCCTGGGCCTGAGTCGGGCTTTGATCGGCATTTTCAAAGCCGCCGATGTGCAGCACCAGATCGTGCAGAGTCATCGAACCCGGGCCGGTGTAGTTCTGGCGGTACTTCTCATAGTAGGCGCGCAGTTCCGCATCGGTGGGTACATAGGCCAGGACCGGTGCCGCCACCTGCGCATTCACGGCTGACACCAGGCTCCCGCGCACCTCATTGGTGGTCTCGGGCAGATCCAGCACCAGGGCGCGCTGCACCAGCAGCTCCTCGTCGATCATTTCGCGCAGGACTTTGCTGCGTTCGGCGGGGGTCGATTCGGCAAAGCTCCGCGAGGTCTCAACCTGCGTCTGAGCGATGTAATCGCTCATCAGCAGTCCCTTCTGATTGACGAGTGCCACATAGCCCGGCGGCACGACGGCCAGGGGCAGCGGCGCCGCGCGGAACAGCCCCGCACCCGCGAGAATGAGGCCGATGATGATGGCGGCCGCGGGCAGCAGCAACGGGTGTCGCAGGTTCACGAGGTTGCGCCCGGCGCCGCCTCAGGCGCTCCGTGCGAATGTGAAACCGCGTACACATAAGTCGCCAGCGCGCGGATCTGTTCCAGGCTCAGCGTGCCGCGCCAGGCCGGCATGATGCGGTGCCGCCCCGCATAGATGCTCGTGTACAGGGACTGTGGATCACCGCCATTGTTCCAGACATTGCGCGTCAGATCCGGCGCGCCATAATCATTATTGCCACGCGCGTCCGGGCCATGACAATCACCGCAGTTGGCCACACCGTAGTACAGCGCGCGGCCATCGTTGGCCGCCTCGACCTGGTAGGGACGTCCGCTAAGCTGCAGCAGGTACTGCACCACGCTGCGAACCTGCGCATCGGTCAGCACGCCCCGCAAGCCAAAGGCCGGCATCTCCGCCTCGTCGTGTGAATTGCTGACACCGGCGCGGGCGCCATACAGGATGGTGCGCTCGATGTCATAGAGACTGCCGTCACCGTAAAGCCACACATCGTCAGTCAGATCCGGGGCGCCGATCTGCGGGTTGCCATGCAGGTCGGCTCCATGGCACGCCGCGCAGTGCTGGGTATACAGCGGCCGCGCCTGATCGACGGCGAATCGCACCAGTGATGGATCGGCCGCGACCGCATCGGGTAACGCAGCAAGCAGTCGCTGCTGCAGCCGATCGGTGCGCAGATGGGCGCGGGCCAGCACCACGACGCCGATGGCGACGATGCCCAATGCCAACGCCACTTTCACTCGATAATGACCGTCGGTCACAAGCTGCACGACCCCAATCTTTGCGTTAGTATAGGCTTCGGCAACGCTGCCCGCGCGTTTGACCCTACGATAACGACACCTATGGACAAATCCGAGACCGATCGGGCGAAGCCGGGCGAACCAGTCTTTCCCAGATCCCACCGACTCATCCGCAGGCTTTCGGTTCTGTACACGGCTGTGGCGCTGGCCCTTGCGGCGGTGCTGTTGGCGGCTGCGCTGCCGGCCGGTGTGGCCGCGCCGCTGCGGGCGCTGGCGCAGGAGCTGATCAGCGGCGGCGCGGCGGGCGCTGCGCTGGCGGCACTGCTGCTGTCGCTCAGCGCACTCACTGGCACATTCGCCCTAACGACGGCCCGTTTCAACGAATCCGTGGCGCTCGAGAGCGGGCGGGTCGTCGCGGCGCCCGCGGGCTGGCGCGCCATTCTTCACCATCCCGGTATCGCGGCGCGCCTGGGTCAGGCCGGCATCGCGCCGCTCGGCGCCATACTCATTTACATACTGCTAAGAGTCCTCTGGCCGACGACGCCGGTAGCGGCTGATGCCACCGCGGCCAACATTGCCGCCGCATTGATGTTCGCACTCGCCTTCACCTCACTGGTGGCCGAGCGCGTCATGGCAGATTTTCCCGAGCCGCAATTGCCCGAGGCACCGACATTGCGGCGCCTGCTGCTGCTGACGACGGTGCTGCTCGGGGCGGTCGCCTGCAGCGAACTGGCGCGCGCCGCGCAGCTGAGCTGGGCGCACTGGGTGCGGTGGCCGCTCGCCATTGTGCCGGTACTGATTGCCGTGGAGCTGGCGCTGCGGGCGCTGGCGCGCCTGTTTCTGCCGGCCCCTGCCGCGGCCAATGCCAGGGCCGTGACCGACAGCATCCTGGCCGGCGTCATCACCGGCGGACCGCGCTCGCCCGCAGCCCTGATGCGCAGCCATCTGGGCCTGGATTTCGCTCGCAGCTGGGCGCTGTCCTTTCTCAGCCGTGCGGTGCTCCCGACCCTGCTGGGTACCGCGCTGCTGTGCTGGGGATTGACGGGGCTGAAGCTCATCGAGCTGGGACAGCGCGGCATCTACGAGCGCTTCGGCGCCCCCATTGCCGTGTACGGACCCGGCCTGCATCTGCTCTTGCCCTGGCCGCTGGGACGGCTGCGACCGGTTGAATACGGGACGATTCATTCGGTTCACGTGGGCGTGGATGAGTCAGGTCCCGACAGCGTCGAGTCGGTGGGCGCCGAAGACACGCCACCGGCCAGCCTGAACCGGCTCTGGGAGAGTGCCCATGCCGGACAGGCCAATTACCTGGTGCCAAGCCCGGGATCCGGTCAGCAGGGCTTTCAGAGTGTCAGCACCGAGATCAGCGTGCTGTACCGCGTCGGCCTGAATGATGAGGCCGCGCGGCAATCCGTCTACTCGGTGGCCGACCCTGCAACCCTCATCGAGCAGGCCGGCAGCCGCATCGTCCTGCGCTATTTCAACTCACGCACCCTGCTGGCGGTGCTGGGCGAGCGGCGCGATAACGTCGCGGCCACGCTGCGCGACGCGCTGGCGGCCGACATGAATTCGCATCAGGCCGGCATTGAAATCCTCTCGGTGCTGATCGAGGAGATACATCCGCCCGCGGGAGCCGCCAGCGCCTACCACGCGGTGCAGGCCGCCGAGATCAATGCCCGGGCCAGTATCTTTGATGAGCGCGGTCGGGCCGAACGTGTCGCGGGAGTGGCCCAGCAGGAGGCGCACCAGCTCACCACCTCGGCCAATGCCGGGGCCGTCGAGAACGTCACGGTCGCCAACTCGGTCGCCTACAAATTTGACGCCGAGCGCCGCGCCCACACTGATGGCGGCGCGGCCTTCCTGCTGGAACGCTCGATCACCGACCTTACGGCCGCACTTGCCGGAAAGCCCCTGATACTGATCGACCACCGCCTTGGATCCGCGCCGGGTCCGATCTTTGATTTGCGTTCGCCCGCGGGAACCACGCGTCCGATGACCCCCAATCCCACCGACCTCGGCGTCGGATCGCCCGCCTCGGTCGCCGCGCCAAGTGTGCCGGCGATTCCTCCCGACGTCCCGCCCTGAGCGGCCGTCACCCGTCATCCATCGAGTCACACTAAATGTTTTCACACCACGACAACGACGATCACGATCATGACTACGGGTCGATGCTGCGTATCGGAATCGCGGGCCTGATACTGCTGGCAGCGATCGCCGCCGCGTGCATCGTGATGGTCCCGGCAGGTGAAGCCGGTGTCATCACGCGCTTCGGCAATCCCGTGCGCGTCGTCACCGAGCCGGGCCTCGCCTGGAAACTCCCCGCACCCTTTGAAAGCACCATTCTCATCGACCTGCGCCTGCGTACCACCTCCACGGGCCTGCAGGATGTGGGGACGCGCGACAGCCTGCGCGTGCTGGTCCAGTCCTATGTCGCCTGGCAGGTACCGGACGATCCGGACCATGTGCGTCAGTTCCTGCGCTCGGTGCGTAACCAGCCCGATGAGGCGGCCCGCCAGCTGCGCACTTTCGTCAGCGCCGCCCTGCATATCACGGCCAGCAATTTCGATCTGACGGACCTGGTGAATACCGACGCCACCAAGGTCCGCCTCGATGCCTTCGAACGCCAGCTGCATGATCAGATCGCACCGCGTGTATTGCAGGTGTACGGCATCGAGATCCGCCAGGTGGGCGTGGAGCGCATGACCCTGCCGGATGAAACCCTCGCCGCCACCGTGGCCCGAATGCGCGCCGAGCGCGAAACGGTGGCCGCCGAGCGCACCGCCGAGGGCCTGCGCCAGGCGGCCGCCATCCGCGCCGACGCCGATCGCGACGCCCGCGAAGTGGTCGCCCAGGCCCGCGAGCAGGCTGCGCGCACCGAGGCCGATGCACAGCAGGCCGCTGCCCGCATCTACGCCAAGGCCTATGAGAGCGACCCGGGGCTGTACAACACCCTGCGCTCGCTGGATGCGCTGAACCAGGTCATCGGACGCAATACCAGCCTGGTCCTGCGCACCGATGCCGCGCCCTTTCGAATCCTGGTCGAAGGTCCCCCGGGTACCGGCTCCGCAGCCCCTGCCGCCGGAGCCAGGAAGACACCGTGAGCGAGTTTCACGCGCCAACGGAACCTGAATCGGCTGATCCGATCGGTCCCCCGCCGCCGCCACCTCCGGGACCCATCGCCCAATCGGTGGCGATAGGCTTTCGCACGGTGTATGTCGCGGGCGCGCTGCTGCTCATCCTGTGGCTCACCGGAAATGTTCGCGAAATCGCCTCCGACAGCCAGGTGGTGGTGATGCGCTTCGGGCGCATCGTGCGCGCGCAGGAGGCTGGGCTGCTGGTGGCCTGGCCGCGACCCATTGAGCAAACCGAGTTGCTGCCCGGACCCGAGCGGCTGCTGACCCAGGAGGTTGCGACCTTGACGCCGGCCAGCGAGGTGGCCCAGGGACTGATCGGACCTTTCCCCACATCCCAGGCCATACCGCAGAATGTGTCGGCGTACCTCACCGGCGATGGCAATGTGGTGCTGTTGAACGCCACCCTGATCTATCGCATCACGGATCCGATCAGCTACGCCCTCGCCCAGTCACATGTCGGCCCGGCCCTGGACCGGCTGTTCCGTGCGACCACCGTGCATGTCACGGCTGCGCGCAACCTCAATGACTTTCTGGTGGTGCAGGCCGCCCAAACCGAGGGGGGCAACCCGGCCGCGCAGGCATTGAGCGGTGCGGTGCGCGGCGCGCTCACCCAGGACATGAACGCAAGACTGCGCGGGCTCGCGGACGGCGGTGCGCCGCTGGGCGTTGAAATCGAACGCATCGATATGACGGCCTGGCTGCCGCCCCAGGCGAAGTCGGCCTTCGATGCCGTGCTGGTTGCGACCCAGACCGCGGATCGCGGGGTCGCGATGGCCCGTACCGAGGCCGAACGGCGCCGGCAGGAAGCCAGTCGCCTGCGCGATCAGCTGCTGGCGGACGCCCAGGCCCGCGCGCTGGAATTCACCAGCAGCGCAAACGTCAATACCGCGGCCATAGTGGCGCTCGAGCATGAGGTCACGCCTGCCACCCGCAGCAGCCTGCTGCTGCGCGAATATCGGGCGAAGGTCGCTGATATCATGAACAAGGTGGGTTCCGCGACCCTGGTTGATCCGCAGGGCGGCGCCCGCATCTTGCTGTCGGGGAAGACTGAGAAATGAGTACCGCTCCTGAGATGACACTGGCCGGCCCGCCACCCGGGCGAACGGTGCTGCTGGAACGCGCCGAGCGCCTGGTGCTCGGGTTGCGCCTCACCCTGGCGCTGGTGGCGCTGTGCCTGCTGATCGTGGCGGCCGCCATGAAGTATCTGTTCCCGGCCCAGGCCGGTGTCGCGGAACTGGTGGCCGGCGCCTCCGCCGCGCTGGTGGCCGTGCCGGTGTTCGTCGAAGCCTGGGCCAGCCTGCGGCATCCGAGTCTGCACGGCATCACGGATCGACTGGTGGCACTGGCGCTGATCGCCGCCTGGGCCACCGGGGATCTCATGACCGCGGCGCTGCTGCCCATCATCATGACCGTTGGCCACGTGCTCGAAGAGCGCAGCATGCTGGGCTCACAGGAGGCCGTGCGGGCCTTGAGCCGGCTGACCGAAGTGGACACGCGGCGGCTGTTACCCGATGGCAGCACCGAAATGGTCTCCAGCGTCCAGCTGCGCGTCGGGGATCGCATCGAGCTGCGCGCCGGCGAGCGCGTTCCGGCTGACGGCATCGTGCGCAAAGGCAGCTCCAGTTTGGACCTGGCGTCACTGACCGGCGAGTCGGTGCCGGTGGAAGTCCACGTGGGTGACCCGGTACTGGCCGGCGCCATGAACGTCGACGGCTTGCTCGAGGTCGAGCTCAACCGCGTCGGCGAGGAGAGTACGGTCGGGCGCATCATCACCCTCATGCGCGAGGCTGAAAATGCCAAGCCGCCCGTGACGCGACTGCTGGATCGCTACGCCGGGCAGTACATGGCGCTGGTCCTGCTGGTGGCCGGCGGCACCTGGCTGATCACGGCCAATGTGCCGGCCATGCTCGCGGTGCTCGTGGCCTCCTGTCCCTGTGCCCTGGTGCTCGCGGCGCCGGCGACCGCGGTGGCCGCCATCGCAGTCGCGGCACGCCATGGCATCCTGATCAAGGGCTCGGGATTTCTTGAACACCTGGCGGATGTCTCCTCGGTGGTCTTTGACAAGACCGGCACCCTCACCACCGGTGACCTGCGCCTGTCCGAGTTGCGCCCGATGCCCGGAGTGGATGTGGCCACCTTGCGGCGCCTGGCCGCAAGTCTCGGCGCCGGCAGCAATCATCCCCTGAGCCGCGCCGCGGCCGCGGCCCTGCCCGAGGCCGAGCGGCTGCCGGTTCAGGATGCACGCGAACTGGGCGGCTTTGGCGTGACCGCACAGTCAGCAGGGCAACTGGCCGCACTGGGACGGGTCGACCTCTTCGAGCGTCTGGGCGTGAGCGCCCCGCCGTCTCCGAGTCATAACGGTCCGGTGGCCGGCGTGAGCCTCAACGGCAAGTTCCTGGGCTGGCTGCTGTTCCTGGATCAGCTGCGCGGCAGCGCCTCCATCGCCGTACAGGACCTCAAGGGGCTGGGCATCGAGCACATGGTGCTGCTGACCGGTGATCGCACGGCGGTGGCCCGCCAGGTCGCCACCGAAGTGGGCATCGACGAAGTGTGGGCTGAGATGCTGCCCGAGCAGAAAATGGATCGGGTCATGCACGAGATCAAGCTCGGCCACCGGCCCATGGTGGTCGGTGACGGCATCAATGACTCGCTGGCGCTGCGTGCCGGCGCCGTCGGCGTGGCGATGGGGACGCAGGGAGCTGATGTCGCCTTCGCATCCGCGGACCTCGCCCTGATGAGCAATGATCTGCGGCGCCTCGGCACCTGCATCCGCTTGAGCAGGCGCTGCCGGCGCACCATCTACGCCAATGTCGCCATCGGCCTGTCCTTCACCTTCGGCCTCATCGTCCTCTCGGGAGCCGGGGTGCTCGGCCTCGAGGCGCCGATCATCGCGGCGCTGCTGCACAACGTCAGCACCTTCATCGGCATTGCCAACGCCGGCCGCCTGTTGCTGTTCGATGAGGTCCTGGCGCCCGCCCCGGCGGATACGGCGGCTTAAGGAGTCGGTCCCGCGTTACTGTGGCTGCATGGTCCACGGCGGCCCCCGCTAAGAGGGTTTAAGCACGTTACCGAACGTTACGCGTAACGGTAACCGGCCGCCCCGGCGAGGCCGGCCGCCTGATTCATCGTGTATACAGTACAACCTGCCGGTTGAATGAGCGGTTTTCGAACCACGCAATGCTTGGCCTGATCCGTTACTTCTTCGACCGTCGGATGAGGCCGCTGCGCCATTCGATCGCGGCCGTCTACGCGCTATTGCTGGTCATCAACGTCCTGGTGTGGGCCTGGGCGTTCCTCACCTTTCGTCAGCAACCGGTCTTACTCGGCACTGGCCTTCTGGCCTACGGCTTCGGCCTGCGGCACGCCGTGGATGCGGACCATATCGCAGCCATCGACAACGTCACCCGCAAGCTGATGCAGGAGGGCAAGCGCCCGGTGACCGTGGGTTTCTTCTTTGCCATGGGTCACGCAACCGTGGTGATCCTGGCGGCCGCAGGCATTGCGCTGACCGCCACGGCCTTGCACTTCGATCAGGCGAAGAGCATGGGCGGCATCATCAGCACATCAGTGTCTGCGTTGTTCCTGTTTGCGATCGCGGTAATGAACCTGCTGATCTTCTTTTCCGTGTGGAAGACCTTCCGGCATGTGCGCCATGGCGGTGAGTTCGTCGAGGACGATTTCGACCTGCTGCTGAACAAGCGCGGGTTTGCGTCGCGGTTGTTTCGACCCCTGTTCGCACTCATCCGCAAGAGCTGGCACATGTTCCCGCTCGGCTTCCTGTTCGGACTTGGCTTTGATACGGCCACGGAAGTCGCGGTGCTCGGCATCTCAGCTACCCAGGCCGCCAAGGGCATATCGATCTGGTCGATCATGGCGTTTCCCGCGCTGTTTGCCGCCGGTATGTCTTTGATCGACACGACGGATGGCATTCTGATGCTGGGGGCCTACGACTGGGCCTACGTGAAGCCGATTCGCAAGCTGTTCTACAACATGACGATAACGCTGGTATCGGTGGTGATCGCCATACTGATCGGTGGCATCGAAGCACTCGGACTTCTGATGCAGCAGATGCAGCTGTCCGGACCGTTCTGGACGGTCATCAGACAGTTGAACAGTAACTTCAACAATCTCGGATTCATCATCATCGCCATATTCGTCGTTGCCTGGGTGGTCTCCATTGTGGTGTATCGCTACAAGGACTACGACCGGCTGGAAGTGAAGAAGTCCACGAATCAGTCGCCGCGGCCCTGAACGGCGCAGGCAAGAATCAAAGGGGGGCTCTCAGCGGGTCATCGCCTAGAACTTGAACGTGAAGTCGACTCCGTAGCGGCGCGGCTCGGCCCGCCACAGAAAGCCGCCGGCGGAGAATTCGGCGTTGTAGCGCGTGTTGGTCAGGTTCTTTGACCACGCCGTGACCGTCCAGTGCGACCCCTCAAGGCCGGCGCGCAGGTCGAACAGGTTCACCGGGTCGCGTGCGGTGACGTTGTACGGATCCCACCAGGTGCGTCCTATGAAGTTGTAGTCCACGCGCACGCTGCCGACCAGACCGTCGGCGATGGGCTGGTGATACTGGATGCCCGAATTGATGGTGTCCTTGGTCAGAAGCGGCGGCCGCCTGCCCACGACGGTGGGATCCTCCATGTGAGTGATCACGCCATCGGTGACGCCGAAGTTGGCGTATAGGTCCACGTATTCGCTCGCCTTGGCCGTCAGCTCGAGCTCCGCGCCCTTGTACTTGGCATCGAGGTTGCCCAGGTTCTGGGTGGAGGTGATCGCGTCGTAGAAGAAGAAATAGCCATTGTGGTCGGTGGTCTCGAACAGCGACAGATTCGCGCTCATGCGCCGCTCCAGGAACTCGCTCTTGGCGCCCACTTCCCAGGTGTCGGCGGTTTCGGCGTTGAACAGGTCATGCACGCCGTATTGATGCTCGGACGCGGCGATGGCGCCCACGCCGGTCTGGTTAAAGCCGCCACTGCGGAAGCCTTGGCTCCAGCCACCATATAGAGTCAGGTTCTCATCAGGCTTGTAGCGCAGCGTGCCCTTGGGCTCCGGCTCACTCCAGGTATGCGTGCGTACTTCACCGGTGGTGGCGGTCGGATCGGGCAGGAACTGCGCCGGCGTGTCAGTGGTGTTCTGGCGCTTGTCCTGATCGTAGCGGATCGCGGCGTCGAACTCCCATTGCGCGTTGAATTCGTAGTTGGCGTCGGCGAACAGCGCCCAGGCATTGTTGTTCTGCGAGTCCGCCAGGAAGGTGACATTGGTATTGGTGGCGAAGGGATTGCTGGGATCAACCAGCGGCGTCTGGTAGACGGGCGGAACGCCCTCACCCCGGTCGACCAGATTGCCGGTGGAAATGAAGCGCTCCGTGTGCACGAAATAGGCCCCGCCAATCAACGAAAGGCCGCCCATCTTCGCCGCGGTGAAGCGCAGCTCCTCGCTGTAGGTGCGCTCGTCGATGAACTGGCTCTGGCTCTCATCCAACGGCCCGCCAAGCGCCGCCGGAATGCCCGCAAAGAAATAGTTGTAGGCAATCGAGGTGTTGATGGGCCGGAAGTCGTAGGCATCCCCGGTATCGATTTCCTTGGTGCGATTGAAATCCGTGACCGAAGTGAAGGTGCCGAACGCGTGGGCGTCATCCAGCTTCAACGCCACGTCGGTGATGTCGCGGCGATCCGTACCCAGATTATTGTTCTGGATGGGGCTGTTCACGTCATTGGCGTTGGCCGGCGTGCTGAAGCTGCTGAATACATTCGCCTCGTTGTTGCGCGGAATGACGTAGTAGTAGGCCGTGGTATCCACATGATCGCGGAACAGCCGCAGATCCGCGGTCCACTCATCGCCTGGCTTCCACTGCAGCCGCAGGCGGCCTGAATAATCCTTGTAGGGATCGGCCTTGCGATCCAGGTAGGTGTTTTCCAAATAACCGTCGGTATTGTAGTAATTGAGCGAGGCGCGGTACTTGAGCGTACCGGCGGCATCGATCGGACCACTGACCGCCACCTGCGCCTTTTCGGAGACCCCATTGCCCACACCCAGTTTGCCGGTGCCTTCAAAGTGATCGGCAAGGTCCGAGGTTTGAATGATGATGGCGCCGGCGATGGCGTCACGGCCATACAAAGCGCCCTGCGGACCCTTGAGGACCTCGATCTGCTTGATATCGGTCAGTTCCTGGTCAAATTCGTAGGGATTGGTTTCCAGCACCCCGTCGACCAGTACGGCCACTGAAGGCTCGCTGTTGCGCGCCTGGGAGATACCGCGGATGGTGATGAAGGAATTGCCGACGTTCTGCACCTCCACCAGGGTCATGTTCGGCACCATGGCGACGAAGTCGCGCGGCGCCTCGATGCCGGCCGACGCGATGGTCTGCTGGGTGAATGCGTCGACCGTCGCCGGCACATCATGCAGGGTCTCGTCACGCTTGCGGGCCGTGACCACGACCTCCTGCAGTTCCTGGGATGCATCCGCCGCCTGGCTTGTCTGGCTCTGTGCCCGCGCCGGCGAGGTTATGAGGAACATACCCGGCACTGCCGCCAGGACCGGAACCCAAGTTCGAAGTTTTGTGACCATGACCCCTCTTCTCATTACCGGATTTCTCGCGCCGCACCATCGCACCGGGCCCGGACCCAGGTGCTGCGACTTTGCACGTTGACAAATCAATCCCAGGGTCGGCGCGCCTTCAGGATGGCCGCGCCATGTTCGTTGAATTGGATTTTTCGAATATCGAAAGGATACTTCGCAATTGGAAACATACTGAACCGTGGCAGGATGAATGGTCAAGCGTCGTAACCGAGTTCGGTATTTTCGGATATCGAAAACCTTTGAAGCGCAGCGCTGATGCAGGATCGATATTTCACACGCAACGGTGTTCAACTGCGTTTTCGCGATGAAGGTGACGGCCCCGCGGTGCTGTGGCTGCATGGCTGGGCGCTGGACCTGCAGATGTGGGATCTGCAGGCGCAGTCGCTGCGTGATCAGTTTCGCATGATCCGTCCCGATCGCCGCGGCTTTGGGCTCTCGGCGGGTCGCCCCTCCCAGCAAGAGGATGTCGCAGACCTGTGCGCACTGCGCGGCCTGCTGGGTCTTGAGCGCGTGGCACTGGTCGGCATGTCACAAGGGGCTCGCGCCGCCGTGGCGTTTGCGCTAGCGATGCCGGCCGCGGTGACCTGCCTGGTGCTGGATGGACCGCCGAATTTCGAGACGACTCGCAGCGAAGTGCCGCTGGCGCACTTTCGCGAGCTCGCCCAGGCCCAGGGCATGGAGGCCTTCCGCCACGAGTGGCAGCGGCATGCGCTGACCCAATTACAAACCACCAATCAACATGCGCAGGCCATGCTGAGCGCCATGATTACACGCTATCCGGGCCGGGATCTGCTTGCTGGTCCGTCTGCGGTCGCAGCCATTACCACTGCGGTTGCCTTGGAGTCGCTGCAGACGCCGACGCTCATAATCCATGGTGATCACGAGAGTCGCAGCCGCGCCGCCGCGGCCAAAGCGCTGGCGCGCCGGCTGCCCAACGCCGAGAGTGCCGTCATCGCCGCGGCCGGCCACATGCCGAACCTCGACAATCCACAGGAATACAACGCAATAGTGCGCGCCTTTCTGGCCCGGCACCTCGCCGCACCGCCTACTGGATGACGCGAAACTCCCCGCCCAGATGCATCATGCTCATCAGGTAGAGCATGCCATCAAAATAACGCTGCTCACCCGCGGGCACCGGCATGTCCCACAGTTCCTGCAGAAACGCCTTGGGGATTGCGCCGGGCGCCGCGGCCAGGCTTGCTACCGCCGCCGTTGCAACCATGCCGGGAGAATGGCGCATCGACAGCGGCTGCCCGTCAAGCGTATAGCGGTCAGCGAAGCTGTGAATGCCCTGAGCAGACAGGAATCTCTGCACGCGTTCACTGAGCACCGGCTCCTGCGGATCCTTGTGCCACCAGCTGTAGTCCACTGACCAGTTGCTGACCGTACGCCAGCTGTCGTAACCGAACTGAACGGGCTGGCCATCCCGGCCGTTGAGGGGCGACATGTCGACATTGCTGCGATCAGGCGACAGACCGGTTTGCGGGCCCGTGACGCGAACGAAAAGCTCGCGGCTCACCGCCGCCGCCGCGGCCCAGAAGGCGCGATCTTCCATGGGACCCCAGCGCGCCCATAATTCATAAAACGCGGGCAGATGATAGGACGCATCCGTGCCTGCCACGCCGGTGTCCGGCACGAAGCGGATCATCGTATGGGCTTCATCCACCATCGGACCCACCGTCACCGGTTGCGAGGTTCGGTTCGGACGCGGCGGTGGCCATGACCGGCCCTCCCGGGCGGCATCGGCCATTGCCCGGCGGTTGTTCGGGCTCGGCCAGGGCGTGTCGGGCGCAACGAACGGGGTATCACCGGGGTGGATGCGAAACGGCGGAGTTGCCGTCAGCACTGGGTGATGACGCATGCCACGCAGGATCCGCTCGGCCTCGCGCTGGTAGTTGTAGATGCCCCGGCCATTGCCCCAACGATGCGCCGCGAAATACAGCGCCATCACGTAATATTCCTCCCCGTCGGGTGCAGCGCCCGTCGAACGGGGTGTGCCGTCCGTATTCATCGACCAGGCAAAGTAACCCACCGAAGGATCCTTCAGATCGGTGATGAGCATGTAGGTCCTGGACCAGTTCCACAGCGCGTCGAACTCGCGCTTCTTGTCCAGTTGCACGGCAATCATCATGCCGTAGCTCATGCCCTCGGTGCGCGCATCGTTGTTCGCCCAGTCAGTGATATAGGCGAGCGTGCCAGCGGCGTTGGCACCGGTCTCGAAGTAGAGGCGCTGCTCCTGACCATCGCCGTGAAAGAGCTGACTAAAGGCGTGCTGGATTTTCGCGTGCACCTCATCCGGACTGCGCGCCAGACGCTCGACGAACAGATCGTGATACACGTGGGTGTAGTAGGCGCCCTCGCCATCGGCCGGTTGCCCTGCAGCGCCGACATGACCCACCGCGAGCAGCAGCGAGCCCGCTAGGATTGAGCGAAGTTTTCGGGACATCGGGCATTGTACCGAATGCAGGCCGCATGGCACCCTCACCGCCATGGCAAAACGAGAGTTTGCGCTCACCGCGCCCGCAACCATCAAGGACGTCGCGCGCGAACTGGGCCTGTCGATCGCAACGGTGTCGCGCGCCCTGTCACGCCCGCACCTGCTGCGGCCGAAGACCCGCGAGCGCGTCATGGGCGCGGTGGAAAAGCTGGGTTACCGGCCGAACCTGCTGGCGCGCGGGCTGCGGCAGGGATTGGCCCAGGCCATCCTGTTCGTCGCACCGAACCTGAGTCCCTTTTTCCTGGAGATCTTTGCCGGCGCCGAGGAAGTGACCCGCAACTCGCAGTTCGCGCTGCTCTTTGGCAACAGCGACGGCGACCCGGAGCGTGAACAGCATTTTTTCGATCAGGTGGCGAGCGGCCGGGCGGACGGCATCATCCTGCTCACGGGTGCCGCCCCGGCGGCCTACGCCTCGGGCGGCCGGCAGCTACCGCCCCTGGTGACGGTGCTGGAGCGATTGGCGGGCGCCACGGTTCCCGTCGTCACTACCGACCATCACGCCGGCGCCATGGAAGCGGTTCGGCACCTGATCGCACTGGGCCACCGCCGCATTGCCCATATCAGTGGTCTGCGGCGGGTGCCCAGCGCGCTTCGCCGCCTTGAAGGCTACCGTACAGCACTCACCGCCGCGGGACTGTCGGCGCCCGCAGAACTCATACAAACCGGGGATTTCACGATCGGTTCAGGCGCCGCCGGCATGCGGCATCTCATGGGCCTCGCGCAACCACCCACGGCGGTGCTGTGCGGCAACGACGAGATGGCCTACGGTGCCATCCGCGCCGCGCACAAGCTGGGACTGTCAGTGCCGGTGGATGTCTCGATCGTCGGCTTCGATGATCAGAACCTGGCCGAGTTCTACAACCCGCCGCTCACTACCGTGAACATCCCGCGCCAGGAACTCGGCCATCGCGCCGCGCAGCAACTGCTCGACCAGCTCGCAGGGCGCGACGTGGCACGCGAGGTGGTGTTGCCCACGCGTCTGGTGATCCGCGAGTCTACTGCGCCGCCAGCTCGAAATCCTGGCCCGCGCGCAGGTCGTCCGAGGAGGAGCCGACGCTGATCCGGTGGCTGCCCAGCGTATCGGCCCAATGGTGGGCCATTGCGTCGTAGTACTGAAAATCCCGCGGCAGCAGCGTGAAACTGAGGGTGCTCGTCTCGCCGGGCTTGAGGCTTACCCTGCGGAAAGCCTTCAACTCCTTCTGCGGTCGAACCACCACGCGCGTGGCCGCATCCCCCACGTACAGCTGCACGGTTTCAGTACCGGCGCGCGCACCGCTGTTGGTGACTGCCACTGACACCGTCAGGGGCTGCCCGCGTACCGCTCGCGCCGGAACCACAAGATCGTGATAGGAGAACGTGGTGTAGGAAAGGCCGTGCCCGAAGGCAAAGAGCGGCGCGATTCCCTTGGTGTCGTAGTACCGGTAGCCCACGAACACACCCTCGCCGTAATCGGCGTCGAGGCCGGTGCTGTAATAAAGATAGGCCGGGTTGTCGATGAGACGCCGCGGAAAGGTCACCGGCAGCTTGCCGGATGGATTGACCGCGCCGAACAGCACTTCGGCGAGCGCCTCGGGTCCGGCCTCGCCATTGAGCCAGGCCTGCAGTATGGCCGGCGCCTGGTCCGCCCAGGGCAGCGCGTAAGGCGCGCCCGCCTGCAGCACGATGATGGTGCGCGGATTGGCACGCAGAACGGCCTGCACCAGTTCGTCCTGCTGCCCGGGCAGTGCCATGGAGGCACGGTCGCGGCCCTCGGTCTCCGAACCGCGCGCGGAACCGACGAATACCACCGCGGCCTCGGCCGCGCGTGCCGCCGCCACCGCGGCCTCAATCCCGTCCACCGGCGCGCGCATGCCCACGTGCAATGAATGAAATGACGTGGGCCGACTCACGTATTCAATGCGCAGATGGTAATGCCGGCCGGCCACGAGCGGGATGCTGGCCAGGCGCGCCTTTGCGTCAAAGATGCCCTGCGTCCCAGGCGCCGTACTGTGCTCGGGGGCAATGAGTTCCTGGTCATCGATGCACAACCGTCCGCTGCCGATCTGGCTCAGACTGAACTGATAGGTGCCGGTTTGCTGCGGCCACAGGTACCCCTCAAGGCGCGCGGACATCTGGCCCAGTTTGCTGGCCAGCATGGTCGCATCGAAATACGCAGCCGTACCCTGCCGCACCGGTGGGCCCTTGAATTCCGCATTGTTGAAGTAGCCAAAGGTGAGGCCGTGGTGACGGCGATCGATGCCGGTGCTGAGCAACCTTGGGTCGATGGGTGGCGGCACCTCATCGTTGTCGACCCCGCGCGAATAAAGTATCCGGACTCCTGGTGCGAGCGCCCTGACGGCCTCGAGCGGTGTCGCGCTGACGCCCGGTATCACGCTGGCGCTGCCGCCGCCCTCGTACAGCGGGACATCGGCGTTGGGCCCGATGACGGCCAGAGTATGAACCTGTGTGGCCGACAACGGCAGCAGGCCGTCGTTCTTGAGCAAAGTGACCGATTCGCGCGCGGCGGCCAACGCGGCCTCGTGGTTGCGCGCGCTGCGCAGCTCACCGCGTGGCCGCGCCCCCCGATCCATCACGCCCGAACGCACGATGGTCCGCAGCATCCTGCGTGCGGCATCATCGATCACTGCCTGGCTCACGGCGCCGGCGCGAACCGCCGCCAGCAGAGGCGGACCGAAGAATTTGGGCGGCCCCGGCATTTCCAGGTCGGTGCCCGCGTTCGCGGCGGGGGCCGTGACATGCACCGCTCCCCAATCCGACATCAGCAGCCCACCGAAGCCCCATTCGCCCTTCAATATCCGGCCGATGAGCGGATTCTCCGTCATGTACGTGCCATTCAGGCGGTTGTAGGAGGCCATGACCGTCCACGGCTGGGCGGCCGCGACTATCATTTCGAACGGACGCAAGTAGATCTCGCGCAAGGTGCGCTCATCCACATTGGAAGTGCCGGTCAGACGGTTCAGTTCCTGCTCGTTGGCCACAAAATGCTTGACCGAGGTACCCACACCCTGCGATTGCACGCCCTGCACGAAGGCAATGCCGGTGGTGCCGGCCAGAAACGGGTCCTCGGAGTAAGCCTCGAAGTTGCGGCCGCCGAGCGGCGAGCGCTGGATATTGACGTTCGGACCGAGCATGACCTGTACGCCAAGCGCGCGGGCCTCGCGGCCGATGGCGGCACCCACCCCCTGCACCACCTGCGGATCCCAGGTCGCGGCCAGCGCCGATCCGGTGGGAAACACCGTGGCCGCGGCCTCATCATTGGAGCGCACGCCATTGGGACCGTCCGAAAAGCTCAACGCCGGAATGCCCAAGCGCGCGATGGGCGCCGTGCCGAAGGTGCTGCCGCCGGCCATGAGCGCGATCTTCTCCTCGAGAGTCAGCTTCGCCAGCAGCGCATCGGCGCGCGCGTTGACCTCGACATCCGGCAGCGCTGCCGCCCCAGCACCACCCGAGCCGCAAACCAACCCCAGGTACAAGACCAGTGGCATGCCACGCAACAGACCCATGATTTCCCCTGATGCAAACGTTTTCAAATGCGGCGAAGACTAAGAGGCAGGTGCCGGACTGTCAATTGCTCAGTCGATTGACGGTTACGATCCGCCTGATCGTCACGCGTCCGACATCTTGGGGTTCTAGCGTAGCGACTGTTCGCACACGGGTTGCATGCAAGGCGATCAGGGGTAACACGATGAATATCGTTGCCTTTGCGGAGAAGCCCGCGGCCACGGCGCCGCAGGAACTCCCGAGCGCCCAACTATGCGGACTCGCCCACGAACTGATCGCGGCTGTCAGCGATTGCCAGCTGGCATTGATGCAGGCCTCCGATGCACAACAGCTCGCCGCAGCCGTTTGGAAGATGGCGACCAAGTTGGACGAGGCAAGCGCGCAGTGGGCCTCGATGGCTGACACGATTCGCGAGAACTGGCAGATATAGCAGCCCGCGACTCATGAGTGTCACAAGCTCGATCGAGGCCAGGCTCGGAATCAAAAGTCGTGCGCAAGGCATTGTTGGAACAAGATTAGAGGGCACCGAGTTCCCCCATCCACCCCACTCACCGACCCCATTGGCGAACTCCTAGGCCGCCTGGTCTGCCGGCGCAGGGCTTGGCAGCACAGCCGGTTGAATTGTCTTTGCAATCTTTTTCCCAGTCTTCCGGCTTGCCACCTCAAGGTCGTACTGGGTCTGCAGATTCAGCCAAAGCTGCGCGCTCGTGCCGAAATATCGCGCGAGTCGCAGGGCCATCTCCGCCGTGACCGACTTGCCTCGACGCACGATCTCATTGACCGTGGGAGCGGACACGCCCAGATCCTTCGCCACCCTGTACGCCGTCAGCTTCAAGGGTTCCATGAAGTCGTGACGCAGGATGTCCCCCGGGTGAACGGGGCGACGCCTCTTTGCAGCCATTCCAGTGTCCTCCTCAGAAGCAAATCCGCCACTGTTGGTTGATGCGGATGCTGTGCTGCCTCACGCGGCCGCCTTATTAACGGCAAGCATTAATACCGGGCAGATGCCCTAGACTGGGGTCGTGGAAATTGGACATAGAAAGGCGGTTTCGGTTCGACTGATAGGCGTTGCGAAAAGACCTGAGGCGTTCGAGCAGGCGCCTAGGTTGAGTTGCAGGTGCAAAAGTTCGAGCTGCCAGTTTCGAGCCGCCCCACTTCCAGCCGCGCACACATGTCAAGAATGGGAACCGGAATCGGGAGGTTGAATAGGCCCGAGAAGATCAGCGCGCGCTGCAGGATGGCGGTTCGGTAGACATAAATCTCTGGTAACTGCGGCCACGTGGCATTAGCCTTGAATGGTTGGCTAAAGCTAAAGTTCTCCTGCGGCATCAAATCGCAGTACGAGATCTAAAGAAGCAAGGGGGAATCGGATGAAATACGTAACGTGGACCGTACGACTTTGGTACGCGGCCTGGATGATTCCGATGGGTCTTGAGCATTTTGTTCATATATTTCCGCAGCCGGGATATTTCACCACTATTCCTTTGCAGCATGAGACGCTGTTTGCATTTCTGCACAGCCACCTGTTTGATGCCGTGAAAGCCGTGGAGCTGCTGACCGGTATTGCCGTCCTGTTCGGCTTCTACACTCCGCTCATGCTTCTCGTGTGCATGACAGTCGTGTTCAACGTATTCTGGTGGGATGCACCACTTTCGCACTACCACATCGGATCGATGGTCGCCGGCGGAAAAGTTCTTGTTAGCAATATTTTTCTCTCTGTGGCCTTCTTCGGCTGCTATCGCGCGATGTTTACGCTGCACGCGAAGCCGCTGCCCATTGGCGCGGATGGCGCTGTGAAGGCCGCGGCGAGTCCTGGCATGCAGCACATAGTGCTGGCCGGTCGCATCATTTTTGGCGTCTGGATGTTGCTCAACGGCGCCAATTACCTATTCTTCGGCCTTTGGACAATGCCGACAGGCCATGAACCGATTGCCGCTGAGCTGATGGGTTCCTTTGTGCACTCCGGCCTGATGAGCGTTGCGATGCTGATTCAACTGATCACAGGCGCCTTCATATTGACTGGCGTATTCGCCCCGGCCGCGCTGTGCGTGGTAATGCCAACTTCGGTGTGCGCACTGTTCTGGGCGCTGCTGGAACATGAGTCTGTGTCGTTATTGCTGGCGGTCACGGCCCTTGCCCAGAACGGCCTACTGATGCTGGCCTATTTCGGCTACTACCGGGATGCATTGCAGCGTCGTGTACTGACGCTCGGAGAATCTGAGCAAGCCCTGACCTTCGACTCGTTGTACGTGTTTTCGCATGGCCGTACCT